>JBGSZR010000092.1:0-24854 GCA_041750275.1 Gemmataceae bacterium
ATTGTTGGTCTTCGTAATGCGTCTGCAGGCATACAGATCGAATTCGTATTACCAGATGATTCAGGCATGTAAGCGTTTTGCCGGAATCATTCTTCGTCTGCCGGAATCAGCGTGCCGGAATCAACCGATTCCGGCAAAGCCCTGCCGGAATCAGCGTGCCGGAATCAACCGATTCCGGCAAAGCCATCGAGGGGGGTGTGGGTGGGCGTCGGAATCAATGAGAACGATCCGAATGGCTGAAATTCCGTGGGAACGCAACGACGATGACTGAGCACTTGTGAAGCCTGGGCCGGTCGCCTCGAACCACGTCTGCTCACCAGGGCTTGCCAGTGCACCCCACGAATCGCTATAGTTCTTCTCTTCGGCATGCAAGTTTCGTTTCCGGCTCTCGCGTGCTCTGCCGACACGCGGCAAGGTCCGGCACACCAGTATGTCAGGGCGAACACGTGACCGAATCACTGGTCGATCTCAAGGCGATCCTCGTCGAACGCGAGGACTTCGAAGGCGGCATGGTATCCAAGCTCCGCGAGGGGCTGGCCCAGGGTGGCCCGCAGGTCCGCAACCTCCGCGAAATCATCGATATCCTGCACAAGCGGCTCGCCGTCGCCGCACCCGCCCAGCAGAAGAAGCTGCACCTGAAGCTGGGTGTCGCTCATTTCTTCCTCGGCCACATGGCTTCGTCAGTCGAGAACCTGCAGAAGTCTGAAGGCCCGCTGGCCTCGTTCTATCTTGGGCTCGCGCTCGTTCATCGGCACGAACTCGCTGACGCCCTCTCCGCCTTCGAGAAGGCCGAGAAGAGCGGCTACTCGTCGCAGCAGGTGCAGTTGCAGAAAGCTGGCGTGCTCCGCCTGCAAGGGCAGCCTGGCGAAGCCAAGACGATCCTGGCCAAGCTCAAGGACGCCGCGGCTCACAACGGCGAGTTCTACTTCCAGGAAGGCGGCCTCGCCGAACTCGAGGGCGATGCCCCGCGTGCCGCCAAGTTCTACGAACGCGCCATCGAGCTCGACCCACGCCACTCCGCGGCCCTTTTCCGCCTCGGCTTCCTCAACGACCTGCAGGGCAACGACTACGAATCCATCGGTTTCTACGAACGCTGCCTGAAGTACCCGCCCATAGGCCGAGGCGTGCTGTACAACCTCGGCGTGCTCTACGAAGACAATGAACAGTACGACAAGGCTGCCGATTGCTACCGTCGACTCAACAAGTCGGACCCCACCGACGAGCGCGCCAAGCTGTTCGTGAAGGACGCCGAAGCCAGCCTGTCGATGTACTACAGCCCGGAGGAGGAGCAGGTCTCCATCCAGTACCGTCAGGTGATGGAAGTGCCGATCACCGATTTCGAACTCTCCGTGCGAAGCCGCAATTGCTTGAAGCGCATGAACATTCGCACGCTGGGCGATCTCACCCGCGTGAGCGAGCCACAGCTGCTGGCGAGCAAGAACTTCGGCGAGACCTCGCTTGACGAAATCAAGATCATCATGAATGCCAAGCAATTGCGGATCGGGCAATCGCTGGAGCAGGGCCAGCAGTACGAATTCCGCTACCGCCCGCAGCAAAACCTGAGCCCGGAAGAGCAGGCGATGCTCAACAAGCCGGTGAGCGATCTGAACCTCTCCGTGCGAGCCCGCAAGTGCATGAACCGGCTCAACATCAGCACACTCGGCGAACTCTGCCAGCGCACGGCGGATGAATTGCTGGAAGCGAAGAACTTCGGCCAAACCTCCCTCACGGAAGTCCGCGAGAAGCTCACTCAGTGCAACCTGAAGTTGCGCGGGGACTAATTCTGCCTGTCACCAGGCGAGCCGCACCCGAACGGGTGCGGTGGGTTTCGCAGGCCGCACACAGTTGCGGCTCACCCTTCCAATCATGCCCTTTTCCTTCAAACTTCAGCATCAGGATGAAACGGCCCGTGCGGGCCTGTTGGCCACGCCGCACGGCGACATCGCCACGCCCGTATTCATGCCGGTCGGCACGCAAGCCACCGTGAAGGGGCTCACCCCCGAGATGGTCCGCTCCGTCGGGGCTCAGATCATCCTCGGCAACACCTACCACCTGGCCCTGCGGCCCGGCGACGAACTCATCCGCGACCTCGGCGGTCTCCACCGCTTTATGCACTGGGATCGCCCCATCCTCACGGACTCCGGCGGCTTCCAGGTGTTCAGCCTGGCCTCGCAGGCCAAAATCACGGACGAAGGTGCGAAATTCCGCAGCCACATCGATGGCTCGCCGCTGGAACTGACACCCGAGAAGGCCGTCGAGATTCAGCAGAACCTCGGGTCGGACATCGCGATGGTGTTGGACGAGTGCCCTCCCGCCCAGTCCGATCCTGCCGTGATGCGGAACGCGGTCCGCCGCTCGATCCTGTGGGCTGGGCGCTGCCAACGGCACCACTCACGCGCCGAGCAAGCCCTCTTCGCCATTGTGCAGGGCGGCCTGGATGTGGGCCTGCGAGCCGAGTGTGCCCACGAACTCGTGGCGATGGAGTTCCCCGGCTACGCCCTGGGCGGCTTCAGCGTCGGCGAAGCTCCAGAGCAAATGCACGCGGCCCTGCCTGCGTGTGCCGCCCTGCTGCCGGAAGCCAAGCCACGCTACCTCATGGGTGTGGGGCGGCCGCAAGACCTGCTCGTGGGCGTCGCGGCGGGCATCGACATGTTCGATTGCGTCATGCCCACCCGCAATGGCCGCAATGCCCTGGCGTTCACCTATGACGGGCCGCTCCGCCTACGAAATGCCAAACACCGGCGAGATCCCGGACCGCTCGCGTCCGATTGCGACTGTTACTGTTGTGCAAACTTCTCACGGGCGTATCTGCATCACCTCTTCGCCGCGGAGGAAATGCTCGGGCCCACACTGTTAAGCTTGCACAACATCGCTTATTACTTGCGACTGATGGCCGATGCCCGGCAGGCGATCGCCGAGAAGCGTTTCGCGGCCTTCCACCGGGGCTGTCTTGCCCGCTGGCAGAGCGATTCCTAGATTGATTCTTCCGATTATTCTGCCCGCTTAGCGGGCGCTGCGAGCACGATGATGATTCCGGTCCTGTTCGGTGAAGGTGAGCCCGCAGGTGGCGGCGGATTCCTGGCGAATCCGATGTCGCTCTTCCTGATGTTCGGCCTGTTCATGCTCTTCTGGGTCATCGTGGTGCTCCCCGCGGGCCGACGCCAGAAGAAGGAACAGGAACAGATGCTCGCCTCGCTCAAACCGGGGGCCCGCATCGTGACCACGACGGGCATCATCGGGAAGGTGGTGACCGCCAAGGACGGAGAAGCGGAGATCGTGATCCGCTCCGAAGAATCGAAGCTCAAGATTCTCCGCAGTGCCGTGCTCAAAGTGCTGGGCACCGACGAAGCTGAAGTACCGAAAGCGTAGTCCACCAGACCCGTCGTTCACGACGGATCGATATCCTGCCCGCCGGTTGACGCCGGCCGTTCGCCATCAAGCTGGTACCGGACGCCATGCAACGCAATTACCTCCGCGGTCTGCTTATCTGCCTCCTCCCGTGCCTCCTGGCCGGGTACTATGCGTCCCGTCTCGACAAGTACCGCCTGGGTATCGACCTCGCGGGCGGCACGATTCTTGTCTACGAAATCAACATCGAACGCACCAAGCAGCTGATGGATGCCCGCAAGGGCACAGGCCAGGCTGCCGCTTCGAGCAGCAGCGGAGCCGGCCTCAGCAGCGAGGACATGATCAAGCTCGCCGCCCAGATCAAGCGCCGCATCGACCCGGCGGACTTGAAGAACGTCACGGTTCGGCCTCTCGGCGATACCCGCGTCGAAATCATCCTTCCCACGGGCGGTGCCGGAAAGGGCGGTCGAGCCAACCTCTCCGCCGAGGAAATTGAAGAGGTCAAGTCGCTCGTTTCGCAGATGGGCGTGCTCGAATTCCGCATCCTGGCGAACAAGACCGACGACGAGAAAGGTGTTCAGGCGGCTCGCGACCTTATCGATAATCCGACACCCGAGTACGCCGAGAAGCTCCGCGTCGCTGCCGAACAAGGGCTCGCGCCGCCTGGACCGGACGGGACGTACCCATTGTGGGTGAACGAGGACCCGAGTGACAAGAAGGGCGACGCCCCGCAGGTGAAGTACGTGTGGGTCGAACTCGGGCCCGAAGAGCGTGAAACACTCGGCCTGAGCAACGCCTCCGAGGCACGCGGTGCTGGCCTGTGGCAAATGGTCGCTGCCAACCGCGGCAAGACTTACCTGAACGAGTATGCCGCTGGCGACGAGGACACCCGCCGACAGACCTCGATGCTGCTCTATAGCCGGCCCTGCGAACTGAAGGACCCTGCGAAGCGAGAAGAGAAGAAGGTCGAATACTTCGTGCTCACCCGCGTGGGCGATGCGGATACCGTTCGTGTGGAAGGTGATATTTCACTGACCGCCTCCGCGGACACGGACCCCAAGACCTTTAAACCCTCCGTGTCGTTCCACTTCAACGGAGCCGGTGCCCGCGCTTTCGGCAAGATGACGACCCGGAACAAGCCGGACAAGAACGCCGGTGGCACCATCCGCAGCCTCGCCATTCTGCTCGACGATAAGATCGTCTCGGCCCCGAGCCTGAACGCCGTCATCACCTCGAATGGCCAGATCAGCGGCAACTTCGATTCCAAGAGCGTCGATCGGCTCGTGAACTTCCTCCGCAATGGTGCTCTTAACGCCCAGTTGCGCGAAAAGCCGGTGAGCGAGAACACCATTGGGCCGACGCTTGGTGCGGATACCATCCGCAAGGGCACGCTCGCCGTCGGCCTGTCGTTCGCCGCGGTGCTCGTGTTCATGCTCGTCTACTACCGCTTCGCAGGTGTCGTCGCCTGCGTGGCCCTGCTCGCCAACTTGCTGCTCACCGTCGGTTTCATGGTCGGCGTGAACGCTGCCTTCACGCTCTCCGGCCTCGCCGGCATCGTGCTCATGCTGGGCATGGCGGTCGATGCCAACGTGCTGATTTACGAGCGACTCCGCGAAGAACGCAACAAAGGCGCGAACATCGCCACGGCCATCCGCAACGGCTACGACCGGGCCTTCCCCACGATTATCGACACCCACTTGACGAGTATCTTCACCGCCGTGGTGCTCTACTCACTTGGCAACGACAACCTGAAGGGCTTCAGCATCAGCCTCACGGTCGGCCTCGTCATCAGCCTGTTTACCTCGCTGTACATGACGCGACTGATCTTCGATTTCTGGATGCACAAGAAGTGGCTGACGAACCTCCGCATGATGCGACTCTTCGAACGCCCCACCTTCAACCCGATGAAGTACCGCTTCATCTTCTTCACGATCACCACCTGCCTCACGCTGGCTGGCCTGGGTCTGTTCCTCTTCCGCGGTGAGGACGTGCTGAACGTCGATTTCCGCGGGGGCACCGTCTACGCCGGCAAACTCAAGGATGGCGAGGAACGCGCGCTCGGCACCGTCGATGGCAAGCCTGGCTTCCGCGAACTGCTCGGTGAGGACAACCAGAAGAAGCAACTCAACGTCGAGAAGGCGACCTGGCTGAACAAGCCGGATAACGAAGAATCCGCCGCTGCCCTCGGCACGTACCTGTACGAACTTGCATACAAGAATGCGGATGGTTCCACGTCGCTCGCCATCGTCACGCTCACGGAGAAACCCGTCGGCAACGACGAGGCCGCGATGGAGAAGGCCGTGCTCGATCGGGCCAAGACCTTGCCCGATGTCTCGGTCGAGCAGATGTTCCTCTCCACTGAGGAACGCCCGTCGAATGGTCGCAGCCGTTACTTCACCATCCGCACCACGGAGCGACAGCCCGATCTGGTCCGCGTCAGCATCGATCGCCTGCTGCGCGACGACAAGGGACAATCGCTCATCGATAGCACCCGCATGACCATCCCGTCCGAGATAACCGGCCCGGTCGTGAAACTCGTGTTCGAGAATCCCGCCTCGGTCAGCCAGGTCCGCGAGTTGCTCATGCAGCAGTTCAAGCAGGCCGACGCGGATGATGAAACCACGACGATGGAACTTAAGGGGCTCGGCCAGGAAGTCAGTGGCCGATACCAGGAGATGCAATTGAGCGTGGCCGGGAACAAGAAGTTCGCCGCGCTCTCCGGTGCGGATGAAGCCGCGAAGGCGGTTGATGCGAAGACGTTCGCCCGTGTGCTCTCCGAGACCAAGGTGGCCTTCGAATCGCGGCCCGAGCCGATTCGCCTCGAAGTCTTCGATAGCCAGTTGGCCAGCGATACCCGCACCAAGGCCTTCTGGGCCATCGTTGCTAGCTGGCTCGCGATCCTGCTCTATCTGTGGTTCCGCTTCGGCAACTGGACGTTCGGCCTCGCCGCCGTGCTCTGCCTCGTGCACGACCTCTGCCTCACGCTCGGTGCCATCGCCGCCTGTCACTACCTGCACGAGACGCCGCTCGGTCCGTTGCTGGCGCTCTACGACTTCAAGATCGATCTGGTTACCGTGGCTGCGTTGCTTACGCTCGTGGGCTATTCGGTGACGGACACCATCGTGGTCTTCGACCGTATCCGCGAAGTCCGCGGCAAAAACCCGGACCTTACGGCCCAGATGATCAACGATAGCGTCAACCAGACGCTGAGCCGTACCATCCTGGCCGCGGCCACGGTCTTCCTGGTGAGCATCGTGCTCTACATCGCAGGGGGTGAAGGTGTTCACCTCTTCGCCTTTGTGATGGTGATGGGCGTGCTTGTGGGAACGTACAGTTCGATCTTCGTCGCCGCCCCGCTCTTGCTGATCTTCGGCGAAGGCCACCACGAACATGCCACGCACGAAGTAGAAACGACCAGGGAAGAAACCGAGGAAGAGGTGGTCGAGGGTTAAGCCTCAGCCGCGATCGAGAAGTAAGCCAATGAGAAGGGGCCAGCCGAACATCGGCTGGCCCCTTTCGCGTTAGGTGATGCTAAGACTTCGGTCGCTTAAGCGGGCCGTATGGATGTCACTCAATCCTATGGCGAGCCAGCCCATGTCGAGTCAGCAGCTCGAAAGTGCATGGGAATTCGCAAGCACCATTACTCATTCAATTTCTCGGTGGAGTGCCGTCTCGGCCGCATCACCTCAGCGGGCATTGTGCTATGGCAATCCTTCGATGCAACAGAATCGCCTACGCAAGCGGCCGGGACGGCCGCGCTCCACGGATAATACCGACTCGAATGATGCTCGCCCGGCCACGGACGTGGCCGGAGTCTGCATCTGCAATCACTTCTTCTTGCAGTACGACAGGGCCATCAGCGCGTATCCGGTGACGAGATTGGGGTCGCCTTCCATCCAGCGGTCGTTCTCGTTGACCCAGCTGCCGTCTGGCTTCTGGCGCTTTGCGAGTGCGGCGATGAGTTCGGCACGCCAATCGTGCTTTTTGCCGGCCGCGTCTGTGAATTCATCGACACCGAGTGCGTTCATCGCCTTGGCGAAGGTGTGGTAGTAGTAGTACAGACCACGCTGGCTGTCCGCTTCCGGCATGCCGGGGTTGCTGTCGAGTGTGTAGTTCTTGCCGATCCATTCCAGGGCTTTCTTGATGCGTTCGTCGTCCTTGCTGACTCCGCAATAAATGAGGCTCTTGGTGCCGGCGTAGGTCATGCTGCCGTAGCCGCCCATGTCGGTCATGCGGGCATCGTTATCGCGGCGGTTCTCGCCACCATTGGCACCGGTGTAGATGAAGCTGCCATCATTGTTCTTGGCAGCCCACGGGGCGAGGTTGTGCTCGCTCTTGAAGTTCTGGCAACGGCTCACGAACACGGCGGCCTTCTTGAACGCGGGATCGTCCTTCGGCACGCCGGCATCGGTCAACGCTTCCAGGAAAAAGGCGGTGTTCGAGAGATCCGGGCGCGACTTGTCGCCGGCGTAGCCTGCACCGCCGTAGTAGTCGCTCTCCATGTTCTTTCCGTGGGTTTCGTCCCACTGATATGACTTCAAATACTTGGCCGCATTGCCGATCGCAGCCTTGTACTTGTCCTCCTTGTTGGCGGCCACGAGGGCCATCACGTTGATGCTCGTGGTGTAGTTAATGAGAATGGCGCGATCGTCGTTCCCCGCGATATGCCCTTCCTTCGTGTTCACCAGCCCCTCGATGAAGGCGAGCCCCCTGGCGACAGGGGCATCGGCGGGTGCGGTGCCGGTGCGAAGCAAGCCGGTGACAACGATGCCGGTGACGCCTCGGCTCTGCGGCTCCTTGCCCCAGCTCCCGTCGGCATTCTGGGAGGTCTTGAGGAATGCTGTCGCCTTCGCCGTCATGGCGGCAACAGAGTCTTCTTTCTGGGCCGCCTCGGTGTTGCGTGGCACCATCAACAATGTGAACGCGAAGAGCGTGGCCGGGGCGAGGAAGCGAAGAGCACTTCTCATGTTGAATTCCTTGGAATCTGGATCGGGACACCAGCATCTTACGCGGGCAAATCGGATGCCGGAGGCGGAAACGCCTGGCCATAGCGGTTGGCGTGCGAGTGGGTGTGCACGGTGTTACCAGCGCTGGTCAAGGTTTGACCTTTCGTGAAGCAGCAGTGCCCTCACGGGCACCGCTCGCCTTGAAGTGAGAACAGTGCCGTCACGGGCACCGCTCGCCTGCTTACCCATTCGCGTTGACCCATGTTCCCTGGTTTGCGATAACGCGTCCTCTTTCGCAGGAACGAGGGCGCGATGATGGTGGCTGAGGCGACGGCGTTGCCGCGCACAATCGGGGGCTGGCTGCCCTTTCTCTTCACGCGGGTGCTGTTCACCGGTGCAGCGGATGCCGACACGCGCGTTCGCCTGCACTCCTTGCTTCTGGTGCTGTTCCTGCCGGCGCTCTTGCTCTATCCCACGCTAGGCTTCCACCTGCTCGAGCCCGATGAAGGCCGCTACGCCCAGATTCCGAAGGAGATGTTTGAACGCGGCGAGTGGGTGGTGCCGACGCTGCAAGGTGAAGCCTATCTGGACAAACCGCCGTTGATGTACTGGTTGATCGCACTGAGCTATGCCGCGTTCGGTGTGAGCCCCGTTGCCGCGCGGCTGGTGCCGGCGTTGTGTGTGCATCTCACGATTCTCGTGGTCTACTCCCTGGGCCGACGCAGTGTGGGCGAGCGCTCCGCGCTCTGGGCTGCGGTGTTGCTCAGTGTGGCACCAGGGTTCGCCGCGGTGGCTCGGTTGCTGCTGCTCGATGGGCTGCTTGTGCTGTGCGTGACCACGTCCGTGGTGTGCGGTTTTGAGGCCGTGCGCACGGGCCGCATGAAGCTTGGCTGGTGGCTCGCGGCTGCGCTCGCCTCGGGCCTCGGGTTCCTCACGAAGGGGCCGATCTCGGAGGTGCTCCTGTTCGTGCCGCTGTGGGCCTTCGGCTTCCTGGCAAAGCAAGTGCGGGTTCGCTGGTTTCACTATGTGCTCTTCTTCGCCGTCGTCGTGGCCGTGAACTTGCCGTGGTATGTCGCGATGTATTTCCGTGAGCCGGCATTCCTGAAGCACTTCTTCTGGGAACACAACGTCAAGCGCTTCCTGCAACCGTTCGACCACCTGCAACCCGTGTGGTACTACGCGCCACTACTGCTTGGCGGCCTGTTACCCGGCACGCTGTTGTTCCTGGCCTATTTCCGTTCGTTGCTCGTTGAGCCGAACGCCGCACGCCCATCGCTCGCCGGGGGCTTCTGGCTCCTCGCCGGCGGCTGGTGCGTGTTCTTCTTCAGCTGTTCCGGGAGCAAACTGCCGACATACATCCTTCCGGCTTATCCCTTCTTGTGCCTCGCGCTGGGCGAGTTTGTCGCCCGCACGCACTGGAACACCGCACGTTCCACGCGGCTGATGGTAGCGGGCATGGCGGGGGTGTTGCTTTTCGTGCATCACATCGGCTTGCCGTGGTACGCCCGGGAGCGTTCGCCATTCGGCCGGCCGGAACTCGTCGAACGCTTCGTCACCGATCGCGACACGGTCGTGATCACCTATCCGCGCAACTGCGATTCGCTGGCCTTCTATGCCGATCGCAGCGACTTTGAGAAGGTTCGCACGAAGGACACGAACCAACTCATGGTCGATTGCCATCATCGGCCACGGACGGTGATCCTGTTCACGCATCGCGATTCGCTCGCGGGGTTCCGCAACACGCTGCCGCCGAGCCTGGAAATCGTGGAGACAGCCACGCTACGGCGCGACTACGATTCCGCGCTGATGGAGAAGGTATTCGGCTCCACGCCCTGGGGCCTGTGCGATATTGCTGTAGTGCTGCCGAAGAAGTGAGGGGTTGAATCGCGCTCCGCTTTGCGGACTTCGCATCGCGGCTATCCGGGCGAAGAATCAGGGTTTCATAGTCCCTTTGTGGCATCGCTGTACACACCCATGATGCTGCCAGCGATGCTGAAGATGGCGGCGATAATGAGCAGGGCAACGAAGGCGTAAATCGCGTAGCTCGTGAACTGGGCGGCCTCCTTGAGCCGGCGAGCGCCTTCGATGCGATGCGATTCGCTCAGCCGCTCGGCAACCTCGGAGATATTGCCCGTCACCTCGGCGACCTCAATGGCATTGCGGTAATCCTCGGGGAAGGGTGCACCACTTGCGACCAGCGCTTCATTCAATTCGCCGCCCTTCTTCACGACGGTGATCGCCTTCTTCGAGCCGCGTTCGAAGGAACTGTTTGCCGTGGCGCGGAAGCTATAGTGCAGCACTTTCTGTGCTTTCAAGCCGGCTTCACTCGTCATCATCAGGGCCACACTGAAGCGGTGCAGCGCGAATTGCAACAGCGCTGGGCCCCACGCAGGAACGATCAGAAGCATGCCTTCGAGTCGGCTGCGCCACTGCACGTGATCGGCGGAGAGCTTGAACAGGAAGAGCAACAACAGCACGGGCGCGAAGGCACCGACCATGAACAGCAAGGCTCCCATCGTGCCGCTGAGGCCTAACCCGAGCGGGTCCATCGTGCTGCCAAGCAGGCCGAGGACGAAGATCAGGCCCGAGATGATGAAGACCGCAGCCACGAACTGAATGGCGGGATAGGCCATCTGGCTGCGGAAATCGCGCTGCACGCGGAGCGTGGTTTCGTAGTACGTTTCCAGTTCGGTGAAGGTGTCTTCCAGTCGGCCCGTTTGCTCGCCGACCGCGACCATCTCCACGAACAGCGGCGGGAAGCGATCGCGGTATGGTTCCAGGGCGTCTTCCAGTGAAGATCCCTTGCCGAGTTTCTGGGCGATGTCCCCGGCGATGGGCCGCAGCGCACGCGGGCCGGACTTGGCTTGCTGCCGAAAGATCTTGATCGGGTCGAGACCGGCACCGATGCTGTGTTTGAGCGCCTGGCACCAGGATGTCAGGGCCGGCAGCGGGCATTTCGCAGATGAGAACAGCATCGGTCACCGGCTCGTGAGAATGTCTACAATCGATTATCGAACGAAAAGCGACACCTCGCCAGCGGAGTGACGCTGCTCCGTTCGTCTCCATCCAATTTAAGAATACTCGATGACGAATGCGGCCGATATGCGCGACTCACCCTCATCCGAAGCCCACGAATACGACCCGCGTTACTTGCAGGGGATTCTTTTCTTTAATCGCAGCGACTACTTCGATGCCCACGAAATCTGGGAAGATTTGTGGCGAGACTGCCCCGCCACGGAGCGGCGTTTTTATCAGTCCTTGATTCAGGCCGCCGTCGCCCTTTACCATGGTGGCAACGGCAACAGATCCGGCGCGGCCCGACTCTCCGATTCTGGAAAGCGCTACATGGAACCGTTTCGGCCTCGCTATCGCGGGCTCGACGTGGAGGGATTCTGGAGCCAGGTCTTCGACGCACTCGCACCGCTGTTGAATGGAACGACCACCACTCCGCCTGCCCCGCGGATCGTGCTCGATCCCGACCCGCAGACATGGCCCGACGAGGACACCGAGGTTCGCCATGAATAGCGATCAGGCGGCACTGTCGGGCTTTAACGGCCTGGCCCGCCTCTTTCCTCTCCCAAATCTCGTGCTGTTTCCGCAGGTTGTGCAAGGATTGCACATCTTCGAGCCGCGCTAACGTCAACTGATGGCTGATTCCCTCGCCACCGATCAACTTCTCTCCATCGTGCTGCTACGACCGGGGTGGGAAGAAGAGTACGACGGCACGCCCGAGATCGAATCCGTGGCCTGCCTCGGCCGCATCATCTGGCACGAGAAATTGCCCGATGGGCGCTATAACCTGCGCCTGCAAGGGCTGGCCCGCATTGCCCTCGTGGAGGAAATTGCCGTTGATCGGCACTATCGCGTCGCACGTTCCGAACTGATCGGCGATATCGCGTCTGACGATCTCGCCCGCCTCACGGAACTCCGCCGCGAACTCGCGGAGGCCGTGCTGCCACGCTTTGCACCAGAGGGACCCGCCCGGCAACAACTCGTGGACCTCTTCGAAGGTGAGATGCCGCTCGGTCACGTCTGCGATGTGCTTTCGTATGCTTTGCCCTTGCCCTTGGAAATCAAGCAATCGCTGCTGGCCGAGGCACGGGCGGAACTACGAGCCGAGATGATCGTGCAGGCGATCCGCATCTCGGCATCGCGGGCGGACCGCAAGTTCCCGCCCGAGTTCAGCGCGAATTGAATCGGAGCCGGGATGAATCCGCGGAAGAAGAAATGCGTGCTCTTCCTCGATCACAGCGGGAAGCACGGCCCAGCCGTGATGGGCCACTTTAACAGCGTCGCCTCGCGGCTCGGCCTGGCTTTCGAAGGTAGCTTGGCTTCAACCGAACAACCGCCGGCAACCACTATTGCCATTAATGGCGAAGCACCGGACGTCGCCGAACGGTGGACCATTGCGGATGCCGCAGACATCGAGCGTGAAGTCTCGGGATTGATTGCCCGCCTCCTCGGCGGCAGTGTGGTCGCCGATGTGCCGAAACCCGCGAAACCGCTGCCCGAGAAGCCGAAGAAGGTTCACACGGTTCGCGTGGGCCGGGAGACCGCGGGCCGGCATGGCAAAGGCGTCACCACCGTCTTCGACCTGCCTCTGACACTCGACGGTGTGAAGGAACTCGCCGCAACACTCAAACAGAAATGCGGCACCGGCGGCACCGTGAAGGAAGGCAAAATCGAAATCCAGGGCGAACACCGCGACAAGATCACCGCCGAACTCGAGAAACTCGGCTACAAGGTCAAACGCACGGGCGGCTGAGCGCAATCGCAAGTACAGGTGAGCAGATCGGAAGTTGGAGGGGAATGCGGTATCTACATTTCACACGGACCATCTCGGTGGAGCGTGGCCGTCCCGGCCGCATCACCTCAGCGAACCGTGTGCATTGAGTATCCTTTGATGAAACAGCGTTATAGACGCTCCGTGGCCAGCGGCCGGGATGGCCGCGCTCCACGGAAACAACCATCACGAAAGCTGCTCGCCCTGCCTGTGCCCACCACCTGGCGAACCGGACCACGTCGGCGGCCGGAGCGGTTGCCTGCGATTCACGCTCCGCTTTCATCACATCACGCTCACACAGCTTCCGTCCATTAATGTGGCGGGCGTGCCAGGTTGCACTCCACTTCCCGTTGCCGGACTGCACGGATTCCGGTTGAATTGGTGGTAGAGGATCTGCGCTCACCCACAGGAATGCAACGATGGCCACGTCCCGCTTCGATCTCTCCGTGCTCGAACGCGCCCCGAAGGTGCCCGGCAAGCCCCGGCACAAAACGCGTGAAGTGAACGTGGGCGGCCGCGTCATCGGCGGCAACAACCCCATCGTCGTGCAATCCATGACCACCACCGACACCTTCGACGTCGAAGGCACTATCCAGCAGATCCACGCACTCGAGGAAGCCGGCTGCGAACTCGTCCGCGTCACAGTGCCCAAGCCCGAGGATGCCGGGGCACTCTCCGCTATCAAGAAACGCATCGGCATCCCGCTCATCTGCGATATCCACTTCGACTACAAGATGGCACTCGCTGCCCTCGATCACCCCGTGGACAAGATTCGCATCAACCCCGGCAACATCGGCGGCATGGACCGCTTCCGCCAGGTCGTTCGCAAGGCCAAGGATAAAGGCATTCCCATGCGCATCGGCGTGAATGCCGGCAGCCTCGAACGCGAATTCAACGAGAAGTACGGCTTCCCGTGCCCGCCCGCGATGGTCGAAAGCGCCTTGCGCTACATCGAGATTGCCGAGGGTGAAGGCTACGACCAGATGATCGTCTCCATCAAATCGAGCGATGTTCTGGTGGCCGTGGAAGCGTATCGGCTGTTTGCCCAACTGGCCGATTACCCCACGCACATCGGCATTACCGAGGCGGGCAAGCCGCCTTATGCCGTCACCAAGTCCGCCTGCGGGCTCGCCCCGATTCTGCTCGATGGCATTGGCGATACCATTCGCGTGTCCCTGCTGGGCGATCCGGTGCCCGAGATTGCCGCGGCCTTTGATATTCTGCAAGCCACGCAGCGCCGCGTTCGCCGGCCCGAACTCATCGCCTGCCCCACCTGCGGCCGACTCGCCATCGATCTCGAAAAGATCATCGCGGAACTGGAAGGCCGCCTGAAGGGTAAGCGCCTGCCCGTGAAGATCAGCGTGCTCGGCTGCGTCGTGAATGGCCCTGGCGAAGCCCGTGAAGCGGACATCGGCATCGCCGCCGGCGACGGCAAGGGGATGATCTTCCGCAATGGCGAGATCGTCCGCCGCGTGGATGAGAAGGATATCGTCGATGCACTGATGGACGAGGTCGCCAGCTGGGAAGCGGAGAATCAGCACCGCCTGCCGAAGAGCGCGGATGTGGAGGGCATTGGCCGCCGCAAGCTGCCGGTCATTGTGTAATCGCTAGTTTCGGAACATGCGAAGTAGCATGCAAAGTCGATCGATTTGAGTGTCGCAGCCGCGGAATGAGCCTGTAGAATCGCGTCATTTCCCATACGAGGTTCATCATGCGTGCTCTGCTGTGCCTGCTTGCGTTGGGCCTCCTCCACTCAACGGCAGCAGCCCGCGAACCTGCCGGCAGACCCAACATCATCCTGATCCTGGCGGATGATCTGGGCTATGCGGATGTGGGCTTCCAGGGTTGCAAGGACATCCCGACACCGCATCTCGATGCGCTGGCGAAGGCCGGCATTGTCTGCACCAATGGCTATGTGTCCCATCCATTCTGCTCGCCGACCCGGGCGGGCCTCCTCACGGGCCGCTACCAACAGCGATTCGGCCACGAGTACAACCCGAGATGGTTGCCGGAGAGCACGGTGATGGGCTTACCGCTCAGCGAGACCACGATCGCTGATGCCCTCAAGAAAGCGGGCTACGCCACGGGTGCCATAGGCAAGTGGCATCTCGGTGCACACCCTTCGTTCCACCCCAATCGTCGCGGCTTCGATTCGTACTTCGGCTGCCTGGGAGGCGGGCACCAGTATTTCGACCACAATCAGTTTCTCACGAACCCCATGAAGGCGAAGCAGGAATACCTCATTCCGCTCGTCCGCAACGAGAAACCGGTCGAGGAAAAGAAATACCTCACCGATGCGATTGGCCGCGAGGCCGTGGCGTTCGTGGAATCACACAAGGCGGATCCGTTCTTCCTCTATCTCGCCTTCAACGCACCACACACACCGCTGCAGGCACCCGAGAAATACCTCGAACGCGTGAAGGCGATCGAAGAACCGAAACTCCGCACGTACGGTGCGATGATCTGCGGGATGGACGATGCCATCGGTGCTGTCGCCGCGAAGCTGAAGGACCTGAAGCTCGACCAGAACACGCTCATCTTCTTCTTCAGCGATAATGGTGGACCTGTGGCCGTGACCAATTGCCGCAACACACCGTTGCGAGGTGCCAAGGGTCAGGCGTACGAAGGCGGCGTGCGTGTGCCGTTCGCGGTGACCTGGCCTGCGAAGCTGAAGCCCGGGACGTTCGAAGACCCGGTGACCTCGCTTGATGTCTTCCCGACCGCCATCGCCGTGGCCAATGGTGACGCACCAAAAGGCGTCACACTCGATGGCGTGAACCTCATCCCGTATCTCACCGGAGAGGCGCAGACATCGCTCGCCGAGCGCACGCTCTTCTGGCGCATGGGTGAGGGGCAAGCCTGTGCGATTCGCAAGGGTTCCAGCAAGCTCGTGAAGATTGGCAAGAACCCCGCCGAACTCTACGACCTGGCCGGCGACATCTCCGAATCGAAAAACCAGGCCGATTCGCAGACGGAGAAAGTCGCCGCACTGCAGAAAGAACTGGACGCCTGGGATGCCACGCTCGTGAAGCCGGTCTTTCCGCCCCTGCAGCAACCGAAGAAAAAGTAACGACTCTCCCCCTTCATCGGAGATGAATGATGCACACCATTCGGGCTCTTGCGCTGCTGCTGTTCGCGGGATCGGCTTCCGCTGCCGAGCGGCCAAACATCGTCTTCTGCTTTGCGGACGACTGGGGCCGCTACGCGTCGTGCTATGCAGCGCTCGATGCGAAGCCGACTGCGAATGCCGTCATTCAGACTCCGAACATCGATGCGGTTGCCGCGCGGGGTGTGATCTTCCGTAATGCCTTCGTGCCCGCTCCGTCCTGCACCCCGTGCCGCAGTTCGCTGCTCAGCGGCCGGTACTTCTTCAACACCGGACGCGGCGCCATCCTCAATGGCGCAGTCTGGGACGAAAGCATCCCAACCTTCCCGCTCCTGCTTCGCGATTCCGGCTACGACATCGGCAAGATGGCCAAGGTCTGGAGCCCCGGCACACCCGCGGACGCCCCCATCGGCAAGCAGGAATTCGCGTACCAGAAATCCGGCATGGGTTTCAACCAGTTCTCGCAACTCGCCACGCAAGCCGTGCAGAAAGGCAAGACGGTCGCCGAGGCCAAGGCGGAACTCGTCGGCCAGGTGGAAGGCAACTTCGCGTCGTTCCTCAAAGCACGCCAGGCGGAGAAACCCTTCTTCTTCATGTTCGGCCCCACCAACGTACACCGAAAGTGGGTGAAGGGTTCCGGTAAGGCGTTGTGGGATATCGAACCCGATTCGCTGAAGGGGAAGTTGCCGCCCTTTATGCCCGATGTGCCCGAGGTGCGTGAAGACTTCGCCGATTACCTGGGTGAAGCGCAGGCCTTCGATGCCTACGTGGGCGTGATCCTCAAGCAACTCAAGCTGGCGGGGCAACTCGAGAACACCATCGTGGTCATCAGCGGCGACCACGGTGCACCCGGCTTCCCCGGCGGCAAATGCAACCTCTACGACTTCGGCACTGGCGTCGCCCTCGTCGCGGCTGGGCCCAAGATCCCCGGCCCGCGCGTTGTCGATGACTTCACGAACCTGATGGACCTCGCACCGACATTCCTTGATGTCGCTGGCGTCAAGCACCCGGCCGGGATGGGTGCAAAATCGCTGTGGCCCGTGCTCACCTCGAAACAAGGCGGGCAGGTGGACCCCGCGCGCACGTACGTCATTACTGGGCGCGAGCGCCACGTCGGCAATGCCCGTGAAGGCAACCTGCCTTATCCGCAACGAGCGATTCGCACGAAAGACTTCCTCTACATCCGCAACTTTGCCCCGGATCGTTATCCGCTCGGCGACCCACGCGGGGTGAGCGCAGAAAAAGCCCCCGAGGTCAGCGCCCTGGAGAACGATACATACGCGGCGTTCGCAGACATGGATGCCAGCCCCACCAAGGCCTGGCTTGTGCAGCACCGCAACGATTCGCAGTGGCAATGGCACTACAACTACGCCTTCGGCAAACGCCCCGCGGAAGAACTCTACGACCTCCGCACCGATCCGCACCAGGTCAAGAACCTGGCTGGTTCCAAGGAATACGAGGATGCCCGCAAAGCACAGGCGGATCAACTTTCGAAGTTGCTCACCGAAGCCGGCGACCCGCGACTCGTGGAGAAGGAACCGCGATTCGAGAAGCCGCCCTACACCGATGGCGTGAACCGCAAGAAGTAAGAGCTACTCTCCCCAGGTGAGATCATCATGTTTCGATTCGCGTTCCTGGTCCTGCTCGTAATCGCGATGCCAGGCTATTCTGCCGAGCCACCAAAGCGACCGAATATCGTCTGGATCTTCGTGGACGATATGTCCGCGAACTTCTCCTGTTACGGCGAGAAAACCATTCAGACGCCGCACGTGGACAGACTCGCCACCGAGGGGACGCTGTTCACGAAGTGCTTCGTGACAGTGCCCGTCTGCTCGCCGTGCCGCTCAGCGCTCATCACGGGTTGCTACCAGACCACGATCGGATCACACCATCACCGCAGCGGCCGGGGCGAGATGAAGATTCATTTGCCAGGCGAGGTGGTGCCGGTGCCCGTGCTCTTCCAGAAGGCAGGGTACTACACCTGCAACGGCGGGCCGGGCACGAAAGGCCAGCAACTCGCCAAGACCGATTACAACTTTGAATGGCCACGCAATATGTACGACGGCAACGACTGGGCCGGCCGCAAGCCCGGGCAACCCTTCTTCATGCAGGTGCAACTCCACGGCGGCAAACACCGCGGACAGGCACCCAACAAGGGCTGGGAAACCCGCGTGGCGAAGGAACTCGGCTCCAACACGAAACCCGAGGATGTGAAGCTTCCGCCCTATTACCCACGCGATCCCGTGATCCTCCAGGATTGGGCTGACTACCTCGATTGCTGCCGCTACACGGACAAGGAAGTCGGCGACGTGATCGCTCGACTCGAGAAGGAACAGTTGCTCGAGGACACGGTCGTCTTCTTCATGACCGATCACGGCATCAGCCATGCCCGTGGCAAGCAGTTTCTGTACGACGAAGGGTTGCACGTACCGTTCGTGGTCCGTGGCCCGGGCATCGCGAAGGGCGCTGTGCGCACCGATCTTGTCGAACACATCGACATGACCGCAATGTCGCTGGCACTGGCGGGTATCGAGATACCGAAGTGGATGCAGGGCCGCGATGTGCTCGCGAAGGACTATGTTCCGCGTGAGGCCGCCCACGCAGCGCGTGACCGTTGCGATGAAACGATGGAGCACATGCGAAGCGTCCGCACTCAGGATTTCAAGTACATCCGCAACTACCTCAACGAACGGCCGCACCTCCAGCCGAACCGTTACAAGGATGACAAGGCGATCGTGAAGAAGCTCCGCGAACTCCACGCGGCGAAGAAACTCCACGACCTCAGCGAGAAGTTATTGTTCGCGGAAAAGCGCCCAGCCGAGGAACTTTACGACCTCGCCGCGGATCCCTTCGAGGTCAACAACCTGGCCGGCGATCCGAAGCACATCGCCACGCTCAACATGATGCGCAAGCGGCTCGCGGACTGGGAAGAATCGACCGGCGACAAGGGTCGGCAGCCCGAACCGATGGCGATGTACGACTCGGATATGAAGACTTATCTCGGTGGCGGAGCCAAGAAGGCGACCAACGACGAACTGCAACGCAACATCGACCTGAACAAAAAATGGGCCAGCGAAGGGAAGTGATCATCGCGATCAATCACGAGCCCGCCGTGTGAGCAAGAGGCGTTCTCCCTCGCTCACACGGCGGGCTCGTATCGTGTTGATCATCCGATTCGCGCTTCGTACTGATACACCACTTTGCCCTGCACGTCGTGATGGCGGAACACGATCGTTTCTTCGCGTGCAAGTACAGAGAGGAAGCCGCCTTTCACGCGGTGGAACTTGTGATACTCCTTGTTCTCGCCCGGTGAGCCACCGGCATGTTGATCGCTGGCCGCACCGACGGAGAACTCGTTCAACCCCGTCTGTGGGTGGACAGAGTGGTACTGCCAGTGGCGGTCGCCGCAGACCGTGAAACAGTTGCCCGGCACATTCGCCTGCAGCCAGGCACGCACCTCATTCCCCTCGTGCGTATAGCCCGCGTTGGCGTGGTTATCCTTCTTGTTCGCGCGGTCCGGCCCCACGATCGGCGTTGGCGTGATGATCACCTTCCATGTCGCATCACTTGCCTTCAGGGTGCGGAAGAGCCAGTCTTTCTGTTCCTTGCCCCAGATGCTTTTCTCGGGGCCATCCTTCATCGTGTTCGGCGAGCGGAAATCTCGACCATCGGTGAGCCAGATTTGCAGGTACTTGCCCCAGCGGAAGGTGCGGTAAATGTTCGTGCTCATGGGCACTTGTTGCCGAAAGATGCGCTGCCCTTCCTCGAATGTCAGTTCACCCATCTTCTGGCCAGGCCACGAGTCATCCTTCAAGGTGTCGTGGTCATCCTTCTCCCAGTACGTGGCAATGTTGCCGATCAACTCGATGTGTCGCGGCAGGCTGAACATGCGTTCCCAGTGATAGCGAGCGAGTGCGGGAGTGACGGCTCGCGGCTGCTCGTTGTCGTAGTAAACATTGTCCCCCGTGAAGGCCAAGAAACGGGGTGCGAGTGCACGAATGGTGGGGTAAATGTGGAAACCATCCGCGTGGTCCAGGTCCGCATACATCTGGCACGTCACCACGGCAAAGGCAATCTCCGTGGCGGCATCGGGCTTCACGGCCGTGCGAAAGAAGCCGCTCTGTGAAGGATGTGGCACTTTCTGCGGGTCCGTCGTGTCCACGGAGTAATAGATCGTGCTATCCGCGGGCAAGCCTGTGAGCGCGAACACGTGGGAGAAGTCCGACTCCGCGGAAACATCGACCCATTCCGTGGCCTTCGATTCCACGAGGTCGTCCGTTGTTCCATAGCGAACGCGGATGCGGCCGGCAGCACCGGGGCAAGCTCCGTGCAGTTGCTCCACCTCGGCATCCGTTAAAGCCGGTTCTTGCTTTGCTCCCTTGCCGACGATCTTCTTGCCAGCGGCATTGCGTTTGGAGTTCGCGGTGAGCCGGGTCCAGATGAGGGCGGACGAATCCGTGACCTCGCCGATTTTCACGCCGCTCGCCTGATGTGGCAGGCGCAGTTCCTCCGAGGCAGATCGGGATACAGATGCGAGGGCCGCACTGCTGGCCAGGAAGACCCGCCGCGAGACGGGGTTGATGAATGGTTCGTCTGCTTGCATGGCATCCTCACTTCGTGGGGTAATCGTCGCCATTGAGACTGTGCACCACCGCTGCGAGCGAGTCGTTGAGTTGCTGCTTCATCGCCGCGGCCCGCTTCGGCTCGGCAGCCAGCACGTTGTTCGCTTCCTTCGGATCCTTCGCCAGGTCGTAGAGTTCCCACTTCACGTCAACGCTCTTGGCGTTCTCGATGCGATGCAATTTCCACGAACCATCGAGCCAGGCCGCGTGCCCGGGAAACTTGTCCAGCGGATACTTCTTGTCGAGCATTCCAGCCGTGCTGAAGAGTTTCTTCGGATCGTTCGGCTCACGCCCCGCCTTCTGCTCGGCGAGCAACTCGTCCATCCATGCCTTCGCGGGTGTGCTGACGCCGCCCGTGGGGTGATCCCAGAAGCCGATCGGTTTGCTTCGCGTCTTCGCTTTGCCATCGAGCAGCGGCACGAGGCTGATGCCATCGAGTGGCGGCTGGTGGGCCGCCTTCGCACCGGTCCAGTCAAGCACCGTGGGGTAAATATCCGAGGTGACACAGGGCACGTCGATCGCCTGCGGCTTTGGATAGCGTGACGGCCATTCGAGCAAGGCGGGCACGAGCAGGCCGCCCTCGTACACCTGCCCCTTGAAGCCGCGGCGATCACCGGTGGAACCGAGTTTCGGCAAGGCCCCGTTATCGGAGCAATACCACAGGATGGTGTCGTCCTTGAGGCCGAGTTCGGCGATGGTGGAGCGAATGCGGCCGAAAGCACGGTCCATGCCGGTGATCTCGCCGAGGAAATCGCGATCGGCTGCGGGCTGGTCCGCGTAGAGATTGCGGTCGTCGGGCAATGCCTTGTGCGGGTTGTGCGGCGAACCGAACCACACGACTGCGAGAAACGGTTGCTTCTTGGCTGCACTCTCCCGGATGAACTTCAGAGCCAAATCCGCGGTGACATCGGAACTGTCCCCCTTGAAGGCGACAGCGGTGCCTTTGTCGCTGAGCACGGGATCGAGGTCGAAGAAGTTAGGAGCGGAAATCCATTCCTCGAAGCCACACTGGCCAGGGGTGGAGAGCCCGGCTTTTTGAACGGAGCCAAGGTGCCACTTGCCGAAGTGGCCGGTGCGGTAGCCGGCGGTCTTGAGCACTTCTGCCAGTGTCGATTCCTGGGGACGAATGGGATGGCCCCAGCTGAAGGTGGCCATACGGTTGGGCGTGCGACCCGTGAGCACGCTGGCCCGCGTTGGTGAGCAGACGGGTGCAGCCGAGTGGAAGTTATCAAAGCGGATCGTTTCCTTCGCCATCGCATCGAAGTGTGGGGTCTTCAGATGCGGATGACCGTTGTACGCCATGTCGCCCCAACCCTGGTCGTCCGCCATCACGAGCACGACGTTGGGCGCGGCTGTGGCTGGCACGGCGAAGGCAATTAGCGTGAACAGGGGGAAGACGAATCGCAGCATGATGCTGTCCTTGAGCGAGGCGGGAATGAGTGGAGGACTCCGCCCGCTTTCGCGGGCGGCTCGCCAATATTGACTACTGCTTGTTCTTCTTCTTGGGCTCGGCGGTGGGCGGCTTGAGGCCGTCGTCGGGCTGGTTCCAGAGGCGGTATGGATCGTCGAGGCGGCGCTCTTCGGCGAGCAGGAGCGATTCCATCTCTTCGAGTTGCTTGGCGTACTTCGGATCGCCCGCAAGGTTCACCTGATGCTTTTCAGGTGTCACACCGGTGAGTGCGATCACCTTCGGATCGTGGTGTTCAGCGAGGAATTCGTTCGGATTCTCGGCGAGGTTGAAGAGTTGCGTTTCGCGGACCTTGCCATACATCACATCGTATTTGATGAGTTTCCAGTCGCCTTTCCTCACGCAGCGCATGCCGGGCTTGGTACCGCCGGTGTAAGCACCGTAGAGCACATCGCGTATGGTTTCCTTCTTGCCTTCGAGCACGGGTTTGAAGCTGATTCCCTCGTTGGACTCGGGCGGTTGGATGCCGGCGAGATCGCAGAGCGTGGCCAGCGTATCCAGCAAGTAGATGTTGCCAGCGGCACGCGAGCCGGGCTTGATGCCGGGGCCCTTCACGATGAACGGCACGCGCCACGTGTGCTGATAGAGGTTCTGCTTCCCTTGCAAGCCGTGCCGGCCAATGGCCATGCCGTGGTCAGCGGTGTAAACGACGTACGTGTTCTCGAGCTCGCCCATCGCCTGGAACTTATCCAGCACGCGGCCCAGCTGGGTATCGATGTTCTCGCTGCAGGCGAACTCGCGGCCGAGTTCGTTGCGAATGGTGCGCTCGTCCCGTTTGTCCCACACACCCTCCACCGCGACTTCGTCGCGCAGGTTTGGATGGCCATGCGGGAAGGGATGGGCCGGCAGATAGTTGATTGGCAACTTCGGGGCCCTGGCATTCTCCGGCGGCAGCATCTTGCGATCCTTGTGGTTCACGGCGCCATACTTCGCCAGCAGTTCCGGCTTGCCGTCCCGTGTGTCGTGGGGGTGGGAGAAGCCGAAGTAAATCAGGAACGGATCTTCGTCCTTGCTGGCTTCGCGTGTGTTGAGGTATTCGAGAACCTGGTCGGCGTGCCAGGCGCTGCCGGTGGCGTCGGTGTCGCCTCGCTTCGTGGCGTCCTTGCGGACGGTGAACTGCTTGTTGGCCGCCTCGTAGCTGTTGCCGTTCTTGCAGGTGCGCATGGTGTCGTAGCCCGCGCGATTGAACACCGCTGCGAGGGTGTTCTTTTCGAGTTCCGGCGGGCAAAGCTTCTTCTGCATGGCTCCCGGTGCGATCGGCAGGTGCCAGAGCGTGCGGCCACACATGACCATGTGCCGCGAGGGCGTGCAGACTGCACCCGAGAAGGAGCCCATCTGATAAGCGCCATCCAGCGTCATACCCTCGGCGACCAGGCGATCGATCCGCGGCGTCTGCAGCGGCGTCTGCGGGTTGTAGGCCTTCAGATCGAAAGGCGACTGATCGTCCACGATGACGTAAAGGATGTTCGGCCGCTTGGCGGCGAGGGCCGCGGGAGCGGCGAGGCCGGCGATGAGAAGGGCGAGAAGTATTCGAAGCATGGAGAGGTCTCGTTAAGTGATGGGGATGACGACGAAGCCGTGTCACTCAGCCCGAGATGAGCTTCCGCAGTTCCTTAGCATAGCGTGGCACGGCGATCTTGGGGTCTTCCGCGGCTTCGTATTCCAGTGCCACGTAGCCGTGGAAATTGGCATCCTTGAGGATCTTCACGACCCGGCCGAGGTCGGCTTCTTGCTTCTTGTTGCCGGGATAGACTTCCGTTTTCACCTGCGACACCACGCCATACGGGGCAATCGCGGCGATGTCCGCGTACGGGTCCGCCGTGTGGAAGTTGCCCGTATCGATGTTCACACCGAGCATGGGACTCTTGACGGGCTTCACGAGATCGAGCAAGTGTTCAGGCGTGTCGGTGATGCCGCCGTGGTTCTCGAGTGCGAGGTAAATCTCCAGTTTCTCGGCAACGCGGCAGCACTCGTTCAGAGCATCGACTACTCGCTTCTGGGCTTCCGCGAGCGTGTCGCCCTTCTCCAGGTTCCCCGCGAAGATGCGGACGCTCTTCGCACCGAGACGGGCGGCACGGGCGGTCCAGTCCTTCACGAGTTGCACCTGGGCGGCCCGCTTGGCATCGTCCTTGATGCAGAAGTTGTTGCCAACCGGCACGCCCGAGATGGCCAACTTCTTCGCTGCGGCGTGTTCCTTGAGTTTCTCCAGATAGGCATCCGAAGTTTCCGCGAAGAAGTACGACGTGAGTTCGACGGCATCGAGTGGCAAGCCCGCGGCGATGTCGATGAACTCGAACATCGTCATCGTGGGCTTCTTGAGGTCGAGGAACTTGCGGTAGCTATACGCGGCCAGGCTCAGCTTCAGATCCGGCTTCTCACTCGGCCGCTTGATGGGATCGATTGCACTGGCAAAGCCCGAGTGCAAGGTCGGGCTGACCCCGAGTGCAGCACTGGCAGCAAGGAACTGACGACGGGAAAGCGACATGGGAGAACTCCACAACGGAGAGTGAAACGGTCGGTCGTGTCTCAGCTTGCGTAGGTCAGCCTTTCGAGGCTGACGTTTTTCTTCGTTTTTCTGCTC
>JBGSZR010000093.1:0-4756 GCA_041750275.1 Gemmataceae bacterium
TGGCCGCCAGGCAGTGGGGCCAGGTCGGCCTCACCGCGGTGGACCTGCCCGACGCACTCGCACTCGCGTTTCGTGAACTCGAACAGTAATGTGAACTGACGCCCATGCTGACACAACTCTGCCCGCACTGCTACAAGCTCGTGAGCATCGCGGACGACGCCGTGGCCCAGGATGCTCTCTGTTTATCGTGCGGGAAGACCTTCCCCGTAACGGTTCGCTACAATCCCGAAGTGGCACCGGCCTCGCCGCTTGCCTCGACACCACCCACAACAGTCACCGCTCCTCAACCCCCGGGGCCCGCAGCAATGTCCACCGTTCCGCCCCCAGCCGAGGTTCCTGCAGCGCCGCCGGGCTATGTGCCACCGGTCGTTCCCCCGGCATCCGCCATGAGTGAGCCACCATTGCCCGCCACGCCGGCAGGTTATTCGAAGACGCGCGGCCTCACGTTTTCGCCTCGCGTAATCGGCTGGCTGCCCGCGGTGTGCCTCACACTCACCTTTATCACCACGCTCTTCGGCTGGGTCGGTGCCTACGTCGGCGGCCATCCCGTTTATGGCCAGGGCCCCTGGCGTGCGATGGTCGGATCGGTCGATCGTAACTTCCAGCTCGAGTCGCTCATCCCCGGCGGCCCCTCCTGGCTGGACAAAGTGCGCTCGGACTGGGAACTGATGGTGCCATATCTGCTCTGCCTGATCCTGGCGATGCTGCTGGCCTGGGTCGAACGCGGCACCTCGGCGCTCGATCCAAACCAGATTCCTCCGCCACTGCGGCCGTTGCTGAAACTCTGGCCTTACAAGAACCTGGTCATTGCGACACTCGCGATTCTGGCGCTGATGTTGGTGCTCACGCAAGTCTTCAACGGCTTCGGCCTGCAGCGCGCGGCGGAAGCCGTGGTCGAGGAAAAGTTCGCGACCCAGCGCAAGGAGGCTGGTGGCAGCGCGGCCGCACTGGCCAAGGTCGAGTTCGATGAAGAGCAGGAGTACTCGAAGTTTAACCTGGAGCGGACGATTTACCTGTATCTGGGGCTCGGTCTGCACATGCTTGCGGTGCTCGCCATCGTCATGGATGCGGGCCTTGATCGCCGCGGCAACAAGCCGCCACCGCGTTTGGTCCTGCAGTATTAAGTCAGATGGGGTTGCGAGACCGCAGTCTGAGCAAGGGTGCTTCTGCCCTCGCGCACGCTGCGGGCTCGCCATGCAGCAAGCTAAGAAGCATTCTTCCACGCAGCCGCTTCCTCGCCGTCCAGGCGCAGTGTCAGGCATTTCGCGCTGCCGCCCGCCTTCAGGAATTCGTCGAGTTCCACCTCGAGAGATTGGTAGCCCGCCTGCGTCAGTTCTGCGGCGAGTTGTGGGCAGCGGCTATTGTGAATCACCGTCTTGCCCACCACCACGGCATTGCATCCAAAGCGGTTCGCCTCGTCCTCGGTCACGGCGATGAGCTTGGGGACGTGTGCACGGAGCACACGCTGTCCGTAATCATCGAACGCACCCGGAAAGTACAGGGCTTCGTCCTGGGCGAGCGGGCAGAAGCAGGTGTCGAGGTGGTAAAAACGCGTGTTCACCAGTTCCAGGGGCAGCACGCGAACGCCGAACTTCTCGCCAACCCACTGGTGTGCGGAGGCGTCCGAGCGGGTGCGGTAGCCGGCGAATAGCGTTTCGCCGCAGAAGAGCGCATCGCCGGCCCCTTCGTGGTAAGCCTCTTCGGGCATGTGCTCGACCTGGAAGCCGTGCTCTGCGAACCAGGCTTCGAAGAAGGGCGATTCCCGTGCCCGCACTGCATGACGAAAGCGGCTGCTCAGGAACGTCGTGCCGAACACCAAACCCGCGTTAGCCGTGAAGACCAGATCCGGCAAGTTCGGCTGCGGTTGCATCGTCTCGACCTGCACTCCCAGCGACACAAGTGCCGCGTGCAGCGACTTCCATTGCTGGAACGCCAGCACGCGTACCGCCCCCAGTGAGCGATTCATCCACGGGTTAATCTCGTACTCGATGCCATAGTGATCCGGCGGGCACATCAGAATTCGCGGCTCAACCATCGCTGTTCACCTCCGGAAAAGGTGGCGTGCAGACTTCACACTTCGCACGGGGTTTATCGCTGCATTATAGACTCGTGCCGCAGTTCCCCTCACGCGAGTGTGGCTTGCGATGCGTACACTGAAGGCGACGCACACGATTACGGCGAGGCACGTTCCATGGCGGAAGAGGATGCGGATGGACTCGATGAAGATTTGGAGACTCTGCCGGTGCCCACGCCGAGTGTGCGCTTCCGCGAACCGCTTGATCTCGTGGTGATGGTGAAATCGGAAGGGATGCGGCTCGATCAGTACGTGCACTTGCATCTCGGTGCAGACTGGAGCCGTTCGGAAGTGCAAAGGGCCATCCTCGCCGGGGGCATCACGGTGAATGGCAAGCCGAGCAAGGCCGGATACAAGTGCCGCAAGTTCGACAAGTTGCACGTCGAGATGCCCGAGCCCACGCACGATATCCCCGTGCCGGAAGATATCCCTCTGGACATCCTCTATCACGATGAGTTCCTGGCTGTCATCAACAAGCCCTCGGATATGGTGGTGCACCCCGCCAAGGGGAACTGGTCCGGCACGCTGGTGAATGCCCTGCAGTGGCACTTCCGCGAACACCTCAGCTCAGGCAACGGCTACCTGCGTGCCGGCATCGTCCACCGTCTGGACAAGGATACCAGCGGTGTGATTCTGGTGGCGAAGGACGATGTCACGCACCGCGAACTCAGCATGCAATTCGAAACGCGCAAGGTTTTTAAGGAATACGTGGCACTTGCGGCCGGGGAACTCGAACGCGACAGCGACTACATCGACGGCCCGATGAAGATGCACCCGCACGACAGGCTCAAGATGATCGTGTCGTCCGATCCGGATGCGAAGCCCGCACTGAGTTATTACGAAGTCCTGGAGCGATTCCGCGGCTTCACGCTGGTGAAGTTCCAACCTCGGACGGGGCGAACGCATCAGATTCGCGTGCATCTGCAACACGTTGGCTGCCCTGTGCTCGCGGACAAGCTCTACGGTGGCCGAACAAACATGATGTTGGCCGAACTGGTGCCCGGTCTGACGGAGGAGCAAAACGAGGTGCTCATTGCCCGGCAGGCGTTGCATGCGTTCCGGCTGCGCTTCTGCCATCCTCGCACCGGTAACTGGATCGAGGCGGAAGCGCCGCTACCACCCGATATGCGCCGCACACTGGAAGCGCTGCGCTCACACCGGCCGCGACGGAGTTGAAGCCACCAACCGCGCAGATGCTTCATGCTTCTCACCTTCGCTTCGAACGATGGCGACGGCGATCATAATAAGCACAAAGGCAACGACGGCTCGCCAGGTCGGCATTTCGCCAAAGTAAAGCCAGGCAAACACGAGGAACACCGTGATGGAGATGGCTTCCTGGAGGATCTTCAACTGCGTGGCCGAAAAGGTGCGATAGCCGATGCGGTTCGCCGGTACTTGCAGGGAGTATTCGAAAAAGGCAATGAGCCAGCTGAGAAGAATCACAACATAGAGCGGCTGCTCACGGTATTTCAGATGACCGTACCAGGCGATGGTCATGAATGTGTTCGAAGCGATCAGCAGCAGAATGGTGCTCATGGCTGTCTCTTAGTGTGTATCAAACGGAGCGGCCCACGAATTGAGCAATTCGTGGGCCTCGTGGTTTTGCTTACCGCGTAGCATTACATCTTCGGGATCGCCGGGCCTGCGGGCACGCCCGGGTTCACAACGGGTGGTGTCATTGGTGCTCCGGCCGGTGCTGCGCCCGGGGCCGGGGTGGTCGGTGTGATGGTGATGGTCGAGCGCGGTTTCATCTGGGCGATCACCGCTTCACGCAGCCGCATGGCGAACAGCATGCGCACGTCTTCCTTCACATCCTCGAACTTCCGCGGCGTGCCCGGCTTGCGGTCCGTCACCAGGATCAGGTGATAGCCGAAGTCCGTGGCCACCACGTCGCTCATCTGGTAGGGCTTCATGTCGAAGGCGGCCTTGGCGAACGGCTCCACCATGGCCCCGGCTCGTGGGAAGAAGTTCAGATCGCCACCCTCTCGCTTGGACGGGCAGACCGAGTATTCCTTGGCGTAAGCGCTGAACAGTTCATCGGTGCGCTTCGTGCGGGCCGCCTGTTTGCCGGCCTCGTCGGTCGTGGGAGGCAGAGCCGCCACGGCCTTGTTCGCTTCCGCTTCCACCGTCGCCTTGACCGCTCGGAGCTTCTGCGTGGCCTCCTGCTGCTTGGCGGGGTCGGTGCCCGGCGTCAACAGAATGTGGCGAGCGCGAACCATGGTGCCATCAAACACATCCGGGCTGGATGCGAACAGTTGCTGCAGAGCCTGGTCGGAACCCTGCTGCTTCACGAACTTTTCCCACTTCATTTGGGCCAGCACTTCGGCGCGAAACTCGGCCTCGGTGAGCATCATCGCTTCGAGTTCCTGGGCATAATCCTTCTTGGCGACGGTCAGTTCCTTCTTGAGATCGTTGATGAGTTCTTCAACGTCCTTGTCCTCGACCTTCACACCGATGGCGGTGAGGTACTGATCGATCAGCACATTCTCGATGAGGTGCGAAAGGATTTCCTTGCGTGCCATCTCATGGTGGGCCGCTGGAAACTGACGCAGAGCGCGATAAACGGCGACCTCGGGAATCTGCTGATTGTTGATGGTCGCGGCGACGCCGGTGGGTCGCGGTTCGGGCTTGGGTGTGGGGAGCACGCCACCGGGCGGAATGACGGAAGCCGGTGGCGGCACC
>JBGSZR010000094.1:0-1719 GCA_041750275.1 Gemmataceae bacterium
AGGGTGGTGTGTGCGGCGAGGCCGGGGCAGGTGTCGTCGTCGGCTGTGCCGGCTTCTTCGGCGGCCCGGCCACTCGGGCGGCACTCGCCGCACTCGGTGTCACCGCGGATCTGCTCGCCTTCACCGACGCTCTTGATGGCAACACCTCACACATGCCAGCGAATTGAGATTCACTGCATTCACACAGTTGGTAGTTTCACCTCACACATATTAATCCAGAATCATACTCGAACACGAAGGATTCACCATGTCCGCAACCATGACTGCGAACGGCAAACCGCAGCGGAAGCAACTCGCCGACCAGCTCGATCGCCTCGATGGCATCATCGATGCCCTGGCCGAGGCGCTCCCCGAAGCGGTGTCCGAGGCGGCCCGCGACGGCACCCGTGCCGCTGTGAAAGATGCCATCCTCGAAATCCTCACCAACCCCGAACTGCGAGCACTTGTGCAAGGTGTCACGGTGCCGGTTGCGCCGACCCCCGTTGCCGCACCACGCGTGAGAGTGCCAGGTCCGTGGACGCGGCTGAAGGCACGTATTGCCGCCATGCGAGCTGCTGTGACAGCCCGCTGTCACGCAACCTGGAGCACCCTCATTGCCGCCGTGCAACTGCTGCAAACCGTCGTGCCGCTGAAGAAAGTGCTGTTCGTGGGAGCTGTGGCTGGTGTGGCGATTGCCGTGCTGGGCTATTGCTGCCCGCACGAAATCACCGCGTTGCTCGGCGGCATTGGCGGAGCCTGCACCGCGGTCGCCGCCCAGCTTGGCTGGTGCCTCCGCATCCCCGCCCGCCGCTTCGGCCTGCTATAAGCAGGTGATGTTGAAGTGAGACGTGAATCGTAGAGGTTATCGGGACGCCATTCGGCCGGTCACGCGTTCGCCATGCGAACGCATCAGCCCGAGCGAAACCCATTCTGGAATCTTAACGATTCGCGTCTCACTGGATTTAATATGCAAGATGCCATCAATAGCGATATAACAACTGTCCAAGGCATAAAACATTCGTCATCGACATTATTGAGATTAACCATTCGCTGTCCTTTCCCGCACTTCTGTCGTAGTTTCGGCGTCCCTGTTGCCGAATTCCCATCTCATGCCGCGATGAGTTATGCGGGGCGAATTCGGTAATCCCCTCCCTTCCGGTTGAGGCGGCAGCTTCGCCGACGCCGTCGCACGTCTCGAACTCTGATTACACCTGCACCAAACGAAGCGATCCACACGCTCGATAACTTGAGGTGAAGTAACCCGCTGCGTCGGCGTCGTGTAGGTGCTCGTCACCGGTTTTGCCAGAGCCGTCCGAACGGTCCGACCCGGGATGCCGAGCTTCTCCAAAATTCCGCAGAGCGCGGTAAACGACCAGGTACGCGGCCAAATTCATACAGCGAGTATTTGGGAACCGTTGCGATGACAATTCGGTGCGCCACAGCTACGAGACCGAGGTGCGGGCCGAGCGGATCGCCGCCGGGCGGGCCGCCAAGCAGGCCAAGATCGACGCCATCGTGCGGGCCGGGGGCACTATCGGTCGGACGGCAACCGTCTGAGTTTTCTGGTTCGGCAGCTTCACCGGTTCGGTCGTCACGAATGGGAACAATTCCTGGGCCAGCATCAGTCGCATGACTTCGTTGACCAACAGACGATAATCGTTTTCGAGTCCTTTGAGCGGCGGCAGGTCTGCAGCCCAGATGGGTTTGCACAACTCGAAGATCTCGTCGTCCAAGGCGTAG
>JBGSZR010000095.1:0-1796 GCA_041750275.1 Gemmataceae bacterium
GGCCCGGCTGATGGCGTTGGCCATCCGCTTCGACCGGCTCGTAAGCTCCGGCCACGTCACCGACTATGCCACGCTCGCCCGGCTCGGCCACGTCACGCGGGCGCGGATCACCCAGATCATGAACCTCCTGCTCCTGGCCCCGGTCATTCAAGAAGCGATTCTGTTCCTGCCGGCGACGGTTCGGGGCCGCGACCCGGTTCACCTCATCCAGCTGCAACGGATCGCCCTGACCCCGAGCTGGCAGGAGCAGAAAAAGTTGTGGCGGGAGCTGACGGTACGGATGTGAGGGTTATGAGGTTTTCCCGGCCTGGGTAGAATAATGAGGCGTGTTTTCGCGGACGTCATTGATTGCAAAAGTTACAAAGTAGTGTATACCTGTTCAGGTAATGCCTCCGCGCCGTGCGGAGGTTGCTTTCGTTACGGGGGTGGTTCGATATGGGGGTGTATCGTGGCCAGGGTCTTCAGTCTACCGACGGTACTGCGCCAAGTGCCGAAGGCACTCTTGGGGCAGTTCTTTGAGAAGCTCGACGTGTCGTTTCCGGGGGTCGAGTGGGGGGAGCTCGGCGAGCGGAACATTCAGCCGATCCTGGCGGTTCTTTACGAGTTGCCGAACTCGCAACTGGTGCCCGTGGAGCGGGAACTGCGAACCGTCTACGAGATGGCCTGCGAGACGGGGATCAACGCCCTCGTCGAAACCGCCGTTTCGCTCGGCGAGTCCGGACTGGCCGAACGCATGCCGCCGGATCAAACCCATTACGGCCAGGCGATGTGGGTCTGGCTCCACCACCGCGACTACTTCCCGCACGCCGAACTCGTGGTTCAGATCGAGCACATTTCGTGGTGGCGCAAGCGGAACGACTTGCCCTGCAAAGATAAAGAATGGCAACCGGGTGACCCGGAGCCGTTTCGCGCGGCGATCTCGAAACTGCTGTTGGCCGAGCAGGGGCGGGGGCGACTCTGTTCGGCGGACGTGCTGCTCCGCGACGGCGTTCATTACTTCTTCCTGTACCCGGACGACTTCGTCCAGAGCGTGACGGAACACGACGATCAGGGGAAGCTGTCGCCTCGCGCCATCCGCCGCACGTTCAACATCGTGCTGGCCTACCGGGCGGTCGAGGGCGAACTGGAACTCTTCGCCAAAGTGCCGGGCAAGCTGAAGCCCCGGATCGAAGAGATCTTCGCCAAGGAAATCCTCGGCACAGACCTGGGGGCGTGGGAACCGCCCGCCGCGTACCACCTCAACCACCTCCGTCTGCGCACCACACCGCTGGTCGTCGATCCCGGCGACGCGGTCACCGTCAGCGTCCGCCGGCTGAAGTTCAAGATCGTCGGCACGAAGCGAATCATCGAACTCGAGGCCGACCCCGATCTGGGGCCACGCGACATCTTCGACATGATCGACGAGTGCCTCAACCGGGAGAAGCTCAAGTTCGCCGACTTGCGGGTGGCGTCGGCCCGATTGGTCTTCGAGTTCCTGGAACTGGGCGACCGCAAGCCGGGCACGATCAGCGTCGACATCGGCCATCCGAGTTCCTGCAACCTCCGTGGCCACCGCCCCGAGCGCGTGGAAATCATCCGCAAGTATCTCGTCCGCTGGGGAATCGATGCCCGCACCCATCATGCGTCTGCTGGAGCGACTCCGCGCGCGGCCAGCGCAGTGGCTTGACGCGGAAGTCACCGAGCAGGCTGCCGCAGAGCGCGATGCCTGGATCGCTTCGGGCTTGCTGCAACCGCTCCCGCCGGCCACCCACGCCGTATGCCCGCGTTGCCCGGACGGGGCCACCGGGGTTGTCCGC
>JBGSZR010000096.1:0-29778 GCA_041750275.1 Gemmataceae bacterium
CCGAACCGCCCCGCGGCAGCCAGTGCCGTGAGTTCACCATAGCTATGCCCGGCGAAGGCGCTGGCTGCCATACCGAAACGTTCACTCAGGACGCGCCAGGCACCCAGGCTCACGGCACCGAGGGCAGGCTGGGCATGTCGCGTGTCGCGCAGTTCCAGTTCATCCTGCTTGACGCGCTCGGCGTTAAACGTGGTGGGCGGATAGATGCGATCACTGAGCCGGCGTTCCTCGGCCGGGCCCGCGTTCGCTTCGTGCAATGTCTCCAGCATCTCCGGGAACAGGCACGCGAGTTCGCGGAGCATGCCAATGGACTGCGAACCCTGCCCGGGGAAGAGCACGGCAAGCGAACCTTGCTTCTCACCCTGGCCAAAGTGAGCCCCTTCGCGAGTGTGCCAGCTGGTGGCCTCGGGCTTCGCACGAAGCTCGCTCCTCGCACTCGCCAATAATTTCGAGCGATCGGTCGCCTCACGCTGCACGGCGAAGCAGAGGCGATGCGATGCGTCGGCACGGAAGGAGTTGCGCGACACCTCCGCGAAGCGGGCGAATGCGGCCCAGTGTTCCAGCGGCATTTGCTCCAATTCTGCAAGCAACTCGGCTGTGCTGGCCGCACTCAGCGTCACGAGTTGGATGGAGCCGTCCCAGTCCGGTTCCGCCTTGCGCGGCTGGTGTTCTTCCAGCACGGCGTGGAAGTTGCTGCCACCGAAGCCGAAGGCGGAAAGTCCGGCACGCCGCGGGTGCTCGGCACGCGGCAACCAGGGCCGCATCTTCGTGTTCACGTAGAAAGGCGAATCCGCCGCGAGCAACGGCTCGACGGGCCGCGTCACCTTCGCCGTCGGTGGCAACACCTTGTTGAACAGGGCGAGTGCCACCTTGATGAGGCTTGCGGCCCCGGCCGCGGCCTTGGTGTGGCCGATTTGCGACTTCACCGAACCGATCGCACACCAGGGAGCCCAATTCGACGGGCTCCGCTCTGCAGACTCCGCGTCGCGGCCGGACCGCGAATAGACCTCTGTGAGTGCGGTCACCTCGACGGTGTCGCCGACTTTCGTACCGGTGCCGTGGGCCTCCACGAGTTCGATGGTGTCCGGCGTCACGCCGGCTTCGCGGTAGGCGTTCAGCAAGCACTTCTTTTGCCCGGCCGCGCTCGGAGCATAGATCGCGTTGCCCTTGCCATCGCTGGAGGAACCAATGCCGCGGAGCACGGCATAAATGGTGTCGCCATCACGCTCGGCATCGGCGAGGCGCTTCAACACCACCATGCCGAGCCCTTCGCCGAGGATCGTGCCATCGCCGTTGGCATCGAACGGCTTCGCATCACCCGTCGGCGAGAGTGCCGGGGTTTTGCTGAAGCACATGTACATGAAGATGTCGTTGAACGTGTCGCAGCCGCCGCTCACCACGACATCCGCCTTGCCCGTCTGAAGTTCGAGTGCCGCAAGGTGAACCGCGGAGAGCGAACTGGCGCACGCGGCATCGACGACGCAATTAGTGCCACCGAGGTCGAGCTTGTTGGCGATGCGGCCCGCAACGACGTTGCCGAGTAATCCGGGGAAGCTGTTCTCTTGCCACGGCACGTAAGACTCGGCGATGCGCTGGGCGGCGTCGCTGGCAAGATCATCAGGGACACCGGCGTCCTTCATCGCCCGCTTCCACTTCGGATGGCCCAGGCGAGCACCCAGTGGTATCACGAGTTCGAGCGTGCCTGTCACACCGAGAATCACCGAGACGCGATTGCGATCGATGGCCCGTGGCGCGCGATCACGTGAACGGCTCACGTCCGCGGGCTGTTCCTCATCATTGGACGCACTCCCGCCGCTCGCCAGGATCACGCCTGCATCCGTGAGCGCTTGCTTCGCCGCGACCAGGCCGAGCAATTGCGTCGTGTCGGTGGCTTCGATGTCGCGCGGGGCGATGCCGAATTCGAGAGGATTGAACTCCACCGCTTCGAGGAAGCCGCCACGCCGGGCATACGTCATGTCCGGCGACTTCGGATCGGGATCAAAATAGTCTGCCGGATCCCAGTGCGTGGCGGGCACCGCGGTCACGCAATCGATGCCCTGTTTGATGTTGGCCCAGAAGAACCCTGGCCCTGCGGCTTTCGGGAACAGGCAGCCAATGCCGACAATAGCCAGCGGCACGTTGGAACTCTGCGGATAATGAGATTCGGAAGGCATGCGGGTATCCGTTGACGTCGGCGAATTGGCCAAGTGATGCATTTCTAACCACAGAGGAACGGAGCCACAGAGAAGAGAGAACACAACTAAGTGATTTTAGGTTGGATAATCACAATAAGAATTCGCCGTGATGTTGTGCAATTTTAAATAATCGTCATGGATTCCCGCTTCAACTTTGTGTCACTGTGGTGAGAATCGTGTTTGACACACTATGATATTCGAGAGCCCAGTTCCTGGAGCGTCATCGGCGCAAGCGGGAAGCAACGATCCGGTAGATTCACGCCCTGTTGCCGGAGGGCTTGTCGACGCAGGATTATACTCGCACCGTAGAGTAAATTGCGAGCGACGGCGACGACCGTCCGGTTGGCGGGCGCTTCGAGGAACGATCCCTTGGCCCATTCATTGAACGCACCCATCGCCGGGCCGCACCACACCTGATAATCGAGTTGTCGGGCCGCCTCGCCGCTATTGGCCCAGCGGCTCGAAAGCCCCAGATACCAGCGGAAGACCAACGCCATGCGGTGCTTCGGGTCTCCCTCGGCCTTCGGAAGTTGCGTGGGATCGCGGCGCTGGAAGAAGTCACGCGTGATCTGCCAGACATCCTCGAAGCTCGCTTTCAACTGCGTCTTTTCGACCAGGTCACGCTCCGCCTGCGGGATCGCTTCCCAGCTGGGGTATTGCCGATAGAGTTCGAACAGTTTCGTGGCACGCATGGGGAACATGGTGCCGCGCTTGAGCACTTGCACCTTCACGCCCATCTCGAACATGTCCGCGGCCGGGGCCATCGTGACATCGGCTTGCCCGGCCTCGGCGAGCATCTTGCGAACGGGGTCGGAACTGCCGGACTCGATGCAGGCCTGGTTGACGCTGCCCGTGACAACGTAGGCCGCACCCATGGCGAATGCCCCCGCGACACTTGCCGGTGTGGCAATGCCGCCGGCCAGACCCACCCGCGGCGGCTCAGCATACTTGAACTGAACGTGCAGGCGATCACGAAGGGCCAGGATCGTCGGCAACAGCGTGATGGCCGGGCGGTTATCAGTGTGGCCGCCGGAATCTGCCTCGACGGTGATGTCGTCCGCAACCGGGAAGCGCGAGGCGAGTTCCGCCTGCTGCCCTGTGATGTGCCCGGCTGCGAGCAGCGATTTCAGGATGCGCTCGGGCGGCGGGCTCAGGAACTTCGTGGCCACTTCCACTCGAGAAATCTTGGCGATCACGCGGTTCATCGGAATGGCGAAGCCGCCCACACCGCCCTTGAACCCCGCCACACGGTAGCGAACAATCGCCGGTGTGAGGTCGAGATAGGCACTCGCTTCCACGAGCGGTACGCCCTGCTTGAGCAGCAGTTCTGCGGTGGCCATCTCGTGGGTGGGTTCGTTCGGGCTGTGAATCAGGTTCACGCAGTAAGGTTTGTCGCCGACGTTTGACTTGATGCGGGTGATGGCCTGGTCAATGCGTTCGAGCGAAAGCCCGGCAGCCCCGAAGCTGCCGAGCATCCCGGCTTCGGCCATCGCCTCGACGATCTCGGCCGAGCCAATGCCATTGGCCATCGCCCCGGTCATGTACGCGTATTTCAGGCTGTGATCGTGCAGAAAGGTGGCATCGCCCAGCCGTTCGGGCGGCAACGCGGGCAACAAGGCCACAACGGGTAGCTCTGTGCTCGAACGCGAGTCCGCGGTTCCTGCGAGTGCGACGGTTCCCTCGCGTGCAAGCGCCGGGCCGTGGACTGTCTGCACCACGATCACGGTTGAACGCAATTCACCGATGGCCGTGCGGAATGAATCGGCATCATCGACCGGTCCTTGGCCGGACGGAGTCCAGAATCCGAGTGTGAAAGGGTTTCCAGTCCCGGCCGGGTCGCTCATCGTGGAGAAGCTCAGGGTGCAGAGTGATACAAGTTATGGGGTATGAATCGCAGTGCGGAAGGCAACGTAAAGGCGATAGCACATCGCAGAGTGCGGTTCTCGAGCTCCGAACAAGATTCTCGCACCGCCCGGCAAGTGACCACACCAGCTTGCCCTGTCGGGAGTTCCTGGTGTCAGCCGAAGCACATCGCGAGAACGCCCGCTAATGCGACCAGAGTTGCCCTCATGCTCGACTCAAAAGAGTGCCACATTCCAGCCTTTGCGGCGGAGCAAGCGCTGTTGTCCGGCGGTGCTCAGGGCCGTGTGTCGCACATTCAAGAACTTGAGCCCGGTCTGTGGAGCGTCGGCGAGCAACTCCGCGCCGTCGTCGCCAATCGGGTTGTTGTCGAGAATCAGGGACTTCAAGCGTGGCCACATCGGTGTAATCACCAGAGCGAGAATGCCACCTGAAGTGATCTCATTCGACGAGCAATCGAGTTCCGTGAGTGCAGGTAGGTTCTCGCTGATTGCGAGTTCACGAAGGCCATCGTCGCCGATCAGGCACAGGTCCATTTCCAGGCGGCGAAGTCGCGGCCAATAGCACGTCCCAAAGGCCTGCTGAAGCTCTTCCGGGAAGAGGTGAACCGGGTCCGGTCGGCGATGCGACTGCATCACCAGGGTGGTGATCGTTGCTCGTGTGGATTCCGGGAGCGCAATGAACGGTTCCAGGAACGATGCCGCATCCCATACCGTGATCTCCGGCGCGGGTTTGATGGCCGCGATCGAATCGGCAAACTGCAGAAATCGCTCGGCATCAAGTCGCAGCTCCACGAGGAAACCGCGATCGAAGCGGACATCGCGGTGCATATCCGTGGACGTCAGCCCGCGGCTGAGAGGCCCGAGCAACTCACGGCGATGTGTTGTGAGGATGGCATCCTGTCGGCGGTAGAGGTCCGCGTAGCCTTGCATTTCGGCCGAGGGGAGATCCTCGAGCTTCTTGATGGCATGCTGCACGCGGATGAACTCGGCCCGGATTGCAAAGCCGTGCTCATCGAGCCAGTCCGCGTACGCGAGCCGGGGCACATCAGCCGCAGGCTGAGACGCGATCGCAGCGAGAAGTGCGGCTTCATCGTCCATGCCGCCATTTTACGGATGCATCACTTCTTCGGTGCGGGGTACTTCATCCGCAATGCCTCGAAAGGCTCAGAGGCGATGAGCCGAGCGAAGTCCTCATCGGCGTAGATGGGAACCAGCCCGTGCGGGCTCTTCGCCTGGGCTGTGAGCAGCACCTCAAGCCCTTCGACATCACCGGCCAGCGCCAGGACGGCGGCCCGCAACCCGGCGGGCAACCGTTCGGGGCCGATCTCATTCACCGCTCCCTTGGCCTCGGCCGATTCCCCGGCACGAATCAGACTGCGCACTTGCAGAACCGCGGCGCGATGGCGATCGGCCGGGCTCGCCGCCGGACTCCGGCGGAACGCGCGGTAATACGCGGCGGCCTTCGCATTCTCGCCTCGCAGCGAAGCCAGTTCGCCCTGCCAGAACTCCAGCCAGGGATCGTTCGCGAACGAATCGGTGTGCACGGCCAGGAGCTTCGCGAGCCCCGCGGCATCCTTATCGCTCACGTAGTTGCCCGCCAACTGATCAAAAGTCTTCTCGACAGGGCCGATTTTCTGGTACGCCTGCAATCCCTGTTTGTTGCGATAAAGGGCTTCAATGCGGCCGAAACGCAGTGCTTCTGCGAAGGCGTCCACGGGTTCACGACCGGCCTGTGGTTCCGCCAAGGCGAAAGGAAGGTGTGCGTCTTCGGCCACCTGTTTCAGCAGAGCGAAGGCGACGCCTGGTTGACGTGTGCTCGCCAGTCGTGTGGCAAGCGCACCTGGGTCATTCGTGGTTCGTTGCAAACCGATCAATGCCACGAAGAGGTTCGGGTCTTCATCCAGTGCCTGGGAATAGAAGCGAGCCGCTTCGCTCGCCTGGCCCTGCTCCTCAAGGGCGAAACCATGCCAGAAGCAGACGCCCAGATCATTACCACACTGTGCAGCAAAGGCATTCGCAGCGGTGATGGCACCGGGATACTCACCCGTTCGGGCTCGCGCGATGGCCCAGGCAATTTGGAGGGTGGGCAGATCCGGGTCGAGCTTCGCAGCTTGTTCCAGGAAGGGGCGGGCACCCGTCGGTTCGCCGCGGTGGATGCGAATCAAGGCTTCCGTGAGCGAAACGCGTGCAGCGAGCGAGTCCGGAATCTTCTGCCCGCGAACCTGCGCCAACAACTGATCCGCAATATCGGGATTGCCAGAGATCGCGGCGGCCAGCGCGGCTCGCACCTTGATCGCAGACTGCTCGAACTTGTTTAATTCACTGGCATCGGTGGCGGCTTCCAGAATCGTGGAGAGCCTCACGCCGCCGAGCAAGTTCTCAAGATCGTACACCTTCCAGCCCTGGGGCGTTTTCGCGAGCCACCAGCGCATGTGCAGCGGTTCAGGCCGGCCGGCCAGAGTATGCGTGGCCACCACGAGTGCCGCACTGCCATCGGCGTTGCGACTCACCCGTCGAATCCCCGTCTCGTTCCAGCGATAAAGCGGATCCTCGACCACGAGCCGGCCCACGCGGTCGAAGCCGCTGAGAAACAGATCGCGAGCCTTCTTGGAATCCTCCGGGCCAAAGCGTGCGAAGAAGCCATGATGGTCGAGTTCCGTGGCCATGCGCTCGGGATCGAACAGGGCGGCGACCGCATCCGGCTTCTGGCTTTGCAGGGCCGCACCGAGTGAGGCAAAGAGCGGATCGAAAGTCACACGATCCTCGGGCGAGGCGGCCTGAGAAGCACCGAAGATGCGGGCAGCGGCTTCTTGGGCTCGCCGCTGTTCATCCTCGATCTTCTGCCGTGCTTCCGCTTCGTCGCGCTCGGTCTGGGCCTGGCGGTTCTTCCACACCATTTGCCCCATCGCCGCAGTGAAGCCCAGGACCACCGCTCCCAGAAGCACCCACAAGGTCCGATTCGATCGCTTGTTCATTCTCGCACTCCAGGATGAGCATTCATTTCAATCGGTATGCGTCCGCGCGTCAAACGAACGAGCCCCCGTAGAACGGGGGCTCGGCAAAATCACGTCGGAATTATCGGAACGGGCGGACGATTGCGATCAGGCAGGCGTCGGCTCAGTCGGGGCAGGCTCGGCTGCAGGCTCAACGGCCGGAGCCGGTGCGGGAGCCGGTGCGGGAGCCGGTGCTGCAGGCTTCGCGGAACGTGGGGCCTTCTGCTCGCCTGCTTTCAGCAGCTCGATGATGGCAGTGTAGCCGCCGTCGCCGAGTCGGCGAGTGTGCAGCTTCAACACGCGGGTGTAGCCACCTGGCCGATCTTTGAAGCGCGGCCCGATCTCGCGGAAGAGCTTCTTCAGCACGGTGTCCTTCGCGACCGGCTCATCATTCTTGTCGTAGATGCCGGTGCCGTGCGTGGGCCCAAGAATCTGCATGGCCATTCGGCGATAGTGCAAGGCCTGGATCTTGGCCTTCTGCTCGTCCGCAGCGTTCTCCGTGACGAGGGCCGCCTTCTTGGCCAGCGTGATGAGCTTCTCGACGAACGGCCGCAACTCCTTCGCCTTGGCGACGGTCGTCGTAATGCGCTCGTGCGTGATGAGGGCACGCGAGAGGTTGCGGAAAAGGGCACGCCGGTGATCGGCGTTGCGGTTCAGGTGACGTCCGGCTTTACGGTGACGCATGGTATCCTCGGCGTGTGATGTCGCACCGCCCCGTGCCAAGGAAGGCGGTGGTGGGAATTGATGAAGCTGATCAGTGAGCCCGTCGAAACGGACGGGCTAAACAGGCCGCCTCATCATTTCCCGGTCAGGGAAAACATGAATTCACAATCTAACGTCGTTGGGGCAGTTTCATGCCCAACGCAAGACCGTGCTCCTGGAGCTTGATCCGTACTTCACGCAGGGTGGTTTCGCCGAAGTTGCGAACTTCGAGCAGTTCGTCGTCGCCGCGGATCACGAGTTCGCGAACCGTGGTGATGCCTTCGGTTTCGAGGCAGTTCGTGGCTCGCACCGAGAGCTCCAGTTCGGCGAGGCTCATGTTCAGCTTGCGTTCCAGGTCGGAATCGAACGCTTCCTTCACCTGGCCGCCGGTGATCTCGATTGGCTCGTCCAGCGAGACTTCGGGCCCGGGTTCGGTGTATTGCACGAATGGGTTGAGGTGCTTGCGAAGAATCTTCGCAGCCTCGACCACGGCCATCTGGGGGCCGACGGTGCCGTTCGTCCAGAGTTCCATGACCAGGCGGTCATAGTTGGTTTTCTGACCGACGCGGGTCTCCTCGATGTCGTACTTCACACGGACAACGGGTGAGAACGAGCTATCAACGGGGATCACACCAATCTCACGGTCCTTGCCGGAATTCTCGTCAGCCGTGCGATAACCACGGCCATTCTCGACTGTCATTTCCATGACAAAGGGCACATCGCTCGTGAGTGTCGCGATGTGATGCTCCGGATTGATGATCTGGATCAATTCATCATGCTGAACATCGACGCCGCGGACGACGCGTTGTTTGCCGCCATCGAGCCCGCCATGAGCCTGGATGCGAATGGTTTTGGGCTGATCGGAAATGTTTTTGACGACGAGTGACTTCACGTTCAGGATGATGTCCGTGACATCTTCGACGACGCCGGGGATCGTGGAGACTTCGTGCTGCACGCCCTGGATTTTGACGCGGGTAACAGCGGAGCCTTCGAGGCTCGAAAGCAGGATGCGACGCAGGCTGTTGCCGAGCGTCATGCCGAAGCCGCGTTCGAACGGCTCCGCAAAGAACTTGCCATAAGTGTCTGTGAGGGTGCCTCGTTCCGCATACACCCGGCTCGGCAATTCGAGCCCACGCCAACGCACGCGCATGATCAATCCTCCGCAACCGTCGGCTTACCGCCTCCATCTTGCGACTCAAAGGCAGAGGCGAACCAGACGGCAAATCAAAAAGCATTTGGCTCTCAGCTTGAGGCCTTCAGCCAAACCAGAAAGTGGGAGTCGCGTTTCCCACTGTTTCGAGATCGAAATCAGCTATCCGTGGTTAACAATCGGCACAGATAACCGTGTGCTGATGCGGCCATATCCGCGCCTCAACACGCCTGCTAACTGATGTCGAATCGCTTACCGTGTGGCGATTTCAATGATGAGCTGCTCGCGGATGTCCGTGATGCGTTCATCTACATCCTGGCGGCTCGGCATGCGGGTCATGCGGCCTTCCGGCTCGTCGCCATTGTTGGTGAGTTCCAGGAAGTCCGGGACACGCACGAGACCGCGCTGCAGGGCTTCGCGGGCCATCTTCATGCTGCGATCGCGGGTCTTCATCTTCACCTGATCGCCCGGCTTCAGCAGCATACTTGGGATATCGCACTTGCGGCCATTGACGAGCACGTGACCATGGGCCACCATCTGGCGAGCCGTGCTGCGGGCACTGGCGAAGCCGAGACGGTGCACCACGTTATCGAGGCGACGCTCGAGAATCGAGAGCAACTGTTCGCCGGTGTTGCCGACGGCGCGGGTGGCAAGGCTGTAGTAGCGACGGAACTGCGTCTCGAGCACACCATAGAAGCGCTTGAGCTTTTGCTTCTCGCGGAGGCGAATGCCGTATTCGGAGGTCTTGCTACGACGTAGGCCGTGCATGCCGGGCGGTGGCTTCTCGCGATCGATGGGGCACTTCGGCCCGAAGCAGCGCTCGCCCTTGAGGAAGAGCTTCACCTGATCGCGACGACACATCTTGCAAACGGGATCGATGTTCCTGGCCATGGAGATAACGGGACTCGGAGTCAGGGGTCAATGGGCAAGCCGGAAGTCGGCCTGCACCAGAATGCGAAGCGGATTCGCGGCCGCGGTTCCCCGGTGAACCCCAGAGTCGAGAACGGGGAGAAACGCGGACTCGTCGAGCGGTGGCAGGAAAACAAGACCCGCCAGGAAGTGGCGGGTGTGTCGTGCGGCCTTCGCTCGAACTCCGAATCGCAAGTCTTAAACGCGCCGCTTCTTGGGCGGGCGGCATCCGTTGTGGGGCAACGGTGTGACGTCTTCAATCGCCTTCACGTTCAGGCCGGCGGCTTGCAGGGCGGTGACGGCGGATTCGCGCCCGGCACCGGGGCCCTTCACCCGCACTTCCAGTTCCTTCACGCCGAACTTCGAGGCCTTGCCGGCACATTCCTCGGCCGCACGCTGGGCGGCGAACGGCGTGCTTTTGCGGCTGCCCTTGAAGCCGACCGCCCCGGCCGACACCGCACAGAGCGTGTCGCCGTTCGTGTCGGTAATCGTCACGATGGTGTTGTTGAACGTCGACTGCACGTGAGCGATACCGCGGCTCACGTTGCGACGCGTTTTCTTCTTCTTGCCTTTTGCCATGTTCGTGATCAGTTAGGTGTGTGTTCCAGCCGCCTGTTCCACGCCGCGAGTTTCGCCTCGCGGTCACGCGGACTAGCGCATGTCCTTGACGCCCTTCTTGCCGGCAACCGTCTTGCGGATGCCCTTGCGGGTGCGTGCGTTGGTCTTGGTGCGCTGGCCGCGGCAGGGCAGATTCTTGCGATGCCGTTCGCCACGATACGCCTTGATTTCCTTGAGGCGGGCGATGTTGCTCGCCTCCTGCCGACGCAGCGGGCCTTCGACCAGATATTCGCGGTCGAGAAGCGCAGCGATCTTGGCGATCTCGTCGTCGCCCAGTTCCTTGGCGCGGCGTTGCGGATCGATGTTCAGCTTCGCGCACACATCCAGCGACGTGGTCGGCCCCAGCCCACGAATATAACGCAGGGAAATATGGGTCGGCTTATCTGGCGGAATGTCGACGCCTTGAATACGCGGCATGACTGTTTACCCTTGTCGTTGCTTGTGCCGGGGATCTTCACAAATCACGCGCACAACGCCCTTGCGCTTGATGAGTTTGCATTTCTCGCATATCCGGCGAATGCTGGATCGCACTTTCATGTTGCACCTGCGTTCAACTCAAAACAGACCGGGAAACCTTTACCATATTGCCAGCCATACGCGCGGCAAGGCACGATGGTAAAATCTCAACGCTGAGTGAGCACATCGAGTTTCAGCTCTTCAGCTCGCTCGCCGCATGAGACTCGCTCTTCACCGGCTCATCATCGAAGGCACCTTCATCCGAGGTGATGATGATGACGCCGTTGGCGGTGAGGCCCAGGGTGTGCTCCACATGAACGCTGGGCATGCGGTCGCGGGTCACCACGGTCCACTGATCGCCGAGCGTATCCACATCGCCCCGTCGCATGTTGACCATCGGCTCGACGGCAATCGTGATGCCAGGCTCGAGCTTGAAGTCGGTCTTGCGAGTATCCTTGTCCACGTAATTCGGCACCTGCGGATTCTCGTGCATCGTGCGGCCGATGCCGTGCCCGACATAAGATGTTACCACGCTGAACCCGGCCCGCTCCACGTGTCGTTGCATCTCACTCGCGATCTGGCTCCACCATTTCCGCTTGGGAAGCAGATCGATGGCAATTTGCAGTGTTTCTTGGGCCACCTTGATAAGCCGGGCTTTCTCCGGCGTGATCTGGCCAATGGCAAAGGTCGAAGCGCGGTCGGCACACCAGCCGTTCAGCCGGCAGGCTGTGTCGACCTTGAGGATGTCGCCTTCTTTGAGAACGCGTGAACCCGGTACACCGTGCACCACCTGCTCATTCACACTCAGGCAGGTGACTGCAGGAAAGGGCGTCTTGCCGGGATAACCTTTGAAGAGCGGAATCGCCTTGTGCTCGTCGTAGAATTTCTCAACGGCCTGATCGATCTCGATGGTGCGGGTGCCGGGCTTCGCCATCTCCTGGCAGATGCGCAGGGCTCGCGCCACCAGTATCCCGGCCTCACGCATCAGCCCCATTTCGCGGAGCGATTTCAGTTCCGGCGGCCGGTTATTATTGGCTTTTAGCATCGTTCCAGTGAGGTTATCTGAGGCGGACAATCCATCCAGGACGACATTGATGTCCTCCCGGCGGGGCTCGAACCCACGACTACCGGCTTATAAGGCCGACGCTCTCACCACTGAGCTACGGGAGGCGAATGTATCGTTGCATATGCCCGATATCATCTCGATTTCTCCCGTCAACGCGTTATCGACGCCAACACGAATCATCAATCCAACACCTTTAATCCACATTCCGCATTTCTTCCCGCTAATCGTCTGTCAACTGCGGATAGTTTCGCATGACCAGGTGACTGTTGATCTTCTGCACCAGGTCGAGGGCCACACTCACGACAATCAGCAAACCGGTGCCACCGTAGAAGCTGGCCACGCGGGGATCGATCTCCAGTTCGCTGGAGATGATGTTCGGGATGATCGCGATGATCGCCAGGAACGCCGCCCCGACATAGGTGATACGCATCAACACGCGTTCGAGGTAGTCCGCGGTGCGCTTCCCGGGCCGGTACCCAGGAATGAAGCTGCCGTGGTCCTTGAGGTTGTCAGCAATTTCCTTTGGGTTGAACGTGATGGCCACCCAGAAATAGGTGAACACATAGATCATGCCGATGTACATCACATTGTAGAACCACGAGCGGTGATTCTGGAAGATGCGAGCCATCTCCGCGGCCCACTCGGCATCGGTGATCTGGCCGATGATCGAGAACAGGAAGCCGGGCAGGATCAGCAGTGTGCTGGCGAAAATCACGGGCATCACACCCGCCGCATTCACCTTCATTGGGAGGAACTGTCGGGTGCCGCCATAGACGCGACGGCCACGCACGTGCTTCGCGCTCTGTGTTGGAATCCGGCGCTGGGCTTTCGTCATCGCAATGACGCCCACCACCACGGCGACGAACAGGAAGCCCATCACCAGTAATTTCTCGAAGCTGACATCACCACTTGCACCGCCGAGCGTGAAGAGGGATTCTTTCGGTGCCGGAATCACCAACATGCCAAAGTTGATCAGCGGCTCCTTGTTCGGATCCGCGAGCATGCCGAGTGTGGCTTCGGGGATGCGGGCGATGATGCCGGCCATGATGATGAGCGAGATACCATTGCCGATGCCGTATTCATCGATCTGCTCACCGAGCCACATCAGAAAGATGGTGCCGGCCGTCATGGTCATCACCGCGGTGAATCCAAACCAGTAGAGGTTGAATCCATCGGCGAATCCGGGCGGTGCCAGCCCCATCCCGTCAGCACCTTCGGGTCTCATAATAGTCTGCACAAATATCAACGACTGGATCATGCAGATGGGAACGGTGAGCCAGCGTGTAATCTCATTGAGGCGTTTTCGGCCACTCTCACCCTCCTTTCTCAACCGCTCCAGCGAGGGAAGCACTCCACTCGCGAGAAGCTGGATGATAATGGAGGAGGAAATATACGGCATGATGCCGAGGGCGAATATGCAGGCAGAGCTGAGGTTGCCACCGGAGAAGAGCGACACGAAGCCGATCACCTGGCCAAGTGCCCCACCCTGGGCCTGGGACATCCGCTCGGCCATCTTGGCATGATCGATCATCGGCAGCGGGATGTAGTACCCAATGCGATAAATCATCAAGAAAACAAGCGTGATAAAGATCTTCTTCCGCAACTCCGGAATCTTGAAGATCGTGGCGATCTGACCCATGACCAACCCCCTCCGGGGGAAAAGGAGCGATGCAAAAGGCTAAATAACGAAGGAAAAAACGAAATCAGCCACAGACCACACACTGTCGGTCTGCGGCCTCATCAACCGGGTTTTTCAATTTAACCTTTTACTTTCCACATTCCGTGTCACTTGACCGCCTTGGGTGGCCGCGGCTTCATCTTGTTCCGCACCGGCTTCTTCGGTGGCGGGATCAACTCGACCGTGCCACCCGCCTTCTCGATCTTCTCCTTGGCAGCCTTCGAGAAGTGATCGGCCTTGATGGTCAATTTCTTGGTCACGTCGCCTTCGGCAAGGATGCGGAGGCGTTCGAACGTGCCGACCACGAGCCGCACCTTCTTGAGTGCCGCCATATCGATCACCGCACCGGCTTCGAACGCAGCGTCGATGTCGCCGACGTTCACAACCATGTTCTTGGTGTCCCACGTCGCATGGCTGAAGCCACGCTTCGGCCAGCGGCGGAACAGGGGCATCTGGCCGCCTTCGAACAGGCCGCTGGGCAGACGAGCACCGGCGCTGGCGTACTGGCCCTTGTGACCGAGGCCGGCCGTCTTGCCCTGGCCCGACCCGATACCACGACCCACGCGGCGCTTCAGCTTCCGCTTGTGGATGCCATTCGAGACTGTTGTCAGGTCCATTAGAGCTGCACTCCCCGGAGCCGGGCCACTTCCTCACGGGTCCGCAGCAGCAGAAGCCCGGCGATGGTGGCTTTCACGAGATTCAACGGGTTCGTGCTACCGTGAACCTTGGTCAGGATATTTGAGATGCCGCACGCTTGCAGCACTTCGCGGACGCCCGGACCCGCTTTCACGCCCGTGCCAGGGCCTGCGGGTACGAGAATCACCTTGCTCGCGCCATACTTGCCGATGACGCGGTGCGGGATCGTGCTGCCGCGAAGCTGAATCTTCTTCTGGCGATTGACGTTGCCTTCGCCTTCCTTGATGGCTTTCTCGACGGCGGGCGGCACTTCGTTGGCCTTGCCGTAGCCGTAGGAAACCTTGCCGCGCTTGTCGCCGACCACGACGAGTGCGTTGAAGCTGAAGCGCCGGCCGCCCTTCACGACGCAGGCGGAGCGGCGGATCTTCACGACGTAATCGACCAGCGCGTTATCTCGCGAGTCGGTATCGCCTCGGTCTCGGCGTTCTCTGGCCATATCGTTTTCCCTGAATCCCCGGATTCACACCCGGGGCTCGCCTGGTCTGGTGTTGTGTTACTTGGAAGAGGGCTTCTTGTCGCCCTTGGGTTTGCCTTCGCCCTTGGGCTTCCCCTCACCTTTCGGCTTGCCTTCTGCCTTCGCAGGTGCAGCCGCCGGGGCTTCCGCCTTCTGCTTGATAACCTCGGGACCGGTGCAAACCAAGCCGCCATCGGTAGCGGCTCGGGCCAGCGCCGCGATTCGACCGTGGAAACGATACGCCCCGCGATCGAACGCGGCCACGCTAATTCCCTTGGCCCTGGCTGCCTCGGCTAACTTCTTGCCCACTTCGGCCGCCGCCTTGACGTTGCCACCATGCTTGGTGGTCGCCGTCTTGCCTGCACTCGTCGCCGCGGCGAGCGTCACGCCGTTGAGGTCGTCGATCAGCTGTGCGGAGATGTGCAAGTTGCTGCGAAACACGCTCAGCCGGGGCTTTTCAGGCGTACCGTAAATGTCCTTGCGAACGCGATAACGCCGCCGGGTCGCACGCTTGGCCTTGAGTTTTTGAATATCCATCGCTTGTCCAGTTTTCGGTTGTCAGTTGTTGTGTGTCACTCAAACACGGCCCGGGAAAACTGCCCGAATTTCGTGAAAGGCGACGGTGAGCAGGATCGGTTGTCGACTGACGACAGACAACGGACCACTGACAACTCACATTACTTGCCCGCAGCGAACGACTTACCTTCCTTACGGCGAACGACTTCGTTCTCGTAGCGAACGCCTTTGCCCTTGTATGGCTCAGGCTTGCGGCTCGCTCGCACCTCGGCAGCGAACTGTCCCACCATTTGCTTGTCCGCACCACTGACGATAATCGTCGTCGGATCGGGCACGGCAACAGTGATCCCGGCCGGCGGGGTGTGCACGATGCGATTCGCGTAACCTACGGTCAACTCAACCGCAGGGCCCTTCATCGCCGCCTGGAAACCGACGCCTTCAATCTTCAACTTCTTCTCGTATCCCGTTGTGACACCCACCACCATGTTGTTGATGAGAGCACGCGTCAGACCGTGAAGAGCACGGTTCTGGCGGTTGTCGTCCGGACGGGTGACGGTCAGCGTCTTGCCGTCCAGTGCCACCTTCATGTTGGGGTGGTGATTGATTTCGAGCTTGCCCTTCGGACCCTCAACCTTGACATTGGTGCCGGCGATATTCACCTTCACCTTGTCCGGGATCGCGATCGGTTGCTTACCAATACGAGACATTATCAGTTACCTTTCCAGCTTCACCAGGTTCATAACCTGGATCGGAGCTGTCAATCAGAGCACAGAGATAGTATTCAATGCCAGAACGCGTTCGTCCCAACATCACAAACGCGGACTACCACACCGTACACAGGATCTCGCCACCGACCTTGGCCTTCTTCGCCTGCCGGTCGGACATCACACCGCGGCTAGTGCTCAGGATGGCGATGCCGAGGCCGTCGAGCACCCGGCGAACGTCCTTGTAGCCCTGATACACGCGACGACCGGGCTTGGAGTAACGCGAGATGTTGCGAATCACTTTCTCGCCATCGGGTCCGTATTTCAGGTACACCTGCAGGATGACGTGTGGATCGCCGAGCTTGTCGACGACCTGGAATTCCTTGTGGCTTCCGCCTTCGGTGGCCACATCCACATGCTTGCCCGTCTGGAAGCCGAGGATGAACCCCTCTTCGAGGAGCACCTTGGCCAGGGCCACTTTGAGCTTGGTCGCCGGCATCTCCACAACGGGGCGCTCAATCGCGCTGGCGTTGCGAATGCGTGTGAGCATGTCGGCGATCGGGTCGGTCATCATGAGCGTCTTCCTCCCAAAATCGCCTTACCAGGATGCTTTTTGAACGCCAGGAATCAGGCCGCTGCTGGCCATGTTGCGGAAGCAAATCCGGCACACACCGAATTTGCGATAAACGGCGCGGCCACGACCACAGAGGCGGCAGCGGAGCTTGATCTTGATCCGATCTTGACCGGACAACAACTTCGAGGAATCCCGCTGCTCGACCGGTTTCTTGATCTCGGCGCGATGCAGATCGAGCGCGTCCTTCTGGCGACGAAACTTCGCTTCTTTGGCGTTTGTTGACATTGTTTCTCGTCTCGCTCGGCGTTCCGGCTCGGTATCAGGGTTACACCCCCTGGAGAGCCGGCCGTTCCGTATGGGTAAGCTTACAATTCTCGACTATCAGCGTTCAGCCAAGTCTCGGAATTGTCAGTTATCTGTACATGAGTAGCGGTCTCTCGATCTGGGAGAGTCTCGCACTCATCTCAAGATGATAGCTGACAACTGCTGATTACTACTTGCTATCGTCCCGGAACGGCATCCCGAAGGCGCGGAGCAACTCGCGAGCCTCGTCGTCGTTGCGGGTACTGGTGCAGAAGGTGATGTCCATACCCTGTGTGAACGACACCTTGTCCGGATCGATTTCAGGGAACACGAGCTGCTCGGTGAGCCCCATGCTGTAGTTGCCGTTGCCGTCAAAGCTTTTCGGGTTTACGCCGCGGAAGTCGCGGATGCGGGGCAGTGCGATGTGGATCAGACGATCCAGAAATTCGTACATACGCTTGCCGCGAAGCGTGACGCGGCAACCGATCTCGTTGCCTTCGCGAAGGCGGAAACCGCTGACGGCGACCTTGGCCTTCATGACCTGGGCACGCTGCCCGGCGATCAACCCCAGGTGCTCGGCCGCATGCTTGATGCGTTCCTTGTCCTGGAGCGCCTTGCCGACGCCCATGTTCAATGAAATCTTGGTGAGCTTTGGCAAGCTCAGCCGGTTATCCCGGCCTAATTTCTTGGCCAGGGCCGGGGTGATTTCGGAGTTAAATTTTTCCAGCAACCGGGCCATGACCGCTACCCTCACCCAATATCGTGACTCGAGGAGTCGTTATTTTTGTGCGTACTTGGGATTCGGCTTCGTGAGCAAACGAATCCGTGCCTCGGGAATGCCCTTCTTGGCGCTGCCCTTGGCGAACAGTTCCTTGGTCCCATCCGCCAGGTAGCGCACACCGACGCGTGTGGGCTTGTTGGTGGAGGGGTGAATCAAGGCCACATTCGAGGCATTGACCGGCATTTCCTTGGAAAGTCGACCACCCTGCGGGTTGCGCTTGGATGGCTTCAGGTGGCGATACACCTTGTTCACGCCCTGCACAAGCACCTGGTTCTTGGACCGCAGGACCTTGAGCACTTTGCCGCGCGTGCCCTTGTCATCGCCGGTGAGAACTTCAACTGTGTCGTCTTTGCGAATATACATGGCAGTGTTTAGTTCTGAGTGTTTCGTATTTCGTGTTCAGTATCGTAGTGCTGAGTTCACAGGTTTTGCACAACACAAATTTTCTGGAACCCAAACGACACACTAATAACTGAATGCTCCAGAGTTAGACCACTTCCGCGGCGAGGCTGAGGATCTTGTTGTACTTGGCACGCAGTTCACGGGGCACGGCTCCGAAGATACGGGTGCCGCGCGGGTTGTTGTCGTTGTCCAACAGAACGAGGGCATTGCTATCGAAGCGGACGTAGCTGCCGTCCTCGCGGCGGGTCGCGACCTTCGTGCGAACCACCACACCTTTGATGACGTCCCCTGGTTTCACATCACCACCGGGGAGAGCCTTCTTCACGCTGGCACGGATGACATCACCGAGGTACGCCACACGGCGTTTCGAACCGCCGAGCACCTGGATGCACATCACTTCTTTCGCACCGGTATTGTCGGCGACATCCATGAAGGTATACATCTGAACCATGACAGTCCTCAATTCGGAGTGCGGAATTCAGAGGCAGAACGCTCGCAAAGAAGCCCATCGCTTTCTCTGCGGTCCAAACTCGGGACTCCGAAGCACAGCTTCACTTGGTCTCTTCGGTCTTGGCAGCGGCCGGGGCGCTACCAGCCACGGCACCTTCCAGATTCGACAACGTACGACTCGGGGCCTTGGTCACGATCTTCACCAAGTCCCATCGCTTCGTCTTCGAGAGCGGGCGTGATTCGATGATCTCGACGGTGTCGCCAAGGTGTGAATCGTTCTTCTCATCATGAACGTAGCAGATGGTCCGCTGCTTGATGAACTTGCCATACTTGGGATGGCGCACGAGTCGCTGGACCTCGACACGACGCGTCTTGGCGGACTTGTCGCGTGTGACGATCCCCTGCAGAACGCGCTTGCCGGACTTCGGCTGGGCAGTTGTTGTCGTGTCCGGCATCACTTGGCTCCCTTACTCATCTTGCCTTTGCTCCCGCCACGAATTGGTGTTGGTGCCTTGATTCCGGCCTTGGCTGCATGCAATGTCGTCACTCGCTTGAGTTGACGATGCACGAGTCGCTTGCCGGGGCCGCCGGCTTCTTGCTTCGCCGTCAACGACGCAACACGAGTGGCCAGTTGCTCGACCGGCAAGGCCTTGAGCTTGTTCAGATCGCGTTCACGCTGAAGCGTGCGAATCCGGGCAATCTCGCGGCGCGCCTTGCGAATCTCCGACGGCGTCTCCAGGCGGTCAGTGGCCGACTGAAAACGCAGCTGGAATAGATGTTTCTCGGTATCTTTCAGGGTGAGAGCAAGTTGCTCTTCGCTCATCCCCCGGTACTCGTTCAGTTTGCTCGGCATCTCACACCATTAGAGATTTTCGATAGATGATTTCAGACCGTCGATCAAAATCATTATCGCTCAATGTCAATCGATACTCTTCAATCATCTACCAACAATCGAATATCATCACTAGACGCTCGGCCGGCGGGTCACGAACCGGCACTTGAACGGCATCTTATAGGCCACGCGGGCCAGGCAATCACGCGCTGCAGCTTCCGGAAGACCACCAATCTCGAACAGGATGGTGCCCGTCTTCACGACCGCGGTCCAGTACTCCGGCTCGCCCTTACCCTTACCCATTCGCGTCTCGGCCGGGATGGACGTGACGCTCTTGTGCGGGAAGACGCGGATGTAGTAGCGTCCTTCACCGGAGACGAAACGGGTCATCGTAATACGACCCGATTCGATACACTCAGCGGAAAGGAAGCCACCCTCGAGAACCTGCAACCCGTAGTCGCCATAGGCGACAAAGTTGCCGCGATTGGCGAAGCCTCGGACGCCGCCGTTGTACTTCTTCTGGGTCGTCTTACCGCGGGCGACGCCGCGATGACTTTTTCTGAACTTGACCCGCTTGGGCATCTGTGGCATCGGCGATGTCCCCTGTCAAATAGTCGCCCTGGTTGACCCAGGCTTTGATCCCAATATTACCCTGCGGCGTCGTGGCCTCAGAGAATCCGTATTCCACCTTGCACCGCAGTGTGGAGAGTGGAATGGAGCCTTCCATTCCCTTCTCACAGCGGGCCATTTCCGAGCCACCGAGGCGGCCCGAAAGCTGCAACTTCACGCCCTTCGCTCCGCCTTCCATTGCACGCTGCATGGCCTGCTTCATGGTGCGGCGGAAGCTCGCTCGCTTCTCCAGTTGCTCGGCGATGTCCTCGGCGATCAACTGGGCGTCGATCTCGGGGCGAGTCACCTCAACGGTCTTCACCTCGATGTGACGACGCGTGACTTTCTCGAGCGCCTTGGTCAGCTTGTCAATCTTCTCGCCTTTTTTCCCGATGATCGCACCGACGCGGCTGGACGTGACCACGACAGTCACACGTTCGCGGGTGCGCTCGATCTTGATGTCGGCGATGGCCGGGCGCTGCTCTTTTCGTTCCTTGCGAGCCGCGAGGAACTTGTGGATGAACGCCCGAATGGTGGCGTCCTCGACCAGCAGCTCGGAGAAGTCAGCCTTGTTGGCGTACCACGTGCTGCGCCAGGGGCGCATGATTCCCGTGCGGAAGCCAGTCGGCCGAACTTTCTGACCCATGATCGATTCCTCAAGTGCGCTGGCACTTAGCTCCCAGGACTCGGCTTTTCAAAGACACACTGACCACAACGATTCGCAGAACATCACGCTCAGGCACTGGCAGCGATCGCGTCGGCTGCAGCCCGGGCAGCAACCGGATCGGTCAGCGTCACCACGATGTGGGCGAGGCGACGCTTGATCTGGAAGGCCGTGCCGCGGGCTCGCGGTTGAATCCGCTTGAACATCGGGCCACAATCAATGCGGGCCTCACTCACCACGAGTTCATCGAGGTTTGGACAATCGCGGTCATCCGCGTTGCCCAGAGCACTCTGGACCACTTCGAGCAATTGCTTGGCACCGCGGTTGTGGTAGAAGCGAAGCAGTTCCAGCGCTTCATCCACATTGCGACCACGGATCAGCTGCGCGAACGGCCGAATCTTCCGTGGCGAGACGTCCGCGAATCGATGTTTAGCTTTGTATTGCATGGCAATCTTCAGTGAACGAAGTTCTGTTTTGGCGAGTTCGGCGTTGCCATCACTCTGCCACTCCCACTACTTGCCCTTGCCCTTGCCGCCGCTGTGGCCTTTAAAGGTCCGCGTCGGTGAGAACTCGCCGAGCTTGTGTCCCACCATTTCCTCAACGATGTAGACTTTCACAAACGTCTTGCCGTTGTGGACCAGGAAGGTACAGCCGATGAAATCGGGAACCACGGTGCAATCGCGGGCCCAGGTCTTGATGGCTTCCTTGTTGGCCCCCTGCTTCTCAACCTTGCCGAGCAAGCGAAGATCAACGTGAGGGCCTTTCTTTAACGACCGGCTCATATCGCGATTCCGTCGTGGGTGACACGTTCAACCAACATCAAACTCACACAATTTCACGCTCGGGGCAGACTGCTTAAACTAGTGGTCGCGTAAATCAGTGGCCACTCATTTTGGCATCTGCAGTCTAAAAAACCGCATCCTTTCGAATGCGGCACATCACTTCAGCTCTCAATCCCTTACTTGCTGCTCTGCTGGAACGGACCGCTTGGGCGACGGCGGAGGATCGCACTGTTGCCCGGCTTCCGCTTCTTACGGGTCTTGCCACCCTTGGCCGGCACACCGCTCGGCGAGCAGGGATTGCGACCACCACCGGTGCGACCTTCACCACCACCCATGGGGTGGTCCGTGGGGTTCATCGTGGTACCGCGGTTGTGAGGCTTGCGACCCTTCCAGCGCATGCGGCCGGCCTTGCCCATGCTGATATTCATGTGTTCTGCATTCGACACACTGCCGATGGTCGCGCGGCACTTGTTGGAAACGCGGCGAATTTCTCCGCTCGGCATGGTGAGCTGGGCCCAGTCCTTGTCGCGAGCGGTCAGGACCGCTGCACAGCCCGCACTCCGGCAAATCTGGCCACCGCGACCTGGCGTAAGCTCCACATTGTGAATGGTCATACCCAAGGGCACTTTCCACAGCGGCATGCAGTTGCCCGGCTTCGGCTCGACGTTCTCGGTTTCGCCCGAAATCACCTTGTCGCCTGCCTTCAATCCATCCGGCGAGAGAATATAGGCACGGTCGAAATCGTATTTCTCATCCCTTGGAAACTGCACAAGCGCGATGCGAGCACTGCGGTTTGGATCGTATTCGACCTGGATCACCACCGCCTCGACATTGTCACGCTTGCGCTTAAAGTCGATCATGCGGTAGCGTTGCTTGTGGCCGCCGCCCCGGAAGCGCGAAGTGATGACGCCCTGGAAGTTCCGGCCGCCCTTCTTGTTCTTCGGCTTGAGGAGCGACTTCTCCGGCTTGTTGGCGCGCGGGTTAGTGCAGTCCGCAAAATCGGACACACTACCACCGCGTCGGCCCGCGGATGTCGGCTTGTATTGTTTGATTCCCATGATCGTTCCCGGCAGTCAGTTATCAGTTGTTAGTCATCAGTTGTCAGAAACAAATAACAGTTGCACACTCGCAACTGATTACTGACAACTCACAACTGTTAAAAGAACTCGATCTTGTCTTCCGTATGGAGCGTCACGATGGCCTTCTTCCAGTTGGGCAGCTGGCCCATCGACTGGCGGAAGCGGCGCTTCTTGCCGAGGCGATTCATGGTGCGGACTGCCTCGACGCGAACCTCGAACAGCTCTTCCACCGCTGCCTTGATCTGGTTCTTATCGGCAATCACGTTCACCTGGAACGTGTAGGCGTTATAACGCGTGCTCTGGTGCGTGCCCTTCTCGGTCACCAGCGGGCGGAGCACGATCTGGTAAGGCTTCAGTTCCAGGCCCGGCTTGCCATGGACGCATGGCTGGCGGCGAGCCAGTCGCTGCACGTACTTTTTCGGATGCGGTCGTGATCGTGACATTTTATTCCTCCCGCTCCGCTACGCGTCGCGGCTGAACGGGTCTTAAGCAGTCGCCTTTTCGGTCGTTTCCGCCTTCGCACGAGCCTCGGCCGGGTTCCGCAGGAACTCAAGAGCCGCCTTCGTGAGCAACAATCGCTTTTGCTTCAGCACGGTGTAACAATTCAACTCGGCCGCGGGCAGCACCTTCACGCCCTCAATATTGCGGGCCGACTTGTACACATTCAGATCGATCCCGGCCGTGCTGATCAGCACCGTGGTATCGAGAAGTGTCACATCCTTGTCACCCGTCTCGGTCGACTTGGTGCCGACCTTGATCGACTTCAGAACGCCCGTCATCTCTTTGGTCTTGGGGGCGTCAAAGACGAGCTCATCGAGAATCACGGCTTCCTTGTCGAGGAACTTCGACAGGATGGCCATGCGGGTGGCAGCGCGGACGGCCTGCTTCGGAATCTTGTACGAGTAGTCGCGCGGCTTCGGACCCTTCGACGTGCCACCACCGCGTCGCTTGTTTGTGCGTTTCGTGCCGATGCGGGCGTTGCCGGTGCCCTTCTGGCGAAACACCTTCTTGGTGCTGCCAGCGACCTGACCACGGCGAAGCGTGCTGTGCGTGCCGGACCGCTGATTGGCCAGGTACATCAGCACGACATCATGCATGAGCTGCTTGCTGATCTTGCCACCGAAATCCTTCGGATCGATCTGGATAGAACCGACTTCCTGCCCGCTCCGATTGACAACCGGGACCGTGATGGTCTCGGCGTACTCGGTGACGAGTGTCGAAGCGACTCCGTTCCCCGTCGCGGGGGTATTGTTCGATCCGGCGGCATTCGCCATTGTTTAGCCACTCCTGGCCCCACCTTCACCGGATTGCCCGGTGATGTCGCGATGTTGGCCTTCATGGCGAAGGCCGGCGACGAAGCGGGGTCGTTACTCACACGGTTCCGTTGCCAACTCGCATCCCCGATTGGGTCTGCCGCGGCATACGGGAAGATACTACACTAGGATTGTCACACAAAACGTCAACACAATTTAATTACCGGCACCAATCACACGAATCTTGATATCCACACCTGGCGGAAGACTCAGACCCTTATTCAGAGCCTCAATGGTCTTCTGCGTCGGCTTCAAAATATCAATGAGACGCTTGTGGGTCCGGATCTCGAACTGCTCACGGCTCTTGCGATCGATATGCGGCGAACGCAACACCGTGTATCGCTCGATGCGGGTCGGCAGGGGAATCGGCCCGTGCACATCGGCACCGGTCTCGTTTGCGGTGAGCACGATCTCGGCGGCCGTCCGGTCGAGCATCTCGTGATCGTAGCCTTCCATCCGGATGCGGATGCGTTCGCTCGTTCCAGCCACGCGATTTCTCCCTACCACTCGACGCGAGCGTCGAAGCCAGATTCCATCGGAAGGCTTACCCTATGGCTGCGAAAAGAGGGTGACAAGCCCATCCCTTATAAAACAGGCGATTTCGAACGCACGATCGGCTCGGCAGCTCAGAACCAGAGTCGTCAGGTGTGATACGGGGAAGACTGGCTAAATCATGCCGATTGGCGAAAAAGGAGAAAATGAGTTAAGTACACAATATAGATGCGCCGAGAAAAGATGCGTAGTTCACGGATCGGCCGTTTTTACCCACCACCTGGCCGGATCCGTGGCTTCCTTCACGCACGCCCTTACTGCTTCGCTGAGGAACACATCATGAATCGCGCATCCAAGGTTCTCGGTTTTGTTTTCGTGGCACTCTTCGGCATCTATGGATGCTCGAAGGGTCCGGGATCGTCCTCGACGCCAGCCAGCGAATCACGCTCGTTTTACAGCAGTAACAGCAATCAGGACGCTCGTTTGATTCGCCTGGAAGAAGACTTCAAGGCGGCCGCCGCAGCCCGCGACACGCTTCGCCAGAAGCTCGCCGCCGCCGAGGATGTGCAGGTCAAGTTGCAGAAGCAGCTGGAGCAGACCCGCTTTGAAGGGGAGAATCTGCGTGCGGAAATCGCCACACGCACCGGTGAACGAGATGAAGCCAAGGCCCAGTTCGAGAGCTTCCGCCGCAATATCCGGGAGGCACTTGGCCAGGCCGAAACGGGCGGCGTGGCACCCGCTCCGATTCCCCCGGCGGCCGCCATCAACGCGGACATTTCCCCAAACGCACCGAACTGATCGTGGAACAGAAAATTCATCCAGCAACACGCGGGGTTAACACTCCCGCGTGTTGCTCATTTCGGCTCGTGAAGATGCATTTCGAAGCTGCGTGGAAGAGACATCGCGGCGAAAATCAATTTCGGCCAGTGGCAAGAATAACTCGGCGAACTCGGCCGGGATGCCCTGGTTCGTCCAGGTGCAGAACGTGCCGCGGCCATCCAACCGGCCACCCACCACGAAGCGAGTTCCGCACGCGTGCAACTTCCGCAGCGCCCGATCGCGAAAGGCAGCATCGTCTCCGTAGTACTTCGCATCGATGAGCCGAAGAGCGGTGTCGTGGCCGAGCACAAAGACCGTGCCGGGGAAGAGTTCGGCCTTTTGCGTGAAGGTCGCGGCCCGGGTGAGCCAGATGGTGCCGCGTCCCGAGAACTGCTGCAGACGCAAGAGCACATCCGCATCGCTGAGTGCGGGTTTATCGACGTTGGCCACACTGAGTTCGAACGCCACGGGTACGCCGAGTCGGGTCGCCGCGGCTGCCGCGAGCGCCGTATGCCCCTCATGCAGCGGGTTGAATGAGCCGGGCATCAGCGCCGCCGGCCGCGATGCATCAAGGCGAACGGTTCCACCATCCAGGCAGACGGCGTCGCGGTCTGTGAGAAGATGAAGCATTTCTCCACGTGCAACTTGTTCGCCTCAACTCCGGCATTTAAGCGTCCGGGCTCGCCATGATGAGGAGTGGTGTGAGTCAACCAAATGCCTTCTGGCAACAGCCCCCATCACTGTTCAAATGCTGTTCTTGGATCGCAACTCGTGTCACCCTCCGACGGCTGCCTGGAGCGTGGCGATCAGCTCGTTCTCGGGCACTGTTCGCTCCTCACGTTTGGTGAGCTCCTTGAGCTTCCAGACGCCTTGCTCGAACTCGGCAGAGCCGGCGATGAGGGCGAGCTTGAAGCCGCGTTTCTCGGCGTAGGCGAGCTGCACGCCCACCTTCTTGGGATCGGGATAAACCTCCACCGCGATGCCAGCATTGCGAAGGGAACGTGCGATGCGTTGATAGTCTCCCAGGCGGGCCGCGTCGAACTGCACCACGAGCACTTCCGCCGGCGTGCTCTGTCCGGTGAGCAACGGGTGCTTCAACTCTTCCATCGCGGCGATGAGGCGGTCCAGGCCGAGTGAGGCCCCAACGCCCGGGAGCACCTGCTTCGTGTACTTGCTGGCCAGGTTGTCGTAGCGACCGCCGGAGCAAACGGAGCCGATGCCGGGCAAGTCTGAAAGGAACGTCTCGAAGATGGTGCCGGTGTAGTAATCCAGCCCGCGGGCAATGCTCAAATCGATCTTGATGCGGCCCTCGGGAATGCCCGCGGACTCTGCGACGGCCAACAACTCACGCAACCGTGTCAGCCCCTCGCCGGCTTTTTCACTGGGCGTGGCTCCGAAGAGCGCTTCCACCTGCTTGAGCACGACCTCGTTTGTGCCGGTCATCTCGGCAAGCTCGAGCACCTGGCCGGCCTGTTCCGCGGTCACGCTGGCTTCCTTCACCATTTCCTCGACCACTTTCTCCCGGCCAATCTTGGGCAGCTTGTCCAGCGAGCGCAACAGCGGCACCGCCTTCTCCGCGAGGCCGAGCCGTTCCAGCAGGCCATTGAGAAGCAGCCGGTTGTTCACGCGGATTTCGAACTTCTCGAAGCCGATCTTCTCGAAGAGATCGTTGATCACCAGCACGGTCTCGATGTCCGCGGCGTTCGAGGTGGTGCCGATGGTGTCGAAATCGCATTGCCAGAATTCGCGATAACGGCCGTGGCCCGGGCGTTCGCCACGCCATACGGGGCCCATCGCATAGCGCTTGAAGGGTGTGCCGAGCTGGTTGATGTGCTGGGCCGAGAAGCGAGCGAACGGCACCGTGAGATCGAAGCGCAGGCCCATTTCGGCCTTCTCGCCGCGGGCGCTGAGCACGCGATAGACGAGCTTGTCCGACTCATCGCCGCCCTTGCCAAGCAGCACATCGAGCGATTCACACGCGGGCGTGTCGATGGGCGTGAAGCCATACGAACGGTAGACGCTGCGGGCCCGTTCAAGCACCTTCTCGCGAGCCAGCATCACCTCGGGCACGTAATCGCGAAACCCCGACAAGGTGCGAGGTGTAATCAGATTCGCCAATTCACAACTCCGGATTCTAATAGCAACACGGATTATCTGAAAGATTCCCGTCACGAGCGGTGGCGGTAGCGAGCGCTAAATTCTTCGAGGAAGCGTTTCTCGTCGCTGGTGAGTGAGGCCTTGCCCTGCTCGGCGATTTTCTCGAGCAGGTGGTCCATGCGGGCTTCGTCCTGCTGGCGTTGTTCGAGTTCACGGAGCAGTCGCTTGGCAGCACGGGCTTGCATCCAGCGGGCGATGAGGCCCGGTCGCTTGCGACGCGGCGTGGGTTCATCGTCCTTCTCCAGGCTCGTGTAGCCAGCCGAGAAATCGTAGCCGAAGGGACCCTCATCGCTGTCGAGCGAACGCAGCTTCATGAGTGCCATGAAGTACATGAAGATGGCGAGGCCCATAAAGAGGGCTTCGTTCGTTGTGATTGAGACGAGCAAGAAGAATACGGCAAAGCCGAAGCCGCTGTACGAAGCAACAGTCACACCGCGGCGGTAATCGGTTCGGTCCCAGATGAAGCATTGCAGCAGTTGGCCGCCATCGAGTGGATACGCGGGGATGAGGTTGAAGAGGAACAGGATCCAGCTGAGCTGGAACGCACGCTGCAGCCAGACGGCCCAGCCGGGTGCAAGGGCACGTTCGTAGCGGCCGGTGGCGGCGATCTTCGTGAGTGCCTCGGCGGTGGCGGGATTGAGGACCGTCCGTTCGCGGAGGCCGCCGTCCGTCTCCTTCATGGCCTTGTCGAGGCTCTCTTGGCTGGCGATAGGTTCGCTGGTGCCGGCCTTGTAGAGTTTCAGGCCATAAACGCTGGTGTAGTCGCGGGAATCGCGAAAGTTGTGCATCTCGTTCACGTACGGATTGGCGAGTGGATTCAGGCTGGCGACGAAGCCGCCGGCGAGAAGCCCCACCGCACAGGCGATGCAGATCAGCACGTTCACGAAGGGCCCTGCGGCGACCGCGATCGTGTTGGCTCGCGGCGTGTGCGGCACGTCCACCATCGCCAGCCCACCCAGCGGCCACATCAAGATTTCTTTCGCCTCGCCACCCACCGAGCGAGCCCCGAAGCAGTGGCCGAACTCGTGCAGCAACACAATCACGAACGGCAAGAAAATGGTGAGGATGAGCGCATCGCCCCACCAAATCGGGTTATCTTTCGAGAGGATTTGGCGGAAGAAAAGCCCCAAACCGATGACAATGAACAGGATGTGGACCTTGACCGGAATGCCGAAGGCCCGGAAGACGGGAATTGCCCAGCTCATCGGATCGCGCATCGGAGTACCCAGTCCCTGGCCCGGCTGCAAATGTTCTGCCGACCTGGCCTATCTTATCACTGGGGAATTCTTGTCGCAATCAGAGCGCGAAATCGTTGGCAAGACTCGAGCACTCAACGATCGCAGCACACCAGGCGATTGACAGGCTTCTCACGACATGCAACTGGCAAGTCAGCACCGCAACGTGCCGGAGCTTGAGCAAGAATAAGACATCGGAATTTGTAGTAGGTCAGCCTTTCGAGGCTGACATTCCGCAGAAAAGCAGAAGAGCATCAGCCTCGAAAAGCTGACCTACGCAAGCTGAGACACTACTGAATTAGTCCGATGAAAGGAGCACCCATGCCGGCCGAGGTGGTGCATGTCGGGCGGAAGATTCGCGTCGAAGTTGATACATTCACGGCGGCAGATGGCCGAACCGTCCAGCGGGATGTCGTGCGGCATCCCGGTGCGGTGGTGGTGCTGCCCGTGCTCGACGCCGAGCATGTGGTGCTGCTTCGCAACTACCGTTTCATCGTGGATGCGACGCTCTGGGAAGTGCCGGCCGGCACCATGACCCCGGGAGAACCCTCTGAAGCGTGTGCGAAGCGTGAATTGCTGGAGGAAACGGGGTACACCGCGGCACACTGGCGGAGCCTCGGCTTCCTGTATGCCTCGCCCGGCGTGCTTGATGAGAAGCTGTTCCTCTTCGTTGCCGAGGGGCTCACGGCCGGCGAGGCACGACCGGAGATCGAAGAGCAACTGGAGCCACGCATCGTTCGTTTCGCGGATGCACTGAAGATGTGCATTAACGGCGAGATCCAGGATGCGAAAACAATCACCGCGCTCTTGCTCTGGGATCGCCTTCGCGGCAAATAATCCGGATAAGGCTGTCGCACATTACTGATCAACCCGCTCGCAGCGTGCGCAAGAGCAGCCGTTTGCTCACGCTGCGATCCTGGTCTCGATCACTCCGACAGGCTGAGAAGCCCTTGATCATGGTCGATCCTGCAGGCCGAGCGCGACGCCGATGAGGCCGACGGGTCGCATGGTGCCAGCGGTCCAGGCGTTGACGGTCAGTTGCTCCTTGCTGCGATCACCGCTGACGCGGGCATTGTGGCGGGCGAGCCAGAGCCGCATCCAGGCGTGACCTGCTTTCAGGCGCTTCGCATCGGTGGGAATCTCCATCGCCGCTTCATCAGCCGGCTGGGGGTTCTCGGGTGTGAGCATGAGGCGGAAGGCTTCGGCCCGGGCCCAGGTCTTCAGGCCGTCTTCCGCGATGGTGTCGGCGAGGGCGTTGGCCGGCTCGGCAAGACCGGCGATCGCGGC
>JBGSZR010000097.1:0-9681 GCA_041750275.1 Gemmataceae bacterium
ACGACGAGCAGCGCGACGAGCCCGGCCAGGTTCGCGAGGGCGAGCCGGCCGGCCGGCGTGGCGTACGAGCGAACGAACGCGGCAAGGGCAGTGACGGTTTTCAGTTCGCATCCTCCGGAACGCACGTTCCAGGTTTCAACCGTAGATTCTCCTCGCACGTATTCACTTCGGTTCCGGGAATGCTGCAACTTGAAACCAGGAACTCCCCGGTGCGCTGGGGGAATCTGTAAGTCAGGGGATGGCGCGGTGGTATGCAGGGGCGAGTGATTCACATTATGGGAGAGATGCTGTGAGCGAGACTGTGCTGCCGGAGCGGCTGGATGTGGTCGCGGTCGCCCCGCACCCGGACGACCTGGAGATTCTGTGCGGCGGCACGCTGGCGAAGCTCGCGATGCAGGGGTATCGCGTCGGCATCTTTGATTTAACGAGCGGCGAACCGACACCGCGCGGCAGCCTGGAAACGCGGCAAGCGGAAGCGGAGGAAGCCCGCCGCATTCTGGGTGTGCCGTTGCGGATCAATGTGCAGTTGCCGAACCGCGTGCTGATGGATAGCCCGGAGAATCGCTTCAAGCTGGCGACGGAGTTTCGGCGTTATCGGCCGGGGATCGTGATGATCGCGGCCGGGAAGACGCCAGCTGCATCGCCGGACCACCACCAGGGGCATCTGATCGGCGAGGCGGCCCGCTTTTATTCGCAACTCACGAAATGGGACGAACGCTTCGACAACACGCAGCCGTATCGCGTGCCGCATCTGGTGTACGTGCCGTTCCCGTTCGACGCCGAGGATCGCCGCTGGCACAGCACGTTCGTGATCGATGTGACCGAGACGATGGACCAGAAGATTGCCGCGGTGAAGGCGTACGAATCGCAATTCGACCTGGCCCGCTTCGAGAAGGTCGAGCATTTCATGCGTTCGGTGAACGGCTACCACGGTGCCCGCTGCGGCTTCCTGTACGGCGAGCTATTCGCGCTACCCCACCCCGTGGGCGGCACCGATCTCGTGCAGATCATCCACGGCGGCAAAGGCTCGCTCGCACCGGTGCAGTTGCCAGGCAAGGACCATTTGCCGATGGGTTAGATCGGAGAGAGGATTTCGAGCACTTCGACGGCGGGTTCGTTGCCGGTGTAGATGAGGCCGATGCGGCCGAAGGTTTCGGAGTGGTTGGGGACGCCGAACCAGTCGGCCATGGTTTGGCCGAGCCGCACCCGGAGGTAGGCGATGGGCTCGATGCGGCGCAGCATGTCGTGCTCGATGAGCACGCGTCCCAGCGGCGTTTTGCCTTCGACGATCGCGTCGCGCACCGCATCGGGGCAGACGCCCAGATCAATGCGGACGAGGCCGAACTGCACCACCTTGCCATCGGGTTTCGTGGTGAGCAGAATCTTGCGGGAATATTCGTTGCCCCTGCGCTGACAGGCCATCACCTTCACATCGACCGGTGAACCGTAAAAGGCCTCAACCGTCACGGTCATGTGCTCGGTGTGCACGAGCAAGCCGTGATACGGCGGCGGCACCTCCTCGCCGGCAATCACGGTGGCTGTGGGCTCGTCTGCGGAGTCGGGGAAGAGCCGGTACAGATGTTCGAAGGTGGGATCGGTGATGAGCACGCGGGGGCCCTGCAGCGGTGAGCGGATGGCGACTGAGAATACCGCGGTCCGGCCAATGACTTACAGCGTCTCGGGTTCGACGTGCGGCGTCCAGGGTGAGTCCGTGCGTTCGAACTGCGCACGCCAGACAGGCGTGCCCTTGAGCCGGGCCTTGCGTTCGAAGTTGGTCTGGTAGCCCGCTTCCTCGATGGAGGCGGTGCTGCTCTGGTGGCCGAGTTCGCGGTAGAACGGCATGCCGCGAACCAAGGCCATCATGACGCCGAAGTATTCTTCGACATCGGTGGCGATGAGCAGCTTGCCGGAGGGCTTGAGGATGCGGGCGGCATCGTTGGCGAACGCGGGTGAGAAAACGCGTCGCTTCTTGTGCCGGGCCTTCCACCACGGATCGGGGAAGTAGACGTGGACCGCATCGACGGACTCAGAGGCGATGTACGTGCGGAAGAGCCAGATGGCGTCGGCGCACACGGTCTTCGCGTTCGGCAAGTTGCGGACGGCGAAGCGTGTCGTGGCGTAAAGCTGATACTTGCGGACGATCTCGATACCGAAGAAGTTGGTATCCGCGCGGTCCGTTGAAGCGTTTAGCAGGAAGAGCCCCTTGCCCATTCCGACTTCGACCTCGACAGGAAGATTGTTGCCGAAGAGTGCGGACCAGTCGAGCGGTTCAGGCGGCGCTGCATCGGGCGTGAGTTGCCGGCGGGTGCGCGGCATTTGCCACTGGAATGGGGCCAGTTGTTCCGGGCTGAGTCGCTGCCGCTTACGCACCCTACTTATCCTCTCGCATGCCGATGGGGACGCCAACCACAAGGGCTTCAAAAGCCTTCTCGTTCTGGACGAAGCCGGTGGCCCGGAACTTGGTCATGCGGCGATGGAGTTTCTCGCCGTGGCCGACAATGACGAGCCGATCGCCGGGCCGCACGGGCCGGTGGAAGCGAGCTTCGTCAATGGCACCAAGCCCCATGAGCACGCCCGGATCGCAAACCTTCTGCGTCACCGTGTAGTAGCAGCAGAGTTGAGCAGCAGCCTCGCACATGAGCACGCCCGGAAAAAGCGGAGTGCCGGGCATGTGGCCGCGCACCCAGAAGGCATCGTGCGTGATGTCCTTGTAACCCACGATGAGCTTGCGGGCCGGTTCGAGCAGGACGATGCCCGAAAGCATCTCGAACTCGAAGCGGTGCGGGTTGACCTGCCGAATTTCTTCGATGCCGGCAAGGGGTTCCGTGAAGTTCAACTGAGTTAAATCGATGGCGAGATCCGCAGACATCCGGGGCTCCTACCCGATCACGTCGAGAATTTGTGGCACTTCCGTCAGCATTACATCCGGTCGGAATGCGGGGTCTTTTAGCTGATCTGGCGTGGCATTCAAGCTCGCTTTGTCGCCAGCGAAGAGAGCGGTGCGAAAGCCATGCTTTTTCGCAGGGCCAATATCGCGCGACAGGCTCGAACCCACGTGCAGCGTCTGCTCGGGAGCGATGCCGCGCGCGTTCAGAGCCTGCACGGCGGCCTTGAAGAGTGTGTCCGATGGTTTCCGGGCCTTCTTCTCCACCGAAATGATGCGAAGTGACGCCGGGAAGATCGCGGCCATGTCGAACGATGCATCCTGTTGCTTCAGGCAGCGCTGCAACTGGCCGACCGTGAAGCATTGCCCATCGGCGAGCAAGCCCTGCGGCCGACCGCCATCGGCGAGCATCTTCAGCGTCTCGGCGGCACCGGGGTAGGCACCCGCACCTTGAATGCTCGCATGAAAGAAGTACGCAATCTTCTTCGAGAATTCGTTCAGCGAGCCATAGGTCGGCACATCGAAGGTGTAGTCGCGGAGTTTCTTGACCACGTCTTCCCAGGCCCGCTCAACCGCCACTTCCGGGAACTTCTCGCCGCCGCTGCCCACCATGCGGAGGTTCGAGAGAATCTTCGTGTAAGACTCTTTCAAGTGCATCGACGGAGCACCGGGCTTGCGGCTCATCGAGTTCCACATCTTGAACTCTTTGATGAGCTTGTCCAGTGCGGCATCCATCACGAATTCTTGGGGATGCTCGAAAGCGAGTTCGCCGCCGGTCACGGAAACGAGTGTGCCGTAAATGTTCCAGAGCACCGCCCGCACGGGAAAGCGCGCCAGGTGCGGCTTCGCCTTGGGTGCATCGATTTTGGGAGCGATGGGCCAGGGCAAATCCGATCGCTCGTCGAGCTTTTCGACGTACTGCTCCAGCGTGAGCGGCATGGCGAACCCGATCAGGCGAGTGGGGATGACACAACACGGAACGAAAGTGTAACGTATCGTGTGACTTCGATGGATTCAAGCATTCCCAGGCATTGCGAACCGATTGGAGCAGGGAAGGCACCATGCAAGCCGTTCAGATTGTTGGCGCGGGCGGTATCGGCTGTGCCGTTGGCTATGCACTCCGCTCGGCTGGTGTGCCGGTGGTGTTCATCGAAAGCAACGCGAAGAAGGTGGCTGCAGGTCGGCGTGAAGGAGTGCGTGTCGATTCGCTCCCGTCGCTGGAAGCCGAGTTTATCTCATTCCGAGAATGGGAGCCGCAGGCCGATCATACAGTGCTGCTCTGCGTGAAGTGCTACGACAACGCGACTGTGCTGGCTCGCCTGCTAGGCGGAGTCGAACTCATTCCCATCCAAAACGGATTCGACCCCAAACTCGCTTCGCATGGCCACAGATGGGAAGGCATTGCCTCGTTCGTTTCCGAATGCGATGCGGATCGACCGCACACACGCATCACCCGATCGGGTGAACTGCATCTCGGCTCACGTGAGCGCACGGACTCGCCATTGCCCGATGCGTTGCGAATGCTTGTGAGCTTGAACTCACCGCTGTTTCGCACTCTCGAAGTGCCGGCCATCGAGCCGATCAAGTACGCCAAGCTGATGTATAACGCAGCCATTTCACCACTGGCCGCGGCTGCGGGGATCGACAATGGCCAGCTTCTGTCGCTGCCCAGCGCTCGCACGCTCTTCTTCGCGCTGCTCCAGGAGAATCACCGCATCCTCAGTGCCGCGAAAATCACGCTCGGCAAGGTGGGCCCATTTCATCCGCGCACCGTGGCCTGGATTGTCCGGCGCAGATGGCTGGCCGGCCTCATGGCGAAGTTCTTTGAACCCTCGCTCCGCGGCACTTATTGCTCCATGGCTGGCGAAATCGAAAAAGGCCGCACCGAGATCGATCACTACAACGGCTATCTCCTCCACCTTGCCGAGCAAACCGGCACGCCCTGCCCGCTCAACCAGGCCGTGCATGCACTCGTGACCCGCATGACCACAGAACGGAGCATTCCCCGGGTGGAAATGCTGGAGGAAGTGCTTGCCGAATCGCGGCCCACTCACTTGCTGAGCACGGGATCGATCCACAGCGCGTGACCGCCGCGCGGATCGAGGTGCGTGGTGACTTCGAGCTTGAGCACCTCCACACCGCTGACCGGCACATCGAACTTCTCGATTGGGTTCTGGCGTGTGATTTCTTGCGAACGCCAGAGCACCGTGCCATCGCCAGTGATCTCGAACTGCAGAGGCGGCCGCTGTGAAAAGGCCGTGTCGTTGAATGCGACGGCACCGCTGAACTGCGTGAATTGCTTATCGATGCGATAAGTGATGCTCGTCGGCGGATAATCGGACGGCACCGGATGCATGCGAATCCCGTGCTCGACAGACTCACCCTGATACACGGGTGGCGAAACCGTATCAGGCGGCACATGTGACTTGCCCGCGGGCGGGCCAAACTTGCCGCCTTTCGAAGCTCCATTGGGAGCAAAGAACGGCCAGTTCACCGTCTCGGCTTTCTCCAGGTCCGCAAGAAAGACTTGATCGGCATTTCCATCCAGGGAAGGATCGTTTTGTCCGGCATTCCCAGGAAGGGAAGCACCGCTCTGTTTGGATGATTTCAGCGCCAGGGCCACCACGATGCCAATCAAGAGAGCAAGCCCCGCGAAACCGACCAGCAATCCGCGTCGGCGTGTGCGGGCCGCGGCTTTCTTCGCCGCGGCCTTGCGTGCTTTTCGGGCCCGCGTGATCTTGGAGGCGCCGGGACGCACGAGTTTCGCCGCAGACACCACTTCGGTCGGGGGCAGTACCGGGCGAGAACCCTCCAAAATCGCAGTCACATCAGCAGCCGTGGCCGGGCGGTACTCGCGCTCCTTGGCCAGGAGTTGCTCGATGCACGCGGCCAGGGCGGGCGGAATGGCCGGATTCCGCTCGCAGACGGGTGTCAGGTCGTCGGTGACGAGTGCCGTGAGTTGAGCCAGTGCGGTGTCCGCAGGGAATGGCACCTGGCCGGTCGCGGCCCGATAGAGCACACAACCGAGTGCAAATAAATCGACGCGTCCATCGAGCGCCAGCCCGCGTGCCTGCTCGGGTGCGAGGTAGGCGGGGGTGCCGACAATGAGCCCCGTCTGCGTGATGTTGTTCTCTTCGCGAATGCGGCGAACGAGGCCGAAATCGAGAATCTTGACGCGGCCGGTGGGTGCTTCGAGCCAGATGTTTGCGGGCTTGATATCGCGGTGAATGAGGCCGCGTTCGTGAATCGCTGCCAGCCCCGAGGCGAGCTCCTGCCCGATGCGCTTCACTTCTTCCGCGGGCAATGTGCCGTCGCGCGTGAGCCGGCTTTCGAGCGTCTCCCCGGTTAACAATTCCATCGCCAGGTAAACCGTGTCGCCGTCCTGCCCGCACTGGTAAACCGTCACCAGGTGATCGTGCTTGATGGCGGCCATGGCCCGGGCCTCGCGCAGGAAGCGATCCCAGGAACCGGGCATGGACTCTTCCAACCGCGGGCGAATCACCTTCAATGCCACGGGCCGGCTCAGGGCAATATCTTCTGCCTCGAAGACCATGCCCATGCCACCGGAGGCCAGCAGTTTCAAAATGCGATATCCCGCGAGTCGGCCGATCTCCTCATCCGTTGCGGGTGGGTGGAAAATGGGGTGCGGTTCACGGGACGGCAAAGGGAAGGCAGCAAGGTTTGAAGTGGCAGCCGGTCTCGATGGGATCGTCCGGGACATTTCCCCTTCCTTCCTGAAGCGGCACAATGGCGACAAGAGAATATGGGTTACGCTCCGGCCAAAGTCCAACAGGCCCGTTATTCGCTCCTCAGGGCTTGCTTCACCAAGTCCACATGGCGCGCACCCTGCCCTGTTAATTCAAACCGCCGTTCGTTCGCGTTGAGGACAGCAATTTCAATTCGCAGGTGCTCGGCCGGGAGCGTGGCTTCGACGCGGTCTGCCCATTCGACGATACAAACACCATCGCCGTGGAAGTATTCCTCGGCACCCAGGTCGAGAAACTCACGCGAGCTTTTCAAGCGGTACGCATCGAAGTGATAGATGGGTAGACGGGCTTCGTACTCCTGGATGAGCACAAATGTCGGGCTGTTCACGGCAGCGAGGTTTCGCACACACAAGCCCTCAGCAATGGCCCGGGTGAGGTGCGTCTTCCCGGCTCCCAGAGGCCCCACAAGCGCGAGAACTGCGCCAGGAAAGAGATGTTCGCCGAGTCGCCGGCCGAAGGATTCCGTCGCATCCAGATTGGGAATGAAGAGAGAGGTGTGCATGGTTGCGGGGGTAGCCGGATTTCAAGGGGCTCCTGACTGACTCCTGATGCAGTTGGTTTTGCATGCGGAGTGCGGAGCACGGAGTGCAGAATGAAAATCAAAGCACCAGGCTGCGTTTGCCGCGGTCGCTTTTTTCCAATCACTGGGTTGCGTTGCATCTACTGCGAACGGGTGCGGCCACTTGTCATTGCAGGCGAACGCGGTATAGTTTTGGAAGAAGCCACGTGCCCGTAGCTCAACTGGATAGAGCATCGGCCTCCGGCGCCGAAGGTTACAGGTTCAACTCCTGTCGGGCATACTGGAAAATCAAGCAGTTCTTTAAGCCTGCAATCTCATCCTGTGAGTCACAGTGCAGGTCAGTTCTGACACCGTCCCCTTTTAGTGCAGAATTATTGTCCAGGTGGGCACGTGCTCTTCAACCAACTCAACTAGGACTGACCTCGCGGCACTCCACCCGCTTTGTCACTGCCCGGACCATCATTCCATTGCCCTGGCAGGGAGAATTGACCCAACGAACTCTCAGCGCCACCATCCCGATCCGGATTCGCGGAACAGATTCATTAGCAATAAGGGGACTGACTCTGCGGGTGCCGTGGCGGTGCGTGTGGTGCTGGACCCATCAAAAGATCAGGACACGACTCTTGCTGACTCCAAAAGCATTTTCCAACTTATGTGAAAACTCCGCGATCGATTCACCTGCATCGGATGAGGTGACTCGCCTGGTGGAGGGCATGCTGCCACGCGTTCCCTCTCGGCTGAAAGGAAAGCGGCCGGCGCTTCACAGCACCGGCCCGCATCGAGTTCCACCGAATTACCCCGTCAGGATTCGAACCTGAACAAAGAGAGCCAAAATCTCTTGTGCTACCGTTACACTACGGGGTAATGAATCTGGCAAGTGGCCGTTCGGCACTGTGCATTCATTGTGATGTCATTGTGTCGGCGGAGCCACTAAGGGTCAAGAGGGAGGCGTGGCCGGGTTGGTTCGCGTGAGCAGGCGGGCACAACCAGCGGCACCGATGAAGCCGGCGTCCGAACCGAGGCTGGCGAAGGTGATTTTCAGCGTGCGAGTCGGGAACGGCAGGCCGAAACGTTTCACGTTGTCCTCAATCTTCTTGCGGAACCATTCTCCGGCCGCGATCATGCCGCCGCCGAAAACGATCATTTCCGGGTCCACCGCGGCTGTGGCCGCACAGGCACCGAGTGCTAGATAGTAAGCCGTGTCGTCGACCACTTTGATGGCGAGTTCATCGCCACTTTGGGCCAGGTCAAAAATGATCTTGGCAGTGAAGTCCTCATCGTTGGCGGTGTAGTACTGCCGCAATTTCGTGACCCCGCGGTAAGCGGCCATGTCCTCCCGGGCGCGCTTTACAACCTGTGTGGCACTGGCGTACGCTTCGAGGCAACCGCGGGCTCCACAGCCACAGATGCGGCCACGGTCGGGCATGTCGATGCGGAGGTGGCCGAGTTCGCCGCCGTGGCTATGTTCGCCTTCGATGATCTGGTCGTCGAGGATGATACCACCACCAACGCCGGTACCAAGTGTGAAGAGGACCATGCTGCGGGCCTCCTGGGCCGCGCCGACCCAGAACTCGCCGTAAGCGGCCGCATTGGCATCGTTCTGGTAAGCCGTGGGCTTACCGAAAGCCCTGGCCACGTGGTCGCGGACGGGGACATTCTTCCACGGCTTCAAGTTGGGCGGATCGAGGATCAGGCCAGCCTTGATATCCATGAGGCCGGGTGTGGCGACACCGATGGCGGTAATATCGGCGGCCTTCAACTTCGCCGCGGCAATGGCCCGGCGAATGGTTTCGCACATCGTTTCGAGCCCGGCTTCCTGGCCACGCTCGGGCTCGGTGTCCATCACCTCGGGTTCGGAGCGGGGATGCCCAGTGTCGTCCACCACGGCAGCCTTCATCGTGGTGCCACCGACGTCCAGACCGACGAACAACTTCGCATCAGGCATGATCGCATCCGAAGTCGGGGAGAAGCAGATAATGAATGTTGTACCGAAGGTGCCAAGCTTGTGTCAGCGCGTGTTTACAAGTTGTGGCAGCGCCACGCGGGCTTTACATCACTTTGATCACAGCGGAACCGGACTCAGTCTGAGCTGTGCCATAACTCGTATCTTCGCCATGTCTTCAGATTCCACACGATGTTGACGATAACTCTGGAACCGCTCACGGGCGGGAATCGGTTTCTCCGCGTTCCCGGCAGCACGTGAAGGAAGTGTGATCTAGATTTTGCCATAACCCCGCCGGGATACCGGTCTAATTTCCTGCGAGCATGGCTGCCCATTATGGAACCGCTTACCCCCCAGGTGATGCACAAGCTGGTGTTCACCATCCTGGTGCACGGGCTGCCGGATAACCAGACCGGTATAGCCTTCGATGTGCTCACGGAAGCACTCGGAAGCCCGAACGGCCAGGTGCGTGAACTCGCCGTGGTGGCGCTGGGCGAACTCACCGTCTCGCCCACACGGAGAGCGGCGGCACTGGGTGCTGCGCTGAAAGATCCGCACCCGCGGGTGC
>JBGSZR010000098.1:0-6762 GCA_041750275.1 Gemmataceae bacterium
GAACGGCTCACGGAACATTTGAGCTTTCATGCCGGCTTGCTGGAGGCCGATCCGCAGCAGCTCATTGACAGCCGCGTGATTCTGGAAACCGGAGTGCTGCCGCATGTCGCGCGACGGATGAAGGATGACCCGGCGATTGAGACGCGACTGCGGGAACTCGTCGAGCAGTTTCGGTCGGCGCGCGATCTGAAGGCCTGGATCGAGCTGGATATCCTTTTTCATCGTTCTTTGCTGAACGCAAGCGGACTTCAACCGCTTGTCGCGTTCGGCGACCTACTGCATGTTTTCTTTCAACGCTTCCGCGAGAGCGTGAAGAAGGCCGAGTGGAAGACTGGAGTCGAGAGCCACCAGCTCATTGTGGACAAACTGGCAAAAGGTGATGTCGCTGCGGCGACGGCCGAACTACGCAAGCATATCGAGAGCCACAAGGAGCGATTGTCATGATTCACGTGATTGCCACCATCGAACTCGCACCGGGCACGCGTGAAGCCTACCTGGCGGTGTTCCGTAAACTCATTCCCGATGTTCGTGCCGAGAAAGGCTGCATCGAATACGGCCCTGCGGTCGACTCGCAGACCGATCTGGCTAATCAGGCGAAAGTCGGCCCTGACAAGGTTGTCGTCGTGGAGAAATGGGAAGACCTCGCCGCACTCAAGGCGCACTCGGTCTCACCGCACATGCAGGCGTACCGCGTCAGCGTTAAGGAGTACGTGCGGGACGTGCAATTGCTCGTCCTTGACTCGGCGGAATAAGTGAGCCTAACCAATTAACAATCGAGTGCTCGAACAGCCCTTAAGCCGGGCCTCAGCCAAAGCCGCAAGGACCGAATCTGATGCTTGTCCGAACATTGATGATTTTTGCCGCCTGCCTTGGGTTCGGCAGTGCCGTCAGCGCAGCGGAACCGTTTGAAGCTTTCCTGGAGAAGCATTGCATCCGGTGTCACGGGCCCCAGAAGGAAGAGGGGGACATTCGGATTGACAAGCTGTCGCGTGATTTCAAGGCGGGGCGCGACTCGCATCACTGGGCCGAGGCGCTCGATAAGGTCAATAGTGGCGAGATGCCGCCAAAGAAAGAGCCGCAGCCGACTCAGAAGGAGATCTCGGATTTCGTGACGAGTCTCGATGCGCAGCTGAAGGAAGGGCGGTCAGCTCGCATGGCGGCGCGGCCGGCAGTGGCGCATTATCGGCTTAGTCGAAAGGAATATCAGAACTCGGTCTATGACCTGCTCGGCGTGCGGTACGACCCGACGAAGCCCGGCGAGTTGAATGAAGACACTCTGTGGCATGGTTTCGAACGGATTGGCTCGGAGCTGTCGCTCTCGCCGTCGCATGTGGACCGCTATTACCGTGCGGCGGAACTCGTGCTCGACCGTGCCTTCCCAGCTGCGTCCGGCGAGGCTCGCAAGATTCGCAAGACGGCTGCGGAGCTGCGTTACAACGGCGGCAAAACTCAGCAAGAGGCGTTGGACCGGTTTGGCATTAAGCGACCTCTGCGATATCTGCTCTATCCCGGCAGCGTTCACAACGCGCTCTCGGCGAACTGGTTTGGCAAGGTCGGGCCGGAGCACAGCGGGCTTTACAAGGTTCGCATTCAGGCGAGCGGGATTCGTCCGATTGGCGGCCAGACGGCGCACCTCAGCATCGGCAAGGGGACGGGCGAAGAGACCGTCGATGGGCTCATCGAGTTTGACATCACGGCTCCCGAAGACAGCCCGCAGGTGCATGAGTTCGAGGTGTTTCTGGAGATGCCGGTGTCGTTCGACTTCTGCGTCGTCGCGACGGATGTGGTGGATCGCCGAGCCGGTGCTGCCTTCCGCAATGCGCTCAACAGCGGCAGCTACATCTTCACGCACAGCAGCGAGACAGGACTGCTGAACCCGAACGCTCCGCAGATGTTCGATGGCAAGGGGAACGGACTCTTCTCGACCGTGCTGCTCGATTGGATCGAGTGGGAAGGACCACTGGAAACCGATGCCGAGAAGTCTCGACGCAACGATCTGCTGCCGCCCGATGACGCGACGATCGAAGTCGTCACCGAGCACTTGCAGCGCTTTGCCGAACGAGCGTGGCGGCGACCGGTGAAGCAGGACGAGTTGTCGGATTACTTACAGGCATATCGTTTGGAGCGCGAAGCCGGTGAGAAGCCCGCCGACGCCTACCGAGTCGCAATGCAAGGCGTGCTGATATCGCGGCACTTCATCTATCTCGTCGAAGGCGACCCGACCCCTCGCGAACGACTCAACGATTCGGAACTCGCATCGCGGCTGTCGTACTTCCTCTGGAGTTCGATGCCTGACGATGGATTGTTCGCTGCGGCCACGGGCGGCTCGCTTCAAGGCGACGGGCTGAAGAAAGAAGTTGACCGGTTACTCGCGGACAGCAAGACCAATCGCTTCATCAACGACTTCGTGCGGCAGTGGCTGCAACTGCATCGGCTCGGCATGTTCCCGCCGGATAAGAAGCTGTATCCGACTTACGACGCCTGGCTGGAAACAAGCCTGCGAGCTGAGCCCGTCGAGTTCTTTCGCGAGATGTTCTCGAAGAACATGCCGGTCGACAGCTTCATTGATTCCGATTGGACGATGGCGAACGCGCGGCTCTGTGATTTCTACGGACTGCCCGAACCGAAGACCGGCGGGTTCCAGCGAGTCTCGCTCAAGCCTGAAGATCATCGCGGCGGACTGCTGACGATGGGCGCGGTGCTCGGGCTGACGTCGGATGGCACGCGGCATCGACCGGTGCATCGCGGCGTGTGGGTCAGCGAAGCGATCTTTGCGAAGACGCCCCCTGCACCACCGGCGAACGTCGACCCGATCGAACCGATTCCGCCGACAGGCACCAAGATCACCATCCGCCAACGAATTGAAGCACACGCGAAGAACGCGAGCTGTGCCGCCTGCCACGCGAAGATCGACCCGCTGGGGCTGGCGTTCGATCAATACGACGCCGTCGGCCAATGGCGCACCCGCGAGCTGGTACCAACAGGCGTCGGTGAGAATCCCGTCGTGGATGCCTCGGGAGTCATGACCGACGGCCGCTCGTTCAATGACTCGGTGCAGTTCAAACAACTGCTGATCGAAGACCACAGCCAGATCGCCCGAGCCTTCATCGAGCACCTCTGCACCTACGCCCTCCGCCGAGTGCTGACCGTCGACGATCAAGACGACTTGAAGCTGATCGAAGCCGAAGCGAAGAAGTGTGAATACCGAGTGAAAGACATCATCCGCGCCGTGGCAATGTCTGATTTGATCCGCAAACGCTAACAACCTCTGACAAGGAGAATCTCGATGAGCAACTACCTGAGCAACTACCTTTCACAGTCCTGGCTGCTCGACCGCCGACACGCTCTGCGGGCTTTGGGCACCTGCATCTCGCTGCCGTTCCTGGAGTGCATGGTTCCGTTGCGGGCGGCTGAGTCGAAAACGGAGACGCCGAAACGAAGTGCGTTCATTTATCTCGCGAACGGCGTGCATTCGTTGAACTACCAGATCACGACGCCGGGCAAGGACTACCAGTTCTCGCGGTCGCTGAAGCCACTCGAAAAACATCGCTCGGTCATCACACCGATCAGCGGCTTGCATCATCCCGGTGCTCTCAGTCACCACCACAATTGCATTTCAGTGTGGCTGACCGGCGGGAAGCTCGGGCCTTCGGACAAGAACACGATCTCGGTCGATCAGGCGATGGCCGAGGTCACCGCCAAGCACACGCGTTACTCGTCGATGGAAATCGCACTCACGGGAGATTCGCTCGGCTGGACGGCGGACGGAGTGCGGTTGCCTTCGATGCGTCGTTGCAGCGAGATCTTCGCGTCGCTGTTTGAAGAACCGAAAGGTGGCAAGACGGCCCAACGACGAACGCTGCGTCGCAAGGGAAGCGTGCTCGATGCCAACCTCGCGGAAGTGCGTCGGCTCGAACAAACGATGGGAGCGGCGGATAAAGGACGGCTCGATCAATACCTCACTTCGGTTCGAGAAGCCGAAGTTCGCACGCGACGAGCCGATGCGTGGCTTGATACTCCGCTGCCGACCATCGCTGACGACGATCGCAAACGGACCAATCGCGACATCCCACAAACGCAAGCGGGCGACTACTTCCGCACCGTCTATGACTTAATCGTGCTCGCGTTTCAGACCGACCTGACGCGAGTCGCCACCTTCAGTCTCGGCGGCGAAGGCGATGCGTTTTCGATTCCCGAGATCGGCATCACCGAATCGCGTCATCAACTGAGCCATCACGGCGGCGATGCGGGCTACATGGAGAAGCTCACTAACTACGACACGTTCGCCATCGAGCAATTCAGCTACTTCCTCACCCGACTCGCGGAGACGAAAGACCTCAACGGCATGCCGCTCATGGGCACGACGATGGCGCTCTTCGGCAGCGGCATGTGCTACGGCCACAGCCACGGCAACGCGAATCTTCCGCTCGTGCTCGCCGGTGGATCGGACCTCGGCCTGAAGCACGGAAGCCATCTCGATTTCAACCAAGGTCACTTCAAGGGTTACCAACTCGATAAGCCCGGCGAGCACTACTCGCTCTGCAGTCGCCCTGCGAACGCGAATGCTCACATGAGCAACCTGCTGCTGTTGATGGCTCAACGCATGGGAGTCGAGACCGACAAGTTTGGTGATAGCAACAAGCTGATTGAACTGTGATCTTGTTCGTAGTCCTGCCTTCAGGATGTTTGCTGCGGTTTGCTTCCGTGCTCCGCCAAAACGCGGGACAACAAACGACGAACCAGGAACCGAGACACTTCGAACCATAATCCCGGCACGAAAACAATGCACAAAGTACTTTGGCACGCGGCCCTGTACCTCGGCCTCTCCTTGCTCAGCGGCCTTGTTGCAGCTGACGAGCCGTTCCGTCCCGAGACGGGGAAGTTTCCGCCGCTGGAAAAGGCACACCCGTACCGAGGCGTGCTTGCGTTCGTGGACCATGCGAATCGGCGCGGCAGTCTTCGCGTGGAAACACCCGGCGAGTTCTTCCGCAATGCCCCGCATCCCTTCGCGATGCTTCCTTACGGCATCGTGCGTTATCACGGAGCGCCGGCGGATCTTCGAGACATGTCGCTCAGCACCGTCTTGCATGTGCGAGCTTTCCTTCCCCCCGACCCGAAGACTTCTTCCGTGCCGGTTCTTCAGAAAGGAAACCCCGAGCGGCCCGCAGAGAATCACGTCCTGCTCCTCGAAGACGAGCCCAGTTTCTGCCTGCGAGAAGGCATGGTGTGGAAACTGAAGGAGGTCGAGGTTCAAGCGAATCAAGGGCTGATCGCGGCCACTCTTGAGCCCAAAGCCGGTGGCGACGGCAAAGCCAACGTGGAAATACTGACCTTCAATGCCGCAACGCGATTCTGGCGCGGCCGCGAGTGTCTCAGTGTCGACGACTTGATCACCGAAGGCATCTGGCCTGCGAGCGGAAAGAAAGCCCTGGACGACCAGGCGGTGCAACTCGGGCTCACCTGGCAGCCCGCTCCCGGGGGCGTGTTCCTGCGATATCACATTTCGGACATCTGGCTGGACGAGGCCGCCATGCAGCGAGCCACCAGGAATCAAACCGAGACACACAGAGCTCTGATCCGCAGCCGCTGGATGCCTGCCTGGGTGGATGCTGTCGAGTACGGCAAGTTCGGCCGAGCGAAAGTGACCGCGACATTGTTCGGCGGCATGGACGCCTCGCTCTACGAAGACTTCAAGGCTGGCAGTCCCGCGCAGATGAACTCGGTCGAGAACACCTTGAAGCACACCCACGGCGATTACAGCCCCGCACACATGGCCTCCGGCGGCGCGATCCTTGAAGTTACCGGGCTTCCTGGAGACGCCCCCTTAGGCAGCAGCGGCATTCAGATTCGTTTCGAGACGGACCTGATCATCGAAGGCATCCGCCCCGGGCGCGTCGTCCGTGTCCGACCCACGAGTTGGCCCCAGGTCAATCTGCCTCGTGAAGAATACCTCAGGGAAAGCATCGAGGAACGCTTCCCCAGCCCGGACATCTTCCCAAAATACTGACCCCCCTGAGATTTTATTGAGATCTTACATTCGTCGAGTACGATTTGGAGCAGGTCTGATGTTACCCCGATACCAGCCAGTCATCCGCCTCCTGGTGGCATTGTTGCCACTTGGTCTGCTCGGAGATGGTGCATCGTTGATCGCGGATGAACCGACTCCAGTGATGATCTCGGCGGAGAGTCGCGCGTTATTCGAGAAGCAGATCCAGCCACTGCTTGTGAAGACGTGCGGAAAATGTCATGGCAAGGTCCCCACGGATAACGATCTCGATCTCACGAGCTTTGGATCCGCCCAGGCGATCCTGGCCAGGCCCAAGATGCTCAACGATGTCGCCGACCGGTTGCGCTTGGGTGACATGCCGCCGAAGGACGCGCCGCAGCCAAGTCAGGTCGAGAGGGAACAACTGCTGGGCTGGATCACGGCAGCACTCGATGCCGAGGCGGCGGCGCGGGCCGGTGATCCCGGGCAGGTAACGCTGCGTCGGCTGAGCAACACGGAGTACGACAACGCGGTCCGCGATCTCACCGGCGTGGACATGCGGCCAACACAGGTCCGCGAGTTTCCCGTCGACAGCGTCGGCGGCGAGGGCTTTGCCAACGTCGGGGACGCGATGCCGGTGACGCCCGAACTGGTCGAACGTTACCACCACGCCGCTCGCGACGTCGCCGCGCGGGCCGTGCTCCTGCCCAACGGTTTTCGATTCTCTCCCTCGCCGGACCGGCCGACATGGACCGAAGAAACACTGAAATCGAGAT
>JBGSZR010000099.1:0-1533 GCA_041750275.1 Gemmataceae bacterium
CGCCCCCCGCCCCGCTACACGCCCTGCATCGCTGCCGCTCGCTCTGGTCCGGCATCTCCTCGGCACTGCCCCGTGCGGTCGCTGCGGACAAAGCGAGCGAACGAACAAAGGCGTCGGCTGGCCGACAGCAGGGCTTTGCTCGATTGCTCGCCGGGCGGCGATTCCTGCCCCATCGACCACGGCGAGCATGGCGAGCGAACGAACAAAGGGTGCGTGGCAGGCTTCGTTCGCTCGTCGCTGGTGCGATAGGGCGTCATGCGAGATCGTAGACCGTCACCTCAATACCTTTCTCGCACAACGTCTCAATGATGATCGGTTCAACCTTTGACCACTCACCACCTGCCAGCCCGCACCCAATCCTGGGCATGTGAACCGTGGCTCCGAGTTCTTTGGCTTTGCTTGCCACTGCCTCCAGGCAAGTTCTCAAAGCCTCGTAGCGAATCGGCGGGACGCCCTTCTGTGTCTTCAGTCCGTGCTGGCCGATCATGTTGGCGACCCAGACATCGGGTTCAACTTGCACGAACTGGACTCCTGCCAATCCGAAATCACCGCCTTCCTTGAACCACGATTTGAAAGACTCGGCGGGCTGTTGCCAGCGCCGAGACAAAGCCAACACGAAGCCCTTGCCCCATGCTCCCTGGTCATTACAGATGTGGGCGATGATCTTGTTCCCATCCGCAGACGGGGCGGTAGCATCACCGACACGGTAGCGTACTTCCACGTTCAAGACGCCTCCGATGAGTCTTGCTTGGCACGCAGCCAAACCGTCTCGAACTCTTCGGGGGTCGTTTCGTCGCTCGGTGTGAGAGCGAGTATCGACAGCGGTTGATCGCAAATCCGATGCTCGATGCTGCGTTGAGTTAGCCGATCCGACCAAAACAGTTGCCCCCCAAACGCTCCCACTTGCCGGATTACAGACTCGCCTTCCGATTCGAGGTAAATCAGACCAGTGCCTTCACCGGATTCTGCGGGGTACTTGAAGTATTTTTTCATGGGACAGTTTTCCCTGAACCGACGATCTTGCCTGTCACATCCAGTGGAGCGGTGTTCGGGATCATGAAGTTATGCGGGACGGGATTCAAAACGTTCTGGCCGTCCAGATCAACGATCACGTAGTACTCGATCTTGGAAACGTACTTCCCAGCACCGTACAGGATGTACGCCAGTTGCCCAAGTGAGATTCGCCCGGCTGCCACATCAGCAGGAGTCAGATCGGCGATAGTGCGACCCGCGACCGCTGTGGGGAAAATGTCCGTGAAGTACTGGCCGTCTCCATACCGGGCATTGGTCGTGCCGGTCGAAGCGTTGATTTTATTGCTGGCGAGAATTCCAGCGAGTCCTGCGGCAGTCGTGTAGTGGACGTAGCACGCATTATGCGCCCAGACGCTGAACCCCCACTCCTCGCAGCCGACGAAGTACGTGTGGTGGTCGGCGATTCGGAGGTTGTACACCACGGCCCATTCGCCGGTGTCGTAGACTTCCTCGACGCGCACCCACTCGCCGCTCAGCGTCGCGATCCGGTCGCCCGGGTGC
>JBGSZR010000100.1:0-66615 GCA_041750275.1 Gemmataceae bacterium
TTTGTCTTCATCTGCAGCACATCCTTGCGAGAACGGTCGACTCACGTCGACCGCTCGCCTGGGATGTCTCATGCGGGCCGCTTCACGACGCGGCTCAGTGCCACTACTGCGAGCACCAGGCCTGCAGAGAGATAAAACGCCATATCCAGCTTGCCAGTGGCGTCCTTGATGAAGCCAGCGAGTTGCGGGATGAAAAAAGCGATGCCCCAGCCAAGGAACACAAGCCCGTAGTTCAGGCCAAGATTCTTCGGGCCGTAGTAGTCGGCGGTGTAGGCGGGCATCAGTGAGAGAGTGCCACCGTACTGCCAGTAGATCACGCCAACGAGCAAGAACAGCAGCCACACCATCCCGGTATTGATGGCCCACGGGATGACGAGCAGACAACAGGCAGCGAGGAGGCCATTGAGCGTGAAGGCATTCACGCGGCCAACGCTATCGGAGTAAAAACCCGTGCCCACTCGACCGCTGGCGTTGACCGCACCCCCGAATGAGGCGAGTATCCAGGCATTGGCTGCGAAGAAGCTGATGCCGATGGCGGTCCTGTTCAAAATGGGTGCGGCATTGGCAATCACCAGTAAGCCAGCCTGCGCAGACCCGACGAAGAGAAAGACCAGCGCGTAGAACTGCCAGGTGCAGAGCATCTGCCCCGCGGAACGATTCTCGACAGCGACTTGAGGCTTCGCAGCGATGTGCGGTGGCAGTGGAGCGACATAGTCGGCTGGCGGCATCTTCAAGAACTGAGCCGCCAGCACGATCACCACAGCGAACAGCACGCCTAGCGTGACGAAGCTGCCGCTAAGGCCCTCATTCACGATAAGGTACTTGGCGAATGGCGCAATATAGAGTGCGGCACCGCCATACCCCGCCACGACCAATCCAACCACTAACCCACGGCGATGCGGACCGAACCAGCGCACCGCGGCAGGCGTGGCTGCAGCATAACCGAGCCCCATGCCGATCCCGCCGAGCACGCCGAAACCGAGAATGAGCCCGAGATAGCTTTGCAAGAGGCCGGAGAGCACGCAACCGGCCCCGAGACAGAGGCCGGCCAGCGTGGCTCCCGCTCGCGGTCCGTAGCGATCCTGCAAGCGGCCGCCGGGGACCATGAATAGTGCGAAGGTAAATCCGCAGATGGCATACGCCCAGGTGGCCTGCGAATCCTTCAGATAGGTCCAGCCTTCGTTCAGACCGGTCATCGGCGTGCCGGGCTCGACACCCGCGGGGGCAACCAACCCGGCCTTCCAGACGCTCCAGGCGTACAGGATGCCAAGGCACAAATTGACCGCCATCCCGGCAGCAGTCACGACATACGCACGGGTGGGGATGGAGGTCGCGTGGCCCATGTGTGCTCGCACCGAGTAGGGAGAGAAGACAGTATGAATATCGAATCCAGAAGCGTTCGGATCGGTTCTCATTGATTCCGGCCGAATTCCCCACCCCCCTCTCCGGAATCATGTCATTCGTCTGGAATAATCAGCGTTAGAATGACGCTGGCACGGGATCGTCAGCAGTCGTGTTCCGAATGGAACTGGCAGCGACACGGGGTTAGAATGATACAACCTTGCAATGAGGTATCGACCAATGTCTCCCGACATGATGCCAGTTAGCCCGGTGATCCGAACGACGCTTTTGGAGATGTCCGCGTGCACCGGGAAGTCGACGGCGGAACTCCTGGACGCGGCCGTGGAGGAATATCGCGTCCGTCACTTCGCATCCGGGCCGGTTTCGGAAGTTCCCGGCGTGAACCCGGCCGACGTGTGGGAAGCCGCCGCGGAAGCGGACGCCGGTCTTCTCACCCCGCACTCCGAGGTGTTCGCGAAACTCCGCGCCCGCCCATGAGTTACGGTGTGATCGTCGTTATCCTACGCTGTCCCTTCTGTCCCCTTTTTCTACCTTCTTTTCCGGATATGCGCTATACATTGAGGCTGCTAAGAGTACCGCATCGTAGGAGTTCGATATGATGTGTGCTCACCAGCTGTCCACGAACCATTATGGCATTCATCCCTTTATTGAGATTACTGACCTCACACTTAGCTCCCCATTCCTTTTCTGCGATTTCTTGTAATAGCCGAACGAGCGAGAACGAACGCCCATCGATCTGATTTAGAACATAACTGCCATTCACAATCAGGGTCGGAATGTCTCGGCACTCCTTGAGGATATCCTCTGCTGCCCACAATGCTGAGGCCACGCATCGAAATCGGACAACACCTCGAATCTCTGGCGTAAACTCTTCCAGGGATACCCAACCTTTCTCGCATATGCCAATAGGAATCTGCCCCGGATGGACGAATGGCACAAGACGAATCGCAGCCTGGGCTCGTATCCATTCCGGGAGTTGTGGGTCATCCATCGCCTTCTGATCCTCAGCCCACTTGGCCCATCCTGATGAAGCTTCAATTTGAATCATTCCTTGGCGCGCAGCCGTTTCTGGTTTTGCGAACTGAATGCCTGTAAAGTTAGCTGCAGATTCGGATCGCAATCCGCCACAAACTGTGCATCCTTCTTGCACGTAGCCTCGCTGTGTAGACCAAACGGTCCCCCGTGCGATCGGTTTACCGGCGTCGTCGGTCACAATCCTCATGCAGGATGTTACAAAACTCCAGGCATTACGATCTTGATAAATCGTGGGTACAGCACTTCCCTGACCCTTCCAATTCAACCGCAGTAGCATCTTCTCAGCGTCGATAGACAGCCAGTCTTGCGCATCGACTGCCGTCGTCGTTGAGCCAAGAATCTCAACAGCCAGATTGACATCCAAAGCTGGTGCAATCCATTGACATAACTGTTCCCAAGAACAAGAAGCTTCCGATGGCGGCTCTTGTCTCAGCAACCGCTCATGAACTTGGTTAGATGGATTGCACCAAACTCTGACGATCGTCCCGCCATCCTGAATAGACTGCTGCTCTTCAAGAGAAGCTTTCCTCAACAGAGGACGAAGCCCTACGCCCTTTCGGAATTCGAGCACCCAGGTCTCATCGTGACCACGGTCATAGCGTCTGGTGGTGACACGGACACGATCACCCCACATGAAAACAGAAAAAAAGCCGATTCCGAACTGCCCGGTGGCCTCCATTCCTAAAGCCTCAAGCCCTGGGAGTTCTCTCCACATGCGAGAAGTTCCCCAGAACCCTGCTCCAAAATCGAGAAGAGTTCCTGCAAGAACTGCCTTCGACATGCCGATTCCGTTATCTATTACCTCGATCCATTCCTCATTCGATGGATCGTTACCAGGGCGGATGAGAATCCGACCAAATGTTGTATCCCGACTTTGCAGCTTTCGTCGTGCTCGTATTGCATCGGCAGCGTTTTGGATCAGTTCGCGAAGTGGAACCTCGGGTCGATTCCCATAGAGACGATCGCCACCGAGCATTCGAACTATACTGGCAGTGTCACTAATTCGCACTTCCGCATCGATTGGTTCCCACCCATCTGTGCGAAGATCGAGCGCCAGACGGCCTGGGGAATCTACGTTCCAAACACCTCTCGCAACCAGTCTTGGTCGGCCTATGTCGGCAAGTAGATCATCAACCATCCACAGTTCCCGATCCACCAGACGGAGCCAATCGAGCGCTATCCACCATGCGTCGGATTCTTCAATTTTGAATGGTCGATTTGACCGATAGCGAAGGCGGTCGTCCCCGTTCGCAATGTGCGGCATCCGCATTAGGGACTGACATTGCCAGTGTAGCTCGGATAATCCGCTCGGTTGCCGTAGCGCCGCAAGGAAGCCTGGCGCCCTCCTGTCATCGGCATGAGCGGCGTCGGCTGTTCGAAGTAGGCATGCAAGCTTGACCAAATCGACTTTCCACTCGGGTGGAAGCCAGCCAGGACCACCACCTTCTCCTTGGAATAGCCTCATCGGCTCAAGAAGTTGTTCGAGTGGCCAGTGATGACTGAACGCCACCTTGCCAATGTCGTCCGCAAAGGCAGCACGTAGGTCTGCATCGTCAAGAAGATAGTAACGAGTGCCTGCGTGGCCCCACTCCTTCAGCGGCAGCTCGGCTGCCTGGCGTGCATGAAGCTCTCGTAGAAGTGTCTGGATTGCCAACTTCTCGGTGTCGGTATCCGGGTTGGCGATTTCATCATCCTTGGGAATACGATTATTCTTTGTTCGGAGCAAGCTGGCAACTGTATCTCGCCACTGTGGTTCAGTTTTCAGCCTTGCAAACTCGTTTTGAAATGCAGCCTGGGACATTGCTAGGTCGTGGACGAGAATCGCCCCACCTAGAATAAATGCCTCGGATGGTGTGAGCGGATACTCCGGACCTGCAATTAGATCGATCAACTCCCACAAGGCGTCGAGATGCGAGACGTCGTGAACAGTAAAGAAAGGCAGATCGCGAGCAATCTCGTTCCCAAGCTGTGCCGCACGATCTCGAAAGTTAATGAATGCGGATCGAAGTCGTTCTCTACTCGCCTCGTGATTGTCGCCGCGTCGCTGTGGAGCGAGAGTTCTCTTCCAAACCGCGGTCAGCTGAAAACGGGGCGTAGCCATATGGTTCTCGATATTGACTCGGTGTCGAGGAGCAAGCGGGTCATGGCTTCTCCGGTTCCTCGCCGTCCGCCCACGGTTCCGGCTACTTGTTCGCCGCCGCCCGTGCTGCGGCGATCACGGCGAGCCAGTCGCGGGTCAGGTCGTCGTCGGGCCAAACAGGTTTGTGGTGCGGCGTGTCGACCTGCAGTCGAATGACTACAGCTGCCACATCCCGCGCTTCTATCTCGTCACTCACAGTTCCCAACCCTTCCGATATTCGCGGCCGATGAACTGGTCCGCTTCCGGGGCGTTCGTGGCACGCATCTTCACCGGGTCCCAGATGAGCTTCTTGCCGGCACGGTAGGCGACGTTGCCCAGGTGGTTGGTCTCGGTGAGCCAGCCGGAGTACTCGAAATCGGCGAGGCACTTCTTGCCCGTCTTGCACGCATCAATCCACTCGGCATAGTGGCTGGCCACGCGCGGCAACGTCTGGTCCGGGCCTTTGAAGCCGGCGAAGTCCTTCTCGGGGAGCAGCGTGAACGTGGAGTAGTCGGCGACCAGCATGCCCTTGTCGCCGATGAAGACGACGCCATCCTTGAGTTGTGGGATGGCTTTCTTCGTCCAGAGATCGGGCTTGTTCACACCCTGGTGCCAGACGAGTTTCACGGGTGGCAAGTCGCCGCGCGGGCCGAACTCGTAGGTCGCGCTCATCGAGGCGGGTGCGAGTTCGGAATGTGCCGGTGGGCCGCTGGCTTCCACGGAGAGCGGGGCTTGCAGCTTCAGCGCCCAGAAGGGCAAATCGTTGCGATGGCTGCCGAGGTCGCTCATGGTGCCATTGCCGAAATCCCACCAGCGATACCATTTTGGCCCGGGCACATAGACCGGGTTGAAGGGCCGCATCGGTGCGGGGCCCACCCATAAGTCCCAATCGAGATTGCCGGGAACCGGTGTGCTGTCCTTGGGGCGCTCGGTGACGTGCAGAATATCCTTAAATTGCTTGGCATCCTCGGCGCTTTGCAAGCCCCAGGCCCGCGACACCCAGACGTGCGCCTCGCGCACCGGGCCGATGGCGTTCGACTGGATCAGTTCCACCACACGCCGATAGTTGTTCGAGGCGTGCATCTGGATGCCCATCTGCGTGGCCACCTTCGTCTTGCTGGCCGCCTCACGAATCAGTCGTGCTTCGCGAATGTTGTGCGTGAGCGGCTTCTCGCAGAAGACGTGCTTGCCATGTTGCAAGGCGAGCATGGTGGCGAAGGCGTGCGTGTGTTCACACGTGCTGACCACCACGGCATCGAACACGGATGGCTTGTCGAAGACCTTGCGAAAATCGGTGAACTTGCTGGCGTTCGGGTGGTTCTTGGCCTGGGCTTCGACGGAATCCGAATTCACATCGCAGAGCACCACGATGTTCTCGGACTGCACGCCCTTGAGGTTGGCACCACCGCGGCCGCCCACGGCAATCATGGCGATGTTCAGCTTGTCGTTCAGGTTCCGCCCGCGAACGAATGTCGGAGCCGCGAGTGCAACAGCCGCAGCTTTGCCGAAAGTACGGCGTGAAAGCTTGGACATGGAAGAGGTCCTCAGGGGTAAATAGGAATCACACGAACTTCGTGATGCCGGGGAGCGAGATCGGCGGATCGGGCAACTTCACGTTCCAGTCGTACGCCGGCGGTGTGAGGTCTTCCTTCGAGTTCATCGCCATGTCCCAGGTGATCTGCTGACCGGTGTACGCGGCCATGCGGCCCATGATGGCGAGCAGCGTGCTCTTGGCCATGTATTCGCCGTTGTTAATCGGTTTGCCCGAACGGATCGCGGCGAAGAGTTCATCGTGTTCGGTCTGGTACATGCGGTTGAACGGGCCCTCGTAGTACCATTCCTTGTCCGTGGTGATGGAGAGGCCGTTGCTGCGTTCGGAGAGGAGCGACTTGCCCTTGCTGCCGAGCGCGTGGGCACTGAGGTCGTTCTTGCAGCCGGGTTGCTGCCGGCAATTGCTCACGAGTCGCGTGCCGTTGGGGTATTCGTAGACGACGCCGAAGTGGTCGTAGATGTTGCCGTATTCCGTGCCGGTGAGGATGGTGCGGCCGCCCATCGCCATGGCCTTCGTGGGGTATTCGTTCTTCATCACCCAGGCACAGACATCGAGAAAGTGGACGTGCTGTTCGACATTGAAATCGCCGCTGAGCCAGGTGAAGTTGTACCAGTTGCGCATCTGGTATGTCATGTCGCTCCAGCCGGGCTGACGAGCCTTGGCCCAGCGGCCGCCGCGGTAGTCGTTGGCTTGCAGCATTACGATGTCGCCGATGGCACCGTTGTGGATGCGCTTCACGGTTTCACGGAAGCCGCTGTCGTAACGAATGCACAGGCCGGAGACGACGGAGAGGTTCTTCTTCTTCGCGAGTTCGCAGGTGGCGAGCACGGAGCGCACGCCAGGGGCATCCACGGCACACGGTTTCTCGGCGAAAACGTGCTTGCCCGCTTCCACCGCGGCCCGCAGATGCAATGGCCGAAACTGCGGCGGCGTGGTAAGCAGCACCACATCGCAGCGGGCGATCACTTCCTTGTACGCATCGAAGCCGACGAAGCGGTTCTCGGGTTTCACATCGATCTTCGCAGCCACTTCCTTCTTCTTGGAGAGCGTGTCCAGGCTTTCCAGCAGACGATCCTCGAAGGCATCGGCCATGGCAATGAGCTTGACGTTCTTGTCCGCCTGCAGTGCCTCACCGGCCGCACCGGTGCCGCGTCCGCCGCAACCGATTAGGCCCACCGTAATAGTGTCATCACCTGCCGCGAACAGCGAAGGTGCCGCAGCGAGTGCCGCCGAGGAGGCGAGAAATTCCCGACGAGATGAAGGCATGGTGACACCTCACGGAGAGACCGGTTGAATCTCGAATTTTCGCACGAACAGTTCAAATCCTTCACTTTGCAGCAGAATCTTGCCCGCGGCCGGGAACACATCATAGGCCTTGTTCACGGTCACGCCATTGACGATCACGGTGATGGTGTTCTTCGCACAGACGCATTCCACCTTCGTCCAGTCGCCGAGCTTGCTCTCGACATCGTTCTTGCCATAGGTGTCGAGCAATTCCGCGAAGCCGGCCTCGTGGTTGTTCCACCAGAGTTGGCGATTGGTGAAGACGGTCTTCATGCCGCCTTCCTTCCAGCGCGGCTTCTTGTCCTGGCCAATTATGACATCGCTGGTGAGGCTCACGGGGATCGTTTCGCCTTTGTCGTCCTTGCCGCGGATCGTGATGAGATCGCCGCAGCAACCCTGGGCGAGTTGACATTCAATGCACGACATCCAGGTGCCGCTGGCACCGCCGTCAGGTCCGATGGCGTTCAGGAGCACGCCGGCATTGCGGACGTACTTGCCGCCATCGGTTTTCGTGCCCCACTTGTATTCGACCACGACGCGGTAGTCGCGATATTCCTTCTCGGTTGCAAGGTAGCCGAATCCGTCGCCGGTGATGTGCAGTTGCCCGTCGGCCACGCGAAACACACGGCGAGGATCGTCGCGTTTGGTGTCCCTCAACCAGGTGGTGAAGCCGGTGAGATCTTTGTCATTGAAGAGCGCCACCGTCTGGTTCGGCGTCACCGGTTCGGTGGCGACCAAGGTGGCGGGGTCAATGATGATGGTGAATGCAAGCAGCAGGCGGAGCATGGTTCATCTCCCGAACGTCCCGCGATGATACCCGAGCCCTGCCGGCCCCGGCCAGCGCCATTAACGAAATGTGAGCCGGGTTTTCCGCGTGATTCGATCGTGTGCAGCGATTACGGTATTGCTTATGGCCGGGACTTTCGATTCGGTGATGAAGCAACTGCTCGACGCCTGCGCCCCGGACTGGGTCGGCTGGATCGCACCGCTGTTCGGGCTTCCTGCGAACGTCGAGGTGGAATCACTCGATCCCGAGCTGGCCACCGTGCAACCTGTCGCCGACAAGGTGTTTCGACTGCTTCCGCCTGCCTCCGGTCTGCTGCACATCGAACCACAAGCGTCATGGGACGGCGAGTTCGCCAACCGGCTGCTCCTGTACAACGTGCTGCTCGAACACCGCTATGACGGCCCCGTCCACACCGTCGCGCTGCTGTTGCGACGCGAGGCAAACTCGCCACATCTCACCGGAACTCTCATTCGAAAAACACATGCCGGGAACGAGTATCATCGGTTCAACTACTCCGTACTGCGTGTCTGGGAACTCTCCGCGGATGCGCTCCTCGCTGGCGATCTGGGGATAACGCCACTTGCGCTGCTCACCGATGATGCTGCGCCGCGTCTACCCGAGATTGTGAGCCAGTTCGTGGCACGGGTCGAGCGCGACGTGCCCGATGATCGCGACGCGGGACTGATGATCTCCTGTGGCTATCTCTTGCTGGGAATACGGTATGATAACGCCACAGGGAAAAGGCTCTTTGAGGGAGTGCAAAAGATGGAAGAATCCGCAACCTACCGCGGCCTGATCGAAGAGGGCGTGGCAATCGGTGAGGCACGAGGCGAAGCACGAGGCGAAGCACGAGGCGAACAGCGTGCGATTCTCACCGTGCTCCGGCAGCGCTTTGGTTCGCTCTCCCCTGCGCTCGAAACACGCATTCGCAGCACCATGGACCTTGATAAACTCCAAACCGCACTCCAGTCCGCGCTCACCATCGCCGGACCCGATGAACTTGCCTTGTGATTCTCCGTTACCAATGTCAACCTCCCTGCTTCCTCGCCACTGGAGTATCCCGTGCGCCTCTCCTCACTGTTCGTCTGCTTCGCATTCGCGGCACCGGCGTTCGCTGCCGACCCACCCATCGTCCAGACCGCCCGAAGCGGCGCCTGGTCCGATGCGGCCACCTGGGATGGCAACGCCATTCCGAAGAGTGGTGATCGCGTGCTCATCAAGAGCGGTCATGCGGTCACATACGATGTGAAATCCACAGCGTTGATTCGCGGACTCAACATCTCGGGCTCCCTGACCTTCGCCACCGATAAGGACACGGAGTTGAATGTCGGGCTCATCAAGATTCAAGCAGGTGACACGTATAGCGAGGAGGGTTTCGACTGCGATCACGCCGCGACGGCGACGGGAACCACACCGACCGCCCGATTGGAGATTGGGACAGCCGATCGACCCATCACGAAATCCGCCATCATTCGCTTGCACTACGTCGAAGGCATGAGCAAGGAAACCTGCCCCGCCATCGTCTGTTGCGGCGGACGCTGGGATGCCCATGGTCTTCCGCTCAGCCGCACCTGGGTGAAACTCGGTACCACGGCGAAGCTCGGTGACAGTGCGGTGTCACTCGCCGAGGCCGTGACGGGCTGGAATGTGGGAGACAAGCTCATTCTCACCGGCACGCAATCGCACGGTGCCCAGGCCACGGAATCGCTGACCGAAGAACGCACCATCACCGCCATCGACGGCACGAAGCTCACACTCGATCAACCCTTGAAAATGGCGCACCTCGGTGAAGGCAACTACCGCGGCGAAGTGGCCAATCTCTCGCGGAACGTCATTATCGAATCCGCTGACCCGCAGGGCGTGCGCGGGCACACCATGTTCCACAAGAACAGTGCTGGCACACTCGCTTACACAGAGTTCCGCCATCTTGGCAAGCAAAACATCCTTGGCAAGTACGCCCTGCACTTCCACATGTGCGGCGACACCATGCGCGGCTCCTCCGTCGTCGGCAACTCCATCTGGGATAGCCACAATCGCTGGCTCACCATCCACGGCACGGATTATCTCATCGCTCGCGACAACGTCGGCTACCGCAGCATCGGCCACGGCTTCTTCCTCGAAGACGGCACCGAGGTCTTCAACGTCCTCGATCGCAACCTTGCTGTGGGTGCGATGGCTGGCAAAAAACTTCCCAAGCAGGTATTGCCGTTCGATCAGAACGAAGGTGCCGGCTTCTGGTGGACGAATAGCCTGAACAGTTTCACACGCAACGTTGCCGCGGAGTGCGATCGCTATGGCTTCCGCTACGAAGCCACACAGACGAGCGCCTTGAAGTTGAACTTCAACATTCGCCAGGCCAGTGGCAAAAAGCAGATTGTCGACGTGCGAACACTGCCCTTCGTGCGATTCGACGATAACGAAGTCCATTCGAGCCAGGGTCTCTACGGCGTGAATCTCGGTGAGGGCGTGAGCCGCGTCGGACCCGACTCAAAGCATCCGTTCATCGTTCGCAACCTGAAAATCTGGGATGTTCATTATGGCTTCCGCCCGCAGGTGCCGAACTTGCTCGTCGAGAACATGACACTCCACCGCGTCGCGTACGGTGTCTATCACCCGAACTTCGATAACCACGTTTATCGCAACGTCCTGATTAGCCAGACGAACACCGAACCGTTCAACCGCGGCCACGACGATCTCAGTGTGCAATACGGCCTGCTCACGGTCGATGGTCTCACCTTCGATGGCTGTCGCTCGGGCGGCATGCCGCTCATTCAGATCAGCGACCACAACCCCACGGGCAAGGGCGCGACGCACATGCGGAACGTGAAGACGGTGAACTGGACCGACACCAGCAAGCAGCGCGCACTCGTGAATCTCGGCGGCGGTCCTCGGCCACAACCGAAGGGCGAAAAGGGTGTCTCACTTTACTTGCATGACTGGTTCGGCACCGGCCGCACGGCACTGGTCGTCAGTTCGCGTTCGCCCGAGTTCAAGGCGGATCAATCAAACTTCCGCAGCGAATCGATGCTCACGGGCGATGAGTCGCGGGTGATGGAGGTGAAGGACATCGCCTTTCCGCAACCGCTCGCGCCGGTCGATGACTTGCCACCCGCCACCGTGATCACAGGCGTTATTCGAAATGGCAAGTCCATCACGGTTCGCGGCACCACATCGGATAACGGCACGGTGAAGCGCGTTCAAGTAAACGGCCAGGATGCGAAGGCAACAGCCGCGAACTTTGGCGAATGGGAACTGGTTCTGGAGAACGTGCCTGCGGGCGCGAGGCTCGAGGCGGGAAGTGAGGATGAGACTGGCAACGTCGAACAGACACCAATGAAGTTGATCGTGAACTGACAGAGCGTTGTCACTTGCCGAAACGCCTTGGCGGTGGAGGTGGTTTCAGTGCACCGGAAGCCGTCACGGGTGGTTCGGCTCGCCAGCGTCGGGCGGAGCCACCACGATCGATGCTCATCAGGTTTAGGCCATCGGCCGTGAACTGCACACGGAGCACACGATCTGCGTGACCCGTCAGTGAGGCACGCTCCTGGCCGGTGGCAGGGCCCCAGAGTCGCACCGTGCGATCCCTCCCACCGGACGCAAGTGTGCGACCATCTGGTGAAAAGCTCAGTGTGTCCACACCATCCGCGTGACCCATCAATTCCGCTTGAAGTTCGAGTTCACCAATATCATCCAGAGTCCAGACGCGAATCAGCCCATCTTTACTGGCACTGGCCAGTTGTTTTTTGGATGCATCATAAGCCAGAGCATCGATCCGCCCAGGATGTGCTTCTTCGATATCACCCAGAACCTTTCCGGATGCGTCGATGATCCACAACCCTTTCCCGATTGCAACTGCCAAGCGGCCTCCTGGGAGGAAGACAACGTCGCGAGCGTCATCGGCACGGAGGAGGAGTTTGGAGGGCAGGTTCATGCTCGGTCGATCATGCACATAGGGCACGGCTTGCAAGTTCCACAACCGCACTCCTTCCGCATCGAGTGTCGCCAGTTCTTTGCCATCGGGACTCGCGGTCATGGCATAAATCGGGAGCTTGGTTTGTTCAATGAACGGTCGGAATACGGGTAGAGGCATAGTCCCATTCGGCGTGGGAAAGCGACTGCGGAGATTATGCACACGCCAGATCGCCAGCCCTTCGCTTCCCGCGGCGATCACCAGGCTTCCATCGGGCGTCACGGCTGTGGTGCGGTTCGTGGCAGTCACGTCTCCGGCCAGGGGCACCGACCAGGGCGTCCAGGCTCCGCCGGGTTGAGGGTTCTTTCCTCCACGCAGCGATAGCTCGCTAAATAGAAGGTGCACTTTGCCGAATTCATCGGTCGCCACCAGGGGGCTGCCCACTCCGCCGAACGCGGCTGAGGTGAGTTCCGCTTCCGGCGTCAGTACCGTCGATTCGAACGGGCGGGCGGAGGCTAGCCAGACGCGGGCGGTGGTGTCCGCGGAAGCTGAGAGCACCGCAAGGTTGTCGGGGCTGAACGCAAGTGCCGTGACGGGTTGTTCATGACCTTGGAGAACGCCGGATTCATCATCATCGACTATGCCCCAGAGTCGCACAGTGCGATCGAATCCGCCGCTGGCCAGTTGCAAACCATCCGGGCTGAAGGCCAGCGTGTGAATCGCGGCGGTGTGGCCAGTGAGTCTGCGTTCGATGATACGTGTTTCAAGACGAGTCACACGCACGACTGGTGTGGTGGCATTGTTCACACTCGCCAACAATTTTGCATCCGGACTCAGGGCCACGGCCTGGACGGCCTCCGTGTGGTTGGGGACTTCTGCCAGCATCTGCCAGTCTGATGCCGACCAGACGCGTGCCGCACCATCTTCTCCACCCGTAGCAAAGGCGAGTCCGTTAGACGCAAACGAGATGGAGAGAACCCCACCCTGATGGGCACCGATCTCAACTCGGGCCGCGAGTGGTGAGGCAACGGGTTTGAGGCGTTGAGCCAGCAAGAATATTGCGACCGCAGCAGGGCCACCCGCGACTGCCGAATCGGATTCACTGACACGCCAGCCGCTCAAATCCCACCCTTTGACGGTGCCATCGAGGCCACCAGTCAGGACCGTTCGGCCATCCGGGGCAATGGCCACGCAGGTGACTTCCCCCTCGTGAGCATCGGATACGGTCGCGGCAGCGTACAGAGTTGCGGGCCTCAGAATCGGCTGAAGGAAGGTGAAGGTGTTAACTGCACGTCGAGCGGTTTCCAGCACATTAGCCGGAATCTCCCAGAGCCGCACCGTTCGATCGGCGCCGACGGAAGCCAACAAGCCGGAGTCTGGGCTGAACGCAAGCCCGAGCACGCGTTCTTGGTGTCCGTGCAGCACGGCCCAGGTTCGACCCGTGCGTGGATCCCACAGGCGGATTAATCCATCGTGTCCGGCCGTGGCGACCAGGCCGCCGTTCGGAGCTACGGCCAGTGCGAAGAGTGCATCGGTGCGGCTCTGTTCTGCATAGATTCGCTGTTCACGGTGACACAGCCGGCGCAGGTACGCCCAGGTGAAATCGCGCAACTCGGGCGGGCATCGCGCTTCGTCATCCAGAAGTTGCAAGGCGCGTCGCGGATCGCGTTCACACAGGGCCGATATCTGTGTCAGTTGCAGGGCAAAGGCCACACGCCGGGTGCGCTCGGCCTGGGCATCCGACTCGTTCTTGGCCAGGCGAATCTCCGCGGCGAGCGCATCGGATTGATTCTTGGCGTTCAAGTAGTCGGCGGCGAGTTGCTCGGCCCGCTCGCGAGCCGCTTCCTCTTTATCGCGGGCGAGTTGAGCCGAATCCGCTTCTTGTTCCTTGAGCCGCACCGCCTCGGCAACACGCGCATAGGCCACGGAGAGGACCGCAACGATGCCCAGGGTTGCCAGTGCCGTTGTGACACCGAGCACCGTGAGTGCCGGGTGCCGACGCGACCAGCGAAGAGTTCGACCCCACGCAGAAAGCGGCCGAGCCTGGATGGGCTCGTTCTTCGAAAAACGCCGCAAATCCTCACCCAGCGCTGCCGCACTCGCGTAGCGTTTCTCGGGGTTCTTGGCGAGGCACGTCAGACAGATGGTTTCCAGATCGCGCGGCACGCCTGAGACCAATCGCTTCGGTGAGACAGGCTCGTCATGTATCACCTGCAAGACGGTATCGAGCGGCGATTCACCCCGGAACGGCGGCCGTCCCGTGAGCAGTTCGTACAGGATCGCGCCCAGGGAATACACATCCACGGCCGGGCCGACATCGCGGGTCTTCCCGGCCGCCTGTTCCGGCGCGATGTATGAGGGCGTGCCCATCACGGCCCCGGTCTTGGTGCCGGCATCCGTAATCGCGGAATCAATGCGCTTGGCGAGTCCAAAATCGGTGACCTTGGGAAATGAGCCAGGAGCCGTTCGCGATGGAAAGTCCACGAGCGCCGCGGGTTCTGCTCCGCGTGTACCACGCTCGGTGCTCAGTAACACATTTCCGGGTTTCAGATCGCGATGCACGACGCCCTGTTCGTGGGCATAGTGCACGGCGCGAGCGAGAAGTTCGACAAGGGCCGCTGCTTCTTTGGCTGGCCAGGGTGTGCCCGTCAGTTGCTGGGCTAGCGAACCACCATCAACGAATTCGAGTGCGAGGTACGGATGGCCACTGGCTTCGCCGATCTCGAAAATCTGAACGATGTGCGGGTTTTGCAACTGTGCAACCGCTTCCGCTTCGCGTCGAAAGCGTTCGCGTTCCGTGGGACCCGCGTGAGAACCGCTCAGGATCATCTTCAATGCGACGGGTCGATTCAGACTGATCTGACGAGCTTTGTAAACAACGCCCATGCCACCCCGGCCAACCTCCTCCAAGATGTCGTAGCCCGGCACATCGGGTCGCACGAACTCGCCTCGCGGTGCGGAGTGGGACTCCACTTCATACGCATCGCGCGTGACCGCGAGTTGATCGTCATTGAGGACTGGCGATGCGATCGCAGCGAGAGAGGAGAACGATGGATCATCCGCTGAGGGTGGTGTGAGATGGGGAGAGGTGAGTTGATCGTTATCGCTCGCGAACATGCTTCGCCCCACCACGAAGGGGCGGGGTGTGCTCTCGGAGGCGGATTCTTCCACTTCGCGTGCCACACCGCACACCGGGCAAACGTCCTCTGCTACCCCGACGTGTTCGCCCGGAGTCCAGGAGTGGCCGCGACCGCAACGATGAACACCGACCATACCCGAACCCCGGAACCACGGGCCTGCCACACCTACTCGAGTGTGGCGGCTTCCGCCCCGTCACATCATACCCGCGCGATCAAAAGTCTTCGATCTCACCGTTGCGTCCCATCGGCACGGAGAAGAACTTGTCCAGCGTGGCCTTGCTGGCGTCGCCGCTCTTCAATCCTTTCTGGAAGAAGTAGACACGTTGTCGCGAGGTGCCGTGGGTGAACTGTTCCGGGTGCACGAATCCGCCGGAGCGTTTCTGTAAGCGGTCATCGCCGATTGACTGGGCCGACTTGATCGCCGATTCCACATCGCCGGGCTGGATAAAGTTGAACTGCTTCTGCCCGTGGTGTGCCCAGACGCCCGCCAGGTAATCGGCCATGAGTTCGAGCCGCACCGAGGCCTGGTTGCCCGCTTCCTTCCCCTGGCTGCGGGCTCGATTCACCTTGTCGTTGTACCCCAACAGGTTCTGCACGTGGTGGCCGACTTCATGGGCGATGACGTAGCCCTGGGAGAACTCGGCCTTCGAACCGCCGAGTTTCTCCTCGAGTTCGGCGAAGAAGGTGGGGTCGAGGTAAACCGTGCGATCACCGGGGCAGTAGAAAGGGCCAACGGCCGAGGGTGCGGTGCCACAGCGTGTGTTCACTTCGTTGGAGAAGAGCACCATTTTCGGCTCCTCGTAGAGCCCGTAACCATTCTTCTTGAACTCGGCCTTCCACACTTCCTCGGTGGTGCCGAGCACCTTGGCGGCGAAGACCTTGGTCTTCTCATCGGGCGGATCGTTATTTTGGGGGCCGGCCCTGTTGAAGCCGCCGAGGTCCACGCCGAATACCAGCCCGAGGATGGCGAGCACGATGCCGCCACCGCCGAGCGCCATCTTGGTTCCCGCACCGCTGCCGCGACGATCTTCGAGATTCCCACTCTCCGGGGCATCGTCCAGTCTCATGGTGTCGTCTCGCGTGAGAAAGAGATGTCTGACTCAAACTTAGTTTAGGCCTTGGGCACGCGGAGGGCGTGTCGTTTCAGGTCGTCCAGGTCCACGAATTCCAGGGCGTGAATATGCGTCGCTTCCAGGTCAACGGGGCACGCATGTCCGGCTTCGAAGGATTCCTTCCAGCGGGTGATGCACACACACCACTTGTCGCCCGGCTTCAATCCCGGGAATCCGAAGAGTGGGAATGGCGTCGAGAGGTCGTTGCCGATGGCTCGCTGATGGGCGAGAAAGTCTGCCGTGACCTGGCAGCAGATGGTGTGCAAGCCCTCATCTTCGGGGCCAGTGTTGCAGCAACCATCGCGGTAGAAGCCGGTGAGCGGGCTGGTGGAGCAGGTTTTTAGTGGTCCGCCGAGGACGTTTTTGGCGCCGGGCATGGGTGTTCTCGCTTTGGGGCAGCGTGCGGGTTCGTGGTCATCATAGTCGCCGACACGATAGCTTGCACCGTCTGATTGTTCATCAAGAAGGAGTGCCACACGGGAACGAGGTGTGGCATGTCGCCTTTTGCAATCAAGACCTCCGAAACAGCCACGATGCCGTCATTGGGTTCGTGCCAGATGTAATGGGGCCCCGCAGTGCCAGCAATGAGTGCGTAAGGCACACGCGGAACGGGGATCTTCGCAATCGCATCCACTGACGCGAGGAGCCGACCGCAATCACGAGTTAACATGCGAAAGAGCCGGAAACGCCAGGCGAAGCGGGCGATCCGTGGCGGCTGGTTCGGCGTGCCGAGCATCACAAGGTGATGCACGCAAAGTTCCGGTGCTTGTTCCAGCGCGAGACGCAGTAAAAGGCCGCCGAGCGAATGGCCCACGACCCCGAGTGGTTCACCCAACCGTGCAAGCCGCTTGATGCGAGCGACAAGCCTCCGCACGATGTCGGGCAAGGATTCGAACGTGGGGGTATAGGCGAAAAATGCAGTGCGATGCCTCGCCGCACGCAGCGACCGAGCCAGCGAGAACATCGAGATCGGCGTGCGACCGAGACCGTGGACGAGGAGAATATTCATACAGCGATGTCGCCCACCAGAGGGCGAGCAGCCCGTGGTAACGGGCTGTTCTCCTTGCGATACTTTTTCAAATGAACAGCCTCACGCGGGCCGCTCGCCGTGCTCGCCTTTCATTTTAACTCGGCAGCAAATCCTTCACGGCGTCCTGTTCTTCGAGCAGTTCGTTGAGCGTGTGCTGGAACTTGGACTCGCCGAACGCGTCCAGCTTCACGCCTTCGACCACGCTCCAGTTGCCACCGGCGCTCGTGCAGGGGTAACCGAAGACAAGCCCGGCCGGTACGCCATACTCACCCTTCGAGACGGTGGCACAACTCGTCCAGTCACCAGCGGCCGTGCCGCGCTGCCAGGTCTTGACGTGATCGATGGCTCCATTGGCTGCGGAAAACGCCGAACTCAAACCACGCTTGGCGATCACCGCCTTGCCGCGTTCCTGGCACTGCGGCACGAACGTGCCTTCAAGCCAGGCACGATCGGTGATCACGCTCGTCGCGGGTTTGCCACCGATCTTCGAATTGGTGAAATCAGGAAATTGCGTGTTCGAGTGGTTGCCCCAAATGGTGACATTCGTGACCTGCTCATTGAGCACACCGGCTTTCTTCGCCAGGGCCGAGACAGCGCGGTTGTGGTCGAGCCGCGTCATGGCGGTCCAGCGATCGGCCGGAATCTCGCGACCATTGCGATAAGCGACCAGGCAGTTCGTGTTGCACGGATTCCCCACGATCAGGATGCGCACATCGGCCGCGGCACTCTTGGCCAGTGCCTTCCCCTGCCCCACGAAGATGGCTCCGTTCTTCGATAGCAAATCCTTGCGTTCCATGCCGGGGCCGCGTGGAGCCGCTCCCACGAGCAAGGCATAGTTGCAGCCGCCGAAGGCGACGTTGGGATCATCCGTCACCACGATATCTTGCAGCGTGCTGAAGCCGCAATCCTCGAGTTCCATCGCCACGCCTTCGAGGGCGTCCATGGCCTTCGGGTTCACGGAGCGTGGGATCTCGAGAAGTTGCAAGATCACCTTGGTCTCGGGCCCGAAGACTTCGCCTGAAGCCAGCCGGGGAAGCATCGTGTACGCCACCTGGCCAGCGGCACCGGTCACGGCCACGCGAACTGTCTTGGACATGGGAGATACCTTCAAGTTGATCGGATCGAGGCGATGTATGGACGCGTTGCGGACCTTCAGCACTCGACGCGTGCTCAGTCGGCCATACTGTATCTGTAGCAACGCCGGATTACAGTGGCTATCAGAGTGACGGCGCGATCCGCATGATAGCTGACGGCACAACGCTTCTTGAGCGGAGTGATTCGATGGTCAAGGTCGGCATCAATGGGTTCGGACGTATCGGTCGGTTGGTCTTCCGGGCGCTCGTAGACCAAGGGCTGCTCGGCAAGCAGATCGATGTGGTCGCCGTCAACGATGTCGTGCCGGCCAACAACCTCGCGTACCTGCTCAAATACGACTCCACGCAGGGCCGCTTCAACAAAACGGTCACCTCGAAGAAGTCCAAGCCGGACCTGGCCGAGGACGACATCCTCGTCGTCGATGGCCACGAAATCAAGTCACTGGGCCTGCGTGCGACGCCCGAGCAGCTCCCCTGGAAGGATCTCGGCGTCGAATATGTCATCGAGAGCACTGGCCTGTGGACCGAAGCCTCGAAGGCCAAGGGGCACATCGCCGCCGGTGCCAAGAAGGTGATCATCTCGGCCCCGGCGAAGGAAGAAGACATCACCGTGGTGATGGGCGTTAACCACGAAAAGTATGACGCGGGCAAGCACAACATCGTCTCGAACGCCAGTTGCACGACCAACTGCCTCGCACCAATCGTGCATGTGCTGCTGAAAGAAGGCTTCGGCATTTCCGAAGGGCTGATGACCACGGTCCACAGCTACACGGCCACGCAAAAGACGGTCGATGGCCCTGGCAGCAAGACCGACTGGAAGGGCGGCCGCTCGGCCGCCACCAACATCATCCCCAGCACCACTGGCGCCGCCCGCGCCGTGGCACTCGTCTGCCCCGAGGTGAAAGGAAAGCTGACGGGCATGGCCTTCCGCGTGCCCACGCCGACTGTCTCGGTCGTGGACCTCACCGTGAAGACGGTCAAGGCGACGAGCTACAAGGAAATCACCGAGGCCATGAAGAAGGCCAGCGAGACGTACCTCAAGGACATCCTCGCCTTCACTGCCGATGATGTCGTTTCCACGGACTTCATCCACGATGCCCACAGCAGCATCTACGACGCCGGCAGCGGCATCGAACTGAACGGCAACTTCTTCAAACTCATTTCCTGGTACGACAACGAATGGGGCTACTCCAACCGCTGCGTCGACCTGCTGAAGTACATGATCTCGAAGAGCTAATCACCGACCGCATCGCCCGCCTCTCTGGGCGGGCTTTTTTCTGAACACGACTGAAGATGGAGCTCTCGATGCCGAAGAAGACGATTGCCGAACTCGGCGACCTGAGCGGGAAGCGTGTGCTCATCCGCGTCGATTTCAACGTCCCCTTCGACAAGAAGACAGGGGCGGTGAAGAACGATCGCCGCATCCGCGGTGCACTCCCCACAATCAAGGCGCTGCTCGAGAAGGGTGCAGCCGTGATCGCCATGAGCCACCTGGGCCGGCCCGATAAGGCGACCGCAGAGGAACGCTCGCTTCTCACGCTGGACAAAGTTGCCGCACGTTTCGGCGAGCTTCTGGGCCAGCCTGTGAAGAAAGCCGGATCGGAAGTCGTCGGTTCCGATGTCGCCGCAATCGTGCAAGCGATGAAGCCCGGCGACGTCGTGCTGCTGGAGAACCTGCGCTTCGATCCGCGCGAGCAGAAGAATGATGCCGAGTTCGCCGCCACCATTGCCGGGTTCGGTGATGCCTATGTCAACGATGCATTCGGCACCTGCCACAACGACAAGGATGCCAGCATGGTCGCCGTGCCAGCGGCGATGAAGGCAGCCGGGAAGCCGCGGGCCGTGGGCCTGCTCGTGGCCAAGGAACTCGAGATCATCGAGGGCCTGATGGGCCAACCCAAACGGCCGTTGCTCGGCATCATGGGTGGGGCCAAGGTGTCGGACAAGATTGCCTTCATTAACGTGCTGCTTTCAAAGGTCGATCACCTGCTCATCGGCGGCAAGATGACGTACACCTTCCTCAAGGCGAAGGGCGTCGATGTGGGAGCCACACGCGTGGCCGATGAAGAAATCGAAGCTGCGAAGCCTCTCTTGCAACATGTCGGCACGAAGATCACGCTCCCGGTCGATTCGCTCGCTGCCAAAAGCGATGACCTGTCTGTCACGCAGGTGTTCGAAGGGCCGATCGGTGCCGGGTTCGAAGGCGTGGACATCGGCCCGAAGACGCTGGCCCTGTACGCCGAGAAGATCAAGAGCGCGGGCACGGTGATCTGGAACGGGCCCGTCGGCTGGTTCGAGAAGCCCGCGTTTAGCAATGGCACGAAGGGTATCGCTGAGGCGATGGCTGCAAGCAGTGCCGTGACCGTGGTCGGTGGCGGCGAAACGGCCGAGGCCGTCGAGCAGTTCGGCTTCGACGCCAAGATGACGCACGTCTCCACCGGCGGTGGTGCATTCCTGGCGTATGTCGAAGGGAAGAAGTTCCAGAGCCTCGCCCAGATCGACGACCAGTGACAGCCTGATGTCAGTCACGAGCCTGAAGCGATCCTTCAGGCTCGCGCCACTTCACTCACTTCGCCTTCTCTGGCGGGAAGATTGTCTTCCAGTCTTCCTTCATGCTGGCCACGGTCCAGCCGCGTTTGGGAGCTTCTTCGAGGCCGCGATCGAGCCGGCCGACGGCGCTCTTGCGGTCATAGGCATATTCGCGCTCGGCATCCGTGTGGTGCACAAAGAGCCCGAATCCAGGCCGCGTTCCCGTGGTGGCGTATTCCAGCATTTCCAGATCGCCATCGGAGTTGCCGAAGGCCATGACTGGCCGCTTGCCAATGAACTTGCCGATGCACACAGGCTTCCCAGGGCCATCATCGACCGCATCCACGGCGGGCTCGATGAAGATGGAAGACTTGTCGCCCTTCAATTCGAACTTCGTCTTGAAGGTGGTGCCCACCACTTGTTCGCGGGGCACGCCGTACACACGTTCCGTGAATGGCCGCATGAAATCGCAGCTTCCACCCGAGACGATGAAGGTCTTGAATCCCTGGCTCCGCAAGTACGCCATCAACTCCAGCATCGGCTGGTAAACGCATTCGGTGTAGGGTCGCTTGAAGCGCGGTTGCCGGGCGGTGGCCAGCCACTCCGTCACGACTTTTTCGAACTCCTCGGTAGTCAACCCCGTGTTCGTGGCGACCACCAGTTCAATCAAGCCGTCCTTGCCGGCGGCCAGGAGTGCCTTTTGATCGCCTTCCAGCACAGCCTTGAAGGGTTGCTTGTCCTTCCATTCCGGGTGTTGTGGGGCAAGCGCCTTGACACGATCAAGCGAAAACATGACTTGTGTGTAAATGGGTTGTTCGCACCAGAGCGTGCCATCGTTATCAAATGTGGCCACACGCTCCGAGACCGGCACGAACTCGGGCGAACCCTCGCGCGTCACCTTCGCCACGAAACTCAAAATGGCTTTCTTCGTGGGTGTGTCGTTCCAGGAAGGCAACGGATCGGCTTCAGCGCGGGCCGCCGACACACCACGCGAGGGAACAAGCACAATGCTCGCGAATGCAACCAGCGCGAGCATGCATGTGAGACGTGGGATCAATCGGTTCATGGAAGATACACCTTTCGCAAGTGGGACGCGAAGCGGGTGACAGTGCGTTGTCACTTCGACTTCGCACAGCGGAAACCAATGTGGGACATGCCCGTGTCTGGGGGAGTGCCGCGCCGGGCGGCCGGTCGATAGCTTTCGCAGTACGAGACGTGGCAAAGGAACGAGCCGCCCCGCGTGACCCGGCCTGGCGAGTGCGGATGATTTGGATCCCAGCCTGCCGATGGACCGGCCGGATTCACAGCCGCTTTCTGGGCATCACGCTGAGTATAAATATCCACGCGATACCAGTCGGAACACCATTCCCAGACATTCCCGGCCATGTCGTAGAGCCCATAGCCGTTGGCGGGGAACTGCTTGACCGGTGCGGTCCGCATGTAGCCATCGCCTTCGGTGTTGCGATAGGGGAAATCGCCCTGCCAGATGTTGGCCCGCGGGTCGCTGTCTGTCGGCACATCCTCGCCCCAGGAGAAGCGTGTGCCTGCCAGGCCGCCGCGGGCTGCGCATTCCCACTCGGCTTCGGTGGGCAAGCGTTTGCCGGCCCACTCGCAAAACGCGACTGCATCATCCCACGACACCTGCACCACCGGGTGCTCGCCCTTTCCTTCGATGTTGCTGGCAGGCCCTTCGGGATGCCGCCAGTTGGCTCCGGGCACCCAGCGCCACCAGGCCGCGAAGTTATTCAACGGCACGGCCTCGGTTGTGGGGGTGAAGACCATGGAACCGGGTGCAAGCCGCTCATCGGGCGGCCGCTCCGAATCCGGTGGAAGTGACTTGCGAAGTTGCTCCCAGTCAATGGGTTTCTCGGCCGTGGTGATGTAGTTCGTCGCGGCGACGAACTCGGCGAATGCCGCGTTCGTCACTTCCGTTTCATCCATCCAGAACGCATCGATCTTCACGGGATGGGCGGGGCGTTCGTGGGCCGGTGCGTTGCCTGCAGATCCCATGAAGAATTCACCGCCAGGGATCTCCACCATCCCCGCAGGTGCCTTTGCACGGAAGAATTTCGTCAGCCCGTAAGCGACGCCAAAGCCACCCAGTGTGAGTGCGCCGAGCACGAAGCCCCGGCGACTGACACGCGGAGGATCCACAGTCGTTTTGGGCGTCGAAGCCCTTGCGATACCAGATGCGACCAGGGCTAGAATTGGTTGAGTCGTTGTACGGGAAAGGCCGTGCCGGCTCCAGCAACGGACCTCGCTTGTCGTGGCTCAGTTTGCGAAGGAGTTCAGCCTTTCGAGGCTGAGATTCCGCAGAAAAGCAGAAAAAACGCAGAAAAACGTCAGCCTGGAAAGGATGACCTACGCAAACTGACACACTACGGCATAGCTTGAACAGGAGGATTCACGCGGACCGTATCACGAGATTACCATGCCGGGGATCATCGTTCACACACTTCTCGGTAATGCCTTGCTCGATCACTGGCAGGCTGCGCCAGGCGACGCACCTTTCCCCGCATCCGATGAGTCGTGCCGCTTGATGTTTCTGACGGGTTGTAGCGGGCCAGATATGGGGATGTATCCCGGAGGGAAGCCGCTCTTCTCGGACCTGGCACATTACGTTAACAGTGGTAAACTCGCAGCAACTCTCGTTGCCGAGGCCCGCACGAATGCAGAGCGTGCGTTCGCATGGGGCTGGTTCTCACACGTGCTGGCGGATGTGCAAATTCACCCGCTTGTGAATCTGGGTGCAGGTGACGCGGGAGGAACCGCGCCGCTCAGCTTTGTCGAGAACCCAGGCCTGCACATTGCCATCGAAACAGCCATCGATGGGTACTACTTCCCGGCGTTCCAGAAGCGAGGTACGGCACGACTGCAATCTGTTCCAGGCGACTTCGCACAGCCATTATCTCGTGCCTACAGAGCCGTATTCGGTGAAGTCGTGAACGAAACAGATGTTCATGCCACGCTGGATTCCTGGAATCGCTGGCACACCGCGTCCATTTCCATGGCTGCCAACGCAGCGAACCGGCTCTTTGACGCCCCGCGTTCGACGAGTTTGCTCTACGGCGTCACCCACCGCGCCGCACGCGCACTCACGGCGGCATTCGCACGGCGTTCCGCCATCCACGCTCTGACGCATCCGATTCGCCCATCAGAGCGTGTCTTCCAAAAGATTGCAGAGGCTATAACCGCCTACCCGAATCAGTTCCAGCAGCACGCAACTGCCGGTCTGGATGATTTTCCAGACTACAATCTCGACACGGGCAAAGTCGAGAACCCGATCCGCTACCCACTGGCTGTCAAGACACTCTCCCGCCTGGAGCGTCCTGCGCCGAAGTGAATTGGGCGAGCTCCGCTCGCACTTCGGCCAGTTCGAATGCCATGCCAGACTGCTCGAAGATCGCCGCCGCCGCTTCCAGGCGTTCTCGCTGTTGCTCAGTTTTTCCATCGGTGAATCGCGCGATTATTTGCTGGAGAAAGCCGCTTTCAAGAGGCATGGCGAAGTGGTTGGCTTGTTCCAGTCCCGCTTGCCACTTTCGCTGCGCCTTTGCCTGCGAGCCTTTCAGTTGCAGGAGCCAACCCTCGAACAGCGCCAGCCGGGGCCGACCGATCGGGAACAGCTTGGCATGTTTGCGAAGTGGCACAAGCGATTGGCTGGCCTTCTTGATCAGTCCACGATCGCCCGGTGTGCGCTCCGCGAGTTTGAAGCGAATCTCGGCGATGCCCGCAAGCCCCTCGAGTGTGGAACAGGTCACGGTGGAAGATTGTCGGAAGAGCCCCTCTGCCGTTTCGGCATGAATCGAGGCTTCGTCCCAACATTTCGCCCGGGCCGCGAGGGCGGCTCGCAGGCCCAGGATGCGAATCTCCTCGGTGCGGTCCTGGTTGCCGTGAAGTGCCAATGCGGAATCGAGGAGTTTCGGCTCGGCTTCCGCGGAACGACCGAGGCGAAACAAACACTCGCCTTCGACGTTCAGGGCCCAGGCAAGGTGCATGTTGTTGCCGCTGCGTTTGGCCGCTTCCGTCATTCGGACAGCGCACTTCATCGCCTCGGAGTAATCGGTGCGGAAGCAACAGGCCATCGCGAGAATCGTAGCGACTTCACCACACTGATGGTGATCGCCGAAGCGTTCGGCAATCTCCAAAGCTTCCTGCGCCATGGCCTCAATTCGCTGCCAGTCGCCCTGCCCCATGCGGTACATGCAGAGATAGGCGAGCACAACCGATAGCGTGGGTTGTTTGCCGATTTCCCGTGCGACTGACTCGGCCATCGGGGCATAAATGCGTGCAGCCCGATGGAAGTTCAGCAACCCTGTGACCACCATCACACTGGCATACGACATCGCCAGTTCGGTGGAGGGGCCGGCGCTCTCCGCGAGGTTCAGGGCCCGAATCGTGGAGTTCAGCCCCGGCAAGATATCGTTCATGTAGTACGAGACACGAGCGATTCGCAAGAAGGCTGAGGCGGCTTCCAGGTCCGCGGTATTACCACTGGCATCCCGCTTCCGATTTCTCCATGGCAGCAACCGCCGGGCGAACTGACGGCCCACTTGTAGGAACGTGTCGAGTAGGAGCCCCAGGCTGGAACGCCGCTGGGGTCGGCCATGACTGGCAAGGGAAAGTCGTAGGTTCGTGAGCGAGGCCGGGAGTTCGCCGAGGCCAAAATGAGCCTCACCCAACTGGTACTCAGCATGGGCCCGCCGCACCTCTTCCTCAGTCGAGGTCGGCAAATGAGAGCGCTCGCGACTCAACCGCAGAAGTTCCGTGAATCCGGTGACGGCTTCGCGGTAGGCACCATCGCGCACGGCCACGTCGCCGGCCTTCTCCAGGAAGCGCAGCTGGGCTTCGACGACACCGGCCCGCCCCCAGTGGTGAGCAATGAGCCGAAACTGCGGGGACGCTCCCTCACGCTGATCGGCCTCGAACCACTCGGCCGCCGAGGTGTGTAATCGCTGGCGCTGGGGTCGAGGCAACAACTCGTAGCAGACTTGCTGCAACACCGGATGCGGGAAATCGAATACGGCATCGGGATCGGGCCGGTCCAGGCGGATGAGTTGCTCGCGCTGCAGCACGGCCGTGTGTTCTGGCAGCACGGCTCGCGCCGTGGGATCCGGGTGGATCGCTGCCAGTGCTCGCCTTGGAAACAGCGGACCAATCACGCTCGACACCTTGGCCGTGAGTTGGTGTGCAGGGCGCAAGCGGTCGATGCGGGCGGTGACCAGGCCGCGAATCGTGTCGGGCACCGCGGCGGTTTCTTCCGTTCCCGCTGTGGATTTGAGCGTTGCGATTCGCTCGCTGTATTCAACAAGCCCGGCTGCGCGAAGGTGATCAATCACCTGCTCGATGAAGAGCGGGTTGCCCTGCGTGCGACGCCAGATCAGTTGCGAGAGCGGTTCCGAAAGGCTTCGCACACCGAACCGGGATTGCGCCAGGTCGCGAGTGGCATGTTGATCCAACGAATCGAGAACAAAGCGATCGGCCCAATCGGCACCAACGATTTGTTCATACTCGGCCGGCAATTGTGCGTCGGTGTGCCGAATGGAGAGTCCGAGAGCCGTGTGAGTGCGACGTTCGCGGACCAGTTTCGCCAGTCGCCAGGAGGCGGTATCGGCCCAGTGGAAATCCTCGAGCAAGATCAACAGAGGTTCCGGACCGCGCTCCGTGAGAAGGGCAATGAGCAGGTCGTGCAGGTTATCGGCACGCGTCTGGCCAGTCATCTGCTGGATCACAGCGTCCTGAGGCAATTCCAGGCCGAGCAGATCGTTGAGCAGCGCGGCAAACGGGATCAACTGGGGGTGTGCTTGTAGAGCGCCCAGCACGCGTTCACCGCGCCCGGTTGCGGTGTTGAATCCGGGCAAGCCCAGCAGTTCCTCGAAGGCCGCTCGCCAGGGATAATAAGGGGTTGCGGTTTCAACGGAGGAACACCGGCCCGCGATCACTTGCAGTTGCTTGTGCTTGCCGAGTGTTTTTGCCTCTTCCAGTAACCGCGATTTCCCCGAGCCCGTGTCGCCCTCCACGAGCACCATTCGTGTGGAACCGCTGATGGTTGCCTCGAGCGCGGCCGTGATACCGGCAATCTCTCGTTCACGACCGACCAATAACGCCTCGACCTGGCGCAAAGCGTTCAGCTTTTCCGTGCCCGAGGAGGTGACCTCACACACACCATGATCGATTTCGAGTCGATCCGCCGTCAGCAACTCCTCGCAGATCGCTTTCACACGAGACGGTGAATCGCGCAATCGTGTCACCAAGAGCGGCCCCAGTTCTGATGCATGCAACCGAGCGCGAACTGCGGCAAAAGTCGTCGCTTCCTCTGCAGGCTCAGAGATCGGCCAGACGGAGCCACCTCTGCGAAGCACACGAAAAACGCGCACGGGAACATCGAAGCCTTTGAGTTGAAAGCGAGGCAACGTCTGGAATTGCCTGGTCGTGCGGTGTTGAGCCGGGCCCTGTGTCGCTTCATCGCACAGGATCTCGCCTGCATTCGCTGCCTGCATGAGCCGCGCCGCGCGAATGACGTCGGCTCCCGTCACGGTGTAACAACGGCGCACCTGACCGCCGAGTGGACCGCAAAAGGGAACACCCGTGCTCACGCCGATCGCACAGGCCACACCACGTTCACTCGCCAACTCGCGAAGATAGATCGCAGATTCGATAGCCCGGCCCGCATCGTCCTCATGCCCAACCGGAGGCAGGCCAAAGGCCAGTACGGCGACCAGTCCCTTATCGTCCTGCATCAACTGCGCCACGGTGCCTTCGTAGCGAGCCATTGTTTTCTGGAGAAGTTCCATGGTGGTTTGCATGCGTTTCCAGGCAGGCGCGGCTCCGTGCTCCGGCACGATTCGCACGAATAGTGTGCTGATGGTTCGCGATTGATCGAGAAAATCGCTGAGCCCCGCATCGATACTTTCTTGAACGGCCCGGGGAACGTATGGACGAAGCGCGTCTTCGGTCAGCGTCGACAGGTCCGTGGTGGAACCCTGCAGAGGGGTCTCTGGTGACAGGCCGAGCACAAACGCACCACCATCGGGATGAGCTTCCCGAATGGTCTGGATTCCCAGATGTTCGTTCGCCTCGCGCGACAGGAAGACCTTTCCGATCTGGGCGAGATCCCCGGCCTCGCGGATCTGGTCGAGCGGAGGGCCGTAGGCGATCAGTTGCCAGAACTGCTGAACGCCGCCAACGAGTGCCGTGTGAAGTTCGCCCGCGCCGATGCAGATACGAAGCGAGAGCCGAACACCCTTCGCGAGTTCCAGGTTGTTCAGATCGCGTTGGATTTCCAGGGCGGCATGTGTGGCTTGCCGGATGGCATCGGCCAGTCCGGTGCGAGTCGCCGGCCAGATTGCGAGCACCGCATCACCGGCAAAACCAACCACATCACCATTCCATCGCTGGATGAGTGCGACGAGCGGCCCGTAATACGCATTCAAGATGCGGGCCATCTCTTCGGGCCCAACCAGCCTGCCCAGTCCTGCCAATTGATTCGCCAGTTTGGTGGAACCAGCCACATCGGCAAACATCACCACGGCCGGCAACGTCGAACCTTCGCCCTCGGGGGGTGGTTCGGGATCACGCTCGAGGCGACGAAGAATTAACTCGGGAATGTACGCGGCGAATTCGCTCGTCCGTGATGACATCATGCAACCAGATGTGCAGGAAGGGTATGCCGGTCGACTTGGGATAACTTACGGACCGCCCGCAGCGAAGAGGACAATCGCGCAAGCTTCCCTCCCGTTCGCCAGGTTGTTCACTTCCAGGCTTTGCGTGCAGTTTGCCTTTCAGGACACGTACATACACACAACGGCGATGGCTCCCACCATGATGTTCACCAGCGGCAGGAGTGAGACGAACTTGGCAAGTGGATAGGCCTGGACTGCGTAGAAGAGCCAGGAAAGGAGAATCGAGACGAGCGCGACGACCGACAACGATGCCACACAGACGATTACCGTCATCACCAATGGCGGTGGCGGCGCGTTGAACATCGTCAGCGACAGGATCGCGGGTACGATGCTCATCAGGCCGAGGGTGATCGAGGCCGAAGTGCTCAGGCAAAGCCACACGAACGTGCGTTCGCGGCGTGGTTCTCGCACGGCACGCTCCCGGCGAGATATTCGGATGTCGAACTCGTCCCGTCGATCATCCTCGGCTTCCAAGTCGGATGTTCGATCAGTGGGCATGAAATACTCTTAAACGAGCAGAACAGTACCCTTACAGGCACCGCTCGCCCTGGATGAACAGTGCCCTTACGGGCACCGCTCGCCGGTTCGACTATCACGCCATTCCAAGGTCCTTCTTCATCTCTGAGTACCAGTTGCTGAACCAGCCCTTGCGGACCTTGTTCATGCCGGAGTCTTCCATCACGGCAATCATCATCTTCTTGACTTCGCGGTCGTTTTTCTTGCCCTGCACGGCCTTGCGGATATTGGCAAAGATGAGTTCGAATTCTTTCTGATCGATCTGGCCATCGTTGCCGAACGCGGCTTCGACCTGGTCCTTGATCATCTTGTTGACGACGCTTTCCATGACGTACATATGTTCGTCGCAGACCTGCACGAGCGCACTGCGGGCGCTGTCGATGCCAACGCCGAGTTGAATGGCGATCTGCAGGATTTCGCGTTCTTCATTCTTGTCGATGTACTTGTCGTCGTATGCCCGGAGCTTAATCTCGTTCACGAAGCGCTTCTTGATCTCTTCGATGGCCATGGCAACTCTCCTGTGGGATGTTTTGGTTCTGGCGGGGTTTGGAGAACCCACAGAGCCTTGTTCGCTGCGACCGGCAATATATTGATCGACTTGGCGCAGATTATACCCTACCCTGCGAAGCGATCAAGAATTCCTGCCTCACGGTGGATAGCCAATGCCAAATGCAGCCGCCTTGCCGGGTGATGCCGGTGGGCCGAAACAAGTCGTTCCCGGTGCGAAATACGCCCTGGCCCTGCTTCTCGCAATTAACCTCTTCAACTACATCGACCGGCAAATACTCTCGGCGACCTTGCCGAAGATTCGACTCGACGCCAGCATCCTCCAACCGGACGACCCCTGGGCCACCACGAAACTCGGTGCGCTGACCACCGCGTTCATGGTGGCGTACATGCTGTTCTCGCCGGTGTTTGGCCGGCTCGGCGATAAGATGTCGCGCTGGGTGCTCGTCGGGGCCGCCGTCATTGTCTGGAGTCTTGCCACGGGTGCCACCGGCGCGGCGACGGGCTTCCTGATGCTGCTCTTTACTCGCTGCCTCGTTGGCATCGGCGAAGCTGCGTACGGTCCTGTGGCTCCGGCCATGCTCTCGGATTTGTACCCCGTCGATCACCGTGGCCGGGTGCTCAGCTGGTTCTATGTTGCCATTCCCGTGGGTAGCGCACTTGGTTTCGTCATCGGCAGCCAGGTCGCCGAGACCTCACTGGGCTGGCGCGGTGCATTCCATGTTGCGGTCATACCCGGGCTCATCCTCGGCCTGCTCTGCTTTTTCATGCGCGAACACCGCACCGCAGACCCGACGCCGGCTTCACACGCTGAGGGCCCCAGCTATGTTTCCGTTCTCAAGGAACTGAGTCGCAACCGCTCGTTCGTTCTCTGCTGCCTCGGCATGACCGCGTCCACTTTCGTCCTCGGCGGCATTGCCACGGTGATGCAACTCTACATCTTCGAACGCGAGGCCCGCTTCGTTCTCGATGATCGTGCCATCGCCCGCATCGTCGCCCTCAAGCAAAGCAACGGGGACCCCGTCGTCCCCGGGTCCGTCGTGGCGAAGTTGCAAGCGGTCACTGGGCCCGAAGAATTAACGATGAGCGAGTTTCAATCTCTCACTCACAAGACACTCGCGAAGGAAGAACTCGACTTATACAGTTCCTGGATTGCCGACGCCGCACCCGCGGAAGGCTCGCTCACGAACGGCAAGATTGGGCTCTTCATCGGGGCCATCGTGGTTATCGCCGGCTTGCTCGCCACGCTGGCCGGAGGTGTCACGGGCGATCGGCTCCGCAACCTCGGCGTCAGAGGTGCGTACTTCAAGGTCGCCGGTTGGGGGATGATCTTCGGCTGGCCCTTCTTTGTGGTGATGCTATTCCTCCCCGTGCCGTTCTTCTGGTTGTTCTTCTTCGTCACCGTGTTCGCGCTCTTCTTTAACACGGGCCCCGCCAACACCATCCTGGCGAACGTCACCCGCCCCGGTATCCGCGCCACCGCGTTCGCCATCAACATCCTGGTGATTCACGCCTTCGGCGATGCGATCTCGCCGCTGATCATCGGTTTCGTGGCGGACCTGTCAAACTTGCACACGGCCTTCGTGCTGGTGTCGTTTCTGGTTCCTGTTTCGGGCGTGCTCTGGCTGATGGGCGCGACGCACCTCGACGAGGACACTCGCCTCGCCGAAGCGGCATGAACAGGCCTGGGTCTCACAGGTGGATAAAAGAAAAGAGCCGTCGCCTTGGGGGAAGGCGACGGCATGGGGAGGATGTTGGGGGACAGGGGTTCGGACGTGGTGTCTGAAAGGTTCGGGAGAGGGGGGAACTCTCTCCCGTGGCCGGCCCCGGGGGATGGGGTTGTTCGGCCTTCCGTCGTTCGGTGTCGGGTCGCCTCAGGGGGTGGCCAACCTTGGGGGAAGGTTGACCGGTTAGCGGCCCGGCACCGATCCGCGAGTCACTGGGGGGTGTTTGTCGCGGACGATAATGAGTAAAGCACGACCCGTGCCAAAGCGAATAATCGATACCGCACGATCGCCAGCCACATCTCTAAAGTCTTTGCTGAACACTCTCTTCGCAAAATCGCGAGGCACGTCTGCCACCGATCTCTCCTTGTTCCTGCGGCCGGATTTGTAATTCTTGCCGGTCGTTGTAAGACGTAGATCGGGAAGAATTGCTATCTCCAGCATCTCCGAGGCTTCGCCATGGCCACCGATAACCTGGTTCGTGATCTCACGGCCGCACTCGACTCGATTCCGCTCATCGATCCGCATTCGCACATCGAGCCGCTCACTCCGGTGTCGAAGACGCTCGACGACATTCTGGGCTATCACTACTACACGGAACTGGCCCACTCCGCCGGGATGAGCCAGGCACCGCTGGCGAAGGATGTGTCGCCGCGCGAACGGGTGCGAGCCATCGTGGCGCACATGGACCGCTACGACAACACGGCCCAGTACGGCTGGTTCGTGGACATTGCCCGCACCTTCCTCGGCTTCACGGGCACGAAGATCACCGCCGCGGATGCGGACCCGCTCTTCGACGCCGCGGAGGAAGCCTTCTCCCAGCCCGACTGGGAGCAGCAAGTCTTCGCCAAGACAAAGCTCGAAAAGATCTTCCTCACCAATGAATTCGACGACAACCTCGATGGTTTCGACACGGCGAAGTACGTGCCGTGCCTGCGGACAGACACGCTGGTCTTCAAGTTCCAGGAACCTGGCGTGAAGGAACGACTGGCGAAAGTGACCGGTGTGGATGCCGGTGATGTACCCACCTTGAAGAAGGCAATACACGTATTGTTCGAGCGATTCGTGAGCAAAGGGGCGAAAGCGTGTGCCATCTCGCTGCCGCCGGACTTCGCACCGAATCCGCAGAACAACTCAATCTTCTGGATGCTGGCGGAGAATTGCCGCGATTTCAAGCTTCCCTTCGACCTGATGATTGGCGTGAATCGACGCGTCTACGAAAAAGGTGTGTACCAGGGCCAGGACCTGTTCGATCAGCGTACCAGCCTGATTCAGTATCGCGAACTCTTTAACGCCTTCCCGGAAGTGACGTTTCCCGTGTCTGTGCTCACGAGCAGCCAGAATCAGGAACTGGTGGCTTATTCGTGGATCTTCCCGAATGTGGTGCCGAACGGCCACTGGTGGTACTCGAACATCCCGCCGTACATTCGCAAGGATCTGGGCGAGCGGTTGCAGGCGGTGCCGAAGACGAAGCTAATCGGTTATTACTCGGATGCGTACAAGCTGGAATTCGTACTGCCCAAGTATGCGATGTATCGCCGCATCCTGGCCGGTGTGCTCGCGGACGACTTCGTACGGCCGGGCGTGCTGAACGAAACCGAAGCCATTGCGCTGGGCCAGCGCTTGCTGCGCGACAACGTCCGCGAAGTGTTCAACGTGTAAGATAAGGCGATGCAACCACCCTGGCTCGAGCCGCGAACCGCGTACATTCATGTGCCCTTCTGCGCTCACAAATGTGGCTACTGCGATTTCGCAGTGGCGGCCGGCCAGGATCACCTCATCGAGTTGTATCTCGATGCACTTGCGTTCGAACTCGCCGCGTTGAATCAACCGCGACCCGTTGAGACACTGTTCATCGGTGGCGGCACTCCGACGTATCTCAATGCCGCTCAGCTTGATCGAATGCTGACGGCCATCACGAAGTGGTTGCCTCGACGCGGCCACGCACCCGAATTCTCCATCGAATCGACACCCGACTCACTCGACGACGAGAAACTCGCCGTGCTCACTGCATTCGGTGTGAATCGCATCAGTGTGGGCGTGCAATCGTTTCGACCGGAACTGCTCACCGCACTCGATCGCCGCCACACCTCCGATCAGATTCCGCGAGCGGTTGATTGCGTGCGAGCTCACGGGGCCACGCTCTCACTCGATCTCATCTTTGCCGCTCCGGGTTCGACACCGCAAAGCTGGGCCGCCGATCTGGATGCCGCGCTCGCCTTCGAACCGCAACACATCTCGACGTATGGCCTCACTTACGAAAAAGGCACACCGCTGTGGAAACAACGCAAGAGTGGCGAGGTGCGACCGATTGGTGAGGATGATGAACTGGAGATGTACGAAGCGGCCATAGATCATCTCACCATGGCCGGTTTCGAGCACTATGAGATATCGAACTTCGCTCGCCCAGGCTATCGCTGCCGACACAATGAACGCTACTGGGCGAACGAAGCGTACTACGGTTTCGGTGTGGGAGCGGCCCGCTACATTCAGGGCGTGCGCGAGTTGAATACGCGCGATACAAAACACTATGTCAAGCAGGTGCTCGCCGGGGAATCTCCCACATTCCAGAGTGAATGCCTCGGCCAGCAAGATCGCGCCTTCGAGACCATCGGCACGCAGCTTCGCAGAATGGAAGGCATTGGACGGGAACGCTTTCAAGAACAGACCGGCCTCGCACTCGATGCAATCGTTGGCGAATGCATCCAAAATCTGGTGCGTGAAGGAATCCTCAGCGACACCGGGCTGTCAGTGAAGCTCACACGCCGCGGCAAATGCATCGCCGATGGCGTGATCGAGGAGTTGATGAAGAGCAATACCGGATAATTCAACAATGACCGGAGAAGCCCAACCCATCACGACAGGGTTTGCCACGGTGATTCATTGGTCAATTTTCAGACCTGGACTGGGGGTTCACGGCCGGTTCATCATCGTGGTCGCCGGTGTGGCAACCGTGTGCGAAGATGGGTGTGCAAAGGGCCACAATGAAGGCGACGAACAGTATGGTCCGCCAGCCGCATGCATCCTGGTTCGTGCGTGAAGCCGCTTCGTGCTGCGTGGCGGTCACTTCTTCTCCTTCAAATGCTTGTCGAAGAAGTCGATGGCGTTCTCGGTGGTGCTGAGTGCGACCTTGCCCGTGAAGCCGTGCCCTTCCCCACGCACCTTGATGATCTCGGCGGGCACACCCGCTTCTTCCAGCTTCTTCAGCATTCGTTCGGAGTGAATGATGGGCACAACCAGGTCAAAAGTGCCATGAATCATCAGCACCGGCGGATCATCCTTGGTGACATATTCGATGGGCGAGGCACGTTTATAGACTTTGGGATCGGTTTTCACTTCCTTGCCCAGGAACGGCACCATGTACGCATCCTCGAGCCCGGTGCTGGCCGCGTAAAGGCTCATGTCGGTGGGGCCGAAGAAGCTGACCACGCATTGAACCCGGCCACTCACATCGGCCAACTGCTTGCCTTCGAAGCCATCAGTCTTGTCCGTGGTGCCGAGCAAGAGTGAGAGGTGAGCCCCGGCGGAGTAGCCCATCGCTCCCATGCGGTCCGCGTCGATGTGATACAGCTTGGCATTGTGGCGCAGGAACTTCACAGCCGCACGGGCGTCCTCGATCTGGGCCGGGAATGTCGCTTTCGGTGCCAGCCGATAAGTTGCGGTCGCGACAACGTAGCCCCGGGCAGCGATGGTGTCGATCAGGCGGGAGAGGTCCTTGCGGTTGCCAAAGCGCCAGGCTCCTCCGTGGAAACAGACGATGCAGGGGTATGGCCCGCCTTCCTTTGGTCGGGCGATATCCAGTTGCAGTTTTTGCTCGTTCACGGTCGTGAAGGTGATGTCCTTCTCGACCACGATCGGCAGCAGAGCAGGTGCGGGCGGTGATGGCTCTGCGGGTGCCTGGGCACAGAGCCTGGAAACGGGCCCGGCTGTGAAAGCCAGAGCCAGAAGCAATGTGCGAGCGGTCGACATCAGAATGTCCCTCGGCCAATTTCCGTGTCGGAATTGTACGAAGTCCGTGTGCCGCCGCTCGCGGAAAGCGTGCTGGTTAGCTACGTAGGCCAGTCTTCAAGAAGGGGTCGAGCGTGGGGCCGGTGAAGGCGATGACGTAGACGACGCCACGAGCTTCGTGCGTGTAGACGCGTGCCTGCCAGTGCGAGGCCTGCGCCGTGGCCATGGCCTTGAGGTCAAAGGGGCCATCACGGAAGACGAAGACTTTCGCCATCTCGGAACCGACCGGATCGCGAAACACCACCACCGGCACATCGCGGCCCTGGATCGGCTCGGTGCCGTGGGTGATGTAGAAACGGAAATCAAACGGCTCAGGCAACTGGGACGGCAGTTTCTGGGCGAGCAGCCAGTCGCGGACATCGGCCTCGGCCAGTTCAGCATCGGCACGCCGATCGAGGCTGTGCACGAGTGCGGTGGTGTCGGCCACCGGCCGGGCTTTCCAGAACATGCCGTACGAGATGCCGACCGTCAGGAAGAGAGCCGCCGCGACGCCGACGTATCGATAAGCCTTGCGGCGAAGGACGGCTCCGCGCTGCGCGGAAAGTTGAACAACGAGACGCTCGCGCAGCCCAGCCGGAACGGGGATGCCTGTCATGGCAGCGGCCACGGCACGATCAAAACGGGCTGCCGTTCGGCTCTGCATCGCACACGCGGGGCAAGTGTCGACGTGACGATCGAGGTCGGCTGTCAGCTCCGAGCCGAGTTCGTCCGCCGTGTGGCGGCGAAGTCGCAGGTAGAACTGTGCATCACGGCAATCCATCCCAGACACCTCAAGCTCTCGATGAACATTCGATTGGGGCCGGACGCCTCTCGACACCCCTATCCCATCAGTCGCTGTTCAGCGATCGGCCAGTATTATTGTGCATCGTCCGTTCGCCGATGGAGCGAAGGACTCAAACCATTCTGTTCCGGATCGACGGGCGATAACTTCGATCGCAAGTACGCCTTACCACGTGCCAGCCGCGACATCACCGTTCCGATTGGCAGATCCATTTGCTCGGCGATGTCGCGATAACTGAATTCCTCAAAGTAGAACAAGATAATGGGCGTTCGGAACGTCTCGTCAAGATCATTCAGAGCCAGCTGAAGCTGGGCCGGATCGATCTCGGGCATCTCCTCAACCGGGCGATCGGGCAAATCACCCACGGCATCGAGCGGCACCACCTTGTGCCGCTTCTGATCGCGCACCTTGTGCAGGTAAGCGTTCCGCAATATCCGGAACAGCCAGCCGCGGGCCCGCTCCGGGTCGCGAAGTTGCGGCAAGCGGGCGAGGGCCTTGCCGAACGCTTCCTGGGTGAGGTCCTCCGCATCCGCGGCAGTACCACTCAGGCGGTACGCATAGCGGTACAAGGCCTCATAATGGGCGTCGATCAGTTGGTGCAACCCGCCGGCCGATGCCATGAGCACCACCCTCACAATAAGGGAACCCGAAGTGGAGCGATTATTCCCCGGAATTGTTCGCTGGCTGGCATGGAACTTTTCACCGCAGCGGAAATAACCCGCGTTCTTCCAGGAAACACGTCACTCGGGAGCGTTCGCGGTCACGATATGGGAAAAATTCCTCACTTTGGGATTTTTCGTGGGAATAACCCGGATGGGTTTGTATCAATGTGTCCGTGGGTGTGATTGTCGCCGGCCGGTTGGCCTGCTTCGAAGTCTGAAGTCGTTCGCTGGTCATGTGATGTGATCAGTTCGCGGTGGAAGGTTCGCTGTGGGGAGGCCGCATCAGTCCATACCCGTGATAGGGAGGAGTTGTTCAGGCCAACCCTGAATACAACCCCGGAAAACCGGCTTATCCGGACTCACCGGACCGGCTCACCCGGAAGCAAACCTCTCAGTGTTTCTTGTGGCCACATTTTTTCCTAGGAGTGTTTCGATGAAGAAGATCCTCTGCGCCCTGTTCCTCGTCGCCTGCGTCGCCACCGTTGTCGGCTGCGGCAGCAGCTCGAGCAAGGCCGGCACCGACACCAGCAAGAAGTAATTCGGATGCGGGTTCATCCCGCGAGGCCGACCGTTCGCGGTCGGCCTTTCTTCGTTTATGGTCATCACATGAGGCTTCGCCGTGACCGCACGCTGGCTGCAAATCGTTCTCGTCGTCGGACTTCTCTCCTGCCTGGCCACGGGCTGTGGGCCCTCACGCGAAAAGAACCGCAACCAGGACCACGACCGCCCCATTCCCACCGGTCGAAAATAATCTCGACGCTCTCCAGGACTCCACCGCATTCGATTCGAGTATAGTGAAGGCGATTCCACTTCCTCACCCTATCGGTGAGCCCGAATGGCTGCCGCATTCACTCCTGCTCCTGAAGCCCGCCACGCACGACGCTGGCAAATACTCCGCAACCTCGGCTGGCTCATCTCAAGCTCTCTGCTCGCGTTCTCACTGCTCCTTCTGCTGGATCGCACCTTTACGTTCTCGCTGCCGCTCCGAATTGCCTTGCTTCTCGGGTTGCTCGCCCTGATCGGCGGCCTCGCCTGGCAGTGGTTGATTCGCCCTCTCCAAGTTACCTTAAATCCGACTCTTGCAGTCCGTGCATCGAATCGCACCACCCAGCAGGCACTCGCTCCACCGCGCCGGGCCGCACTGCGTTCGGCTTCCTTCGCACTGATCGGTGTGCTCGCCTTCGGGGTCGCGCTGGCCGTGGTACCTGGCACGGGTGATCGGTTGCGCCGCGTGGCCATGCCCTGGCATCGGCTGACTCCTCCAGCAACCTACCGCGTGGTCGTTTCGTCGGGTCAACCCGTCGTGAAGCGTGGTGACCCCGTCACGCTCTCGGCCTATCTCACGGGTTATGATCCGACATTGCCCGAACCGGAATCCGCGGAATTGGTGATTCGGCCCGTCAACGGCGCAGAACAGCGACTGGCAATGTCCGGCGACGCAACGGCGGCCTACCACGCCACGTTGCCGGCCACGACTTCTGATTTCGAGTATCGCGTCGAAGTCGGCACCGCCTCGAGCGAATGGTTCCGCGTGCTCGTAGCCGATCCAGTCGAACTCACGCCGGATAGCTTCACCCTGGTCACGCCCCCGGTTTATTCACGAAGCGCATCGCGGCAGGTCGCACTGGCATCCGAACAGCTGGATGGGTTGCAGCACTCGACTGCGACAGCGCAAATGCACTTCAACCGCCCTGCCCACGCCGCCCTGCTCGAATGGTTTCCGCAAGGTAAAGAGGACGAGCCCGGCACCCTGCTTCCACTTGCACTGGATGATGCCCGACAACGTGCCACAACCGATTTCACATTGCTTTCAGCTGGCACCCTGAAGCTCACGCTGTGGAACGAGGAGGGTCCACGCCGAGTCCGAACCGTGAAGTCGATCCGCGTTCGTGTGCAGAATGATGCACCCCCGCGTCTCACGCAGGTGGTGGGGTTGTGGCCGCGTTCCTGGCTGGTAAGACCCGATGCAAAAATAATCATTTGGCTAATGGCACAGGACGACCTTGGCATCTCCGGCGCGGAAGTGGAGTATGCCGTTGGGCCCGAGTTCCGTCCTGTGCGGGTGCCCTTTCCCAACGTCCAGGCTAATGCTCGAGAGATTTCCTCAACACTCCCGTTTGACTTCGCCGGCCTGGCAGCCGAGGGGCAAACGATCCGGTTGCGGCTTCGCGTGGCCGACTCGCGCCGGATCGATTCCGCACGGCTGACGCCGCATGTGACCGTGTATCCGCCAGCTGGCTGGACGGAGTTCACGCTTTCGACCGCGGCAAGTTCACTCGTTCAACAGGAAATATTTGGGCAACGTGACGAACTTCGCGACGCATTCCTGACCACGATCAAGGAGTTGGCGACTGCGCGTGAAGAGATCCGTGAGGTCTGCAGCGGAGCGAGGGATGCGTCGCCCTTGCCGATTGATCACCGCATCCGAATCACACGCAGCCGGGAAGCATTGGAGCGGGCTTTAGCTCGCTTGATCTCTGTGCAAGGTGAAGTGGAGCGGACGCCGGAACTTCGGCAGCTAGCCGCCGCGCTGCAGAATGACGTTCTTGTTCCACTCCGGAATCTCGAAGCCGCTATCGGCCACGCTGCGGTTGATAATCCCGAGGAACGCGCCCAACAACTCACTGAAGCGGATGATGAGTTCAAACGCCTGCATTCCGTGGTCGAATCCTTGCTCGGCCGCAATTTCCGCCTGGCCCAGTATCGCTTTGATCGCCGACTTCTCGAGGGGCTGACCCGCGATCAGCTCACACTCGCCGAGCGGAGCGAGGCCGATGAGCCGCGCGACGCGTTATTGAAGTCTGAGGAAGAACTCCTGAATCGCTTTCGTGCTGCAGTCGCACAAAGCGACAGCCTCAGCCGCGGCCACGAATTTGCCTCCGGCCGTGAGGCACGCACACTTGCCGCCGAGCTGCGTGAGCTCACCGTCGCCCTCCGCGATCTGGATACCGCCACCCAGGCACTTGCGGACGAAACGCGCCGGGGTCTGCTGGCCCTGGCAGGTGAACTCCAGGCCGAGTGCAGTGCATCTGCAGCCGTGCTCCTCGAGCGGATCGACCTGGCGGCCCGTCTTGTGGGGCTGGCTCCGCCGCGACCCGAGGAGTTCCGCCGCATCGCTGATCTGATTGCGCGTGATAAGATCGTGGAAGCGTTGATCGAACTGGAAAAATTAGCCGCGAATCTCGATCGCCTCGCGGCGGAATTCGAGAAGTGGGACGCCGATCGTGCCGACCCGAAGCAAGCCGCACTGCAATTCGCTCGCTGGCAGGAAGACCTCCACACTCGTTTTGACCTGGCCACACGTGAGGTGCCATTTGCGAAACTTCCGGACGCGGTGAAGCAGCGATTCCGGCTCGAACAAAGAGCCATACGCGATGCGACAATCCGGTTGCGGTTGCCACGCGATCCCCAAAGCGTTTCGATCCGCGCATCCGCCTTGCTTGCACTCGGAAGAGTGATCGAAGAGATGGACGGCGAGGGTACTTCACTCGGAGATGCCTTTGTCACGGCTGTGCACGCACTGGAGAAACTCGCTGCGGACACGCCCGCACTGGCGGTGCGACGAGCCGCCTCGCAGAAGGAACTCGATGCGATTCGCCTGGAACACGACTCACTTCTCGTGGCCGTGGAACAGCAGACGCGCCCGGTGACCGCTCGACCCATCGATGCGCTGGCAATGCAGGAACTCTCCAAGCGATTGGCAAGCCATACGGAGAAACAGCAGAAGCTCGCGGAGCGCCTGGCCGCTCTGGATCTGCCGGGTCTGGAACAGCGCCAGAATCGCTGTGTTGCTGCACTTCGCAGCTCCGCAGCCGACATGAATGCCGGTTTGCCGTTCGACATCCCCGTTTCACTCAAGACCGCACGTCGGGAACTCGATCGACTGAAACAGGCACTGGACAACCCGCCTACACCCGATGAGCAAGCAATTGTGCTCGCCGGGCAACAGGCCAGGCTTGCGAAGGAACTGACTGCCTTCGGTGCCGTTCCGACCGAGAAGCAGATGGAATCGCTTGCCTTCCAGCAACGTGAAATCAAGAAGCGACTGGAAGCCTTGCTGGCACCCGAGGCAGCCGTGCTGCTCCACGAAGCGGATGAGGCTGTGAAACAGGCCGAGGCTGGATTCCGCGATGGCTCGCCGCCGGAGGAATTACTTCAGCGCGTGGCAAAGGCCGCGGATGCGCTGCAACGGCTTGCGGAACGCATGCGTGGGAGGGAATCTCAATTCAATGGCGTGAAGCGTTTGATTGAGAACCGCACACGTGCCATTGAGGATGCCAAGAACCTGGCAGGCAAACCACGTGCACCGGTCGTCTCGAATACAGCCCGGCGACAATTGCAGCGCGAAGTCGATGACTTGAATCATCTCCGCGTCGGCTTGAGTGGCCAGCCTATCAAGCAGCGGGTACTGCGACTCTATGCAGATCTCATTAGCCAGTCTGAACCCGACCGGCTGGCCGGAGCACACCAGGCTCTCGCCGACGCGCTCAGCGAACTTGCCGAAACAATGAAGGATGTTCAGGAACTGACAGCAGTTGACCCCGGTGCGAAAGTCGGCGCAGCCCCATCGCCTGAGGATGCATTCCTGCCGTCGTTATCGCGAGCGGCAGCACTCCGCGCACTCTCCGGCGAGCAACGAGCCGTGCGCGATCGCCTGAACCGTGTGGGTGCCGAAGTCGTGCGACTCACGCAACCGGCTGCGATTGATACCCTCGGGGAACTCGCCAGGCGGCAATCGCTCATACGCGTGCATCTTGAACAAATCGCCCTGGAACGACCCGATCTCGAATTTGGGTCTGTTATCCAATCGGCAAAACTTGCCGAGACTCGGATTTCACTCGGTCGTGTTCCACTTGCTCGTGAAGCGGCACAGCTAACTGTTGAGCGATTGCGGGCATGGTGTGTCAAGAATCGCCATCAGCCGAAGGCTGCAACGGTCGCGACACTTCTTGCGGAGCAGGAATCATTCATCCAGAAGCTTCCGGACGCGGCATTTGATTCACCGGCCATCGCAGCCCGACTCGAGGCCCGTCAGCACGAGTTGAGGACTCAGACCAGGAAACTCGCGATGCGATTGGAATCCGCTGCCACACCCTTTGAACCCAATCACGCTTCTGCACTTTCATTAAAGGAAGCCGCGAGCCGGCTCGTCCAGGCTGAAGTGCAGTTGAAGGATGCTGGGATGAAGGGGAACTTCGAGGCGAGCAAACTTCGGATGCAGGCAACGCTGCTGATCGACCAGGCCGCTGATCACGCGGCCCTGGCAGGTGGATTAAAGCCCGGCATCGCCATGCCGCCTGAACCGCCGTTGGCCATCGTCACCACGGGCGATGCTCTCTGGGAAGCCGAACTGGCATTGAAGGAAGCCGCCCGTGAACTTGGCCCCACGGGCGATCTCGCCACTGCTCGATCTGCGATGCACAAGGTGGTCGCGGCACTTCGCCGGGTTCAGGAGTCGCTTGTCGAGCGCTAACCACGACGGCCATCCCGGCATACAATTCCCTCTGCGAAGCTGCTTCACTCGCCGGAGTCGCCACCCCTCATGGTTTCGCCCGAACGCCTGGAATCGATGCAACAAGGCTGGGTCCGTCTGCTCGCAAGCTTCGGCACGAGCCCGGTCGCCGCTTATCCCGTGTTTGATATTCTCGTCGCGGCTTATTCCTCACCCGAGCGGCAGTACCACAACCTCGAACATCTCGCGGAGGTGTTCCGCGTCGCGGCTCGTCTCGGCAGCATCACGGATGAAAATCGTGCACTTCATCTCGCCATCTGGTTTCACGATGCGGTCTACGATTCACGGGCGGCAGACAACGAAGCTCGCAGTGCCGCTCTCGCCGTCGATTTGCTTGGTCCACTTGGCGTCAGTGCAGCCGTCCTCGAACGCGTGCAACGTCTCGTACTCGCCACTGCCCACCATGCCGCAGAGTCCGCGGCCGCCGATCGCGAAACATCCATCCTACTCGACGCGGATCTTGCCATACTCGGTGCCGCGCAAGAGAGGTATCACCGCTATGCCGCCGCAATCCGCCAGGAGTATGCCTGGGTGCCCGACGCCGAGTATCGCAACGGTCGCGCAAGGGTGCTCGAAGGCTTTTTGAAACGCCAGCGGATATTCCGAACGGAGTTGCTCTTCCAGGAAGGCGAGGCACAAGCCCGAACGAATATCCGGCAGGAGCTTGGCCATCTTGCCGGCACTTAGCCAGGATGAACACGCCTGCATGGAAGGAACCGGCAGCAGTCAACACGCAGCCGCGGGCCACGACAGTCCGTGATGCACCGTTCTGCCGTTTTCATGCTCTAACTGGCAACGACAAGAGACCAGTCGCAAGGGAATATCCATGGACCTCAATCACTATACCGAGAAAGCCCAGCAGGCCCTGGCCGGGTCGCAGAAACTCGCCGCCCGAATGAACCACCAGCAGATTGATGTGGAGCACGTCCTGCTCTCGCTGCTGGATCAGGAAAAGGGGCTGGCCGCGGCTATCCTCACCAAAGCGGGCGTCTCCGTCGATGCCCTCACAATCAAGCTGCAACGCGAACTCGACAAGTTGCCGCGCGTCACGGGTGCCGATGGCTCGAACGATCGCTTCTATCCCACGGGCCGCTTCACCAAGTTCATTGCCAATGCCGAGGATGAAGCGAAGAAGCTCAAGGACGAATTTATCTCCGTCGAGCACTTGCTCCTCGCTGCCGCGGACGATGGCGGCGTCACCGGCAAAATCCTCAAGGAATTCGGCGTCTCACGCGATCGCCTGCTCAAGGCACTGCAAGAAGTACGCGGCAACCAGCGCGTCACCACGCAGAACCCCGAGGAGACATATCAGTCCCTCGAGAAGTTCGGCCGCGACCTCACGCAACTTGCCTCCCGCGGCAAACTCGATCCGGTCATCGGCCGCGATGAGGAGATTCGCCGTGTGATTCAGGTGCTGAGCCGGCGCACCAAGAACAATCCCGTGCTCATCGGCGAACCTGGCGTCGGCAAGACCGCTGTGGTCGAGGGACTCGCTCAGCGCATCGTTCGCGGCGACGTCCCCGAGGGGCTCAAGGACAAGAAGATCGTTGCGCTCGACATGGGGGCACTGATTGCCGGAGCCAAGTTTCGCGGCGAATTCGAGGAACGCCTCAAGGCCGTTCTTCAAGAAGTCACAGCTTCCGAAGGCAAGATCATTCTCTTCATCGATGAGATGCACACCATCGTCGGTGCGGGCAAGGCCGACGGTGCCATGGATGCCGGCAACCTGCTCAAGCCGATGCTCGCCCGCGGTGAACTGCACTGCATTGGGGCCACCACTCTCGATGAATACCGCGAGCATGTGGAGAAAGATGCCGCACTCGAACGCCGCTTCCAGCCCGTGATGGTCGATCAACCCACGGTCGAGGACACCATCTCAATCCTGCGTGGCTTGAAGGAACGCTACGAGGCACACCACGGCGTGCGCATCAAGGACGCCGCCATCGTGGCCGCGGCCGTCCTTTCGAACCGCTACATCTCGGATCGCTTCTTGCCGGACAAGGCCATCGACCTGATGGACGAAGCCGCGGCCAAGGTGCGCACCGAAATTGATTCGATGCCCACGGAACTGGATGAGATCTCGCGCCGCGTGATGCAACTGGAGATCGAGCGCGAAGCACTCAAGAAGGAAACGGACAAAGCCTCGCGCGATCGCCTGGAGAAACTCGAGGGTGAACTCGCCAACCTCAAGGCGGACGCCGATGCAATGAAGGCACGCTGGCAAGCCGAGAAGCAGGGCGTGCAGCAACTGCAGGTGCTTCGCGAACAGATCGAACAGGTGAAGACCGACATCGAGCGGGCCGAGCGTAACTACGACCTCAATCGGGCCGCGGAGCTAAAGTATGGTGCGCTGCCTGAACTCGAACGGAAGCTTGCCTCCGCCGAGATGATCGCGGATCAGGACAAGGATCAGCGACTGGTGAAGGAAGAAGTCGGCGACGAGGAAATTGCCGCCATCGTCAGCCGCTGGACGGGCGTGCCCGTGTCGAAGTTGCTCGAAGGCGAGAAGGAGAAACTGCTTCACCTCGAAGCGGAATTGCATCAGCGTGTGATCGGCCAGGACGAAGCTGTGACCGCGGTTTCGGAAGCAGTCGTGCGGGCGCGATCAGGATTGAACGACCCGAACCGCCCCATTGGTTCGTTCATCTTTCTGGGCCCCACAGGTGTGGGGAAGACGGAACTCGCGCGAGCACTCGCCGAGTTCCTCTTCGACGACGAGAAGGCAATGATCCGCATCGACATGAGCGAATACCAGGAGAAGCACACGGTGTCGCGGCTCGTGGGTGCACCCCCGGGCTACATCGGCTACGACGAAGGCGGCCAGCTCACCGAAGCGGTCCGCCGCCGGCCCTATTCCGTGATCCTCTTCGATGAGATCGAAAAGGCCCACCCGGATGTCTTCAACGTGCTCCTCCAACTGCTCGACGATGGCCGACTCACTGATGGTCAGGGCCGCGTGGTGAACTTCAAGAACACCATCGTGGTGATGACCTCCAACATTGGCAGCCAGCGTATCTTGCAGTTCAAGGGCTCGCACATCGGCGAGGTTTATGACCGCATGAAGGATGCCGTGCTGGAAGAGCTGCGAAAAAACTTCCGACCGGAATTCCTGAACCGCGTCGATGAGATTGTGGTGTTCCACGGGTTGACTGAATCTGAGCTCACGAAGATCATCGAGATCCAGCTGGGGCGATTACGCGAACGTTTGGCGGAACGCAAGATCGCCCTGCGGCTCTCCGATGCAGCGAAGACGCAGCTCGTGGCCATGGGCTACGAACCGGCCTACGGAGCGCGGCCCTTGAAGCGGACGCTGCAAAAGGAAGTGGAGACACCGTTAGCCCGGCTATTGCTTCAGGGCAAGATCGGGGATGGCATGACAGTCGAAGTGGATTACGACGCGGCCCATGATCGGCTGAGCTTCAATCCTGTCGCGGCATCGTGACGGTGGATATGCCCCAAACGAACACGGGAGGCCATTGGCCTCCCGTGTAGCGTTGCGAGCTATCGCAGACGATCTTAGTGGCCGTAGCAGCCAACGGGTGCGCTGCCGTAGCAGCCAACCGGTGTGCCCGTGCAGCCGGTCGGTGCGGGTTCAGCCTTCTTGCGACGGCAGAGGCCGAGGAAGCCCTTCTTTTCCGGTGCAGGAGCGGCCGAGCCCTGGCAGCCGTAGGAGACGGTGCCCGTGCAACCGGCTGGCACGGAGTAGACTGGAGCGGGAACCGGCAGGCAGCAATCCGGAGCCGGGGTTGGTGCGGGAACCGGCAGGCAGCAGTCAGGTGCCGGAGCGGGAACCGAGCCGTAGCAGCCGCTCGAGGTGGTGTAGGTCACAGTGCCGTAGCAGGAGGCCGGAGTGCCGGTGCAGCCGGTCGAGGCTTCTTCCTTCTTGCGGCGCTTGCAGAGACCGAGGAAGCCCTTCTTCTCAGGAGCGGCAGCGCCCGTGCAACCCGTGGGTGCCACGGTGCCGGTGCAACCGCTCGATACCACGTAGCCCTGGCAGGATGCGACCGGTGCGCCCGTGCAGCCGGCGGGCTGTGACTTGCGACCGAAAGTCGGTGCGTCCCCTGCGGAAACCAGCGACGCCATAAGAACCATACTGTACATCGTTCTGTCCCTCCCACTTGTTGCGAATCATTGAGCCAATGCGCCAGAGTCGAATATGCGACCGGTCCAGGGTTGGCCAGTGTGGATAGCCGGTTCGAACCGCCTGTGTCGCATCTTCGCTGTCACAGAGTCGCATGGGCGATCTGTGATGCTGATAGTAGATGGGGTAATGCATCACGTCAACGGTAAAGTGGGTGGTTTGGCGAAGACGGCGCAAAGAAAGCGACCATGAAGAACAGGTCAAGCTGTGCCGACTGTACCTTCACCGCCATCGCGAATCATGTATGATAAAGGACACGTGAGTCCGATTTCGCCGGTGGTCCCGGAACCATCGTCCTGATCGGCACCATGACTGAGCTCTTTCAGGGTGATTCTGCCAACGCTTCACCGCCCGTCGGGTATGTTATCACGAGCCTGCACCACTGCGAGTCGACGTCATGGATCAAGACGAATCGTTGAACACATTAACCGACACGTCGCCACATGTGTTGCCCCCCTACCCGTGGTCATGTGTCCGCAAAACGGCCCAGGTGGGCCTGGGCCTGGCGGGTGCAGCTGCCGCACTCGGCTTGCTTGCGAATATCGTGGAAAGTGCCCCCTCATTCTTAAACACCGTCCGACTGGCGCTGGCCGCAGGAGGCGTGCTCACGACTGGCATCGCCGTGTCGAAGCGGCCAGACCTGTGGCGGGTGTGGGCACTGGGAGCAGGCACCGCTTTGCTCGCCTATTTCGGCACACCCGTCCACTGGGATTCGCTGCGACTCGTGTTGGGCGTGTTGACAACCGCGGCCATCGCCGGTGCCGTGCTCGCCGTGGCAACGTTGCGCTGGCGATATATCGTTGCGTCCGTGCTGATCCTGTTCCACTTCTTCGGCATCTTCATGGCCACGGTGTCGCCGCCGCCCAGCCCCTGGCTCGCCGAGCAGATCTACCATCGCCTCTATTCGCCGTACCTGCAATTCGTCTATCTGCGAAACGCCTATCACTTCTACTCGCCGCAGCCCGGCCCCGCCTCGATAGTGGTCTTCATGTTGAAGACCGAGATCGGCGAGGAACCGCTACCTGATGGCACGAAGCGGAAGCGATACGAATATCGCTGGATCATTTTGCCCCAGCGTTATGAGGGCAAACGCGACCCGATGGGGCTGACGTACATTCGCCGGCTCTCGCTGACGCACCACGCCTCGCAGGGGCAGAGCGATGCGATGATGCCCCAGACCTTCGAGCGCGCCGAGGTCCACGAGCGCCGCAAGGAACTGGCGATGCGGCTGGGCGGGCCGTACTACCCGTTCCACCCGGTCGAACCACAGTACAACCAGTATCGCGTGCCAAACCCAGATGTGATGCGATACGTGCTGCCGTCGTATGCACAGCACGTGATACTGGAGAACACGCCGGACGCCGCCACGGCCGCCAAGACCACGGTGAAGATTTATCGCCTCGAGCATGAAACACTTGGTGTCGCCGAGTTTAACGCGGGCATCGATCCTTATCACCCGTTGACATACCGAGCGTTTTTCCTGGGTGAATATGGCTTCCGCCCGGACCCCACCGATTCCAATCGGAAGCGTGTTCGCATCGAACTGCTCGATCCGCAGGAGAAGATGCTGTACTGGCTGGTGCCCGTGATCCCACGAACCACCAATCTCCCTCCGGGCTCGTCGCGAAAAGACTATGAGGATTATCTCTCGGCCCATGCACTCGGAGTGCCGCTGGAAGATCTGGAGAAGGAACCGCACGCCTCCCGCACGTTGAACTGGAGCCTGCTGCGATGAGCACGACGCAACTTCCCACGGGCCGGACGGCCTGGCAGCGCTGGACCGGCTTCTGGTTCACCCCGCAAGACCCCGTTACGCTCGGGTTCATGCGCATCATCACCGGGCTGTTGATCCTGTATATCCACCTGGCGTATAGCCTGGATTTTCAGGCATTTTTCGGCAACCGCGGCTGGTGGGCGCACGAATACGCCGAGCGCGAACGCAAGGAACTGCCCGCCCAGATTGGCGACTTCTGGAGCTGGGATGAGAACAAGGCCGGGCCGCGCCTGCCGGATGCACCACACCGCCGGCAAGCGGTGCTGGAGTTCGTGAAGATCTCGGCAGAGATGCCGCCCGCCGAACGCAAGCACGCACTGCGTTTGCTGGACCGTCTCGCCAAGGATGAAGTGGGTGCGTACAGCCAGGTGACGCTGAACTATCTGGGACGCCTCGGCACACTCGACCGCACCTGGGATGCGAGCCTCAATTACCTGGTGGAAGAGAAATGGCCGGAGGTGGGGCCGAATGAGCCGGAACCGCTGCGCATCTATCCGCCGCCGGAGTGGATGAGCGGGAACTGGAAGAAGGAAGGTACGGATAGCCGCACCGAGGTGGCGGACGAGATTAGAAGCTTCCGCAAGCTCCTGCCGAAGGACCCAGACAGCCGCAAGTATGTGTACCATCACTTCGCGGAGTTGAACCGTTCCTATCGCCGGGCGTTCGTCGATTTTCTCGAGAAAATGCCGAGCGATCCCACGGAACGGGCCCAAATCATTGCCTATCTCGATTACTGGAACACGGACCCGCGTGATGCGGACACCCGCGGTGCCCCCATCTTCTCCGTGTGGTTCCACATCACGGACCCCACCGAGATGGCCGTGATGCACGCGGCGATGCTCGTGGTGTTCTTTCTCTTCACGATCGGTTTCTGCACGCGTGTCATGGCAGTGCTCACCTGGTTTGCGATCCTGAGTTATATCCAACGCAGTGTTCATGTGCTTTTCGGCCAGGACACCATGATGAATATCCTGGTAATCTATTTGATGATTGGGAACAGTGGTGCAGCGCTCTCTGTGGATCGCCTCATTGCGAGATATCGTGCCACCAAGGCCAGCCTGGCCCGCTCAGGCACCATTGATGCCGCCACCCGGGCCTTCCTCGCAGCCGCGCCCCTCTCATCCGGCGCAGGGTTCGGCATCCGCCTCGTTCAGATCCACTTCTGCTTTATTTACCTCGCCTCCGGGCTCTCGAAGCTCAAGGGTTCGCCGTGGTGGAATGGCACGGCGTTCTGGGATGTGATGGTGAATCCCGAATTCACTCTGATGCGCTATCAGTGGTTCGAATCACTCATTCGCGGCTGGGCCAGTCTCAAGCCCCTGTATTATCTCATCATCACAATTAGTTGCTGGTTCACACTCGCCCTGGAGATCTCGTTTGCATTCCTGGTGTGGACACGGATGCGCATTGTGCTGCTCTGGGCCGCCATTCTCCTGCACGCTCTCATCGGTGTGCTCATGGGCTTGAATCTGTTCGAATTGATGATGATGGTGATGCTCCTGGCCTATTTCCCGCCCGGTGTCATCCGCGATCGGCTCAAGGGCAGCCCGGACCTCCCGAAGCTCGCCTACAGCTTCGATCCCGCGAACCCGGAATCCGCTCGCGGTGCGGCACTGATCGAGGCGGTCGATGTGGAGGGGCAGGTGAACATGGAGCCCAAGAAAGGCGCGACGCCCACCTCGAATGTGTCCACGCTCTTCACGAATCTTCGCCTGCTTCGACCGGTTCGCTGGGTGTTGTGGATACCCGGCATGAAGGCGTTGTTATCGAGCCGACTCTTCCCGACCGCGAACAAGTAAGGCGAGCGGGACCCGTGAGGGTGCTGTTCATCAGAGCAAACAGTGCCTTCACGGGCACCGCTCGCCTTCATCGCCACACGAACAGTGCCCTCTCGGGCACCGCTCGCCTCAAATCCAGCCACCGGTCACGGGGAGCACCTGTCCGGTGATGTAGCCGCTCTCCTCGCTGGATAGGAAGAGCACGGCATTGGCGACATCGTCCGGTTCACCGAGCCGGCCGACGGGGATCTGCTTCAGGTATTCCGCTTTCACCTCTTCCTTCACTTCGCCGAGCATGGGTGTCTGGATCACCCCCGGGGCGATGGCGTTCACCGTAATTTGTCGGCGGGCGAGTTCCTTGGCGAGCACGCGTGTGAGGCCCATCACGCCAGCCTTGGCGGCGGCGTAGTTCACCTGGCCGTGGAAGCCGACCAACCCCGCGACCGATGCCATGCTCACGATGCGGCCGCCGTCCCGAAGGATCTCCGCGCCATACTTGCACGAGTGGAACACGCCATCGAGATTCGTCTGAATCACGGCATGCCATTCATCCAGCGTCATCTTGCGAAGCGTGCGATCGCGAATGATGCCCGCGTTGTTCACGAGAATATCGAGCCCGCCAAAGCGGTCCTTCACCTGCTTCATCAGTCCTTCGACCTGGCCTGCATCGCGTACATCGGCGGCAAAGGCGTGCACGTTCTCGCCAAGCTTGGCCGCGAGTGCCTCGGCATCCTGGCGGTTCTCCCCTGCAGGATCGTCCCAGTAGTGCAGCACGCATGTCGCACCCGCCTTCGCAAACTTCGTAAGAATGGCCGCACCGATGCCACGTGAACTGCCCGTGACGAGTGCGACTTTGCCGGGGAATGCGAAGGTGATCATGGCGCACGACGGAGAGAGGGAATGCAGAATGCGGCCGCCCTCATAAAACAATAAAAGGGCGTGGAAGTAGAGGGATTGTAAACCGGGCGAACAGACTTCGCGCACCGCTTTTTCCAGGAATCGTTGCACGCGACATGATTCGACTGAGCCACTTCAGCGATATTCACCTCACCAGCCGGCCTCTTGGCTGGCGAGCCCGCGATTTGCTCGGGAAGCGTACCACCGGCTGGATCAACGTCGCCCTGCTTGGTCGTGGCAGGCGATTTCAGCACGCCGATGCCGTTGTGGATGCCCTGCTTCGCGACTTGCGCGAACGTCCCTGCGATCGGCTGGTTTTCTCCGGCGATGCCACCACGATGGCTTTCGAGAACGAGATGCTCGCTGCGGCGAAGCGCCTCGGCGTCGGCGATACCACCCTGCCCCCCGCCATCGCCGTGCCCGGCAACCACGATCTGTACACACATTCTGCCAGCAAGAGCCGTATCTTCGAAGCGGCGTTCGCACCCTGGCAGCAGGGCGCGCGAGTCGACGACTCACACTATTATCCCTTTGCCCAGAAGGTCGGGCACATCTGGCTGATTGGGCTCAACTCCTCCACGGCCAACCTGATCCCCATTGACGCATCGGGAATGGTCGGCGAAGCGCAGCTGCTGCGCTTTCGCGAACTCCTGGCAACTCTGGACCCGGGCCCGCGGATTGTGGTGAGCCATTACCCCTTGCTGACAAAAGATCGCAAGCCGGAACCGAAGTGGCACCGTCTACGTGACTGGGAACGTGTGCGCGATGTGGCCGCGGAGTGTGGCGTCAGCCTCTGGCTGCACGGACACAAGCATGCCTGGTACATCCTTCCGGCCGGTGAGCGACAGCCCTTCCCCTCGATCTGCGTCGGCAGCACCGCCCAGACGGACCGCTGGGGTTATCACGAGTACAGGATCGAGGGCACGAAACTGACGGGGCTGCGGCGTGTCTTCGACCTGGAAGCCGACAAGTTCCAGGACGCCGAGATATTTGAACTGGACCTGCCCGCGTGATCTATCATTGAATTCGAAGGGAGGAGCACCATGCCGCGCTCCATTGACTGGCTGTACTTTCGGAAGTCCTGAACGACGTGCAAGCATGCCCAGGGGTTCCTTGGGCCCGCCGAGATCGAAGTCAAACAAACCGTGGATGCCAACAAATCACGCATCGACGGCAACGAAGCTCTGGCCCTTCTCAAGGGAATCGACACGCTGATTGCCATGAAGGGCAAGCGAGTGGAGAAGTTTGATTTGAAGAAGGCCCGCCCCTCAGACGAAGAGTTACTGACACGAATGCTCGGTCCCACGGGCAATCTGCGTGCTCCCACGGCCCGCGTGGGCAAGACGCTTCTCGTCGGATTCAATGAAGACGCGTATTTGGATGCGTTTCCATCGAGTTGAATCGGGAGAGTCGACACGGGAACGACCTGGAATTCCTCGTGTTCGCAACACGAGGATCGGCCATTCCTGCTTCCAGACAGATGACATGTTACCAGCGGAGAGGGTGGGGAAGTCGGGTGGAATCCATCAACATCGCCCTACTTCCATTGCCAGCGAGCGACATTGTGGAAGAGGACACTCGGATTAATCACACCGAGTTTCGTTGCCTCCAACGGCTTCGGACTGTCATCCACAAACACATTCAACCGGTTACTCACCACCGTATAGCGATCCAGTTGCCAGAGCGGGATGAAGGGCATCACCTCGTTGAACTTCTTCTGAATTTCGGCAGTACGCGGTGCAATTGCTCCAGCGAAGTCGCCGTGGTCGCGTAGTTCCTCGAGCCACTGACCGAGGCGAATCTCCTCCTCACCAGGATTCGAACCCGACACGCGGAAGCCCAGGTAGTTCCGTTCGCCACGTCCACCCGCCGCGGGATCAAGCCAAGCGGCGAGGCCGAATGGATACCAATCATCCGGGTAGTCAAAGGGCACATAGGCAAGTTCATAGTTGTGTTCATCCTGCACCCGCACGAGCAACTCGGGCATCGGCAGCGCCTGGAGCCGCAGAGTGAGTTTGCGGCCATCAGGCTCATTGCGAAAAAGCAAATCGATTTGTTCTTTGATGAGGGCACACGACAGGGCATCGCGTGGGTCGTGGTCGGGATAGAGCAGTGTGAGAACGGTTGCGGAGCCCGGAGCAGCCAGGTAGCGGCGCAGTTGGTGCAATCCTTCGTCCGGATTGTGAAGGGAGACAAGTGCATTGCCCGGCCCCTTGGCCACCGCCCAGGTGTGCGGCGGGAAAGGGCCCACCATCGGAGCCGTCCGATGTGTCCAGGGCACGCTCGCAGGCATCGGAATCTTTTGCACCAATTCCGCCAGGATCGCGTCCCGGTGAATGGCGTGCGCGAGTCCCGTGCGCAGGTCGCGATTCTGCAACGCAGAGTTCCGGTGATTCACGGCCAGGATGTGCACGCGGCGACTGGTCGTCGTGGAGACCACCGTTAGTTGCTTCGAGACCGGATTCGAAGGACTCACCAGTCGTTCGATTTCAGCCGGTAACGCGTCTGGCAGCACATGCAACCGGTTTGCCTGGAACTCCTGCACCGGGTCGTAGCCCCGCGTCAACTCGACCATCCGCACTTCTTTCAGGAACGGCTGCCCTTTGCGATCGATTCCCCCCTGGGCGAAAGACTCGTTCGACTCAAAAACAAGCTCACGCGGCCTGCCGATTCCCGGCGAGCTCTTGACCACACGAAAAGGCCCGTTGCCGAAAGGCTTCAGGGAAAACGCGGCCGTGTGAATGCCATCCTTCTGGGATTTCAGCCAGGTGGCCGGGAGGAGTTTGAATGTGAGCAAGGCCCGTGGGTCCGGGTGTCCATGCCGGAATTTGATGTGCACGAAACTCCCCCCCTCGGGAGTCGGCAAGCCCTGGGCAAACCAGGGCAATCCCGCTGCAGACCAGGCTCCAGGCGCATCACGATGGAGTGCGAAGGTGCCGACAACATCCTGAGAGTTGAAGCCATTGGCACCCGAGCTTCCGCGCGGGATGAAGCGCAGAGCCAACCTTCGACCACCCGGCAATACCTCGGGCAGACTCGAGGCTGCGGCCAGGCGGTAGCGAGTCCCCGCCGATTCGCCCGGCACGGCCTCCAGCAACCCCTCGAAGACTAATTCGACCGCTTGCGTCTCGCTATCCAGTCGCGCGGTGAGCGGATTGAGCCGAGTCGGAAAGTGCCTCACAGCGACATAAAGCGGCGGAGAGACATTCAATTTCTTTAATAGCTCGGACACGCCGGGGGCCGTGGGATCCAGCCGGCTTGCACTCTCCGCGAAATCGCTGGCTTGCTGGGTTTGATTGTTCGTCAATGCGGTCTCACCGAGCACGGCCTGCTCAGCGGCGAGTTCTCGCAACTTCTGACGCGTCTCCAGAGCCGTGGACCCCACCTGACCATCGGTCAGCGACTCGACCCGATCTAACAGAGCACGCGCAAGATACCAGTTACCCTTCTGGCCGGAAGTTGCCAGTGCATACGCTCGCAGACTCCACACCGCGGCAACCTCGCTTTTGATTGCGCCATCGCCGGGATACTGATCGAGCAAAGCCGTGCCGGCAGCTTGCAGCGCCTCAGGTTTGGCGACCATCGCAAGCTGCTTCAGGAGTTGAACCCGGGTTTCACGCAGGCGATCGGCCAGCGACTGACGCACAGCATCCCAGCCCTTGCCGCGGCGAAGATTGTGATCGCGCGCGTAGTCGTGGAACCGGGACCCTGCGGCGAGGAGTTTCTCCGCGGTCTCGAGCTGTGACTGCACAGTGAGTCCATCGGGTCCTGCTGCGGTACCAAGCGGTTTCTGTTTCAAGAGTTGGTCGGCATCGGCCAACAGTAGAGCCTCGAAGTGCTCGAGTTTCTTCACACCAATCACTTCGATTTGTCGAGCCGGGCGTGGCTTGTTATCGGATCCGAGATCGGTAACGGGAAAGGCACCCTGAGCACCCTGAAAACCCTCCGGCCAGGCCAGCGGGACCGGCTGGATGCGCCACGTTCCGCCACGTGTTTCCGTGAGCTGATCAAAGGGAACACTGTACTTCGCTAACAAGGCACGCAGGGCAGGATGTGTTGCTTGCTGCTCCGCCTTCACGAGTTCCTCGAGCCGAGACTCGGGATTGCTCCCCACCTTCGGGCTGGTTTTCGGTCCGGGTCGCACATCGGGATCATCGACGAGGATGCGTTTCTTGATTTTCGCCCCGGGATCCTCGACTTCCTCGATGGGTGGCTGAGCCGCCAGTGCAACCACGCCTGCCACAACGATCGAAAACGCCAGAGCCCAGACAGGAGCCGGAGCCGAGGCCAGGCGAATGTTTCGAATCCCAGTCATAAGAATTTTCCCGATTTGACGCGAAACTGCGGGCCGGCTGATGGGTTCACCTTATTATGTCGGAAGTTCTGGCTATTCGAAGGTCGAATTGCGATATCCGGTTAATGAATGATTGGTGATAATCGATGGGTGTGCTTGCCGATAGCCCAGGTTGGCATTGAATAACCCCTCATGTCCCGGCGTCCGATTTTTGGGCGCTGATCCCTTTGGTCATATCCGTTCGGCGAAGTGCCGATGCGGATGATGATAGGTTCATGTTCTACACGGAGTCTCCACCAATGCGTAAGATGCTGCTCTCCCTGTGCGCGTTCTTCTTCATGGCTGGTGTGGCCCTGGCCGCTGACGTCGTCCTCGTGAAGTACAACAAGGACACGAAGGAAGTCACGGTGAAGGAAGGCGACAAGGAATCGACCTACAAGCTCACCGACTCGACCAAGTATGTTTACACCACCAAGGATGGCGACAAGGAAGCCAAGTTCGAGAACGTCGAGAAGCTCCTCAGCAGCGAGAAGGCTGCTGGCAAGGCCAAGATGAGCATCACCACGGACAAGGGCACGATCACGGAAATCAAGCTGAAGGGCAAGGGCAAGTAATTGCTCGCTGCACCGCACATGGACCCCGGGGCAACCCGGGGTCTTTTTGTTGATCGGATGGCTCCGTTCGCAGTCAAGAAACGACGCAAGCTGCCATGAGTTTCTTGCTTGCAGATCGAAACCGATAAAATACGATGAAGTAGGTAGTTCCATTAACCCGGGGACACCATGGCCCGGAAAGATTCCAAGCAGCAGAAGTCACAGATCGTCGCCTTCAAGGTCGAAGAGGATCTGGCCGAGTTCCTCGATAAATTGCCGAACAAAAGCGAGTTTATTCGCAAGGCGATTTTGGCCCAGTTCGGCATGAACTGCCCCCTCTGCGTTGGCAGTGGCGTCGTGCCGCGAGGTGTCCATGATCACTTCAAGCCTGTGATTGCGGGGAACACCGAACGTCCCTGTGAGAAGTGCAAAACGCAGACGGCCTTTGTGATGACTGCGGACGGCCTCACAGGATCCGAAAAGAAGCGGATCGAACAGTTTCTCCACGGCGGCCCGCTCTACTGCACGAAGTGCTACCCAACGGTCACATCATGCGATGACTGTGGCTGGCACGTGGCCACGGAGAAGATGGTCGATCACTTCAAGAAGGTTCACTCGCACGCGGGTTGAGTGCGAGGCGATTGCCTCGGCCTCATCACTTCTGTGGGATAAGCTCGAGTGCGAGAAGTTTCCCTTTGCCGCGGATGTAGAGAATGCCGTGGCTCAACACGGGCGGTGCCCAGCATGGATACTCCAGATCCTTCACTTCATAACGCGAAACCTCACTGAAGTTTTCCGGATCCAGCTTGAGCAACCGCAACATGCCGTACTCGGAGAGCACGACCAGGTGTCCATCCACCTTGAGAAAGGTGCAGCGGTAAGTCGTGCGTTTCTTCCACTTCACCTCACCGGTCGCCAGTTCGATGCAACGAATATCCGCGTCATTGTCGTGTCGCCCGCTGCAGCCATAAATGTGGCCATCGTGAGAGATCGGCGTGCTCCAGTGGGCCATGAGGGACTTGTCGATCTTGTCCTTCTCGGCGTCGCTCCAGAGTTCCTTCGGGGCATCGTTCTTGAACTCGAGTAGCACCGCACCAGGACCATAGCACTCGGTGAGAAGGATTTTGTCTGTGCCGACGAGTGTCGGATTGGCTGCGTTAACGCTCTCTTCGCTGCTGGCCCGCCATTTGTGATGAAAGCGGATGGCACCAGTTTGCGGGTCGAAGCCGAGGAGACCACCGCGGGCAAAGTACAACCCGGTGCGTTTGCCCTCGATCGTGCGGATGACCGGGCTGGAATAGCTGGCGAGTTCGTTGGCAACGGCGTACTTCTGTTCACCGGTCTTTTTGTCGAAGGCGACGATTGCTGTTCCGTTCGGTTTCACCTGGCGGAAGTCAAAAGGCCGGGGGCCGTCTGGGCTGCCGCCAACCGGCAGAATGATCAGGTCGCCATCGATCACAGGCACGCTGCCAGCCCCGAAGAAGTTCTGGTGGACATGGTATTTCTGGGCGGTATCCACCTTCCAGATTTCCTTGCCCTCCTTCACACCCACACACACCAACATCCCGTCTGGCCCGTGTAAATAGACACGCTCACCATCGACCACGGGGCCGGCACGTGGGCCGGCGTCATAACCATAGCTGTCCACGTATTCCGTGGGGTATTCGTAATTCCAAAGCAATTTGCCGGTGGCAGCGTCGCGTGCAGTGAGTCGGCATTGATCCCCAAAGCGATCGAAGTGGAAGAGTCGGCCATCCGCGACCACGGGTGGTGCGTAGCCGATGCCGAGTTCACACTCCCAGAGTTTGCGAAGGCCTTCCTTGGGCCAGTTGGTCAGGATGCCCTTCTCGGTGGAGACGCCATCCTGTGTAGGCCCGAGGAAAGTGGGCCAGTCGCTCCCCGGCCGCGTAACCGGTTCTGGCTGAAGCGGTGCTTCGGGTTCGACCGATGCAGGAGTGGGCGGTGATAGACTGGGTTCGGCACATCCAACACAGAGGGCGACAACCCCGATCAATCGAATCATGGGTGAAAATCCTGAGTATCAAGTTCCGCAGTACCTCGCAGGCACTGCTCGCCTGGTTAGTGTGCGCCGACAAATGCTCCGCCTTCGAAACCGCTGAAGGTTGGAACGTCCGCGATTGATTTGCGGTTCTGCACATTGAAGACCCGCATCGGGCAATCCTTGAACCCAGGCCCCGGCGTGCAGATCACTTCGGCCCGTCCATCGCCATCCACGTCGTGGGAGGCCACACGCACACCGCCACGGAAGGCATCGGGGAAAGCGAGCCATTCCGAATCGAGCTTGTTGCGCCCCAGATCAAAGACTCGCACGAGTGGCGTCCCACCCGCGTCTGCCCCAATGATAATCCTGCCCTGGACATTATTCGTCAACGGTTCCACGGCGACAAATAGCCCGCCTCGCCAGCGCGGATCGAGTGCCATGAACTGGGCGAGCACCTTGCGATTCTTGCCGTCGAAAATTTTGACCTCCGGGCCATGCTCGCAAGGCCCGGGTGTGCAGGCCAGGTCCGGAAGTCCATCGCCGTTAATATCACCCCACGCGAGCCGGACACCGCCCCGGAGATTATTGGGGAAGGCAAAGAAGCTGTCGATCTCTTTACCCTGTGCCAGATCGAAGACCTGCACTTGCGGCCCGCCACCCACATCGGGTGCGACCGCGATCAGGGCCTGACCGGTTTTGGTGAGATCCGCCGCGGCTATCTGAACGCCACCTTGCCAGGTCGGATCGAGGGCAAAGAATTCCACGAGCAAATTCGCATCACGACCATCGAAGACGCGGATCAACGCTCGCATTCCGGGCCCGGGTGCGGTGACGATGTCCGGAACACCATCGCCATTCAGGTCGGCCACGGCGATGCGAACACCGCCCTGGAACTTGGGGTCATACGCAAAGAAGTCCGCGACAGGCTTATTCTGCAGGTTATGGAACACGCGCACACGCGGCCCGCCCCCATCTCCAGCCGCGACTGCGATCACGGAATTCACCCGGGGATTCGGTCCGGGTCCCGGACCGGGTTCGGCTCCGCCGAGCACGCGACTCAGTTGACGGGCGACGCCATCTACGCGGATAACCTGTGCCCGGATATCCGCGGGGAGGTTGGGGATCGCTGCCAGTCGAGCGGTGACATTTTGCCAGCCCACGGTCTGAAAGCCCTCGAAATCCTTGCGGGCTCGTTCCAGGTCACCGGTATCGCGAATCGTGCGACCCAGTTGACGTGCGGCACGGGCATAGGCACGGATCGACTGATCAAGTTCTGCGGGATACGCCGGACCAAGTCGGGCCATGCCCAGATCGCGGAGCGATTCCGTCTGATCATCCAGCGAATCACTGAGGAGGATCGCGGCTTTGAGTCGCTGGTTCGGATCGCCGCCGCCGCCATTGCCGAACTGGCCGCCAAGTTGCTGGGTCGCGAACTGCACCTTGCCGAGTGCCTCTCCTGCCACCTGTTGAGAAAGGGCATTGGAATTGATCACCGTGGTGAGGTCATTCACGGACTGATCGAGCTGGGCAAAGCCCTGTGCCAGTTGGTTGCGGGAAGCACCTTGCTTAGCCAGTCGCGCGAGCACGTCAGCCGCAGCGATCACGGCGTCCGCCTTTCGTGCGACGACCGCTTTCTGCCCGAAACCGAGCCGGCTCGTTGCCACGGACGTTTTGACCTCGTTCGTTTCCAGCGTCACCTGTCCCACCCAGCGGCCGATTGACGACTGCTGGAATTGCTCCGGATTCACACCATTGAACGGCTTGAACTGGATCACGCCCTTCGGCGGTTGGGGCACCTGGCTGAATGCTGGCACGCTGAAGACAGCGAGTGTAAACGTCACACAGATGAGGCGGAGCATGGTGTCCCTCCTGGCCCGGACGGATTACCGAAAACCGAGACTATCATACCGACCGAATGCCAGGCGGTGCGAAGATGTGCGCAGAAACTTGGAATGGCGTGAGCGCAGATGCGTGCAAGCCCCTCCTTGCAATCGCATTCGCCGCTCTCCACGCTCCCATCTACAATTCGGTTCACCACACCCCACACATGAGGTCTCTCCATGGTCAAGGCCCGGCAGGCAGTTATCACGGAACCATTCAAGGCAGCCGTCCGCGAGGTTGAACTGGCGGACCCTGCCGCCAATCAAATCCTGATCGCTGCCGAGTACTCGGCCGTGAGTGCGGGCACGGAACTCGCCGTCTACACCGGTACGCATCAATGGCTCCAGGACCCAAACTTGCCGGACTGGAAGTTCCCCTTCCGCTCGGGCTACTCCGCAGCGGGCCGCGTGCTAAAGGTGGGAAAGGACTTTCCGGGCGGCTTCCAGGAGGGAGATCGTGTGAGCTTCCCCGGGAATCACGCATCTGCGGAACTCATCACGGTGGGCCACGAACGCTGCCGCGTCTGGAAGCTGCCGGAGACGCTCAGCTTTGAGAAGGCAGCGGTGGCTTGCATCTCTCGCTATGGCCTGGGCGCTTCCGTGCGGGCCGGGCTTACACTTGGTCGGAGCGCAGCCGTGCTCGGGCTCGGTATTATTGGCCAGTTCGCCTTGCGTTGCCTGCTTGCTGCCGGGGCAGGTCCCGTCGTGGGTATCGACGCAGTGAAGATGCGCCGCGACGCGGCCGTGGCTGCGGGTGCAGACTTCGTGATTGATCCCGCAGCCGGAGATGTTCGCCAGCAACTTTCGACAATGCTCGCCGCACGCGGTGCCGAGATCGTTGCTGATGCCACGGGCGTTCCGGATGCAATCCCCACGGCGATGTCACTCGCCTGTGATGCGGGTCAGGTGGTTGTGGTGGGAAGCCCACGCGGCAAGGCGAAGGAAGTGAACTTCTACGATGACTTGCACCGCCGCTACATCGAGGTGACTGGCGCTCACGGCAATATGCTTTTCGAACCCTCGCACACTCGCCTCGCCGGGGCCTGGGATATCAACAAGGCCCAAAACTGGCTGCTTCGCCAGCTTGCCGCGGGGCGATTGAGCCTGGCCGGCCTTGTCACACACACCATCGCACCTGAGCAACTCGGCGAAGCTTACGAAGGTCTCCTGAAGGACAAGGACCACTACCTCGGTGTGCTTGTAAAATGGGTGTGAACTGCGAGACCGATGATCGGCTCACGCCTTGATTAATGCAATGGCCAGAAACGGGAGCGGTAACGTGCCAAGTGCTCCCATGACGATGCCGAAGGCCGCGCGGCCATGGCCGTGCAACTTCGGGTCCTGTTTCAACTGTCGCAACGCAATGATCCCCGTGATGAGGGCAAACGGAGCCGGCACACAGAGCACCGAGATCAGCCCCAAGTAGCCCGCGATGATCGCCATTGCGGACGTGTTCACGGGCAACACGAATCGCATAGCCGGGTCGTCCATTGCATTTGATGGCGACCGACGACGACGCGGCCGATCGTCATAATCATCGTCGTCATCGAAATCATCTGCCCTGCGGCGGCGTGGGCGATCAAACTCCTCATCGTCGTCATCCTGATCGATTCGAATATCGGCCAAGTTTGTGCTCCATGAAACGTGAAAGCCCAGGAACGCCTGTGTTCCCGGGCTTCGATCCTGGCAGATCACACGGCGATTACTCTTCCGGATCCTTCTTGGGGATCGTGAATGTCGGGCGGAGCTTGCTGGTGTCGAACGGTTCGCCAACCATGGCCGTCCACATCGTCTTTTGATCGGCGTTGAGAACTTCCGTCATCTTGTACATCGTTGATTCGCGCAGTTTCTCGAGCTTCTTGTTGCCTTCCTCGGCCTTGGCCGGGTCGGTCTTGGGTCGGGGCGTGCCACCCTTGTTGCCACCTGGGCGGAAGCCACCGAAGCCCAGGCCGAACTCTTCACGAATCGCTTGTGAGTCTTTCTGGTATTCGCTATTGATGTCGCGAATCTTCGAGACCTGATCGTCCGTCAGCTTGAGTTCCTTGACGACATCTGCGCTGGTGAAGGCACGTGTGCCCTGCGACTGGCGATCGATCTGACGCAGACGCTTGAACTGCTCCGGCTTCAGCAGGTCGGACTTCTCGAGGTCCGTGTAGCTCATCGAGGTGATCTCGGCGCTGATCTCGGAGAACTTGGCCCGACCTTCGTCGCTCTTGAAGTCGACGCCTTCCATCTTCTCCTTGCGCATCGCCGCGAGCTTTGTGCCTTCTTCCTTGGTCCAGTCCTTCAGCTTGCTGACCTGGTCTTCGCTCAGCTTGAGTTCTTCGATGACCGCTTTGTTCACGACGAGCGTAAGCGGGCCCGTGCCGCCGAAGCCGCCACCGAACTGGCCGCGGCCGGGTTGTTGGGCTTGCACGAGGGCGAGCACACCCACGAACAAAGCTGACGCCGTCAGACAGCGCAATCCACGCATAATCCACCTCCGAGTCACGAGTCGAGATGTGTCGCGGCAGTCATGCCACCGCACCGACATAGTTACACGAGAGGAGTGAGAAGGGAATGAATAAATGAGAAATGCAACAATCGCGCGGGTCCGAGAAGAAGCTTCTCGGACCCGCGTGTTCGAAGAATGGATGTTGGTTCGACAGCGTGTTTCGGCTTCGCAGAGTCGTTCTACTTACCCGGTGCCGGCGGCGGCCCTGCGCCCATCGGCGGTGGCGGCTGCCACTTCTTCGTCTGCCAGCCGGGGATCGCCTGATAATCGAACACCTTGGGTTCGATACCCGGGATGTTCGTCTGCAGATCGGTAAATTCCCACACTTCCGTGTCCTGGTTCGGGCTCATCTTCCAGACCTGGGCAGGCATGTACGGCACGGCCCCCGGTGCCTTCACATTCGGGCCGTAGAGCGCGAGCCGCAACTGCAGGAATTCTTGCTGATCGGCACCCGTGGTGGGCTTGATATCGAGGTAAATATAGTTTGGATCTTCCTTGAACAGCGCAATCTGGAATCGCTGCTTGGCTTGCTGAGCCGTCATGCCGCGGACGATATCCAGCATCAGATTACTGCCGCCTGCTTCGTTGCCAGACAGCGGGAACTCGGTGATGGTTTTATCCAGCCCGCTATAGGCATACAGCGACTTTCCATTGCAGATGAAAGCTTCGTAGTCATCCTTGTTCGTGGTGCTATCGAGTCGCAGTCGTGCGTACATCGGCTTCATCACGAGGATGCTGCCCTTGTACGAGCGAGCATTCTGGAACGCCGCTCCGGCTCCGGGTTTGCGGGTGAGATTGAACTTCGCATGGAAGTTCGTGAGGCCACCCATCTGCTTGCCCCAGGCATCCAGATGGCCATCGAGTTTCGGGTCCGCGGCGGGTGGTTGTGCAGCGGGAGCGCCCGGGGGTTGTGCAACCAGGCGAATGTCCGCACCGATCAGAAGGGCGACGGCGGCGAGGAACGCGGCCAGGTTCAAGCCGACGAGTCGCATGCGAAATCTCCTCAAAACTCCGGAATCGAGCCATCTTCGGAACGGCTCGTTCCTCGAATGGCCGAACCCTTATAACTTGCCTGACAAAATGGGAAAAGCCCGGATGCATCACCCGCTATCCTGGGGTGTATCCGAATTCTCTGGGGATATTGAATTCCTCTGCAGGAACCTGGTTCTGCAGAGGAATTCGGAGTGCGGAATGAAAGACCCGGCAAACCGCCGCAATTGTCCTCGTGCCACCCCCAGAGAAATTGGTTGCACCCCTATCCTGAATGAAGTGCGATTCTCATTGATTCCAGGAAACCGAGCCACCATTCCCTGGAGCCATGTTACCCGTTCGGAATCAAGAACATCCAGATCGATTTCCGTCCTCCTGTTTGCAGTAAAGCATTAATAGGAAGGGGATTTCGCTCCACAATCCACTACAACCCGCGAGAGTGGGCACTGGATTTGCGCCCAGACCATTCTCCGTACTTTCCGATGTCGTCCGCCGTGCTTCCAGGCCATGACCGAATGAGCAAACGCCTCGTTCGGGTGTGCAGGAAACAACTCATGCACACGCTGTCGTGCGTCCGCTCAACGCGCAGGTGCCCGACGAGTCGAAGCGGTGACAAGTCGATCTGATATAATCGGTTCCATCTGCGAGGTACGAATTTCGTTCAAGAACCAGCCGGACGACTTCAGAAATTCATGGCATTCGAGGGCACTGCGAAATGATCCCTTTTATCGACCCGCATATTCACATGATCTCGCGGACCACGGATGATTATCAGCGCATGGCCTATGCGCAGTGTGCGGCGGTGAGCGAGCCGGCGTTCTGGGCGGGGTTCGATCGTGGCACTGCGGCCGGCTTCCACGACTATTTCCGCTCGCTCACCGAGACGGAGCCGAAACGGGCCGCCCAGTTCCACATTCGCCACTATTGCTGGCTCTGCATCAATGCCAAGGAAGCGGAAAATGTGTCGCTTTCGCGCGAAGTCATTGCGATGATCCCCGAGTTCCTCGCGAAATCCAACGTGCTCGGCATCGGCGAAATCGGGCTCAACAAGAACACTCCGAATGAAGCGATCGTCTTCCAGGAACACCTCGATCTTGCCGCGAAGACCAATGAGTTGATCCTGATCCACACGCCGCACCTGGAGGATAAGTACAAAGGGACGCGGATGATTATCGACATGCTGCAAAACGATTCACGCGTGCAACCACACCGCGTCTGCGTCGATCATGTCGAGGAACACACGGTGCGACTCGCACTCGATGGCGGTTTCTGGTGCGGGATGACGCTATACCCCACCACCAAGTGCACGCCGGCGCGTGCCTGTGACATCATCGAGATGGTCGGCACCGAGCGAATCATGGCGAACTCGGCCGGGGACTGGGGCAAGTCCGATCCGCTCGCCGTGCCTGAACTCATTCAAGAGATGAAGCGGCGCGGCCACGCCGAGGCCGACATTCGCAAGGTGGTGTACGAAAATCCGCTCAGCTTCTGGAAACAGGCGAACAACTGGAAAGAATGGCCGCCGGAACCGAGTGTGAACGGTACGATGCAACAGACCCTGAAGACAGGGTATTAGCGGTTAGACCATGATTCGGTCGAGACGGAGAACGCCATGACTGCATCGAATGGTTCAGGAACAGGCAGCAATGCTGCGGTCTCGCCCGGATGGTACTCTTACCTCAACGTTCGGCCCTGGACGGGCGGCGATGAGTCGAAGCCCGATGTGGAGATCATCAACGGCGTCCGCGTGGAGAAGAAGATGGGAGCCGCGGAGACCCGGTTGGCGAACATCCTCAACGATGCTCTGAGTGCATTTGTCCGCGCGAATCGACTCGGAAGGTCTTTCGTTGGAATGGAGATTGAATTGCCGCGAACGGGGAATCGCCGCAAGCCGGATGTGGCATTCGTTGCCGAGTCAACCTGGCCTGCGGTTCGACCGATTCCGGATGCGTGGTGGAAGGTTTGCCCGAACCTGGCTGTCGAAGTGGTCAGCCCGCACGAACTGACGCACGCCACGCTCGCCAAGGTGCAAGACTATTTCGCCTCCGGTGTCGATGCGGTCTGGCTGGTCTTTCCCCATCTTCAACAGGTGTATGCTTACTCATCCCCGACGCAGATTCGCGTGTTCACGGCCGCGGATGAGTCGATGGGCGATCCGGTCGTTCCCGCCTTCCGCTTCGCCCTCGCCGAACTCTTTCCCGGCATCGTGCAACCCTGAGGTGCATCATGGAGTGGAAGCAATTCTGGAAGCTCATTGAAGAGTCCTATCGCGCAGATGGGCCGGACCACTACGAGGCTTTGATCGCGAAGCTTGCGGAACTTCCCTGGCCCGAGATCGTTGGCTTCCAGGTTCGCTTCGATGAAGCACTCGCGGCTCTCAAAACGATCAATCTCGAAGGTGCCGCGTACCTCATTAACGGCGGCGAACACGGTGAAGGCTTCCACGACTTCCGCTGCTGGCTTGTGGGGCGTGGTCGACATGCGTATGAGTCCGCGCTGAAGAATCCGGATAATCTCGCCGAGATCCTCGATGGCGATGCGGTCGATGGTTTCGGCCTGGAGACGGCCGCCTTGCGTGCATACGAGAAGCACACCGGTGCCAGTGATTTCTACGAGGCACTCGACAAGGCCGAGAAAGATGCCCCACCCCTGCCACCCGAGGGCGAGGACTGGGACTTTGAGGATGAAGCCGAGATGCGGGCACGCTTTCCTCGCCTGTGCCACCTGTACATGATCCCCGAGGAGGATGCGGAATGATTCTCCCTCTTCACCATTCGCGTGCTCGCCCTGGTGCGGAACTGGACTCACATTCCGAGGTTATCAACAGCGCGTTCGTGGAGAAATCGATGACCAGCTTCGACCTTGAAACGCATCCATGACTAACTTCCTCGCCATCGAGACCTCCTGCGACGAGACCGCCGCAGCGGTGTTCACCGACGAGTTGACGGTGTTGTCGAGCGTGGTGGCGTCGCAGAACGACCTGCATGCCCGCTTCGGCGGAGTCGTTCCCGAGATTGCTTCGCGCGCCCACCTGCGTCAGTTGTTGCCGGTGATCGAGGAGGCTCTCGCCAAGGCAGATCTCTCGCTGCAGGATATCGGCTGTATTGCCGTTCACAACACGCCCGGGCTAGTCGGAGCCTTGCTCGTCGGCGTCTCGGCCGCGAAGATGCTCAGTCTTGGGCTCGGTGTGCCGCTCATCGGCGTGAACCATGTGGCCAGCCACATCTTCGCGTGCCGGCTCAGTGCGGGCCGCGACATCTTCCCCTGCCTGGGGCTCGTCGTCAGCGGCGGCCACACGGCGCTGTTCCGCTGCGACAGTGCACTGTCACTCGTACTACTCGGCGGCACACGCGACGATGCCGCTGGCGAAGCCTTCGACAAGGTCGCCGCCATCCTCGGCCTCGGCTTCCCCGGCGGCCCTGCCCTCGA
>JBGSZR010000101.1:0-4257 GCA_041750275.1 Gemmataceae bacterium
AGCGGCAACCAGACAGGACGTAATCAACGCTCGCATAGACACCCCCTTGATGCCGAACGAATCGAGGCAAGCCGTGTGCGTTATGCTGAAGGGCGGTCGCACTTCGTGTTTGGAGGCTTGCGATATCAACGACACTGGATACCATCTTGGCCATCGATCTCGAGCAACACAAGAGCGTGGCGTCTGTTTGCCACCGATCGACACGCGAACACACGTTCCGCACCATCGACACCAGGCCCAAGAACCTTGGGCGCGAGCTGCGGCGTGGGCCCGCTTCACACGCCGCGGTGTGACAATGCATTGTCACAACCCCGAGATGAGAGGCCAACGACGAACCATCCCGGTGCCGAGAAGTGTGTGGTTGAGACGCGAACGCCTCCGAAAATGCAACACCGACGTTCGCAATTCCACGTGAATGATAGGGCGGGGGAATTATTTCTTCAAGTCGGGAGGACATGAGAGCGGTTCGGCCTGTCGTGGGGACTGGCGGAAGTTATCGCCAGTCAATCGCCCGCAACGGTGCCGCAAGGACGTTGTCCGCTTTTCCCGATGCAATCGTTTTCGCGTTCGACCCGTCGGCGTCGGCTACCATCAGAAATGTCTCCGTCTCCCGGTTGTAGTCTTCGGGATCGAGTACGGGCTTTTTCGCCCATTCCTTGAGCAACTCGGTGTGCTGCCGTTGCCACGTGTATGCGATCCGCTTGCCGTCCGGCGACCAACAGGCCCAGAACACCGTTGCGTTCTCCGGTACTTCGCGCACCTCGGTCACCTTCTTCGTCGTGTTGTCCAGAATGTACAGTCGGCGGGCCATCCCGTGCCGGTGCGGTCCTTCCGGCGGGGCTTCGCCAAACAACAGCTTCGTGCCATCCGGCGAGAGCCGGCGACCGGCCCCGGACCAATCATTCGCGTCGCGGAGATCGATCAGTTTGGTCACCTTCTTTCCATCCGCGGTCATCAGCCCGATGTTTCCGGTTGGGCGTTTGCCGTAGCGGACGACGACCACGCTCTTGCCGTCGGCGGACCAGTCCACAGGGACAATGTCGTCCGGCCAATCGAGTTTGGATACCGTCTGGGTGGCGAGGTCGATGCGGAAGTGCTCTGTCTGAAGTGGTTCCCAGATTTCCGTCACGTAGGAAGTGGCGATGAGTGATCGCCCGTCCGGGGTCCAAAGGAGGTACATCGCATTCACGTCGATGGATGTGGCGAACTTCTTGCCGTTGAGGTCGCGGACCATCACTCGCGGTTGGCGTTCCGTGTCCCCGAAGTGGATGAGGTAGGCCATCCGCTTGCCGTCCGGGGAGAGCCACGCCCAACTGATACTCGCGTCCTCCGGGCCGAGTTTCCCGGTGAGAAGTTTCTTCCCATCGGGGGTCAACACGGCGAAGCCGTCGTCGCGCATGAGTAAGATCCGCCCGCCGGGGGTCGCATCTGTGGGAATCGGTTGGGGGGCGGGTGGCTTTGGGTCTTCAGTCCGACCAGTGGCGAAAGCCGCGAGGCCAACCGCGACAGACACTGCAGTAAACCCCCACCACTTCAGAATCGCGGATGCAAACATGATGCTCTCCTACCCTGAGATAAGCCGAGCGAGGTTTTTGGGCGCACTTCTGTGGCCTAACATATAGCTCAGCAGCGGCCCCCGCTGTGTGAGCGATGGCCACGAAATACCTACAGGCGGGGGCCGTCTGCTTGTATGTTCTCTTTTGCTCGCGGGTGCCTGCCGCGAGAATCCCAGTGGGGGAGCCGCGGGGGAGGTCTTTCGGTCTGCTGAGGCTCGACCTCTTGCTGCAGATTGACCCCTCCGCGTCGGGCTCAAGAGCTGGTTACATCTCGAGGCGATGACCTCTGATCACAAGCTTCCTCTCGGCCCGACTCTCCCGGAGGGTCTCTCGCGGCAGCACCCCCATTTTCCAACCCCATTCCGAGGTGCTGACATGCTATCACCATCCCCGTCCGTTCGCCACACTCCCGCCGAGGAGTCGCGGAATGCCACGCCCATCGGCGTCGGCATCGACACATCGCGTTATGGCCACTATGCCGCCTTCCTCGATGCCGACCTCCAGACCGCGGCCCCGGATTTGGAAGTCCTCGAGTCGGCCGTCGGCTATGCCAAGCTCCGCCAGCGACTCCTCGATCTCATGGCCAAGCACGGGTCGGTCCACTTCCACGTGCGCCTCGATGCTGCCGGACTCTACGCTGACAACCTGATGTCATTCCTCGCAACATTGCACATCGACCGCGCGGCGTTCACCCTCTCTTGCGGCGACACGCAACGCAACAAAAACTATCGCGTTGCGGTCTACGGGCACCAGAAGTCCGACCCCGTCGAGGCCCGCGCCTGCGCTCGCTATGCCCTCACCGAACGACCGAAGCCGGGGGCCGTCGTCTCGCCCGAATTGCTCCCGTTGCGTCAGGTCGCCGGACGACTCCAGGCCGTGGTCCGACAGCGGACCCGGTTCGTCAATCAACTCCACCAACTCCTGGCCCGGACCTTCCCCGAACTCGCCGTGCTCGTTCCGGACATCAGCACCGGCTGGGTGCTCGAACTGCTCAGCCGCTACCCCACCGCTCAGTGTCTATCCATTGTCACTGAGGCCGATCTCCAGGCCGTGCCCTACTTGCCTCACGACCGCGCAGGACAACTCCGGGAGCGTGCCCGGGACTCGGTCGGATCGCTCTCAGGCCCGGTCGCCGACGAACTCGTCCGCGATCAAATTCGGCAGGTTCGCGACATCCAGGCGCGGCAAAAACGCCTGGAAACACTGCTGATTTCTGCCTATCGCCACCTCCCAACGGCGAACCACCTCGACACCATCAAGGGCTTCGGCGAGGTCACTGCCGCCGTCCTCACCGCCTTCATACTCGATATCGACCGCTTCGACACACCCGGCCAACTCGTCAACTATTTCGGAGTCTTGCCGGTCGAGGCGTCGAGTGGAATCGACCGCGATGGAACCCCCCGCGGACCGAAGCGCTACAAGATGTCGCCCCGCGGCAACGACCTCGTGCGACGCTATCTCTGGATGGCCGCGCTGAGCGCCGCCAAACACAACCCGGCTTGTCGCCCACTCTACACACGAGTCCGCGCCAAGCACCCCGACAAGCCGTCGATCGCCATCGGCCACGTGATGCGCAAGCTGCTCCACTTGAGCTTCGCCATCTGGAAGAGTGGGAAGCCGTTCGACCCCAAACACTACCCGTGGGGTGGGCCGAACGAGCCGACGGTGGTCGATGGGCCCGCGGAAAACGGACAGGCCGCGGGCCACACGCCGGACGAGCCGGCAAGGCCAGTGGTCACCGCGACCTGCCCTGATACTGTACCCCACGCGACCGCTAGCGTCGAGAATCCGTCGGCCGGTGTGTGGCTGGACTTCACGCATCTTAAACGGCAACTGCCGATGCGCCGCGTGCTCGATCACCTGGGCCTCACGGACCGACTCAAGGGCTCGGGTCCGCAACGACGCTGCGTCTGCCCCATCCACCGCGGCGACGGCCGTGGCCGCACGTTCAGCGTGAACCTTGATACCAACGTCTACCAGTGTTTCGACGCCCGCTGCGGCAGTCAAGGTGACGTGATCGACCTCTGGGCCGCGCTGCATCAGCGTGACCTCCGCGCCGCGGCGTTGGATCTGGTGAATGTGTTTGCGCTGGAGCCATCCCAAACAACTGGAACAGAGAAGAGGAACGGTTAGAGGAACGGTTGGCTGGCGAACTCGCGAGGCATCGACAACGGCACGCGGGCGAATACGTGCTCGGGGGAACTGCGCGCCGCGGACCAAGCCCAAGGCAACGAAAAACCCCCGTCATCACGAGGGACGGGGGTTGACACCTAACGTTACATCTGCAGCGACGGGATACCACTCATGTCCTCGATGGCGACGGGTCGGGCCCGTCCCAAGTAAAACGCGATCACGGGTTGCCCCGGTCGCAGCGTGGGTCTTTCAGGTGATGCCGAAGCTCACTAACCACGAAGCGGGCTCGGGCCGGCCCATCGCCACGGAGGATCGAGTGATGGCTCATCGCTACTTCCAGGCCGCGTACCCATACTACGCCGGCGTCGATCTCCACGCCAGGACCCTTTACCTGCACGTCTGCGATCCCGCCGGCACGCCGCGGATCGAACGCGAACTCCCCGCCGCGCCCGGGCCGTTCTTCGACGCCATCGAACCCTTCCGGCCCGGACTTGTCGTCGGCGTCGAGTGCATGTTCGCCTGGTACTGGCTGGCCGACCTGTGCGAACGCGAGTCGATCCCCTTCGTC
>JBGSZR010000102.1:0-4383 GCA_041750275.1 Gemmataceae bacterium
CCCGATTCGACTACGGCAGCCTGACCCCGTGGGTGCGGCCGGCCTCCGGCGGCGTGGTCGCCATTGGCGGTCCGGACAAACTTCAACTACGCTCCCCCGTCCCCCTGGCCATCGACCGCTGGGCGGCAACGGCGTCGTTCGAGGTTCAGGAGGGCGAACAACTTTCCTTCGTGCTGACGTGGTTACCCTCGCACAGGCTGACGCCTCCGCCAATCGACGGGCCGACCGCGATCCAAGAAACGGCACAGTGGTGGAGGGAGTGGGCAGACCGCTGCACCTATCAGGGCGAGTGGCGGGAAGCGGTGGTGCGCTCCCTCGTCACGCTCAAAGCTCTGACTTACGCTCCGACTGGGGGCATCGTAGCAGCCCCGACCACCTCGCTCCCCGAACACATCGGTGGGCCACGCAACTGGGACTACCGGTACTGCTGGCTGCGCGATGCCACGTTCACCCTGATGGCCCTGCTGCAATGCGGGTACACGGACGAGGCGAAGGCATGGCGAGAGTGGTTGCTTCGAGCGGTGGCGGGGAAAGGTTCGGAACTGCACATCATGTATGGGGTCGGTGGCGAGAGGCGACTGCCGGAGATGGAGTTGCCCTGGCTCCCGGGTTACGAGGACTCCCGCCCGGTGCGGATCGGTAACGGAGCTTACAACCAATTCCAGCTCGACGTCTTCGGCGAGACGCTCGACTGCCTTCATCTCGCCCGGCACTACGGATTGACTGACGCCGCCGACGGCTGGCGTGTCGAGCGCGAGTTGCTCGGCCGGTTGGAGGAAGTGTGGCCGGATCCGGACGAGGGTATCTGGGAGGTCCGCGGCCCCAAGCGGCACTTCACGCACTCGAAACTGATGGCCTGGGTGGCGTTCGACCGGGCGGTCAAGGACGCGGAACGGTTCGGGCTCGGCGGTCCGGTGGACCGCTGGCGGAAACAGCGGGACGAACTCCACGCCGAGATTTGTACCCGGGCGTTCGACCCGGTCCTCAACGCCTTCGTCCAGTCTTATGGTGCCAAAGAGATGGACGCGGCCGTGCTGATGATGGCCGAGGTCGGATTCCTCCCGCCGTCCGATCCGCGCATCCACGGCACCGTCGCCGCCATCGAGCGGGAACTGGTGCGAGACGGGTTCGTGGACCGGTATCGAACGGAGAGTGGGGTCGACGGGTTGCCGACGGGCGAAGGGGCATTCCTGCTATGTACCTTCTGGCTGGCCGACAACTACGCCATGATGGGTCGGCACGCCGACGCTCGTCGGGTGTTCGAGAACCTGCTGGCGATCCGCAACGATGTGGGACTCCTGGCCGAGGAGTACGACCCGGTGGCACGTCGTTTGCTCGGAAACTTCCCACAGGCGTTCTCGCACCTCGGCCTCATCAACACGGCCCGGAACCTGACCCAGCGAGAGAACCCCGCCGGGGTCCGCCCGCAGGTGTGATCGGCGGCCATCCTCCCGGCAAAAGAGGTAGTCATGGTGCTGGTGCTGATGGGCGTCTCGGGGTCCGGGAAAACGACGATCGGCAAGATGCTGGCGGCCGAGCTGGACTGGACTTTCGTGGAGGCGGACGATTTCCACCCGCCTGCGAACATCGAGAAGATGGCAGCCGGCACTGCCCTGGACGATGACGACCGCCGCCCCTGGCTCACGGCACTGGGTGAGCGGGTCGCTGAGGCGTGTGGCCGCGGCGAGCACGCCGTCCTGGCTTGCTCGGCACTGAAGCAAGACTACCGTGAGCAACTCGCAGGAGATCATCCCGAGTGCGTCCGGTTCGTGTACCTCACCGGGCCCAGGGAACTGATTCACCAGCGACTGCAGGATCGCGAAGGGCATTTCATGGATCCGGCCCTGATCCAGAGCCAGTTCGAAACACTGGAACCGCCTGCAGACGCGATCCGCGTCGATGTCTCCCCAGCCCCCGAAATTGTTGCGGATGAGATCCGGCGACAGGTCGGATTGTGAACGAACCCGGAGAGCCCGCTGATGGACCCTCGAGCAGAAACGACCGCAGAACTTCATTCATCCACCGGCACGGCCGCGGGACTACCGGATCGTCCCGTCGAGCGGTGGCTGGCCCCCGTGACGCGGTTTCTGCACGTCGAGGCCGCGAGCGGCGTCGTGCTGATCGTCTGCGCCGTTACCGCGCTGATCCTGGCAAACTCCCCGCTGGCGGCCTGGTTCGCGGGATTGTGGAAGACCCGGGTTGCCCTCTCACTCGGCGGGTTCACACTCGCCGGCGACGTCGGCCACCTCATCATTAACGATGGGTTGATGACAATCTTCTTCTTCGTCATCGGGCTGGAGGTAAAACGAGAGATCGTCTCCGGGGAACTCCGCGACCCACGCAAGGCACTCCTGCCGGTGTTCGCGGCCGCGGGAGGTGTGGTCGCACCAGCGCTGATTTACCTGGCGCTCCAGTGGGGCCAACTGGGTCAGCGCGGGTGGGCCATCCCGATGGCCACCGACATCGCGTTCGTCGTTGGCTTCCTCGCCCTGTTCGGCAAGCGCGTGCCATTTGGACTGAAGATCTTCCTGCTCACGCTGGCCATTGTGGACGACCTCGTCGCTGTCCTCATCATCGCCTTCGTGTTCACCCAATCGCTGGGCTGGGCCTGGCTCGGGGTCGCGGCCGCGGGGTTCGCCGCGACCTACTTCTTCAATCGCATCGGCGTCCGGCAAATCGGTGTGTACGTCGTCGTCGGGGCGCTCATCTGGCTCGCGTTCCTCAAGTCCGGCATCCACCCGACGGTCGCCGGCGTTCTCCTCGGCTTGCTCACCCCGGCCAGCGCGTGGGTCGGTCAGAAGACCTTTACCGAGGTGCTGGGGGAAGCGTGGGACCGGGCCAGCGGGAGCGGGCCGGAATCGGCGAGCGAAGCGGTCGATCTCGAACGGATACGGTTTGCCGCACGCGAGACCGTTTCCCCACTGCACCGCCTGGAGATCGGACTGCACCCGTGGGTGGCGTTCCTGATCATGCCGGTGTTCGCGCTCGCCAATGCCGGAGTGGCACTTGAAGTGTCCAGTCTGGGGGACCCGATCGCGCTGGCGGTCGCCGCCGGTTTGGTCGTCGGCAAGCCGGTCGGAATTCTGCTGATGTGCCTGCTCGCGGTCCGCGCCGGGTTGACCCGCCTGCCCGACGGCGTGACGTGGGGGATGATGGCCGGGGCGGCCTGTCTGGCCGGGATCGGCTTCACGATGGCCCTGTTCCTCAACACGCTCGCGTTCCCCGCCGCGACATTCCCGGCACAAGAAGCCGCGGGCAAGATCGGCACGCTGGCCGGATCGTTCGTCAGCGCCGTGCTCGCGGCGGTTCTGCTGATATCCGTGCTCAGACGGACCGGACCGGCATCGAATGCGTGAACCACAATCATCCACCGGAGAATCTCGGCGGAAGGCCTGACCAGCGAGACCATCCGCAGCCTGATCCGGGTACACCACCCGCCGCGCCTCATAGCACCCGTGATGTGCCACCGCACGCCACCGAGACTCGCGCACTCGCTCCGCCTATCAAGCAACGGAGGTGTCATGCATTCTCACAAAACATTCGTACCCATTGTTTGACAGCCCGCCCAAGCACGCAACATGCACGGCTGGCACGAGCACCGCGGATACGGGGTGAATCCCACCCTGTTACCGGCCGGCGCGGTGCGGTCCGAATTGACGCACGCGCCGACTGTGAGCAGCGTCGCAGGCGAGTTCAGTCTTCGGGCTCAGCCTCATCATTCTGTGTCATGCCCTGATGCCAGCGAGCGAGCGAATCGCCTGAAATTCGCTGATCGCTAGCCGGGGCGGACTCAACGTACAAGGCGGACAGTGCGTTGTCACAAGCCCATGAAGTGAAGTGTGTGGTCGCGACGCGAACGCCTCCGAACATACAACACCGACGTTCGTGTATTTTTAAACGAATGGCCGGGCAGGGGAACTATTCACTCAAGTCAGAGGGAGATGAGTGCGGTTCGGCGGGCCATTGCGCGGGAGCCGGGCGGCGACGGGTCGGGGGTTGCAAGTCATTCGCCGTCAGCCAGACGGGGCGTCCGTCTCGGATGGACCACCGCCCAGCAGCAGACCCAATCGGCGAACAACCTCTGCAACCACCGCCTCCGGTGCGACCCCGGCGAACTCCGCACGCCGCGTCCACCAGTCCAGGCACTTGACGTGGTCGGCCAGGACAACACCAGACACGGCCAAGCCGGGCGGGAGTGGCACCTCGAACGGATACCCCTTGGCCTGCCCGGTGATCGGGCAGAACAGGGCCAGCCCGACCAGCCCGTTATACGACGCCAGGGACACCACGAGGGCTAGCCGCCGCCCAGCTTGCTCGTGCCCGGTCTGCGGGTCCAGGCTGATCCACACGAGGTGCCCGCGGTCGGGTAGGTCGGGTGGCGGC
>JBGSZR010000103.1:0-30564 GCA_041750275.1 Gemmataceae bacterium
GAACCGGTTCTGCTCATCCAGGCTCGCGAAGCTCCGACTACGCAACGCATTTTCCTGAACGTAGTCGATGCCCCGTTCGACTTTTCCCTTGTGTCGCGGCGTGTACGGACGTGTGGGCAACAACGCCACGCGATAGTGCGCTGCGAACGAACGCACCTGCGGATTGAGTTCCGGATCGAACCAGTCGGCCTTGGTCACCGCCGCACGGAGGTTGTCGAGGACCAGACGCTGAGGCACGCCGCCGAAGTGCCAGAAGGCATTCTCCACCGCTCCAATGAACGCATCGGTGGTCTGACGATACACGACCTCGCTGTACCCCTTGCGCGAGTGGCTCAGTACCACACGCAGCACGTGCGTCCGACGCCGCTTCCCATCCGGCATCACGATCGGAGCGCCGCAGCCGAAGTCGACCTGGGCTTCCTCGCCGGCGGCACATTCGAGCCGGCGGAATGGAAGTTCGAGCTTCGCTTCGAGGTGCTTGACGAAGCGACGCACGCTGTAATAGCTGCCGCGGAAGTTGTGCTCGCCGACCAGGTCCTGGTGAATGCGTTGAGCGCTGAGGCCCTGGTCGAGCATGACCCGGATCGCCTCACGCCACGGCTCGCAATCGCTGGAACGACCCGCACGCGATCCCGACTCCAGGACCGGTTGAGCAGCCGCGATGGGAGTGGTGTCCGCAGGAGAAGTGGTGGGGCAATCGTGGCCCGTTGTGGGGTCAGTTGGGGAGGCAGCCACGCTGTCCGAAAGACCAGCCGAGCCGATGGGCGCATTGGCTGGTTTTGAATCGGGGGAAGATTCATCCGAGCCGATGGGCGCATTGGCTGGTTTTGGATCGCTGACCGGCTCCTCCGAGCCGATGGGCGCATTGGCGGCATTTGAACTCGATGTCGCCTGCCGGAGGTGACGCGACACCGTCTCACGATCAATGCCCAGTTCGCGGGCAATCCGACGCTTCGACCAGCCACGCTGACGCAGCGAAACAATCGTCTCGATCATGGCCACTTTGAGCAGATTGGACATCGTCGATCTCCTGGGGTACGAGGTGTACCCACGAGATTAACGACCCAATCTGCCGCTCCTCAAAGTGGCTGGTTTTCAAGCGCCCATCGCTGGCTGGTTTTGAGCGCCCCCTGACAACTGTGATGGTGTGGCACTCCCAGGAAGGTAAAGGGCTCCTTCAACTGATCGGTCACGCCCGCATGGTGATATTCGTGACTTACAGCCCGGACGGGAAACGCATCCTCACGGGAAGCTATGACGGCACGGCGAAGATGTGGGACGCCGAGAAGGGCACTGAACTCTTCACCCTCAAGGGACACGCGGGAGCGGGCGTCATCAAAAGTTTCAGCCCCGATGGCAAACTCATCCTCACCGGGGATAAAGGGGTGGCGAAGGTGTGGGACGCCGAGAACGGCCACGAACTTCTCACCCTCCGGTGGGACTCGCCAAGACTAGACAAGATCAGTTTCAACAAGGACGGCAGCAAGGTATTGGTATGGGAAGTGACCGGAGGAAGTATGAGATGGGACGTAACGACGGGCCAGCCTATCGTCCGGGATAGGGCTGGTCAGGTGCTGGCCTGGGATAGCATCACCGGCCAACCGGTCGCTTCCGACGTTCCGCCACAGCAACCCCTCTGGGGAGTGGCAGTACCGGCTACCTCACCCGATGGCCGGTACGTTGCCAAGCCTAGCGGCCTGACCGTTAAGCTGGTCGATCTGGAGAAAGCGACCGCCGGCTCACCCTGGCCCTTGCCCGATGCGGCCGGGCGCAAGGCGTATCACAGCGAACAGGCCGCCCTCGCCGAGAAAAAGATGCAGTGGTTTGCCGTCGCGTTCCACCTCGGCCGACTGCTGCTCGACGATCCCGACAACGCCGACCTGAAGCAGCGGCACTCCGCGGCGATTGAAAAGTCAAGGAGTATCGCAAAGTAGCGGCTTATTGGGCCATTGACTGCGACGGGGCAAAGGCACTCATCCGGGCGGCGTGATGCTGTCGGTTCCAGGAAACGGTGAGGTTTGTCCCACAGGTCGTGCGGAGTACGGCTCCGGCAGCCGCGCTACTTGTGGTGAATCCTGTTGTCCAAGGCATTGGTAAAGTGATTCTCGAAGGGAGCGACGAAAGTAGCAGCCATTTCCGTGCTCCTTCCCAACACAATCTTCAGGCTGTTCACCTCAACCTTGCCCCGTTGTCCGGGGGCCCGTCACTGAGGCACGGGCATTGAATTCCTTCAGCCGCTAGACCTGCCAGCGGAGGCAAACGGAGCGGGTCGTATCAGGCGAGGAACTGTTTGATCGCGCCGAACTGGTCGATCCCAAACCGCGCGAGCCCGGGGTCGGGGTCGCCGTAGTGCTTCACCGGATTGCCATAGGCGTTAAGCAGTGTGGTGTACCAGTTGCCGAGTGTTCGGTGGCCCGCCTCACCGTAGTTCGGCAGGCGAACGTAGCGACCGCGGATGTCGAGTTTCGAGTTGCGGCCGGACAGCACGACAAACGGGAATTCCGTGCCGTGGGAGTGGTGGGTTTCGCCATTGTCCGGGAAGTACAGGATCATGGTGTTGTCGAACATGGTGCCATCGCCCTCGGGCACCTGCTTGAGACGCGTGGCGATGGTGTCGATGAGCGACATGTGATGCCGGCGGACGGTGAAGCGAATCTCGTCGGCGGTCAGTTTGCCGGCTGGCTTGCCGTGGCCCACGTCGTGCAGATTTACCTTCTCGGCTTCCAGACCGGGCAACCCGGAGTACTCGTGGCCGAGTTCGTCCACGGTGAAGGCGACCACGTTCGTAAGCCCTGAGATTAACGCGGCCAGGAGCACCTCGACGTGTCCTCGCTGGCGGTCCACGGTCGTCATCTCATCGGCCAGGTACTTCGCATTGAGTTGCGGAACATGCGGTCGAATGGAGTCGGCCATCGCGTCCACCTTGCGGTCTCGCTGGCGAACAGCCTCGATCGAGTCGGCGTAGCTCTGAACCTTCGTCCGTTCCGGACCGAATGCGGCCTCAGCCCGCTGAGCTTCCCGACGGGCGGCGAACTGCATGGCGTTCCGCTCAAGTTGCGACTGGACTTGCAGGCTTTTGTTGGTCGAGACCGACTTGAACAGTTCTTGTAACGCCAACTTCGGTGAGCCGAAGGCGTAGTTCGGTTGCTGGGGACCGCGGGCCGAGAACCCGGTGGCAATGCCGTTCAGAGTACCCCGTGCATTCCCGCCAGCAAGTGGGAAGCAGGCGAACTCCACGTGTTCCATGGGCGACGGGAACAGTTTGGACAGTTCGAAATCGACCGTCGCCCATTTGATGGAACTGATTCGCTCGTTGGCCTTGAACACACCGAGCGACGAGCACCAGGTGTGATGCCCGGTGGTGCACATTTTACCGGACAACCCCTGAAGCAGTGTCAGGTCGGCCTGGTGTGTCGCGAGCGGGGTCAACCATTCGGGCAGGTCGTGTTTGGCCAGATCGAGGTTGAGCGGTTCCTTCTTCGCTTCTTTATCAGCGTCGGCCTGGCTGAGCGATGGGGGCACGAGAGACTTCGGGAAAAGCCCGTTCCCCTTGTGCAGGAAAATGAATCGCATGGGCGGCTTCGTGCCGCCTGGGATCCCCCAGGACACGCGCGGAGTGAGCGTGAGCCCGGCGGCACCCAGCGCCGCCGTCTTCATAAAGTCTCGACGAGTGCTCATATTCCGTTCCCCATTTTCTTGCGGTAGATGAAGGAGTCCGATGTCAGCAACGACAACACAACCGCCTTGAAACTGCCACCGCTCTTCACATACGCCTGGTCTGCCTCGATCAGTGTTTGTGAATCGGAAGGAAGTTCATTGCGGCCCATGAAAAAGCGGAACGCATGACGGATGATGGACTGCCGCACACGTTCGGATCGGGCCAGTCGGTCGATCAGATCGAAGGCGTCGGCCACGTTCCCGTCGAGATTCGGATCGCCCGTGCCGTCGAGTTTGCCGGTCGAGTTCACCGGCTTGGTCTTGTAGATGTCCGGGCCATTTCCCTTGCCCGACTTCAAGACATTGTCCGGGTGTTCGAGGCTCTCGATCGTCCGATATCGGCCGAAATCATCGAAGAGTTCGAGGGGGTAGCCGAGGTCGTTCATGCGGCTATGACACTTGATGCAAGCGGCGGACTGGGTGACCGAATGCACGCGTTCGCGGAGAGACTTCGTCGGGTCGTCCGGAATTTTGGCATCGACGGTGATGGGCACATCCGGAACCACACCCGCCAGCAACTTCTCGCGAATCCATCGTCCCCGGCGAATCGGATCGGAAGCCGTGTTGGCCGAGAACGCGACCAGCCAGGCCGGGTGTGTCAGCATGCCCTTGCGGTTCGCAATTTGGAACGGCTGCACGACCGGGTAGTCCCAGAATTCGGGGGTGTCTTTCGGTTCCTTATACCGCGGCGTTTCGACGCCGATGTAGCGGAAGCGGTTCGGGATGGGCGGGAGGCTGTAGCTTGGCGAGTGTTCGTAGCTGTAGCCGTGCGTGAATGGGCCGCGGGTGAACGGAGTCCGTCCTCGACCGAAGGTGTCCTGGAAGTAGTACATGTAGGACAGGAACGCGCGGTTGTGCTTCCAGAGTTCCTTTTCCCTCCCATCGATGATCTTGGCGGCTACGAGCAGTTTGTGGTGCTCGCGCATCACCTCTTCGGGCTTCGTCTTCCAGTCGGTGTCCTTGAGTGTGTCGTAGACGCGCTTCCAGTCCTGGATGCAGGCCTGACCCGTTTTCGTATCCATGTTGTGGTACACGAAATACTCGCTCGAAGTGAGCAACCGCTCGAACACCTGCTGATCGTGATGCAACTGCCAGATCACGAACTCGTCGGCTTCCTGGATCAGCCAGCCCGGTGATCCCAGATGACCGCGATCCGGATTCTGGTAGTAGCCACCGCTTCGCAGGGTGTCCTTGAACACCTTCGCGGCACCCGGATAGCCAAAGAACTCACGGAAGAATCGCACGAATTTCGGGTGGCTCGAGGTGTGCGACGCGATGTGGTTGCCGTTCAGTGCCTTATCGACCTGACCGCGAAAATAATCCTCGTCCGCGAGCAATCGTTCCACGTGATGGTGGTAATCGTCCTTGCTGAGCAGTCGTCCCTCTTCCGCAGCTTTGAGGAGTTGTGCGTCGGGTCCACGATCGCCGAGGGCATAGGATATGGCGAACGCGGCCTCCCGGGGCGAGAGCCGCTGTCGGCCGAAGGTGTCTGCCTCTCCGGCTCCGAACTCCAGACGGTATACGAACTCGGATTCCAGCAGGACGGCCTTGAGCATTTGCCGCAGGCCTTCAGCGTTGCCGGCTATCGCGATCGCCGACCGTGTCAGCTCGAGGTAGTGCCCAAGCTCGCTCGCGGTGGCCTTGCGCTGGAGCACCCGTGCAAACTGCAACTGGATGGCCGCCAGGATCTCTTCGTCAGTCGGAGCGGTCTTCTTGGAGACGATCGCCTCGAACTCGACCGGAGTCGTCTTGGGATACCATCGATCTTTCGGATCGTCGGGTGCGGCTTTCGGATCTCCAGCCTTGATTCGCGCAGCCTGGAGTTGTTTCGTGGCGATCCAGTCGGCGTTGGTCAGCATCACGAGCAGATGGCCACCATCGAGCACCTGGAGGTCGTAGTAGCGCACTCCTGCGTGATCGGGGAGCACGAACGGGTTGGTCACACCGTAGAATTTGGATTTCTTGAACTGTTCCCGTTCCCGGCCTTCGAGTGCGAAAACATCGAGCACACGCTCTTCGAAGAGCTGCGGGCTGACCAGCCAGCGACGAGCCGGGGTGTAGGGCTTGTCCCGGTTCGACCCATCAAACAGGGACACGTGGTCCACATAATTGCCGGCGTCCGGGTAAGGGAGTCTGTCGTCGAGCTTTGACGCGTGATTGCGTTGCAGTTCGCCCCGCACCCATGTGCGCAGGAGTGAGACTTCTTTCGCACCGGGTTGGTCTTCCGCAGGCGGCGGCATCATCTGGAAAAAGAGTTGGTCTTGCACCTTGTTGAGGGTGTCAAGTCGCTCATCTAATTTGAGCTGGGCCAGGTCCTCCAGGCGCACATTCGCGCGGCCGGCAACACCATGGCAATCCACACAGTACGCGTTGAGAACTGCCTGAACGTTCTCCGGCACTGCAAATTTTGCCGGATCTTCAGCGGCGTTCGCCGCAGGACAGAGACCGACGAGCATCACCAGCAACGCCAGCCGCCTTGTTTGAGAGGCAAGCCGAGCACACGGAAAATGACAAGCCGTGATTCTCATCGGTTCCCTTGTCGGAATGAAGACTGGTCGCATCCTGGTGGGCTATCTAATTTTGATAGCTTTCACTATCGTTTAGGAGAAAAAAAGTATCGAATCCAAGAAAGGACAACTCATGGACCGAACAGGCTGCCGTATCGGTCTGATGCTGGATCTCCAGTGGCCCTTCAAACGGCATTCGGAGATATTTTCCGGTATCCAGAAGTATGCGGAAGAGCACGGCTGGACATCGATCATCGACGAATTTGCTCACGACACGCTTCAGAGAAAACGGAGTGAGGCCCGTCCGTACGACGGTATTGTAGCACGGGCCAATCATCCGCTCGCCCGGCGTGCGGCCAGGCTAGGCGTACCAGTGGTGAACGTCTGGCCCAGTTCGCCCGCCCGCCATCTCTTGGCAGGCGTGTTTCCCGATTCGACGGAAACCGGCCGGATCGTGGCTGAACACCTGCTGACCCGTGGCTTCCGCACGTTCGCAACACTCACCTCACCTAAAAACATCGATAACGAATTGGAGGTGAAGGGGTTCGCCCAGCTTCTCCGCGAAGCCGGCTTCCGTTGCAAGTCCGCGTATATTCCTCAACATCCTGACCGAGACCTCGCAACCTGGAAGAAAACCGGTCATCTCATCGAGCGAGCGATGACCGAGTGGAAGCCTCCGATCGGCGTGTATGTCGGCCAGGAAGTCTGCGGGAGGTTGGTGGTGCAGGCCGGCCATCGCCGTGGCTGGCGTATCCCGGAGGATGTTGCGATTGTCGCAGGTAAAAACGAAGTCACTCTGTGCGAACAGCCCCGCCCCTCGCTCACCAGCATCGAGATCGGCTACGATCGCATTGGGTACGCGGCCGCCAAACTTCTCGACCAACTGATGGCTGGAGAGACGCCCTCGACCGACCCGATTCGGCTGGCTCCGCTCGGGCTCGTCGTGCGTGAATCGACCGACTTCTTCGCCGTCAATAACAAGACCGTCGCCGCAGCCCTGGCGTTCATCTCGGCCAACAGCCATCGCCACATCGGCCCGGACGATGTTGCCGGGGCCGTGGGCACCGAAACGCGGACGTTGCAGAATTACTTTCGAAAGACGATCCAGCGGCCGATCGCGACGGAAATTCGCCGTGTTCGCATCGAAAGAGCGAAGCGGGAGTTGACGCAAAGCGATCGCCCACTGAGCTTGATCGCACGCGATATCGGCTTCGGAACTATCCAGCGACTATATGAAGTCTTTAGCCGCGAAATGGGCATCAGCCCCGGGGAGTACCGCAAACAGAGACAAACGCGACGCGAAGAAATCTCAGATCAGTAACGAAACGCATCTCGTGCACCAACTCGCATATTTCACCCGGCATTTGCTCCCGGTGGTTCGAGGCGGCGATCTTGAATCGCAGTCGTCTTGACCCGTGTGGCGGTCGCCAAGTGCGACGCCCTCTATCCCCCATCTGTGGACGGGTGTGGCGCAACTCCAAATGACCGCGAACTACGTTTCGCTGGCAACGCGCGGAACACTCAAACGAGCCGCGACGGTTGCGACGAGACTGGCCCACGCATAGCCGCTGGCGACCCGCACCAGCCAGCGTCGCGCGCTCGTCTCCATCCAGGCATCGACCTCGATGAGTCTCATTGCCAGGAAACGAAAAACCCCGCAAGTCTTTACACTTGCGGGGTTTGCTTGAGTGGCCCCTGTCGGGCTCGAACCGACGACCCGCTGATTAAGAGTCAGCTGCTCTACCAACTGAGCTAAAGGGCCTAACACTAACTATTTTGGAAGAAACCGGGCCGGGCTTCAAGGGTTGTTCGCCAAAATCTCGCCTGGTTGTGCGGCTGTTTCCAGATTCACATGCACTTCCGCCAGCACTTCTTTCAGCGGGCCAAGCGCTTCGGGCTCGATGCTCAACGTCGTGGGGCCAAGCCGTTCCGAAATCAGGCGGCGTGTGTCGGGCCATTGCATGAGGCCATCGGCGAGTTCAGCACTCGGCAAGCGAACCACCAAGAGATTCTCGGCCGTGGGTGCGGTCGCTTTTGGGCCAAGTAGGAAAAGTCGGCCGGTAGCGGAGAGCGGGCCGCCGCTGCGCTCTTGGAACCACATGTCGATATCGCCGAGCGTGAGGCCCTGTTCGAGTGCACGCCGCAGAAATGGCGGGCTCAGGCGAAAGCGTCGTACACCCGGCGATTCGTAAGGTGCGGGTTCTGCGAATCGGCCGATCTCGGCTTCCAGGAGCAGGTCGGACTGTGCAGCATCGACAATGAGGGTGATGCCATCCTCGGCCACGCTCACACATCGCTGGGGCTTCGATTCATAGTCGCGATTGGCGAGCAAACGCAGTTGTGAAAGGCCCGGTTCGGTGCCATCGGCCGTCATGCCCACGCGGTCGGTGAGCCGCAGCGAGACGACGCCGCGGTTCACGGCGGCATCCAGATCGGCGGGTGTGGGGAATTCGACCAGCACGGCAGAGCTGAACACTGTGATGCGTTCACGCTTGTTGGACCAGCGCTGGAGCAAGTCCTCGACGCTTGCCGGAACCGGGCGGGTACCGTGGCGGTTCAGCGTCTGCATCATCATCGGCAGCGTGAGGCCGGATTCGAGCCCGCGGTAAGTTTGCTCAGGTGTCAATTCCAGTGTGCACGCCGGGCCGATTCCCTTCCAGCGAGCGAAGCGCGTCAGCATGCCGATGAGCGCTGGCGTGAGACCCTGGCGATAGGCGAGCACTTCCGCATTGGGTTGCACGAGCAGCGTCTGCGGGAAGGCGGGTGGTGCGGTGGGTTCTGGGCCGCCGGCGAGCAGGTGCTTGCCGAGCGCTGAAAGCCGGACGTATTCACCATCGGATTCGATAAGCCCGAGCGGGAAGGCGAGGCCGAGGAGGAAGTTGTGAACCCACTCGGCGCCGCGGTCCGGCGTCGCACTCGTGGGAAGTGTGCCGGCCCATGAGGGGTGATGTTCCCATAACCAGGTGGCAATGGCTGCAGGTGATACCACGGCAGCTTTACGACACAGCAGCAAGGCGAGAAGCGAAGCACTGGGGAAGGGTGACAGCCCATTGTCACTCGGCGCATAGCCTGCGAGTGGGTCCCAGGTTTCGACATGCGGCAGCGCGGCAACCAGCTGGGTGAGCACGGCGACGAGGCCCGTGTTCCAGGCCGTGGGGAAGTCGCTGGCCCGCAGTTCACCATCGGCATCTTCGAGCAACTGTGCGGCACGGGCCCAGTACAGGGCCAGTATGCCGCCATCGGGCGCGGGAGCCAGCTGATCCGCGAGCGGCGAGGCGAGCACTTCATCGACCTGGAGCCGCGATTGATCCTTCTTGAAGAGCGTCGAGGCCAGGGTGAGACGAACCGGGGCCGCGTGCACTTGCTGCCACACGGCTGCGAGCCGCAACGGCCATTCCAGCCCATCCGCGGAGCGAAACGAATGACTCGTCTCATGCTCCGGGTCAGATAGATCGGGGAGTTCCAGGTCTTCGCCTCGAGCGCGACTGGCGACACCCGGGTGAGCGAACACCATGGCGGTGAGCGTGCCCGCTTGCCCGTACCAGGCTGCGAACTCTCCAGGGAACGTGAGATGGGGCGAAAGCTCCGGGCAAATCAATCCCGCTTCGAGTAGTGCCTCGATGGGTGCGAAGCCTTCCGGATGACCGAGTGCGGAAAGGGCCGTGATGAGGTGCCCGACCTTCCAGCGTGGTTGCCGGCTCAGACCGATGAGGGCGATTGCCTTGCGAGAGGCCGGGGGAAGTTCGCGAATGCGGCGATCGACAATCGGCGGATTGCCCAACGTGCTGACCGATTTCTCGATCAGTTCATCGATGGGCTGGTTCAGTCGCGGTTTGATGAGCCGGCCGGCCACGAGTCGGAGCAGGGGCTCCGGGTAGCGGGTCAGCACTTCGCGAACGCGGTCGGACCACTCTTCAGTTTCAGAGATTGGAGGCATCCAGGTGTTGTATTATCCCGGCGAGCGGGCCACAACCTGAGGTGTGTGGCCCATCTTCTTGAGTTCATCCAGAACGGAGTCGAGGCGATTCGGGCGAATGAGCAGCACGCGTTCGGAAAGCCGCCCAGCGACCTCGGAAGCGAGCTTTTTTCGAGCAAGCAATTCCTCGGCCAGGACCGCATCCTCGGTGAGCACGAGGCAGACACGGCGATGCAACTTGGCGGCCAGGCGGGCGGTGGGATTCGTCATCTTGGTCAGTTCAGTGTTTGGAGTTGCCAATGCGCTTTTGGGTTAGCCGTTGGCGATTCATTCCGCATTTCGCGTGGCGCATTCCGCCTTGGCAAGTGGTTGGGGTGGGATCACTTCTTTCTCGTCCAGAATGGTGTAGCTGTAGCCCTGTTCGGTGAGAAACATCTGCCGGTGGTGGGCGAAATCGAGTTCGCGGGTGTCGCGGGTCACGAGCGTGTAGAAGTGGGCATCGCCTTCCCCGCTGGACTTGGGTCGCAGGATGCGGCCGAGGCGTTGGGCTTCTTCTTGCCGCGAGCCGAAGGTGCCACTGACCTGGATGAGCACATTCGCATCGGGCAGGTCGATGGCGAAGTTACCCACTTTTGACAGCACCAGGTGTCGCACCTCGCCGGAGCGGAAGCGGTTGTACAGGTCTTCTCGCTCCGCACTGGGCGTGGAACCGGTGATGATGGGCAGTTCGAAACGCTCGCTGAGGCGGCGCAGTTGGGCCAGGTATTGCCCGATCACGATGACGCGCTGGTCGTGGTATTGTGCCAGCAACTCGGCAACGATTTCGTCCTTGGCTTCGTTCTCGCTGGCAATGCGGTACTTTGCCCGGTGATCGGCGACGGCGTACTCCATGCGTGTCTTGTCGTCGGGCAACGCCGTGCGAATCTCCGTGCAGGTTGCGGAGGCAATCCAGCCGCGGGTCTCAAGTTCCCGCCACGGCACATCGTATTTCTTCGGGCCGATGAGCGAGAAGACATCGCCCTCGCGGCCATCCTCGCGAATCAGCGTGGCGGTGAGCCCGAGCCGACGGCGGGCCTGAATCTGAGCGGTCACCCGGAAGACGGGAGCAGGCAACAAGTGCACTTCGTCGTAGATGATCATGCCCCAGTCGCGCTCCTCGAAGAGGCCAAAATGTGGGAACGCCTCGGTCTTGTCCGGGCGATAGGTGAGAATCTGGTACGTGGCCACCGTCACCGGACCAATCTCCTTCATCTCACCCGTGTACTCCTTCACCTCGTCCTCGGTGAGGGTGGTGCGGTCCAGGATTTCACGCCGCCATTGTTTCACGGCCGTGATGCTCGTGGTGAGCACCAGCGTGTTCTTCTGGAGCAACGACATGGCGACGATGCCGACGATGGTTTTGCCGGCACCGCAGGGGAGCACAATGACACCGGAACCGCCACGCACATCGCCACCGGCGTGGAACACGTCCGCCGCTTCGCGCTGATAATCGCGCACGTGGAAGGGCAAGCCGGTGGTGGCGATCTCACGCAGTGTGAACGAGAGGTTCGCACCTTCGGTGTAGCCGGCGATGTCTTCGGCGGGGTAGCCGATGGTGATGAGGATTTGCTTCAGGACGCCACGGTAGGCCGGTTGCACGGCGAAGCTGGTGTCGTCCAGTTGTTCGCCGAGGTATTCCTTCAGTTTCTTCTGCCGTGAGAGTTCCACCAGGAGTGGTTTGTCTGCACACACCAGCCGCAGCATCTCGGCGTCGATGCGTTCAAGCTTCACCCGGCCATAGCGCGACACCGTCTCGGCGATGTCCAGCGGCAAATTCGTGGGAATCGGGAACTTGGTGTATTTCTTGAGAACCTCGACCATCTCCTCGGCGGTGAAGCCGGCGGCCGCGGCGTTCCACAGCGAGAGGTTCGAGATGCGATACGTGTGAATGTGCTCCGGGCTTTTCTCCAGTTCCGCGAAGGGTGCCAGCGCATCGCGGGCCTCGGCATAACGCGGGTTCTCGACCTCCACGAGCACGGAGCGATCCGACTGCACGATGAACGGATTGGTGGGATCGAACGTGGGGGCACTCGCTGGAGCAGGCTCGGAATGCAGGCGTGGCTTCGGCATCGGCGGCATGGGCACCGGTCAGTACGAGTCGCCGTCCACGGGTCACGGGACGGATGAGGCGAATCTACTCATGCTATCGTTCTGCTCGGCGCAGGGGCAACCCGAAGTGGCATCTGGTCCCTTCAGAGCAGGATCACGCACGGCTCAGGACGCACTCCGTGCTGCCATGTTCTGTGCTCCGCTCACATGATTCCCACGCACGGCGACCCCCAACCAGGAGTCATGCGAAGTTTTCGGAATCATGCCCACATCGTGGAAGATGCCATACTGAATAAGGACTTGCGAATTCTTGCCGCGGTTCGAGCATCGTCGGGAGACGCGATGTGAGGTTCGCCGTTTTCTTTAATTAGCACATCACACATCGCATTAGTGACAGTTAAAGTGCAGGTATTCTCGACACCACATTGGCCGTTGTCTGCTCACGTGGGGTTCCCGGCCCTGTTCCGGATGCGATCGGTCATGATCACGGCGTGCTCGCAACCGATCGCCTGCACTGATCAATCCTTGCCGCGGATTTGGGCTTTGAGCATGTGCCGGAGCCGGCCTTCGATCTTCTGGTGGGCTTTCTCGATTTCCTTTTCGCCCAGCGTGCGGTCGGCGGCTTGATACACGAGCGCGAAGGCGAGGCTCTTGGTCCCGGCCGGGATGCTTTCTCCGGTGTACACATCGAAGAGCTCGGCCGCGGCGAGGAGTTCGCCGCCCGCCTGCTTCATCTCCGCAAGCACCTTATCCGCAGGCGTTTCCGCCGGAACGATCACGGCGATATCGCGTTTCGCCGGCGGAGCTGTCGGAATCGGCTTGAAGGCGAAACGCTCGGGCACCGCCGCGAGCAACGCATCCAGATCGAGCTCGGCGACGAGCACGCTTCGATCTGCCAGGGCGAAGTTTGCCGTGAGTTTCGGGTGGAGCTCACCGAACACACCCAGAAGGTTGCCGTTCACGCCGAGTTCGGCCGATCGCATCGGGTGCAGCCACTGTGCATCCTGCTTCGAAGAAAAGGTTGCTCCACTGATGTGCAGATCCGCGAGCAAGGACTCGATGACGCCCTTCAGATCGAAGAAGTCGAATGCAGGCACGGCAGCACCCTGCACGTCGTCCCAGGCGGTTGCCGTGCGGCGGCCACTCAGCGCGAGCGCCAGCCTGCGGGGTTCGTGTGGCAGCTTCTCACCTGGACTCGCCAGGAAGATGGGCCCCAGTTCGTAGAGTGCCACGGCATCGGATGTGGCCAGGTTGCGGGCGGCGACTTCCAGCAAGCCGGGCACGAGCGATCGCCGCAGCGTGGAGCGCTCGGGGCTGATCGGGTTCAGCAGTGTAACCGCGTGCCCCGCAGCAGAAAGACCCGGCACGATCGAATCTGGTGTGGCCGGGCCGTCGAATGAGTAGGTGATGCACTCCTGCAAACCCTGGTCGGCGAGCAGATCGCGGATGCGCTCCTCGCCTTCGAGGGCACGATTGCCACGCTGTTCGGGGGAGCGGCTGGGCGAGAAGCGATTCGGGCAATTTGTCGTAGCCGAAGACGCGGGCGAGTTCCTCGATGAGGTCCGCTGCGCCGGCCTGGATGTCGAGCCGCGTGGGCGGAGTGCGGACCGTCCAGCCGTCATCGGAGGCTGCCACGCCGAACTGCAAGGCGGTGAGAACGCGTTCGACTTCCGCGGCGGGGATGTCGAAGCCGAGCAAGCGGCGAATCTCGCTCGCCTTCAACTCGATGACTTGAGCGGGCAGCGGTGCGGGGTAGATGTCCACCATGCCGCCGCTCACTTCGCCACCGGCGTGGTCGTGGAACAGCTGGGCGGCTCGCAAGGCCGCAGTCTGCACGATCTCGGGATGCACACCCTTGCTGAAGCGGGTGCTCGCCTCGCTGAACAGGGCGAATTGCCGGGCCGTCTTGCGAACACTGACGAAGTCGAAGCTCGCCGATTCGAGGAGAATGGTCTTCGTGGTTGCGGTCACTTCGGTGTCGAGGCCGCCCATGACGCCGGCAAGTGCAATGGCGCCGGCTGCGTCCGCGATGACAAGGTTCTCGGGTGCGAGTGTGCGGTCCTGGCCATCGAGCGTCTTGAGTTTCTCACCCGCCTTCGCGGGCCGCACCGAGATCACGGGCACGCTGCCACTGGCTCGCTTCACCAGCACATCGTAGTCGAAGGCGTGCAGCGGCTGGCCCTGCTCGAGCATCACGTAATTGGTGATATCCACGACATTATTGATGGGTCGCATGCCAGCGTATTGCAGGCGGGAACGCAGCCAGCGTGGTGCGGGGCCGACCGTCACATTGCGAATGATTGTCGCCGAATAGCGTGCACACAACTTCGCATCGGCAATCTCGACCTTCACCTTGCCATCGTTAGCTTGCGGCGCGGCTGCGAGGGTGGGCTCGGCGATCGTTGTGGCCGTGCCGGTGAGTGATGCGACTTCGCGGGCAATGCCGATCATCGACAGGCAGCGGGCCATGTTCGGCAGCACATCCAGTTCCACGACCACTTCCCCCAGCAACTCCTGCACAGGTGTGCCAGGTGCGGCATCGGAATCGTCCAGGATGATGATGCCTTCGTGTTCGTCCGAGATGCCGAGTTCGAAGTTGGACATGCACATGGCATCGTTCATGATGCCGCGAAGTGCCTTCGGTTCCAGCGTGAAGGTGCTCTTCCTGCCATCCTTGTCGGTGTAGAAGTATTTCGTCCCGCGCAGGCCGAGCACGACCTTCATGCCGCTCTGGCCGGGGGCGATGTTGGGGGCACCGGTCACGACAGTCTTGGGCTCGCCTGCACCGTAATCGATGGTCACGAGCTTGAGCTTGTCCGCGTCGGGGTGCTTCTCGATCCTGAGCACGGTGCCAACCACAACCTTATCGCGTTCCCAGACCAACCCCGCATCCTCGGGCTTGACACGGACCCCCTCGGGCAGGGCGAGGCCGAAGACTTGGACGCCAGAGGCTTCGAGCCCGGCGATGGTCAGCCGCTCGATGAGGCTGGCGGTGTCTGCGGGAAGTGGAACATACTCACCGAGCCAGGACAGCGGAACGCGCATGACGGGACCACCGAATGGGAGCGGCCGGGGTCATCCCGGCCGTGAGTGTCATGCTAGGAGAGAGCGAACAACCCGGCACGGGTTCAGGCGTGAAGTGAGAAGTCCGCCAACCGTTTCGTTTCACGACAAGCGGAGCTACTTGGGGCGACGCATGTACTTGCGGAGGATTTCGCTGGCGGCGTTCGAGGTGTCTTCGCGGCTCTGAATCTTCTTCGGATCCTTCTTCTCGGGCTCCGTCTTGACCGCGATTGGTTCACCCTTCTCGTCCACGGCCGGCATATCCACGATGGTGCCACCTTCGGGCACGTCGTCATCGGTGAGGCCAAGCATCATGGCGGCAATGCGGTCCTGGTCGGCGTCGCCGGCGGTGGTTTCGTCGGCTGAGGATGTCTTGAGAGCCTGTGTTTCCTTCGATCCGGTCTTGAGAGCCGGGGCGGGCTTGGAGCCACCACTCGGCTTGGCACCGGGTGCTTTCGGTGTCGGGGTGCGATCACCTGTTGTGGTGGCGGCTCCACCGGTCACGGCCTTCACGGCTGCGAGTGCCGCAGCCGTTTCCGGATTCAAGTCAGGGAGTGGCGTGCCGTCTTCTTTCGAGGCCTCAATTTCGAGGCGTAGCGTGAAATCGAGTGGGCCGACTTGAACCGAGTCACCTTGTTTGAGAAGTCGCTCCTCATTGCGAACGATGGTGGCGTTGAGCGTGGTGCCGTTGGTGCTTCCGAAGTCCTTGAGGTAGACCTGTCCATCGCGAACGAGAAAGCCGCAGTGCTTCTTGCTGACAGCCTGGCTCGCGGGGCGCAGATGGCACTCCGGATCCCGGCCGATGAGGAACTGAGGCCCCGTGATGGCAATCACTTTGCCCTGATGCACGCCGGAAGCAACGACCAAGCTCACCTTCATAATTTCCACCTTCGTCGAAGGGCCACTGTGCAGCGACCGAGGACGTTTGATCCGGCGGGCATCGCGCCAGATCGCCAATGGGAGAGGGTGAACCACAAGAGCGACCGCGGGCCGGTCGTGAAAGGCGCAAACGCCGGCGTCATTGCCGATATACAATACATTATTCGGTTCTACACATGACGGCGGACGAGTCATCACCGTAAAGTTCCTTAGTATTCTAGTCGGGGGGGCAGCGTCAATGCAACAGGTTAACTGTTCGAATCCTGCCATCCGGGGGTTTTGGTCCATCTGCGCGGTTTCTCACATCGGATCCGGCTCGCTTCTCCTTGCGATGTTCTGCTTCACCGGCTGCAGTCCGGATATCACGCCTGAAACGGACGAGCCCCGGACGTTCGAAGGGGTGACGCTGAACCTCCAGTGTGCGGATCGGCCTCTGGCTGATGCCTTGCAGGGCATCACGCGGGCCTGGTCGGCGCGAACCGGAGCGACTGTCACGATCAATTCGACGGAGCAAGATTCCGCGGATGTACTGGTATTGCCAGCGGCCGAGGTGGGTGCATTTGCCGAACGCGGCGAACTGCAACTGGTGCCAACGGCCATTCGCGCGACCGGCAATGCCTACCACTGGAATGGCGTGCTGAGCGTTTACCGCGGCGAGCAGTTCGCCGGTTGGGGTGGCCAAATCGTGGCCTTGCCACTGGCGGGTGATGGGCACGTGTTGGTCTATCGCACCGATCGTTACCGCGATCCTGCTGCCGCGATCCTCTACGAGATTGAAACGGACCGTGAGCTCGCACCACCGAGCACCTGGGAAGAATTCGCTGTGCAGGCCGATTTTTTCCAGCGCTTTGATGGACGCCCGTCCTTGCCACCCCTGTCGAGCGACCCCGATCACATCACCAACGATTTCTTCCGTGTGGCGGCCTGCTATGAGCGCGTGGCGGTCGGTGAAGCCGAGACGAACCCGGCCGCGGTCGATTCCCTTTCCTTCGCCTTCGAGACCGAGACGGGCAAGCCACGCCTCACTTCACCGGGCTTTCGCCAGGCAGCCGAGTGGTTCGCGAAGTTGAAACCGGCCACGAGCACGGAAGCCCCCGCTACCTTCATGGCGAATGGCCAAGCCGTGCTCGGAGTTTTCTCTCTGGCCGAGTTGGCCACGTTTCAGAAGGGTTCGGCCTGGAATCCGTCGCGCTTCGGCATTGCGCCACTCCCGGGCACGGACAGTTACTACGACGTCGCCGGCAAAGCGCTCCCCGCCGACGGCAACTACATCCCGTACTTTTCCAGTGGCCGTCTTGGTGTGGTGCACAAACGTTGCATGCACCCCGATGCCGCCTTTGAGCTACTGGCCGAGATCGGCGGGCCCGAGCGCAGCCTCGAACTCCTCAGTACGCCTGGACTGGGATTCGGCCCCTTCCGAGAGGCACACCTCGACCGGGATAGACTCGTCATCTGGCTCGGCTACGGCTTCAATGAGGAACGCTCGAAGGAGCTGCAGGAATCGCTGCGTGTAAACCTCGGCCGCGCCGTGCGCAATCCCGCTTTCGGCCTCCGCGGCCCGGATCAGGCGAAGTTGAACGCCGCACTTGGCCGCGAGGTTGCCGCGATTGTGCGGGGAACCACGACACCGGAAGATGGCTTGACGCGTGCGCTCAACGAGTGGAACACGATCGATGCCACAGTGCCGGCGGACGAACTTCGACTCTGGCGCCGACGAGCCGTGGGCCTGAACTGATCAAAGCCTCTCCCGGGTGCAACCAATTTCTCTGGGGGTGGCACGAGGACAATTGCGGCGGTTTGCCGGGTCTTTCATTCCGCACTCCGAATTCCTCTGCAGAACCAGGTTCCTGCAGAGGAATTCAATATCCCCAGAGAATTCGGATACCCCCCCTCTCCCTCACCACAGAAGCGGTCTTATTCCTACTGGGAGATTGTTCATGATGCGTTCCATCGGTGCAGTCCTGCTCGGCTACCTGACGATGTTCGCTCTCGTCTTCGGGTGTTTCACCGCGGCGTTTCTGATTCTCGGGCCGAACGGTGCCTTTGAACCAGGCACGTTCGACATCTCTCCAACGTGGATCGTGGTCTGGTTCGTGGTGAGCCTCGCTGCGGCGATCGCCGGGGGCTTTGTGTGTGCCCGGATCAGCAAGATGCCGAAGCCGCCCATCGTCCTGGCCGGGATTGTCTTCGTGCTGGGATTGCTCTCGGCCATTCCCGTGCTCACCACAACGGTGGAAACGCGCGAGCGGCCCGCGGAGGTGAGCAACATGGACGCGATGATGAATGCCCGCCAACCCACGTGGATCGCGCTGGCCACGCCCGTGCTCGGTGCCTTCGGAGTTCTGGTCGGTGCTCGCATGCGCCGCGTGTAAAACGTGGGCACCCCAAGTCGGAGACTCGCATGCCCACTCAGCCGGCTCGCATCGCGTTATCCGTTCTCGGTCAATCGCTCGTTGTGGAAGCGGACGCACCGACCGGAACGGTGCGTGTGGAGGAGCTTCTCCCACTGATGTACGCGGTCGATAACGCCATCATTGATGTGGCGGTGAAGGCCATCGAGTCAGACGGCCGGAACGTCTCGTGTTGCAAGGGATGCTCGGCGTGTTGCCGGGCTCAGCCAGTGCCGATCACACCGCCTGAAGCGTTCGCGCTCGCCCAGTTGGTGGATGCGCTGCCCGAACCGCGCCGCTCCGAGGTGCGTGCCCGCTTCGCCGATCGCGTCGCCCGGTTGCAGGCGGCCGGGCTCTTCGACCTGTTCCTGCGGCTGGTCCCCGTCACGAGCAACGAACGAGCCCGCACGGCGGCGAGTGACTACTTTCACCTCGGACTCGTCTGTCCCTTCCTTGAAAACGATGCCTGCTCCATCCATCCGCACCGGCCATTTGTCTGCCGGCAGTATCTGGTCACCTCGCCCGCGGAACTCTGCAACGATCCACTTGCGAATCCCGTTGAAGTGGTGCCGATTCCCGTGCGGCCCGCCCGTGCGTTGCTCGCTGCGGCCGAGCCGGTTGCCGGTGAAGCACAACTGACGATCCCGCTGGTGCTGGCGCTGGAATATGCGGAGCGCCAGCCGCAGCCACGCACGGGTGATGCCGACACCATTTTGCAGCAGTGGTTGCAAGGGCTGAACTAACCGATCATCGATCCACCAAGTTCGGATGAACCCATGCTGCACAACATTAGCGTGATGTTTCGTAAGGCTTCGCTTGTGATTGTCTGCGTGGCCGTGGGGCTCTGGATCGTCGCCGAAATGATGGGTGGGCTCACCAGCAAGACCGGCCCGAAGCAGCCAATGCCCGAGCAACGCCGCAGTTTTGCCACCTTCGCGGCTATTGGTTTTCCCGGCAGCCTGTGGGCCCTGGTGCGAACCAGCCGCGGGAAGCAACGCAAACTCTGGGAAGAATGAACGCGAGGCCAAGAAATCACAAAATCGCATTCATTCAATTTTCACATTTCGTGGAAGTGGTTATAATCGAATTGCTTACCTCTGGTGCTCTTGACTCGCGTCATCATTTTCTGAGGTCAATTCATGCGTCGCTCTCCTCTCCCCGGAGACCAGGCTCGCTCCGCGTTCACGCTCATTGAACTCTTGGTGGTGATCGCCATCATCGCCATCCTGATTGGTCTGCTTCTCCCCGCCGTGCAGAAGGTCCGCGAGGCCGCGGCTCGCATGGAGAGCCAGAACAACCTGAAGCAAATCACCCTGGCCATTCATAGTGCGGCCGATTCCCGCGGTGGCACGCTGCCCAATGCCTGGGATCCCTGGTGGAACCATCAGGGCGAGCCCGGGGCCAACTCCGGTGCCTGGCAGAATGGCGGCAACAACACCCCCTGGAAGACGCTCAACGGCGACGTCACCCTGTACTACCACCTGATGCCGCACGTCGAGCAGACGCCACTTTACACAGCTGGCAACGGCACCCAACTGTTCAGCAGTGTCGGCGGCATTAACATCTGGACGGTCAAGCTCAACGCGTTCAGATCCAAGCTCGATCCGAGCCGGCAGGACTTCCGCACCATGAGCTATAGCTGGCTGCAGGGTGGAGCCAACACGGACTGGTCCGCCACCAGCTATGCCTTTAACTACCAGGTGTTTGCCCGCCGCGGCAGCCCGTTCAGCGAGACGCGATACTGGTGGACCAGCTACACCATCTCCACCGTGCCGGATGGCAGTTCGAACGTCGCCTTCCTTGCCGAGAAGATGATGCACTGCCCCAATCAAAACCGCGCCAATTTGCTGTTCCATGGCGGCTGGGATTCGGCCTTTGCTCCCATGTTCAATGGCCGCTCGGTTGGCACCAAGTTTCAGATCGGTGTGAACCCGACCAACTGCAACATGGACGTGGCCCACGCCTTCACCGCGGGTGGCATCGGCGTTTCACTCGGCGACGGCTCTGTGCGGAACATCTCGAACAGCATCGATGCCGCCGTCTGGGCTCGATTGATCGACCCCGCCGATGGCCAGCCCGTCGGCAACTACTAATTCACCCGGCGCGACTCGTTCCTCTCCCTCGGCCGTGCCCTCCTGTGGGTGCGGCCGATTTCATCCCAAGGCAGGTTCGAACATGACCTGGATGCGTCTCGGCTCGGCAATGCTTCTCGCTTTCACGCCCCTGGCCTTCATCGGGTGCGGTTCCGGTGACGGCATCAATCACGGCGGCAAGCTCTTCGGCAATCTGACCATCGATAGCAAGCCAGTCTCGGCCGCGGAGATCGTGCTCTTCACCGAGGACGGCAAACACTCCGTTTCCGGGCGTTCAAAAAATGATGGAACTTACATCGTGAGCGAACCACCGCTCGGCAAATGCAAGATCGTCGTGAAGACCTCGCAGAACAAGCAGATCCCACCCGCAGGTGCGGCCCGGGGCCCGGTGAACTTCACCGATCCTGCCACCGGCGAGTGGCCAATCTACGTCACTATTCCACCTCGCTATGAGGAGGCCGCGACCGCGGACCTGAGTGTGGAAGTGAAGAAGGGCGACCAGGAGCACGACATCACGCTGACAGCGAAGTGACGGCACACGATCCACAAAGTTCATGCAGCAGACTCCAGCATGCAACGCTGGCCGTTCATCCGGTCGCGCGTCCATCCGGCGAACGCAATCCCCTGGCGAGCCGGCACGGTCAGGTGCCGGAGTGAATGCCTGTTAACCGCCTCGACGGATCGCCATCCGTGGTCACACACCGTGAGAAGCACTCGCGTATTCCGTTCACCGAGAACCGGGTTCGAAATTTTGCAGGCTTCTCACGTGGCATTCGTGTACCGGTGCGTGGGCACCGGTCGGCCGGGGCGCAGGCTCTGGCTGGTGCGAAATTCCGGTATCACGCCGAATGCTGCACATTCCGCTGAGACCACGCGTTGCACTTCTTTCTCCAGCACAGCGGGGTCGATTGCCACGCGGGCATTCACGATCAGATCGGCTTCCTTCAAGCTGAGATGGCTGGGCAACGAAAGTTTCGCCTCGGTGTCGCTGCTCACGACGTTGCCGACCGCAAAGGCTCCGGCATCATCCATGCCGATGAGCTTGAGGTGGGCCACTTCGCCGCCGAGCTGTCGGCACGCCTGCGCCAGCGAGCCGAGCAACTTTGTGAGCAGTGCATCGAGATGGAAGGCGTTGGCACTCGTGAGGCGAATGCTGGCGTTGAGCCAGCCAAGTTCGGCTTCGCCCTCGGCATAGATGTCGTAGTCGATGTCCAGGATCTTGCGACCAAAACCGCCGCGCTGTTCGAGAAGTTCGACAAGGGCCTCGAAGCCCATGCCGGTCTGGGCCGAGACTTTTAGCACGGGGACGCCGGGGTAGTGCTCGCCGAGCAACCGCGTCAGTTCTTCGAGACGGGCCGGCTCGAATTCATCGATGCGGTTCACCACGATGGCGTCCGCTTCTTCGAGTTGCTTTTTGAAGATGTACGCGGCCTTGGGGCTGAAGCCGCCAGCCGACTGATTGCGAAGGATGCGGATGCCATGGCTCGGCTTGAAGAGAACCGCGTAGGGTGCCACTTCAAACTGTCCGCTGTACAAATCTTTGAGTGGTTGAATAACGGTCGCCACAAGGTCGGTGCAACTTCCGACCGGTTCCGCCAGTATGACATCAGGCCGTTCAGTTGATTCCAGGGAACCCACTCGGGTCACCAGTTCGTCGAAGCGGCAGCAGAAGCAGGCACCGGGGACTTCTTGCGTGGCAAAACCCTGGGCGCGGAACGAGTTGGTGTCCACGAGGTCATGGGCCTGATCATTGGTGACAATGCCGACGCGCAGGCCTCGTGCTTGATACATTCGCGCCAGCCGGGCCAGCGTGGTGGTTTTGCCGGCACCGAGGAACCCGCCGACCATGATGAAGCGAACGGTCATCGGTGCAATCTCCGCGGTGAAATATCCCAACAACTGGGCAGGTAATACTGTATGCCCGGTGCTGGTTCCGTGCAAATGCCCGGGGGTTCCGTGACTCGTTCGCCCTTGAAGTTGATGACGCTCGCACCGGGCCACTTCCATGCGGCACTTGTGCAAAAGCAGATGCACGATGGCATCGCGCCACGCTGCTACGTTTATGCCCCACTCGATGCCGATCTCGTGGCCCATGTCGATCGGATTGCCGGCTTCAACACACGCACGGAATCACCGACCGCCTGGGAACTCGATATCCGTGCCGGCGGCGATTACCTTGGCCGCTTTCTACGTGAGCAGCCCGGCAACACGGTCGTGCTCTCGGGTCGCAATCGCCCCAAGATCGACCTCATGCGCGTGGCCGTGAACGAGAACTTGCATGTCCTCGCGGACAAGCCATGGATCATCGACGCGGCCGATCTGCCAAAACTGGAGCAACTGCTCGACGACGCCGAGATGCGGGAAGTCCTGGCGTGGGACATGATGACGGAACGGCACGAAATCACTTCGCGCCTCCAGCGGGCACTCGTGCGTGATCGCGAAATCTTCGGCGACTGGCACACCGGCAACCCCGAACGGCCAGCGCTCGTGCTCGAAAGCATCCACCACCTCAAAAAAACTGTCGCAGGCCGACCCTTGCTTCGCCCGTGGTGGTGGTTCGATTCGCACATCTCCGGCGACGCCCTGGCCGACGTCGGCACGCACCTCGCGGACCTCGCCCTGTGGCTCATCGCCCCGGATCAGGCCGTCGACTTCGACACCGACATCCGCTTGCTCGATGCCGACCGCTGGCCCTTGATCCTGGAACCGGATCAGTTCACCACCCTCACGGGTTTGCCCACGTTTCCCGCGGAACTGACTGGACGCACCACCGGCGGCCTGCTCTTCTACGCTGGCAACAACACGGCAAACTTCACGCTCCGCGGCATCCAGGTGCAGCTCACCACACGCTGGGAATATGAATCCGAGAATGGCGACACACACCTCGCCGTGGCTCGCGGCACGCGCTCAACTGTGGGCGTGAGGCAGCCAGCGGGCACCCTGCCGGAAGTGACCATCACGCCCACCGATCCGCTCGACCACACACGACTGGCCGCCGTGTTGCTCCGCAAGTGCGACGCCTGGCAAGTCGAGTTCCCCGGCACAGCCCTGGAAGTGCGTGATGGCACCTTCGCGATTCACGTGCCCGCAGACTTGCGAACCGGCCACGAAGCCCACTTCGCTGCGGTGCTGGATGAGTTCATTCGCTTCGTGCATTCACCGCGGCACGTGCCAACGTGGGAGCGTACGAATCTGCGGACGAAGTACGCCATCACCACGAAATCGGTGGAACTGGCTCGCCAGCGTCGCAGTTTCTGATCGCGTCGCTTGCCACCCCTCGCGTACAATCCGCGTTCACACACTCCCTTCTCCATCGGAGCTACCCGATGCCGCATTTGGCACTTGCTCTCGTTACAGTGTTTATCGGGTCAACTGTTGTTCGCGCCCAGGATATGCCGCTGTCGCAAATCCTGATCGAGGGCGAGGACTGGAAGAAAGTGGATGGCAAGAAGCCTGCGATGCGTGAAGGGGTTGCCTTCACCTTCACCGGTGCGTCACGCGGTTTCCGCTGGAACACGCAACCGGGTGAAGCAGCCGTCTTCTTCGGCTTCCCGGGCGATCGCCGTGCTCCCGATCGTTTCGGCGTGCCGTTCGCCAAACCCAGCGGTCTCACCTTCAGCCCGGATGGCGGCACGCTTTTCGTGGCGGACGCTGGCGGCACCTTTATCTGGGCCTTCCGCATGGCGAACAGCGAGCCGCATTCGGGTTCGCCGTATGCACCTCTTCGGCTGGGCCAGGGGAAGATGACGAGTGACGCGACCGGCCTCGCCACGGACAAGGATGGCCGCATCTACGCTGCCACTCCCATCGGTGTGCAGGTCTTCGACCCCACCGGCCGCCTCTGCGGTGTCGTGCGTTCACCCGCACCCGGTACCATCGAACACATGCACTTTGAAGACGATCGCCTCACGCTCTGGATCGGCGAAGTAAAGTACACACGCAAATTGAAAACGAGAGGCTTGAAGTGATGATGCGACGCGAGCAGTGCCCGCACAGGCACTGCTCGCAGTCACTCGCGTCTCACTTTTTCTCGTCGAGAATCTTCTGAGATTTTAGCCATTCCGTCAGGCGATCCGGCCAGGTGGCGAGGCTGGTTTCGCCGCCGGTCCACTTCGGATCGCGGCCCAACCCCACGCCGTGCTTCCCCTTTTCGTACAGATGCAATTCCACCGGCACCCCGGCCTTCTTGCAGGCGAGGTAAAAGCGTGTGGCGTTCTCCGGCAACACCGCCGTATCCGCGGAGGTGTGAAAAATGAACGTGGGCGGGGTTTGTTTCGTCACTTGCTTGTCGTTCGAATAGAGTTCGATGAGCTTCGCATCGGGCTTGTCGCCCAGCAGATTCCGACGACTGCCGCCGTGGGTCACACCGTCTTCCATCGAGATCACGGGGTACGCCAGGATCAGGAAATCGGGTCGGCAACTCACCTTGTCGATGGCATCGCCTTCCTTCAGGCCACTGTCGAAGTGCGTGCCCGCCGTGCTGGCGAGGTGCCCGCCGGCCGAGAACCCCATGATGCCGATCCGACTGGGATCGATGCCGAACTCCTCGGCCTTCGCGCGGACGGTGCGAATGGCTCGCTGCGCATCGGCCAGCGGGGCCGGGTTCAGGGGCCCGGGGCGATCCTTCTGCACAATGCGGTACTTGAGAACGAAGGCCGTGACGCCGAGCGTGTTGAAGAACTCGGCGACCTGCTTGCCTTCGTGGTCATCGGCGAGGAAACCGTACCCGCCACCGGGACAAATCACGACCGCGGCTCCGTTGGGCTTGGCGGCCTTGTACACGCTGATGGTCGGCTTATCCGTGGCCGTGTCGCCGATCGCGTGGGGTGCTTTGCCCTCCCAGAGCGGGAGCACGGGCGGTGGGGCTGGCTGGGCGTACGATGTTGAAGCCATGAGGAGAGTCGCCAGGAACATGACGCACCTGATGTGGCGAGCCCCGGTGGAAGCCCGGGGATCTGGAAAGCGAACTATCAACTTCTGCAGTGAATCGTATAATGTGTGTGACCCATCGAAAGGTGGTAGGTTCGTTTTGGGGGGCGATCTGGTATCGACCGGGTTGCGGAAGTGTTTGGTGGCGTGTCGTGGTTGATCAGTTGGCCACGTAAAAAGCTGATCAAAATTTAACTGCTGAACCGCAGTTCAACCTGGCTGCGTAATTACGCAACCCCACTCCAGCCCCTTCGCCTGAAAGTGGTTGGTCTGGACGCAAGTTAGGCTCGCGGGAACTCGAGGACCGGGGACACCACCCGGTTCGTCTCGGCGGCGGTTCCTGCTAAAAAACCTGGCCGATAGCACTGAGGGAATCCCGCCTGCCGGAGTCCCAAATGTGCGAACACGAGGCAGTCTTCGGATAGGCCTCGGCAAATGACAGGCTACACACGTAGATGCCGGCGCGGAAGTGCCACGGGACCCGGGTTCAATTCCCGGCGCCTCCACTTTGAAGCCACTTGCGGGAAACTGTAAGTGGCTTTTTTCATTGGCTTTGCGTTAAATCGCTTGTTTTCGTGGGCATTCTGTACGGACGAAGTGGCCGATAAGCCCCCGGAAAGTGGGCGATAAGCCCTTGAGCAGCCGTGAATAATGTTCGCAGGACGGGCAGCGACCAAGGCCCCTTCTGAGTGTGCGAATAGCCCGGTGTTGCGCTGTCATTCATGACACCGCCCCCCACGCCCTTACTTCTTTGCCGACCAGTCGTAGCCCTTCTGCTTGCGAAAGCCGGTCAGCTTGATCGTGCCGTCCGTGCCGACCCACACCGTCGAGAAGCCATTGCTCTCGGCGCCTGGGCCCTCGATCATGGCGACCAGCGTGCAGTAGTGGATGCCGCCGATTTCTTTGTAGTCGTTCTTGTGGCTGTGCCCCTGGAAGACGGCCAGCACTTTGCCCGATCCCTCCAGAACCTTGCAGACCTCGGCGGCGTTCTTGATGCCGTAGTCGTTGGCCACGTCGAGCCACTGGTGGGCGAACACGACCACCTTCTTGTCCGTCCCCTTCAGGTCGTCCTTCAGCCAATCCACCTCATCTGATGGGATGTTGGCGTCGTTCCACTTCGAGTTCTTCCGACCGTAAGGCTTGCCGCCGCTCGTGAAGCAGGCATCGAGTACGACGAAGTGGACGCCACCCCGGTCGAAGGAGTAGTACGCCTTCTTCTGAGCCACGCCGTCGAGGAACTCTTCTTTCGTGAGCGTATCGACGCAGTGGTTGCCGAGCACGTAGTGGCGGTCCTTCGAGATCGCCGAGAACGCCTTGTTCACCGTTTTCAGGTACGTCAGTTCCGTTGGGACCGAATCGGCGGCGTCGATCAGGTCGCCGAGTTCGACGACGAACCCCGGCTTGTCCTTCTCGAACTGCTTGGCGGCTTCGGCCAGCTTGCCGAGCGTCTCCCGGTAATGGCGGCTTCCAGCGGGCGGCTTGTCTGCATGGTGCAGGTCGGTTATCAAGCCGAACTTGACCCCGCCTTTGTCCGACCCCTCATCGGCGAGGAGCGTTGCCCCCGACACGAGGTCGAGGCCGAGCGTGCCGAGGACGAGCGTGCCTTGCTGGAGGAAGGCTCGTCTCCCGAGGAGAGTGCTTACGACTTTCGACATCGGATCTCCTGATGATGCAGTTCGCCATGACTTGCTTATTTCATCGGGCGCTGGAGCCGATCCAGCAACTCGAACACCGCCACGCTCGGTTTGTCATCCGGCAGGCCCAGATCGGAGTTGATCGTACCGTGCGTTTTCCCCTCGGCGGCCACCACTTTCGCCGATACCCCGGCCTCATTCAGCTTGTCCGCCAGCCAGTGGCTTTGGGCCTTGGTATCGGCACGGGCGGCGACATGGATAATGAGGAAGGGCGGGATGTTCTTGCCCTTAGCAATGTGTGCGGCTGGAGAACACTGCCGTTGCCATTCTTCCTTGTCGGTGAAAATCGCCTTGATCGTGGCGGGTGGCGTGTCACCGCCGTCCTTGATGCGCTTGGGAATATCGTACATCGAGCAATCGACCGGCACACAGCCCTTGAGGACTGACAGCGACAACTTCTCGGCCTTCAGGTAGCCGTCGTCGGTGCAGACGAGAGCCGCCAAATGTGCGCCCGCCGAATGCCCCATGACGATGATCGAGTTCGGGTCGCCGCCGAACTCCTCGGCGTGGTCGTGAACCCAGCGGATGGCCTTGGCGATGTCGCCCGCCATGTCTTTGACGGTCACTTCGGGAAGGAACCGGTAATTGGTTGCGACGAAGACGAAGCCCCTGTCCACGAAGAATTGCTGCTTCTTCGACACGCTCTTCTTGTCGCCCGCTTTCCAGCCACCGCCGTGAATCCAGAAGATGACGGGGTGCCCTTTCCCTTCGGCTGGGGCGTACACGTCGAGCGTCTGCCGCTCATTCTTCGGCTCGACGTAGGCGACGTCACGAAGCACTTTCGGCTCGGCGGCGAGGATCGGCGAGGAGAGGATCAGGATCAAGAGTGTGGTCACTCGCATGTCTACCTCGGGTTGGGTTGATCGCTCAGTCTACTTCCGCTTGCTTGCGAAGCCGCCGCTTGGTCGCCCCGGAGAGTTCCCGCCAGTCCTCGCCCGTCAGACCCGCCGCAAGCGCCCATAACAGATTGAGGCTGGTCTTCGGCTGGTGCTGTTTCACGAGGCGGAAGGCGACGACCGGGCCGAGGCGTTCAAGATCGGCAATCGTGGTGATCCCGGCGTCACGAAGCCACTGGCTGCTCTTGGGGCCGAGGTTGGGCAGGGTTTCGATGGGCTCGCTCATTTCCCATCTCCGTAATGCACCGCCAGCCAGATCGTCGGCTCGTCCGGCGTTGTCCACTCGACCCTGTGCTTCCTGTGGGCGGGAATGTTTACGCTGTCGCCCGGCTTCATCTCGACGGCTTCATCCTCGAAGCGGAGCCTCGCTGCCCCCTTCAACAGCACGACCCATTCGTGCCGCACTTGGTCGTACCAGAACCCGTCCGGCGATGTGTGGCCGTGTGTGACGATTCGCTCGATGCGGACGTGGGCGGCGTCGAGCAGCGTGGTGAAAAGCTCGTCGGGAAGGTGGGCCGGGATGTCTGCGAACAAGTTGTTCAGCGAGGTCACTCGATCCCCTCCCGCTCGAAAAACTCGGTCAACCCCTTCTCCAGAGCCGCCATCGCCTCGGCCAGCGTGTCGGGCTTGTCGTCTTCGAACACGACCCCGCCGTAGTCGATGGCCCGGACGATAAAGCCGAAGCCCTCTTGGTCGCCGATCTCGATGTGGCCGTACCCTCGGACCCACTGGGCGATGGCCGGGAACGACTTCTCCACGTCGGTCGGGGATGGCGTCCGCAAAATCAGCGGGTTGGATCTCGCCCTCCGCATCTGGCGCAGGAAGTCCTCATACACGGCTTCGATATGAGGCAACTCATTCTGAACCGAAACCTCGATGCCGAGTTGCTTCAGGTATGGGTGGAGTTCCTCCCAGCGGGGGTTGCCTCGGAACACGATCTGTCGAGGCCGGTGGGAGTCAGCCGTCATCGGTCGGCGCATGGCGTCGGCGAGGAGGTCCGCCAAGTCGTTCACGGTCGGCGTGTACTCCACCGGCATACAGACCGCCCACGCCTTCGTTTCGACGAGCCAGAACCCCTGCTTTGTCAGGATGAGCAGATCGACCTCGTAGATGGCCCCGTCGTCGGTCAGGAACTCGAAGTTGGACCACGCCCGGTACGGGTCGTAGTCGGGCAGGCTCGTTCGGATGAAGTCCGGGCCACGCCGCTCCCACTCGTACTGCGAGGGCGTGATGATGTTCCAACGGGGAGGTTCCATGATCGATCTTCTTCGCCTGCGTCCTGTAAGTTCCACACCTCATGCCTTGTGACGCCGTGACGGTCGCTCGGCCTTCTTGAGCACGGCGTCGAGGTCTTCCCGCTTGAAGAGTCGGTAGTCGTTCACGGGGTGTCGGTGCGCCATGATCTTGCCCGCCCGCTCCCAGTTGCGGAGCGTGTTCGGCGAAACGCCGAGGTACTCGGCGGCTTCCGAGATGCGCAGGAAGTCCCGCAGCTTGATCACTCGACGGCCTCCATTGAGCCTTGTTCGGGTTTGGCAAACTCTACCAAATTCCCCTAGAATTGCCAGCACCACATTACTGTCCAGGGCCTCGGATGGAAGGTGATGACTGGGACGAGAGAAATATCATTACAACCCCGATGAAAGTCTTCTTCTTGCACGGCTGGACCTCGAAGCCGGGCGGCGTCAAGCCGACCAACCTCGCCGCGCACGGCCACGAAGTCATCAACCCGGCCCTCGATGACGACGACTTCGCCGCCGCTCTCGCCGTCGCCCAAGCCGAGTTCGACCGGCACCGGCCCGATGTCATCGTCGGGTCGTCACGAGGCGGGTCCGTCGCCATGAACGTGCAAGCAGGCTCGACGCCCCTTGTGCTGCTCTGCCCAGCATGAAAGAAGCACAGCACCGCCGCCAAAACCGTGAAGCCCGGCACGGTGATGGTGCACAGCCGGGCCTACGACGTGATCCCGTTCGCCGACTCCGAAGAACTGGTCACGAACAGCGGCTCGAAAGCGTCGGCGCTCGTCGAGGTCGGAAATGACCATCGGCTGGCCGACCCGGAACAGTTAGCGGCGATGCTCCGGGCGTGCGAGGCAGTGGCGGATCAACGAGAAACACCTTCGGGATACGGCCATGATCGACTTTCAGTACCTCCGCACCGGCGTCTACGGACTCGCCAACGCTCACACGGCCGGGACGATGGCCGGTCATCTGGGAGCCGCCGTTGTCGCTGGCTACTTCTTCGGGGAGGACCAGAGCGACCTCCCCGATGCGGTGTATCGAGGGATCGAAGGCGAAATCAAGCGGGTGATCGCCGGGGAGGAGGCCATCTGGTTCAACGCCAAGAAAGTCGGCGTCACGCCCGCCGACCTCTTCCAGCCGTTGCCCAAGGAGGA
>JBGSZR010000104.1:0-7824 GCA_041750275.1 Gemmataceae bacterium
GCCTCGGCCTCGGCGAGCTTGCCCTCACGCACGAGTCGACACCCCTCCTTGTGCAGTGCCTCCGCATCCGGCCGCACCGCCGCCTCCGCCGCCCGCCGTGTGAACTCCGCATGCAGATCCTCACGCCCCGCTTCCCGGGCAAGCGTGGCGAACTGGGTGAAGAGTGCGGCGTCGTCGAATGTTGAGCGGGTGCGAATGTGAGATTCGGCCGTGTGAGATTGGCCATTGGAGAAAGTGGCGTCTGCAATCATGGAGGCGATCCTGAGGATGTTGATGCAATGGTGATGAGTTGATGCACATATTGGAAGGAACAATACACAGAAGAGTATTATTAAGTGGAGAATTATCGAGTTATACAGGCATCATACATTATGATTTCCAGCAAATAATATGGGTGGATAGTTCTATCGACACCCGGGGTGGACCACAGACACCCCGGCCTTCTTCATGCACACGTCAGTTCCACTCCCACCACCGAGCGTCTTCACCAGTGTGGTCATCGTCATGGTCTTCTGGCTCGTAATCGCTTTCGCAGTCGTCAGGTTGCGTCTGGATCAGGTCGCCGGGCTTGATGCTTTCGATGGGCTTGCTACCGCTCGACGTGAGGATCGGTGTGCCAGCGGCGAAGCCGATGATGGGATTCGGGGATTCGGCGGGTTTCTCGTTCAGGTCGCTCATAGCGGGGTATGTGTTGGGGTTGCAAGATTGCTCATATCGAAGAAGTCAATCCGTCAGTTCCGCTTCAACCGCCGATGTTGTAGCTTTGTCAATCGAGATGAGCGGGTGAAGAATCCGTGGGCGTGGAACATGGTGGCTCCGGGTGACAGTCACACCCATTCGATGCCTCACGGTCATCAAATGGTGGAGATAATGGCCGTGTTCCTACGCCCAAAAGCCCTGTTTCGCCAAAGCAGACAGACTGCGAACGAGTCGGAGCTATAAGCAGTGCATCTTGATCGGTATGAAGAAAGTAATGCCAATATGCCAAAAACATTTCCCACGGAAGCCTCAAGATCGACTGTCCAGAGAGGACGAAGTAGATCGGATCGTCGTCTCCCCAGGATAATGTTGAAGTTAGGAACGTGCGAATTGGATCAGAATAGTCTGGTTCATTCGAGAGCCAAGCGTTCCAATTAACCATCCAATCTGGACCGGTAACAGTGAACTGATGCGACCAATGGCTATTCGGCAAGAAGCGAGTTAGCGGACGCCATCGCCGGGCGACAACTACTCTCCATAACTCAATTGCCGCTTCCTCGGTCAATGGCCGCAGTGCCGCTCGACACGCCTCCGGAAGTGGAGGGATCGCCGGGTGAGACACAACAAAGTATCGATCACGTTCGGGATCGAACTGGCGTGTGGTACACATACTCGATGCCAACCTCGAACAGAATAACGTTGTCGTTACCAGAAAATATGCCCATCCCCACGCCACTGACCACCGGTATTATCACGCCACTTGAGGTGTGGCAACACGTTTTCCGGAGCATTGCCCTCAAGTTCGGGACCGTGCTGCTGGTATCCCCGCCCATCTCGCACGGCTTCTTGCAAGTTCTGCTTGGTTGAGATAGCATTCCCCTTCAATTCCGGTTTCGCCTCATAGAGCAGTTTCATCGCATCGGATTGATTTTTGGTACGGAAATTGACTCCGTGTCCATTGCCCGAACGGATCGCTTGGACAGCAGCCTTCCACTCATCAGAGCCGGGAACTAGCGGCTTCAACTCAAGAGCCGACGGCTTCGCAAGGTTGAGTCCTTTCGCCTCCAACGCATTCCGCATATCTGTCATCAGGGCGGTTTTCTGTGCCTCGGGCAAATTCATCCCGTTGAACGTGCGATGGAATTCCGCCCCCAGAGTCTTGCGGTCGGCCTTCAGCACTAGCTTCCCTGAATCGTCCCAAATCTGAATGAGGCCCGTGGGCGATTCGGTGACCTTGAAGCACGTATTGTGTGCCCAGACGCTGAAGCCCCACTCGTCGCAGCCGACGAAGTACGTGTGGAAGCCGGCGACGCGGAGGTTGTAGACGATGGTCATCTCCTCGTCTTGCGTCACCGATTCGACGACGCCCGGCGAGGCATTGTGCGAGGAGAGCACATCGCCATATTGCAATTCACCCGCTGGCTTCCACCCCTTGCCGACGACATAGAACGGATGCTCCGCCGTCGTCCCGATCCGACGCCCGGACACCAGGAGCCAGAGAACTCTCGCCGCACGAATGAAGACCTCTTCGACTTCTCGCTCTTCGAGCCAGCCCTCCGGATCAGATTCGTTGCGGGAAAGTAGCAGATCTCCAGGTCATGTTAACGCTATACATGAAGCGAGTTTGGGCCTGGCTTGGCCGGTGTTGTGGACTTTCAACGACTTAAACTCGAAGCGTAAACGCCGTGGGCGAAGCTCATCTGCCGCCCATTTGGACCACCGACAATCCTCCATTCTTCAATAAGGATGAGCACATACAGCCACACCACGGTTCAACTGCTATGGTCCTTCTGCGTCGCCATCGGGCGGCGTGAGAACTAGCTGCTTTCCCCACCCGGACCAGTTAAGCCGTTTTGCTAGGTGTGGGATATGCTCTGGCGACTGGCACGCCAACCCATGTCGCAGTAGATAGGCGATGCAGCGGATCTTCAAATCCTCGTTCTGAAAGCGGCTGGTCAGCACGATACCCACACTCGACTTCCACTCGTGAATGTTGCCCTGCATGACAAAGTGGTGTTCGAGTGGGGTGCGTCCATCCCGTGTGAGGTACGAGTGGATCGCCTCATCGGAATGCGTTAAAGGTTTGTACTGATTCACCGAGGTGCTCCTCCAATCAGAGGCAGGGGTACGATACCCTCATTACGCAAGAAGTAACCTGCCGCATCTACTGGGCGGATCGTCGTTGTCTGGGTGCGGCCGTCCAGGCGTACAACGATGCTCAGGTTGGTGTTCTCCATTAACGAGTACAGGTAGTCGGATCGGGAGATTGTCCCACCAGGGGGATGCGCGTGGATCGCCCCTTCAAGACGTGCCCCTGGAACGATCTGCCTGAGAACGTTCGTTTCAATCGTGCCGGTCCGGCCCGCTTCGCCGACAACCAGGAGGTAACCCCGCTGTCCCTCACGTGTGACGAAGGACACATGGTAAACCTCCAGCTGTAATGACTCGGCCAGCACTAGGAGATCAGCATCCCGGATTCGGCCGCCCACCTGCTGAAGTCCGCCTTCAACCAATTCGGCCGAGTTGAGGCCATACCGAGTGCGAATGAGTTCCGCCTCTCGTAGCGTGGCGGCCGATGGGATCGACCATAGGTTACTACCGTCTGCGTTGATCGTGCCAGACGCACGGATTGGCACCCCTGGATTAATATCAGGCACGCCGTCAGGTATGCCCATTCCTGGGCCAGTATTGTTATGCTGATGACCGCGACCTGAAGTTATTTCTCCTGAACCACTATTATCACTCGTCGTACCAGTAGCCAAGCTCTTCCCGACGGGAACATTGCCGGAACCAACAATCATATCCTGTTTCAAGCCAAGATGGTCGCTTCCAGGATGAACACTCGAATTCAGACTGGGTTGTGAAGGCACTATTTGACCAATAAACCGCGCGCTGGCATAGCCCGTGGCCGTTGTTGAACCAATTCCTCCCAGGCCTCTCGCCACATTCTTAGGTGTAATCTCATTTGCATCACGTCTCGCCTTCGAGATCGCTGCGCGTTGTTCGGGACTGAGTCTTGTGTTCAATGGATCGCGGATCGTTTTGATGATCTCGAATGGATCCGACAGAATCACGAGAGGTGCAAATGGCGTCTCAATCGCGCCGACGAAGAATTCCACAAGCAACTGTCCGGCTGGATCGGTTTGCGACCATTTCTTGAAATCAATAACGGTCGGGAATCGATTCCGAGGCTCAGTCATCTGTAAATCAGGAAATGGCTCGAACGGCTTGTAGGTTGATTGGTCTGGCTTCGGGACCAGACTCGCGAGATGGGCGCTCGCATCAGCGCGAGGTGTCCGTGAATCACCCAATACCTGTATAGATATATTTGGATGCTCGTTATCAATTCGTGGGTTCGTGGGTGGAAGGTTTGCAATTAGTTGAAGGGCTTGCAAACCCTCTGCATCAACGATCTGGACTCTGCGGTTCGGCTCAAATATGAGATAGCGGTTCGTGTATCCTGGAGGCGAGCTTCCTGTACTACCTCTATATATTGCATACATCGCATCCTGAAGCTCGGACGGCTGTGCCGTTCCAGTTGCCGGATCAGTGATCGTTTCATTTCGCAGCCCACGTGCCGAGAGCACATTCGCCATGTGGTTGTGGGCAATCGGATCGTTCTGCGCCGCATCGGAAATCACCAAATAAACGAATTGTGATGGTGCTCCTGGATCGTGAATCGTGACGGGCATGCCAGGCAACGAGAGATCTTGCGCAAGACTGTCGGCCTGAGCACGCGGCACAAGCAGATTGGTCGGTCCCGGATCGCGGAACACCAACCCATGTGAGTAGAAGGTCACGTTGCCGGGGGTGGTTCCGCTGGTGCCGTTGCTGACATCATCGAAGCGTGAGACGAGTGCGTAGCGGGTGTCGCCTGTGATGCTCTGTTCGAAGTGGGCGGCGAGCGAGTCACCGATTTCGGTGAGTGTGTACGTGTTGGTGCCGCTGCCGGTGGCGAGGCCGGCTCCGCTGCTGGTGCGGACCCAGGAGCCGCCGCCAATCGTTTCGCGGTCGTAGACGCCGGTGGCGTGGTTGCCGTTCTCGGCCACGGTGTAATTATCCAGGCCGGTCACGGTCTCACTGAATGCACCGCCGCTGAGTGTGCCGGATTCGGAGACGGTATAATCATCGACTCCCACTTCATTTCGCAAGTACAGACCCGTGATCTCATCACCCGTCTCATCGATGGTGGTGGTATCGGTGCCCCTCGCGATCAACGTCCAGCTTTCCGATCCATTGACGATTTCCGTGGCGGCATAATCGATGGTGGCGGCTTCGGTGAGGCTGTAGCCACCGCTGCGATCGTTGCCGACGGTGGTGCGATCGAACGTGCCGGTGCTGCTTTCGGTGATGTGATGGGTGCCGGCCGAGGTGGTGCCATCCTGAACATAGTTGGCGGTGAGTGTGCCCGCTTCCACCAGCACGTACGCCCCGGTGAGGTGGTCGCCGTTGCCGGTGCGGGTGGTGTCCTCGGCGAGGATCTCGGTGAAGGAGGCACCGTAGCCGCCGTGGCTGAACGACTCGATGGCCGTGGAGGTGTCGCCGCTGGAGCCGCTGAGCGTGTAGCCACCCACCGCGACATTCCCCAAACGGGCCAGGTCGTCGTAGCGGTTGGTGACCTTGTCCAGGGTGAATTCGCCAGCCGTGCCCTCGGTGCCGACCTCGTGCAGGCTCGCGTTCACGGTGCTCTCCTGGCTCAGAGAATAGGCACCGGTCAAGGCATTCACACTGGCTGACTCGATTGCAGTGGAATCGGTGATCTCGGTCAAGTCGTAATCGGTCGTGGCACTCGAACCTGATTCGTTGACGGCCGCCAGTGCCGTGACCCGGTTCGAGATGGCGGAGACACCGACGATGTCGTTGCCAGCATCGATCAGCGTCGAGCTTCCCGTCGCCGTCACAGTGCGGTCGTAGGTGGTGGCCGTGCCGCCGCTGACGACGAGTGTGCCGGAATCGGTGGCGATGGTGGTGGCCTCGTGCCCGGTGGCGGAACCGCTGGCGGTGGTGATGGCCTCGCTGTGGCCACTGCCGCTTGCGGTGTAGGGCCCGCGGCCATCGGTGCCGCTGCCCGTGAGCGTGAGATCGGCCTCGGAACTGGCGGTGAGGATGAACGATCCGGTGGCCCAGTTGCCGGTTTCATCGACTGTGGCGGAGCCCTCGGATTCGATCGTCATTGTGGCGGGCAAGCCGCGGGCCTCTCCTTCGAGTGTGAGCGTGCCGGTGCCGGTCTGTTCGCGGTGCAGGATGAAGTCGCCGGTGCTGGTGTTGCCCGATTCGGCGAGGATGAACGAACCCTCGGCCGTGACGGTGGCACTGCCCTCGATCGCAGCCGTGTCACTCCAGCCGGCCGCGGTGTAGTCCGTGTCGCTGCTGCCCGAACCGAACGCGGTCGAGGAATAGGTGCCGTTGGCCGTGAGGCTGTACGTGCCGGTGCTGCTGTTGCCGGTGCGATCGAGCGTCGTGGTGCCGGTGGTGTGGGAGCCGGCCGCTTGCGTGAGTGCCACGACGTTCGTGTCGAGCGAGTCCGTGGTGATGGTCGAATCGCTCGTTGACGTAAGGGACTGGTCGGCCGAGGTGGTGCCAGTTTCGTGGAGACTATACTCGCCGCTGGAAGTGTTGCCGGTCGCATCGCGTGTGAACGAGAATGTACCGGAGGCGGTGGCGTCGGAAGAGCCCGCATCACCGCCGGTCGAGCCACCGGCGAGTGCGCGGGTGCCATCGCCCTCGGCGTGGCCCGCGGCGGAGTAACTGCCCGAATCGGTTTGGTGCAGGCTGAAAGTGCCGGTGGAATCGTTGCCAACGAGATCGGTTTCGACGGTCCGCGATGACGATGCGGTAAGGTGAACCGTGGCACCACCCAGCCGCAGGGACGCGTCAGCCGCTGTGACAGTGGCACCACCACTGGAATCGACACTGCTTTCTCTCTCGCTCGTGGCCAGGGCGTGGAGCGTGTAGTCGCCGCTGGAAGTGTTGCCCGTTCGCGTCAGTTCCGCAGTCGAACTCCACGAGGCGCTGGCGGTACTCGTGGAGTTGCCGGCCGAGTCCACTGCGCCGCTGCCCGCGAGCGTGCCGCCCGAACTGGAGATCGCTTGCACGGCACCGGATGCGGAACTGTCGATCGTGAGTGAGTACGTGCCGGTGCTCGAATTGCCTACGCGATCGAGTGTGCTCGAACCAGATTCGAACGCGGTGATCGACGAATCACCGCTGCGTGTGCCGGACGATCCTTCCGAGAAGATCGCCGTGCCGCCGCCGCTGCTGGTACCAGTCGTGTCGGCAGAGTAACTCGCCACTTCGTGGATGCTGTAATCGCCCGTGACCTCGTTGACATCCACATCGCGCGTGGAGGTGGCGGATGCGGTGCTGGTCGATAACAGCGTGCCATCACCGCCGTCGGTCGAACCATCGGCCAGAACGAGTGTGCCTGCTCCGGTCGAGGTTGCGATGGTCGTGATCGTGGCGGTATCGGTTGCGTGCAGGCTGTAGGTGCCGGTGGCGCTGTTGCCGGTGAGGTCAGCCTCGGAGGTGCCGGTCCCTGTGCTCCAGGCGGTGACCGTCGATCCGCCGCTGGCGTTCGTGCCATCGGCCGCGGCATCGCTGCCGGAGTTCGTACTGACCGCGAATCCGGATGAGCCGAATTCCGCTTCCTGGTGCCGAACGAAGGCACCTGTGGCGGCGTTGCCGGAAGCGGTGGCGGTGTAGTCGGTGGAAGTGGTGAGGGTAAAAGTGGTGTTGCCGGAGTCGCTGGCGCTGGCTCCACTGGCCAGGGCGAGGACTCCGCTATCGGTGCTCACACCGGTGGTCGTGGCATCGGTCACGCCTGTTTCGTGGAGGTTATAGACGCCAGTGTTAGCGTTGCCGCTGGCGATCGTGGTGGCGGTCCACGTGGCGAAGGTCGTGGCCGTGGTGTCGCCCGCCCCGGAACCGGTCGACGAGTCCGTGGCGAGGAAGCTGCCGGAGCCGGAACTGGTTTCGACGGTGGTGGCGTCGCTCGATTCGACGGTGGTGCGGTCGTAGGCACCGGTGCGTTCGTTGCCCGTGGCATCGGTGGTGGCCGTGAGGGTGAGGTCGGTGTTCCAGTTGCCGCCCAGGCCGCTGGAGCCGGTGCCGCCATCGCTGAGGGCC
>JBGSZR010000105.1:0-4755 GCA_041750275.1 Gemmataceae bacterium
CCGACCACCACACGTACTTCGTGGGCAACGAAGAGTGGGGGGTTCGCGATTTGGGCACACAATGCGTGCGGTCCACTCGGAAGGGCCGCTACAATCGACCTTCGGTGCCGCTTCACCTGGGTGCACTGCAAGTGCCGGACGCTCACTTTGCCTACCGCAACTGGCCCTTTTCTTTCATCATCTGAATGATGCGGTTCACGCTCTCGTCCACGTTGATCTGGTCGGTTTGCAACACGAGGTCGGGCGATTTTGGTTCCTCGAATGTGGCTGTGACGCCGGGCATCTGGGCAATTTTGCCCTGGTCTGCCAGGTGGTAGGCTCCACTCTGGTCGCGGCTTCGCAGGACGTCCATCGGTGCCGTGCAGAAGACCTCGATCACGCGATCGGTGCCGATCACTTGCTTGGCTTTCTCGCGGACCGCTTCATGTGGCGCGACGAATGCCGCGATGGCAATGAGGCCCGCATCGTTCATGAGCTTCGCCACTTCGGCGGATCGGCGGAGGTTCTCCGAGCGGTCGTCTGCGGTGAAACCCAAATCGCGGTTGAGGCCCTGTCGCATGTTCTGACCGTAGAGCACGGTGGCGGCACGGCCTTCGTCCCAGAGTCGGCGTTCGAGGGCAAAGGCGATTCGGCTCTTGCCACTGCCGGTCAGGCCGACGAGCAGCACGGTCACGGGAGTGTGGCCGAAACGCTGTTCGCGCTCGGTGTTCGTGATCAGGCTTTCACGGAGTTTCAGGAGCGGTGCGGGCTGGGCTCCCCAGGCATCACGACCGCCGGACTCCAGGATCATTCCGGCCCCGACGGTGTTGTTCGTGAGACGGTCGATGAGGATGAACGCCCCGGTGGCGGGGTTGGTGCGATAAGGGTCGCAGACGAGGGGCTGGGTGAGGCTGAGTTGCACGTGGCCGACTTCGTTGAGTTCGAGCCGGGCCACGGGCCGCTGTTCGAGTGTGTTGACTTCCACACCATGCCGGAACGCCGCGACCTCGGCCGTCACTTGCCGTGTGGTCTGCTTGAGCGTGTAGGTTCGACCGGGTACGAGCGACTGCTCGGCCATCCACACCACCATCGCTTCAATCTGGCTGCTGATGTGCGGCAGGTTATCCGGATGCACCAGCATGTCGCCACGGCTCACGTCCACTTCGTCCGTGAGTGTAACGGTCACGGCCTGAGGGGCGAATGCTTCTTCGAGTTCGCCATCCTGCGTCACAATCGATTTCACTTTGCTCCGTTTGCCCGACGGGAGCACGGTCACCTCATCGCCCTTGCGAAGGATGCCGGATGCCACGGTGCCGGCGAAGCCACGGAAATCCAGGTTGGGGCGAATCACGAACTGCACGGGGAAGCGCAGATCGGTGAGGTTGTGGTCGCTGGCGATGTGAACCGTTTCGAGATGGTCGAGCAGCGGTGGGCCGGAGAACCACGGCATGGCATCGCTTCGGGAAGCGACGTTATCACCCTTGAGGGCGGACATCGGGATGAAGGTGATGTCCGGCAACCCGAGCTTGGCGACAAAGCCGGTGTAGTCGTCCTTGATTCGTTCGAAGACTTCTTGTGAAAAGCCGACAAGGTCCATCTTGTTGATGGCGACGACGACATGTCGGATGCCAAGGAGCGAGACGATGAAGGAATGGCGGCGAGTCTGCGTTTGCACGCCGTGGCGGGCGTCGATGAGGATGATGGCCAGTTGACAGGTGGAGGCACCGGTGGCCATGTTGCGGGTGTACTGCTCGTGGCCGGGCGTGTCCGCAATGATGAATTTGCGGCGATCCGTTGAGAAGTAGCGATAGGCGACATCGATGGTGATGCCTTGCTCGCGCTCGGCCCGCAGGCCATCGGTCAGCAGGGCGAGGTCGATCTCGCCGGCACCGGTGGTGCCCACCTTCTCGCTATCGCGTTTCACGGCGGCGAGTTGGTCTTCGTAGATCATCTTGGTGTCGTGCAGCAAGCGGCCGATGAGGGTGCTCTTGCCATCATCGACGCTGCCGCAGGTGAGGAAGCGCAGCAGTTCTTTCCTCTGATGGCGAGCAAGATACGTGTGGATGTCTTCGTGCGAAAGGTCTACAGCTTGCATATGTAGGCCAGCCTTTCGAGGCTGACTCTCCTGGGTATCTGTGATTGTGAGAAGGATCCGTCAGGCTGGAAAGCCTGACCTTGGGGAGTATCCTTCAGGCTTGAAAGCCTGACCTAGGCCATTGCCTGGGAAGGATCCGTCAGGCTGGAAAGCCTGACCTACTAAAAATAGCCTTCGCGTTTCTTTTGCTCCATCGAGCCCGTTTCGTCGTGGTCGATCATGCGTCCCTGGCGTTCGGAGTTCTTGGCGAGCAGCATCTCCTCGATGATCTCGGGGAGTGTAGTGGCGTTGCTCTCGACCGCACCCGTCAGTGGATAGCAGCCCAGTGTGCGGAAACGTACACGCTTCATCATCGGCTGTTCGCCGGGCCGCAGCCTCATGCGATCATCGTCCACCATGATGAGGGTGCCATCACGCTCCACGACCGGGCGGACATCGGCAAAGTACAGCGGCACGATGGGAATGCTCTCCAGGTGGATGTACTGCCAGACGTCCAGCTCGGTCCAGTTGGAGAGCGGAAAGGCACGGATGCTTTCGCCCTTGTTCACCTTGCCGTTGAAGAGGTTCCAGAGTTCGGGACGCTGGTTCTTCGGGTCCCACTGGTGCAGGTTGTCGCGGAAACTGTAAACGCGTTCCTTGGCCCGGCTCTTCTCTTCATCGCGGCGAGCACCGCCAAACGCGGCATCGAACTGGTAGTGGTTGAGGGCCTGCTTGAGTGCCACTGTTTTCATGATGTCGGTGTGTTTTTTCGAGCCGTGGTCGAACGGATTGATGTTCTGGGCTTTGCCCTCCGGGTTGGTCCAGATTTTGAGATCCAATCCCTGTTCGCGACAGAAGCGATCACGGAACTCGATCATGGCCCGGAACTTCCAGGTGGTATCGACGTGCAGGAGCGGAAAGGGCAAGCGCCCGGGGTAGAACGCCTTCTGCGCCAGGTGAAGCATCACGGCGGAGTCTTTGCCGATGGAGTAAAGCATCACCGGCCGTTCGAACTCCGCAGCTACCTCGCGAATAATGTGGATGCTCTCGGCTTCCAGTACTTTCAGATGCGTCAGGTTGTATCGGCTACTGCTCATCCCCTCTCCCGGCTATCGAATTTCTGACTTATCTTATCAATCTTGCATTGTATTCGGGTAGGGTGCGCATCACCCAGAGCGGCGGGCAGAAGCGTGTGCTCGCAGCCGACTCCGCTCGCTCAAAATGCAAGTGAAAAGCGATTGCTTCGAATTGAGGCCGGTTGGATCGTCTCGAGGTGGGCACTTCTCAGGTGGGCAAATCGAGGTGAGCCGGCATTGTGACGTGGTGGAATCTACGCGTTCGAACACTCGCTGAGAACTTCGGTAATCCGCTCTGGTCGAGGGTCAGTCGCACCATCCGAAGAAGTGATGCGCATGACCCGCGGCCTGTGATTCGTGGGTGGTGCCGTGTGCGTGGCGTGACTCACTTCGGCAGAATCGAGATTGCCCCGGTGTCCGTGATGAAGACGAGATAGCCGGTGCGGTTGTCACGGAAGACTTCGACGCCGAACTTCGCGGCCTTCTCGATGTCCTCTTCACCCGCTTTGCGAGCACGCAGGTTGATACCCTTCACGAGAGTCGGCTGCTCGGCCTTGTCGGGCAAGGCTTTGTTCGGTGCCGTCGCGATGGCTCCGGACTGGCTGATATAGATGAGCACGCCGGTGTTCGGGTCCTCGAACGCCTCGACCGCGTAGACCTTTGTCTTGGGCGAGAAGGAGGCTTCATCGGGCTTGCGGACCGCCAGTTCCAGGCCGTAGCGTGCGATGGGGGCAATCGGCTTCTTGCCCTCTTCGAGCAACTTGCCCGGGGTGGCTGCGATGGAACCGGTCTCGCTCACATAGACCAGGCCGTTGGTGTTCTGATCGAGATAGACCTCGATCCCGAATTTCTTGGCACTGGTGAACTCGACCTGCCCGGGTTCGCGGACCTTCAGGTTCAAGCCGTGTCCGCGTTTCCAGCCCTTGTTGTCGGCAAGTGCAGGCGGGATAGCGGCGAAGGCGATATCGCCTTTTTCCGAAGCGTAGATGAGGCGATTGGAGCCGGGGAACTTGAAGAGTTCGACGCCCCATTTCTTGGTCTTCTGGGTGAACTCCGGTTCGTCCGCCTTGCGAACGGCGAGGTCGTAGGCAGCGACCCAGCCGCGGCCCTTGTCCGCACCAAGCGGTTCGCCCTTGGTGACGGCGATGGAACCGACCTGGCTGATGGCGATGGTGGAAGCGGTGGTTTCATCGCTGAAGACATCGACGCCGAAGCGGGCGGTCTTGGCGGAAACCTCACTGCTTCCCGCGGCGCGGATCGGCAGATCGTGGCCGTACACAAGCTTCGGCGGGTTCGCCTTTTCAACCTCCTTGGGCGGTTGACTCAGAGCGAAGTTGCCGAGACCCGTGACACCGGTCGCCAGTGCGAGCAACCCGGCCGCGATCCGCTTGCGCATGGTTCACCTTGTTCGATGGAGGATTGGGACGACCCGATCCCGTGGATAAGCGACGAATTCGGGCGGTTCAGCTAACAGCATAGAGCTGAATTCGCCCTTGTGCATCTGCTGTTACGAATGCATTGCTCTGGCGAGCACCCGAATCTGCCCTGAACCGGCCTCGACAATGCGGCCCACGATTGCCGCGGCGGGTGTGCCGACGGCGTTCAGTGCCTCGACCAGCGCGGTGG
>JBGSZR010000106.1:0-2149 GCA_041750275.1 Gemmataceae bacterium
TACTCGTCGGTCGAGCCGTGCGAAACGCCGCCCTTCACCCCGCCGCCGGCCATCCACAGCGTGTAGCCCTTGTGGTTGTGGTCGCGGCCGTCACCGTTGTCCGAGTGCGGGGTGCGGCCGAACTCGCCGCCCCAGATCACCAATGTGTCCTTGAGCAGGTCGCGGCGCTTGAGATCGGCGAGCAGGCCGGCGATGGGTTTGTCCGTGTTGCCGGCGTTCTTGGTCATGCCGTCGTTCAGGTTGTTGTGTTGGTCCCAGGTGCCGTGGCCGAGTTCGATGAACCGCACCCCGGCCTCGGCAAACCGCCGGGCCAGCAGGCACTGCCGACCGAACCCGTCCGTGAGTTCCGAGCCGATCCCGTACTGGTCGAGCGTCTCTTTCGTCTCCTTCGACAGGTCCATCAGTTTCGGCACGGCGTCCTGCATACGGAACGCCAACTCGAAGCTCTCGATGGCCCCGTCCACGAGCGGCGACGGGCCGTTGCGGCAAATCGTTTCGCCGTTCATCTGTTGAATCAGGTCGAGTTCGAGCCGCTGGAGATTTGGCGAAAGCTGGTCGTTGCGGACGTGGTTGACGCCGAGCGGGTTCGTCTCGCCTCGACGCATCCGGTCCACCGGGCGGTTTCGGGCACTGCTGTCGGCGATGTTGAACCTTGTCCCCTGGAACGCGGCGGGGAGGAACGCGCTGCCGTAGTTCTGTGCCCCGCCGACACTCGTGGGTGGGTTGATCGAGATGAAACCCGGCAGGTTGTCGGACTCGGTGCCCAACCCGTACAGGGTCCACGCCCCGAGCGACGGGCGGACGAACTGGAAGTTCCCCGTGTGCATCTGCACGAACGCCTGGGCATGGTTCGGTTGGTCGCAGTGCATCCCCCGCAGCAGGCACAGGTCGTCGGCGTGCTTCGACAGCTCCGGGTACAGGTCGGAAATCCACAGCCCGCTCTTGCCGCGCTGCTTGAACGCCCACGGCGAGGTGAACAGTTTCGCCCCGTACTTCGACGCCTTGCCGTCGTCCTTTTTCAACTGCGGCTTGTAGTCGAAGGTGTCGAGGTGCGATGGGCCACCCCGCATGCACAGGAAGATCACCCGCTTCGCTTTCGGCAGGAAGTGCGGTGTCCTCGGGGCGAGCAAGGACTTCTTCTCATCAGCTTGGAGCGTCGCCAGCCCGGAGAAGGCGAGGTAGCCGAAGCCGGCGGACGCCGCTTTCAGCGATTCGCGGCGAGTCAAGTTCAACATGCGTCGTGTCTCCGTGGGCGGTCAGTTGAGGATGCGGAATTCGGCCGAGCAGAGCAGCGCGTGGCAGTACGCTTGCAGGCTTCGGCGGTCGATGTCGGTGAGCTTCTCGGAGGTCGCGGCCTTCTTGAAGTTCGCCATGAAGTCGTTGGCGGTGGCACGCTGCTTGTCGGTGGGCGGGCGACCAAACGCCAACAGGTGGGCGGTGGTGATCGGGTCTTCGCTTTTCGCCGCTAGAACCCGGCTGGCCAACCCTTCGGCCTGGCGACGAACGAACGGACTGTTCATCAAGTACAGCCCTTGCAGCGGGCTGGTGGTCGTCTCCCGCACGCCCATCACAAGACTGGCGTCGGGGGCGTCGAACAGGTCGAGCATTTCCGGCAGCACGTTCCGTACACGCGGGAGATACACCGTCCTGCAATCCGCCTCAATCTTGCGAATCTCCGGCTCGAACACCGAGCGGCCGATGGTCCCTTCCCCGACGATGACAAGGGACGTCCCGAGCGGGCGCTTCTCGTCGAGGTGGCCGGACACGAGCAACATCGAGTCGCGGATCGCTTCCGCCGGCAACCGACGAGGCTGCATCCGCCACAGGAAACGGTTGTCCGGGTCGGTGGCGAAGTTGGTCTCGTCGTGTTCGCCGGCGAGTTGCCAAGTCCGCGTGAGCACGATCTCGCGGATGAGAGCTTTGACGGACCAGTTGTGTTCGATGAACCGCAAGGCGAGGTGGTCGAGGAGTTCGGGGTGCGAGGGCTGTTCGCCGGTCACGCCGAAGTCATCGACGCTGCGGACGAGGCCGCTCCCGAAGAGGTGGTGCCAGACACGGTTCGCCATCACCCGTGCCGTGAGCGGGTTCTCGGGGCTGGCCATCCACTTCGCCAGTTCGAGCCGCCCGCTCCCCTTCGTGGTTGGGAGAG
>JBGSZR010000107.1:0-2918 GCA_041750275.1 Gemmataceae bacterium
TCACTGCAATCGGAAATTGCCGCCTGGTCCACCCGCGTCAACGAGAAGCAACGAGCCGTCGATTGGCAATTCACGGTCGGTAAAGCGAGGGTGAAATTGAAGCGGCTCTACCCGAAAATTTAGTCTAGACCGAGCACTAGCACGGTCCCGCTCACTCGCTCTTCTTGCCGAGATTGAAGTAACCGCTACATCCGCCCCTTGCGCTCGAACGCCCAATGTCGACACACCTGCGGCCGCTTTCTTCACCATGCTCGCGTTCTTCCCGAACCGTCATCACTGTTGATGCCGAACCTATGATGGGAAGTCCCGCCGCGGGCACGATGGCTCGCGGATGCGATGCAGCAGGAGGCAGCGGATGAGCAGGTCGTACTGGTTGGCCGGTTTGTGCGGAATGTGCGTGACGATGGCGTCGGCGGGCCAACCCCCGGCCCCGCAAGCCACATCCACCGCCACACCCCCGGCACCGCAAGTCGCCCCGTGGGCGAACAAGTTCTTTCTCCCGGACATCGCCACGAACCGGGAGCAAACCCCACCGCCCGTGATCTTGCACAACTTCGGCGACGTGCCACACGGCACACTCTGCGTCCAGAAGTTCACCATCACGAACGTCTACGATGTGCCGATGCAGATCACCGAGGTCCGCAAGAGCTGCCAGTGCCTCGATTTCATTCCCATGACCAAAGTGCTTGAACCGAACGAGACCGGCGAATTCGTGGTCACCATGAACTCGGGCAAGTTCGTCGGCTTCAACGCCCAGACGTTCTACGTCACCTTCGGCCCTAAGTTCGTCTCCACGGCCGTCATTCGTGTGCAGGCCACCAGCCGCACCGATGTCACGCTGAACCCCGGAGCCATCGAATTCGGCACCATCGCTCAGGGTGCCCGCGTCAGCCAGTCTGTGACCATTGCCTACAGTGGCCGAAACCGTGACTGGAAGATCACCGAAGTGGTGGCGCCGCAGGGTCCGCTTGAAGTGAAGTTCAGCGAGACGAGCCGTGGCGGCCCACTTCGTGGCGGTGCCGAATACAAGGTCGATGTGGTGCTGAAGTCCGACGCGATGGCCGGTGCCATCGATGAGCAGATCACGCTGAAAACAAACGATCCTGCGAATCCGCTGATTCAGATTGCCGTGCGTGGTTCGAGCATTGCCCCGCTTGAACTTGCTCCCAACCGCGTGGTGCTCACCGGAGTGCCTGTGGGCCAGAGTTCCACCGCTCGCGTGTTGATCCGGGCCGCGAAGCCATTCAAGATCCTCGGCGTCGAGGGTGCCGGTCAGGGACTCACCGTCGAGTTGCCTTCTTCGGCCAACGCCTTGCCGGTCCAGGTGATTACGGTGAAGTACGAACCCACGCAACCGGGCCTGCTCACCAGCGAGGTCCGCATCAAGACCGACCTCGATGGAGGCGCAATCGCCACGCTTCCCATTGAAGTGGAAGGCACAAAGTAGCGCAAACCGGAGGCGAGCGGTCGGTATCAGCCGACGGTTCATTTGCAATCGTCGAACATTCGGGTCTTGAACAGTGTGTTCACACCCACCGCTCGCCGGTTCGTGTTGATTGAACAGTGGTTTCACACCCACCGCTCGCTGCGTCCACTCGTACAATGCGCTCCGCCCTCACACCGCGGAGCTGCATCATGTCCAATCGCCTCGCTGCCGAGACGAGCCTCTATCTCAAGCAGCACGCCCAGAATCCCGTTGACTGGTTCCCCTGGGGACCGGAAGCAATGGCCCGTGCCAAGGAACTTGATCGCCCCATTTTCCTGAGCATCGGCTACTCGGCGTGCCACTGGTGCCACGTCATGGAGCACGAAAGCTTCGAGGATGCCGGCACCGCCGCCGTGATGAACGAGCACTTCATCTGCATCAAGGTCGACCGCGAGGAACGGCCGGACATCGACACGATTTACATGAACGCCTTGCAAATCCTGACGCGTGAAGGCGGCGGCTGGCCGCTCTCCGTCTTCCTGGCCCCGGATCTCACGCCGTTCTATGCGGGCACCTACTACCCGCCAGACGAACGCTACGCCTCCCACGGCAAACCGAGCTTCAAGCGTTTGCTCGCTTCGATCGCCGATGCCTGGCAAAATCGCCGAGAGCACATCACCGAGGTCGGCAAGAATGTAGCCGATTACCTCGCCAGCACCAGCCAGCTCGGAGCGAGTGACAGTGCGCTGTCACCGGAAATTCTCCAGAATGCCGGCACCGCGATTCGCCGCAGCTTCGACCCCACGCATGGCGGTTTCGGTCACGCTCCAAAGTTCCCGCACGCCCTGGAACTCAAACTTCTCCTGCGCCTGACCCGTCGCCTCAACGACGACACCGCCTTGCACATGGCCCGCCACACACTCGATAAAATGGCCCGCGGCGGCATGTACGACCAGGTCGGGGGCGGCTTTCACCGCTACAGTGTCGATGCGAAATGGCTCGTCCCCCACTTCGAAAAAATGCTCTACGACAACGCCCTGCTCACCACAACGTACGTCGAAGCCTGGCAACTCACCCGCGAACCGTTCTATCAGCAGATCGCCTGCGAAACACTTGACTACGTGCTCCAGGAAATGACCACGCCGGAAGGTGCCTTCTTCTCCACGCAGGACGCCGACAGCGAGGGTGAAGAAGGCAAGTTCTACGTCTGGAGCGAGCGCGAACTGTTCGAAGTGCTCGGTGCCGAGCTGGGGGAATTCGCCTGCCGCGTCTGGGACGTGAGCGAACGCGGCAACTTCGAGGGGCACAACATCCTTTGCCGGGCCCGCAGCGACGCCGAGGAGGCAAAAGCACTAGTGCCCCGTCCAGATTAATTGTTCGGGTTGCCACAACCGTCGATTTCGGGGAACCTCCACATCAACACGGAGGTTGCCATGAACAAGAAGTACATCGTGCGGCTCACGGACGAGGACCGGGCGATCTGCGAAGCGAC
>JBGSZR010000108.1:0-2490 GCA_041750275.1 Gemmataceae bacterium
GAGACGGTTCAAGGGCTTCGGTTTGAGGGACAGTGAGCGCTTGGGTGGCAGGATCATCCGTGATCCCTCCGAGACAAGAACCAAGTATCTGCTTTACACACCAGGATGTTACGGAAAAGCAGTCAATGTTGAGAGGGCTGCGTTTTACGCCCCTGTGCAGGTGCCACTTATGGCGAGCGTGCTGGCGGCGGTTACCGAACGGGTTTGACTCATTCACGACCAGCACCATCCTGACCCACACCATCACTGGCCATCTGGCATCGCGGCCAGTGGCTCGCCGAGTGGTATCTCTGGCCCTGCGCACGCTCGGCCACGGTGCCTGCAGACTTTACCTTCCCACGGGTCCTGGTGCGCGCGGGACGAAGCCGCCCGGCGGGGTCTGCTCCACCAGGTGTTCGATGCGATCGCCACCCATCGGGTCGCCGACAGGCCCGACCGGTTCGAGCCGCGGCTGAAGAAGCGGCGGAAGGACTACTGTGGCTGGTTCACCAAGCCCCGCGCCGAATTGAAACGCATGATGGCCAAAGGCAGTTACAATTAGTAGGTGCCATTCGTCGAGGCGACTGACGCGCGCAACGGCGAGTACAGCTACGAGACCCTGACAGCGCGGGCGCGATCTTCGCACGGGAGAACGCGAGCAACCCGCCGAAGGAGACGCTGGAAAAGCAGCGGCAGGAGGCCCAGCGGGCAGTCGGGGGCGACCACTACCACACCGTGGCGAACCCCGCCAAGGGCGAGAAACCCGGTGAACGCGGTGCCGAGCCGCCGAAGCCGACGGGATCTCAACCGGGGCGGAAGACGCAGAAGCGGCGAAAGCGGAGAAAGCGGAGGACGAAAATGCTTCCCCAGTACGATTGGGGTGAGTTCGAAACGTTGAACCCGACCCGCCGAGCAAATGTGAGGAGCAGACATCACTCGGAATGCCTGGATTGTTCCGAGGTGAGTTGCGCTTCCAATCCCGCGATCCTGGCACGCAACTGCTCGATCACCGGAGCGACTTGCCGCTGAGAAAATCTCTTGTGAATGTGCTGCGGGCAGTTCACGTCCCACGCCTCGACGGTGAACACGATCGCCCGCTCCACTCGGCCTGGGTATGTCGGGTCGCTCAGTTTCGCGAGCAGTTCGGGATCGCCCTCCACCACCGTCGCGGTCCCCCAGACCTTCACCCGCCGACTGATGGCGTAGTCCATCAGGAACAGGAACGCCGTCGGGTTCTCGGACAGGTTGCCCACAGAGATGTACTGCCGGTTGCCGCCGAAGTCGGCGAACGCAGGCTGCGGTCGTCGATCACCTTGAGGCAACCCGGCGGGCCGCCGCGGTACTGGACGTACGGCTGCCCGGCGGCGTTCGCGGTGCCCAGGTAGAACATGTCGAGGTCGGCGAGGAACTCCGTCAGGTCCGGAGTGACGGTCGTTTGCCAGAAACAAACGACCCGCTGGCTGCGTCGCAACGAACAGTCGCGAGTCTATTGGCATCATGCGAGTAAGATCTTGCCAAACCTCAGGACCAAGAGGCGGCTGAGAGGAAACAGTAGAACTATCCGGCCTGACCCCGGCCCAGTGAACCGCAAAGGTCGAGATAAGGCGTCGCGTCTCATTCAACTCCCGCCACAACCTCTGTGAACGTTCTTGACCCGTAAGACCATTCGACTATCGTACAAAGTGTCTACATAACCCTTTTCGTATAGGAGGTCCTCCAGTGGCCGTCGTTATCAGCACAGTGGTCCGCTCCATTCTGAACGAAGATTTAGAAATGCCCACGGACGATGTGATCAAGAAGGCCAAGACCAAGGGCGTCACCGCGCCCGCTGACTCGATTCGGGGCGTCGTATATAAACTCCGAAGTGAGATGCGCCGGAGCGAGGCAAAACCCACCGTGGCACAGACGTCAGCACGCACCACGAGCAATGCGCAGCCAAGTTCTGTCAATGAATCGCCTGTGCTGGCACTCCCGTCCTCTGTTCTGGACATCTCAGAAGTGTTTGCGAACATTGACCGCGTGAACAAGGTTGTGGATGCCGCTGGTGGCGTGGACCAGGCCCGTCAAGTCGCCGATGCCGTCAAGTCCTGCGGCAGCGTCGAAGCATTCCTGAAGCACCTGGATCTGGTATCCGGTATTCGCTCCTGACAACCAACGCCGCACGTACAACCTCAGGTTCCCATCTCAGCCCTCTGAAAATGTCATTTGTCGTCGGACTTTCGCCCGGCGAGGAGACGAGCGGTGGCCACGTGCGGCTTCCTTTTGTCCCTTCGCCGTGGCACCGGCGGCTTCTTTGCACCCCGCGGATGCTTGCGGTATCGGGACACCCGCACCAGGCCGGCGATTTCCCGAAGGAGGCGAGCCATGTCCCGCTCGTCCAGGGTTCCAAACACCGCCCACGCGGTCTCACCGATGGCGATCATCATCCCCCGGTACGTCCCGGCCAACTCGTCGGCCAGGTAGTACCCGGACACGGCATCGGCCGCATCGGGGTGAACCGTCTGCACCGCC
>JBGSZR010000109.1:0-2077 GCA_041750275.1 Gemmataceae bacterium
CATGTGGTGTGGCGGATTCGGGAGTGCGGACTGGTTCCACAATTACGTCGAGAACCTGACTTTCGATGTCGGCCGTCGGAATCCTGGCGCGATCGGTTTGCAGTTCTACTCGAACAACACCGGTGCGGTTCGCGACTGCCGATTCGTGGCTGGCGACTCAAGCGGCGCGGTGGGGCTGGACCTTGCACATCGCGATATGAACGGGCCGCTGCTGGTGAAGAACTGCGAGGTGATCGGCTTCGCCCGTGGCATCGCCGCCGCCCGAGGGGTCAACAGCCAGACCTTTGAGAACATCACACTCCGCGGACAGGGAAAGTTCGGCTTCACCAATGAAGGGCAAAGCATCAGCATTCGCGGTCTGGTCAGCGAAAACGCCGTTCCCGCTGTCAGCAGCTATGGCCGGTTGATGCTCATGGATGCCTCGATCACAGGTCGCGAGGATGCGGCGAAGCATCCGGCCATCGTGAACTTCAACGGTGGGCTCATATTTCTTCGTGATGTGAAGACCACCGGTTACAAGCGTGCCCTTGCGGATCTGAAAACGCCAGACTTCGCGGCGGCCTATCAGATTGACGGCGAAGACAAGCCCGGCAGTTTCGGGCCCAACATCCTGGAGTATACGTCGCACGTGCCGACGACCGCCTTCCCGTCCCGCAGTGGATCGCTGAGGCTGCCAGTCAAGGAAGCGCCAGTGGCCGATTGGGAGGACCCCGCCACGTGGGCCGTGGTGGATGCGTTCGGAGCAGACCCGACCGCGCAAGCCGATTCCGCCGCCGCCATCCAGAAAGCGATCGACTCTGGCGCGACCACGGTGTTTCTACCAGGCCATTACACGTGCCGGACGACCATCATCGTGCGCGGCAAGGTGAAGCGGATTGTCGGCCTGGGCGGACAACTCAATTACGGCCAGCGTAAACTGATCAACTTCCGCATCGCCGATGGTGATTCCTCGATGGTCTGTCTGGAACACTTCGGCCATCTGGGCGGCGGCATCGAGATCGACACGAAACGCACAGTCGTCCTCCGGAGCATGGAGACCCACACCATCCAGGGCACTCCGCGCAGCGAGGCGGGTGAGGTTTTCCTCGAAGATGTCGTGGGAGACAATTTCCGCTTCCGGAAGCAACAGGTCTGGGCGCGGCAACTCAACATCGAGAACGAGGGCACACACCTCACCAACGATGGAGGAGATGTCTGGGTCCTCGGATACAAGACCGAACGCGGCGGCACGCTCGCACATACCACATGCGGCGGACGCACGGAAATCCTCGGCGGCTTCAGTTACACGACCACCGCAGGGAAACTCGCACCGATGTTCGTGAACGAAAACTCGTCGGTCTGGGCTTTCTTCGGTGAAGTCTGCTACAACGGCGACCCGTACGCCGTGCTGATCCGGGAAACCCGCAACCGCGACACCAAAGAAGTCAAGAGGGGCGACGGGTCCCTCGCATCGTACAGCGGCATCCCAACTGCAAAGTAGGCCGGACGCCGAACCTCTCTCGTGTCCGTCTAACTTGAGTGAATTGTTCCCCCGCCCGGCCATTCGCTGGAAGTTCACGAACGTCGGTGTTGCTTTTTCGGAGGCGTTCGCGTCTCAACAACACACTTCTCGGCACCGGGGTGGTGACAACGCATTGTCACACCGCGGCGGGGCCAAACAGCTCTACGGGGTCGGCCCGTTGACACGTGTGTGACAACAGACTGTGACGCTCGCTCAGAGTCCGTCGCTCACGCCGTCCGACTTGTTGAACATCACGCCCCAGAAACCTCTCCGTACCGCCGGCTCGCCTGCCAGCCTTGCAAGGCAGCCGCACCCGCACCCGTTGCCCAGGCAGGTTCCCGCACACCCGGCGAAGCAACTCCATTCTCGCGCGAATATTCATCACTTCCCCCGGCTTTTCCAGCATTTCGACATTTCCGCCGTACTGCGCTTGCTATGTCCAGCCGCCAGAGCGAAGTGTGTGCTGCCTCGACCGGAGGCCGCATCCCACCCCAGCGACGGAGACCGAACATGCCCGCGACGAAGACCGCGAACACGGCGACCCGCATCACCACCCCACAGCCCGAACCGGTGACG
>JBGSZR010000110.1:0-20939 GCA_041750275.1 Gemmataceae bacterium
TCTCACAGTCGTCGATTGTTGCTAACCGAAGATTGTGGGAGGACTTCCCGTTTTCGTGAACCCGAAGTACTCCTTAACTTGATGCCTATGGGATATGCAATTCCCCTGACCCCGGCGGACAGCCTGCGCGAATTATTTACAACACGCCGCCTGACCGCCCGCCTGTTCGCACCTTTGCCACGCAAATAAGCTAACGGTTTCTTTCCGCCATCCACATTCCCTGTCCGGAGCGAGCATGTCCAAGATCAAGGTGAAGAATCCCGTCGTCGAGATGGATGGCGACGAGATGACCCGCATCATCTGGCAGAAGATCCGCGAGAAGCTAATTCTGCCGTACCTCGATATCGACCTCAAATACTTCGATCTCGGCATCGAGCACCGCGATGCCACCAACGATCAGGTCACGCTCGATTCGGCCGAGGCCACCAAGCTACATGGTGTGGCGGTTAAGTGTGCCACCATCACGCCCGATGAAGCCCGCGTGAAAGAGTTCAACCTCAAGCGGATGTACCCGTCACCGAACGGCACGATTCGCAACATCTTGAACGGAACCATTTTTCGCGAGCCGATTGTCTGCTCGAACGTGCCGCGACTGGTGAAGCACTGGGATAAGCCCGTGGTGGTGGCCCGTCACGGCTTCGGCGATCAGTACAAGGCGAGCGAGATCCTCTTCCCGGGTGCGGGCACCGTGAAGCTGACGTACACGCCCGCGGATGGCGGCCCCGCCATTGAGAAGGAAGTCTTCAAGGCCCCCGGGGGCGGCGTCACCATGGCCATGTACAACCTTGATGATTCCATCAAGGGCTTTGCCCGGGCCTGCTTTAACTATGGGCTGGGGCGCGACTATTCCGTCTATTTATCTACCAAGAATACCATCTTGAAGATCTATGATGGCCGCTTCAAGAATCTCTTCCAGGAAGTGTTTGATGCCGAGTTCAAGGCACAGTTCGATGCCAAGAAACTCACCTATGAACACCGCCTCATCGACGACATGGTTGCGGCCAATATGAAGTGGACGGGCGGTTACCTGTGGGCCTGCAAGAATTATGATGGTGATGTGCAGTCGGACACTGTTGCCCAGGGTTATGGCTCGCTCGGCCTCATGACGAGCGTGCTGATGAGCCCGGATGGCAAGACCGTGGAAGCGGAAGCCGCCCACGGCACCGTCACCCGACATTTCCGCATGCACCAGCAGGGCAAGCCCACCAGCACCAACCCCATAGCCTCCATCTACGCCTGGACCCGCGGCCTCATCTATCGCGGCAAGATGGATAACACTCCGGATGTCGTGAAATTTGCCGAGACCGTGGAAAAGGTCTGCGTCGATCTCGTGGAAGCCGGGAAAATGACCAAGGACCTCTCACTGTTGATCGGTGAATCCACACCGTACCTCACCACTGAACAATATCTGGACGCCGTCGATGAAGAATTGAAGAAGAGAATGAGCTAGTCGAAGTGTGGCATTCGTAACTTGAGCGGCACACGAAGCCCCGCTCCATGCGGAAATTCGCCAGGAGCGGGGCTTCTCGCATCCTCGAGCCCTGAACATCGCTTCTTCGCGAGCTTTTGCTTTGGGGCGAACGCTCTGGCACTGCAGTGGCGGATCGGAACCGTCCTTCCGGTCCTCATTCGCCGGCAATCACAGGGTACAACCATTTTCTCGGGGAGTGTTACGAGATCAATGGCGGCGGTTTGCTGGGTTTTCACTCCGCACGGCAGAACCACGTTCCTGCGGAGGAATTCAATCGCCCAAGAAAATTCGGTTACACCCCAATCCGATTGCGAGGTCATTTGGGGTATACAGACACCCGGCCGCCCGATATCAGCGTTCAGATCCGAGTTGCAATATCAGCCACTTTTTAAGCCAGATGGCCCGTGAATTGCGGGCTACCCGGCCATGCGTAGCGGCGAAGATAATCATTCGTAGCTATGCTCCGCCAGACTCCGAAAGAGAGCCCAAACACCAATGCTATCGTACTGCTACGCTGCCATTCGAACCGCTTGCCTGCTTGTGTCGGGTGCCTCGCTGCAGGTTCCTGCGGATGGTCCGCCACCCGCGGGTCCGCTCGTAGCCCCAATGCCGATGAACGGGATTCAGCCCAAGGGCCCGGAGACGGATGCGGAAAAGATTGCCAATGCCCAGGATTCCATCAAGCAGGCCACGCTGGCGCTGGAGAAGATTCAGAAGCGGCTTGACGACCCGGAAGGGGAATACACGAAGGCCGAAGCGGATTTCGGCGGATTGAATGTGAAGCTGAAAGAAGCCGAGGCGATGGTTGTCAAGCTTCGCAAGGATGGAAAGGAAGCCGAAGCCAAAGCCCTCGAAGCGACCCTGCCCGCACTCCAGGCGGACTGGCAGCTGGCGAAGGAGCGCTTTGACATCGCGATTCGCCAGAAGAAGGCCAGCCTCGAGGCGATCGAAGCCTTGAAGCAACGAATCGCCTCGGATCAGCAATTGCTTAATCGACTGGAGGGGAAGGAACCGCCCAAGACCACACCGGCACCACCGACCGTGGTGACGCCTGCACCTGCGCCTGCGCCGCCGATGCCAGTGGCTCCGCCAGACCCAAATGACAAGAACACCAAGACCACACCGGATTTCTCGGGACTGGCCAAGAGTGGAGTGCCAGGTATGCCCGGTTTGCCGGGCACCACGGATCCTGGCACCGCACACGCACCCGTGCCCTCCGCCCCGATCCTTGAAGACGCGGATCCGGTCGTGAGGCAGGCTCGTGCCTTGTGGGAGCAGCGGAAGGCGGAACTTCACGAAATCGAAGAACGATTGAGGGTGGCGGAAGAACGTGTGCGAGTCATGGAGAACTCCATCCAGACTGCGCAAAAAATCCTTGCACTGGATCGAGAATCCGTAGTCCAGGCCGAGAAGTCGGCTGCGCGACTGTCGGAAACCCTTCGCTCGGATCCACCGGCCGAGATGGGTGAGCGCGACGCAATGGCCCAAAAATTAATGGAGACGGAGGAGCGATTGCACGGATCGCGTGATCGTGCCAAACGTATCACGGATCGCCTGGATGAATTTAATGTAACACTCGCCGAACTCAAGGCCGAGCGCGACGTTATTTTCCGGGAAGCCGAGGCCAAGCGAGCCCAGGTGGAAGAAGCGGAAGCGGCTCTCAATACGGCCCAGAACCCCATGGCTCCGCGAAAGATCATGCAATGGCTCGGTGAGAAGGGCCCGCGTTTGCTGCTGATCATCGTCGGCATGGTGCTGGTGCACCTCGGTGTGCGGCAATTCAGCCGACACATCGTCCGCTTCATCACACGCCACAGTGATCGTGGATCAAAAGAAGACCGTGAGAATCGCGCCAACACCCTCGTGGGCGTCTTCCGCTATGTCGCCGGCCTCGGCGTCTTCGGCGGCGGTATCGTCATGCTGCTCGATGAAGTCGGTGTGCCGATTGTGCCGCTCATGGGTGGTGCGGCCGTCCTGGGTCTCGCCGTCGCGTTTGGAGCCCAGAACCTGATCCGCGACTACTTCACCGGCTTCATGATGCTCATGGAAGATCAGTACAGCGTGAACGACGTTGTGCGGATTGGCTCGATTGCCGGTCTGGTCGAACAGATTTCGCTCCGCATGACCGTGCTCCGCGATCTCGAAGGCGTCCGCCACTTCATCCCGCACGGCACGATCACAAGCGTCAGCAACCTCACGCATGGCTGGTCCCGCGCCCTGTTCGATATCTCGGTGGCGTACAAGGAGAACGTCGATCGGGTGATCGAGGTGCTCATGCAACTTGGTCGCGAGATGCGGCTCGATCCGGTCCTCGGCAAGCACATCCTCGACAACCCCGAGATGCTCGGCGTCGATGCACTGGGCGATTCCGGCGTCATCGTTCGCTTCCTGCTCAAGACACGCCCACTGAAGCAATGGCCCATCAAGCGCGAAATGCTTCGACGCATCAAGAATCGATTCGATGAACTCGGCATCGAGATCCCGTTCCCGCACCGCACGGTGTACCACCATTTCTCGGAGGGGAACAGCAGCAGCAGCTTGCTCGGCGATCTCAATAATCGATCCGTCGCCTGATACGCGTTAACCTGCATTCGATTCACACGTCCCCCGGCGGAAGTGGTGCACAGTGTGCGACACTCGCCCGGGGACTTGTTCTTGCGCCCCGTTCCCTTCCGGGCGTCGCTGTGCCATACTGGTGCGGACCTCTCAATCATCCTGCGTCTTCACACGGGAGTCGATTCATGGTTCGCGGCCCTTCCGCACTCTTCGCACTGTTATTCCTCGGTGGCTCACTCTACTCGCAGTCACCACCCGCCGAGCACAAACCCGATCCCAAATCCGTTCAGCGATATGACACCGGCTACCGCTACTCACAAGCCGGCTGGGTCGTGCTGCACATCGAAGGCGATCCCTATCCACGTGGCTACCAGCATGGCCGGCTCATGTCCGCGGAGATTGCCAAGCACATTCGTTTCCTTGCGGCCGAGTCCAGCCCCAAGGCCCCGGCCAGCGGTTGGCGGCACATTCGCACCATGGCCAACGCCATGTTCCTCCGCAAGTTCGACCGCGAATACCTCGAAGAGATGAAGGGCATCGCCGACGGTGCTGCGGATGGCGGCGCTTCCTTCGATGGCCGCAAGATCGACCTCATCGACATCGTGGCCCTGAATGTGTGGCTTGAAATCGATTGCCTCGATCCGGCCCTGCGAGTCACGCCCACGTTAATCGATGGCCTGACGTTCCCGAAGCCGATGGGTCCGCTGCCGGGCAAGGTGGCACCCGATGGCCCGCCACCGGTGAAGCAGGACCACTGCTCCGCGTTCATCGCCACGGGGCCCGCCACGGCCGATGGCAAGATCGTCTTTGGCCACATCACGATGTTCGGCCTGATGAGTGCACCCTTCGTGAATGTGTGGCTCGATGTGAAGCCGACCAACGGCCAGCGCGTCGTGATGCAGGCCTTCCCCGGCGGCATCTGGTCCAGCCAGGACTACTACATGAACGACGCGGGCATCCTCTTCGCCGAGACGACCATCAATCAATCGCCCTTCGATCTCGATGGCGTGCCGCTCACCAACCGGGCCCGCAAGGCGATCCAGTATTCGAAGTCGATCGACGACATGGTGAAGCATCTCTCCGAGAAGAACAACGGCCTCTACACCAACGAATGGCTACTTGGCGACACGAAGACCAACGAAATCGCCATGTTCGAACTCGGCACCAAGAAGACGCGACTTTATCGCAGCGGTAAGGACGACTGGTTCGGCGGCACCACCGGCTTCTACTGGGGTTGCAACAACGCCAAGGACATCGAGGTGCGAATGGAAGCGCATCCGAAAGATGGTCGCAATCGCAAGCCGGACTTCCGACCCACAAGCCGCGACAGCGCCTGGCTTCGCGAGTTCAAGGCGGTGGATAACAAGATCGATGCGGAGTGGGGCAAGAAGGTATTCGCTTCACCCGCCCTGGCGTTGCCGCACTCGCTGGATGCGAAGGTGAGCACATCGGCGATGGCAGACAAGCTTGCCACGCACGCGATGTACGGTTCGCCAACGGGCCGCATCTGGAAACCGAGCGCGTACGAGAAAGAGCTTTACCCGGAAATCGAGACGCTCGAGCCGCACCCGTGGACCATTTTGACGATTGACCCGCCACCGATGGAGTAATCGACTCTGCACGTTCCCGGGCCTTCGGGCCCGGCTCATCGCGATCACGATTTTCCCAGCACGGCATCGAGGGCCCAGCAACCGCGGGCATGTCCACCCGTTTCGCGGCAATGCGCGATCAATTCCGCGTTTTCACAACCCGCTTCAACCAGAGCATCGGCCAGTTGCGGCATCAGGTCGAAATCGAGATCGCGGTCAATCTCGGTCGCCAGTTCTCGCACGTGCTGATTCACCCAGAGCGGATCGAATACAGTTTCCTGGAACGGATTCCCGAACACTTCGCGCACGATGGCCCGCTGAGGCTCCGGCCCGTCTACCTCTCCCGCCCAGGCGGCCGCAAGCCAGGCCGCACGAGTGGCATCGGGTTCCGCTGCAGCGGCCGCACAGGCCATGGGTGCGGTCATGCGGCCACGATCATCCGCCTCGGCGAGTGTGAGCGCCGCGGTATCCGAAGTCTGCTGTAATTCCTGATCGCTCAGGCCGCCCTCGGCGTGGGCTTCGGCCGCTTCCAGTGCCTGACGGCAAATCGGATTGCCGAGCAAGTGCCCGAGTCGCCGCCCACAGGCGACCGCGAATAGTCGCCGCTTGCGAGCGCTCACGCCTTCCGGGAGCGTCTCCAGTTGCGAGCATGGATCCGGATCGAGGAGCCAGCTGGTCTCCGTTGGCGATGGCAGCGGGCTGGGCTCGATTCCCTGAGGCAAGATGCTCTTTGCCGCTTCCGTGAGATCGGTGTGAACGGGGAAAAGCCTCGTGAGGCGTGCCACCTCAAAAACCTGGCGAATGGAGGCAACGCCACAGATCGCCAGCGGATGCTTGGCGAGGCGGAGCCCTTTCCAGAGCGCAAGAATCACGCCGACACCAGCGCTATCGATGAGATCGACACCCCGGCAATCGAGCACCACGGGCCCCTGTGCCGTGCGTGCCAGCTTGAGCAAATCCTCGGGCAGGCGCTGGGGCCGGCCATCCGGGTCGTACTCGCTGAAGGCCGTGACGCGGTGATCAGGTGCAATCACCCGGGCCACAGTAACGCCATCGGGTCGAGTCGCAGAAAGTGTGAGGTGGGCCACGGTGTGATTCCCTCTTTCAAATGTCTTCTCCGAAGTTACCGCGCCGTGGCCCGTCGGGCTATGGCCAGCCGACGATCGCGACTTGACGACAGTCACTTTAGCAGCGACGATGTGACAATCCTGCCTGATTGCACCTGCCGGCCTGTGTGCTCGCTTCGTGTTCGTTGCCTCAGGGTTTCACCATGCGCTTCCTCCTTGCATCGCTTCTGCTCTGTGGGCTGGCTTCCGTTTCGCCTGTGGCGGCTCAAAGTGCGCTCTCGATTCAACCCGCCGAAGTGAAGCTGTCGGGGCCGCGCGACGAGCAGCGGTTGATCGTCACGGCTCGCGATGTGAAAGGCCAACTCCGCGACGCGACGCGCGAGGGGAAGTTCGCCAGCGCGAATGTGACAGTTGCCAGCGTGGACGCCCACGGCATCGTGCGACCGATTGCCGATGGCCGCACGACCATCACGATCGACGTGAACGGCGTGAAGACCAGCGTGCCTGTCGCCATCGAGAAGGCCGCGGCGGATGTTCCAGTCAGCTTCACACGCGAGATCGAGCCCATCCTCACAAAAGTTGGCTGCAACGGTGGGGCCTGTCACGGTGCCTCGCTGGGTCGCGGCGGCTTCCGGTTATCGCTGTTCGCCTTCGATCCCACCTTTGATTACCAGCAAATCGTTCAGAGCAATGAAGGCCGCCGCGTGGTGTTGAACGACCCCGAGCGCAGCATCGTCCTCGCCAAGCCCGCACTGGTGATGGAGCATGCCGGCGGCGAGAAGCTCAGGCACGGCAGCCGCGACTACGTGCGCTTGCGAACCTGGCTCGAAGATGGTGCACCCGCACCCGATGCGAAGGATCCGTTCGTCACGAAGCTGGAGGTCTTCCCGACCGCACGGGTGATGGCTCCCGGCGAGGCTCAGCAACTCGCCGTGACCGCAACGTGGTCCGACGGGAAGCATGAGGATGTGACGAGCACTGCCCAGTTCGATGCACTCAACGATTCCGTTGCCGCGGTCGATGCAACCGGGCTCGTGCAAGCGAAGAGTGTGGGCGAGACGCACATCATGGTGCGCTTCGGCGGCCAGGCGGAGGTGTCGCAGATCACACTGCCTTATGCGCATCTTGACGCGTTCCCACCGTTCCCGCCGAACAACTTCATCGATGCGAAGCTGGCCGCGAAGTGGAAAACCATTGGCCTCACACCTTCGCCGCTTTGCTCGGACGACGAGTTCTTGCGCCGGCTTCACCTTGATGCCACTGGCACGCTGCCCACACCGGCCGAAGTACGCGATTTCCTCGCGGACACCGATGCCAACAAACGCGCGAAAGCCATCGATCGCGTGCTGGAGAAGCCGGAGTTCGTGGACTGGTGGGCGCTCAAGTGGGGCGACCTGCTCCGCATCAACCGCACCGCTCTTCAAGAGAAAGGGATGTGGAGTTTCCACAACTGGGTGCGGGCCCAGATTCGCGATAACGTGCCGGTCGATGCCTTCGTGCGAGACATCGTCACGGCGGAAGGCAGCACCTTCCTGGATGGCCCCGCCAACTACTACCAGATTGGCCGCACCGCAGACGACTGGTCCGAAACCACGACGCAGGTGTTTCTCGGCATCCGCATCGGCTGTGCCAAGTGCCATCACCACCCGTTCGAGAAGTGGAGCCAGGAAGACTACTACGGCATGAGTGCCTTCTTCACGCGGCTCGGCACCAAGAACAGCCAGGAGTTCGGCCTGTTCGGTCGCGAAATCGTGGTGCACATTCGGCCCACCGGCGATGCCCGCCATCCGCTGACCAGGGCCATCGTGAAGCCGCGGCCGCTTGATGCCGATCCGCGTGTGTCGTGGGATGATGAATTCGATCGCCGCAAGAAGCTCGCGGACTGGCTCGCCGCACCCGGGAACACGATGTTCAGCCGGAACATGGCCAATCGCTTCTGGGGCTACCTGATGGGCCGCGGGCTGGTGGAACCGCTGGACGACATGCGTGCCACAAACCCTGCCAGCAACCCGGAACTGCTGGATGCCATCGCGGCCGACTTCGTGAAGCACAACTACGACCTGAAGCACCTGCTCCGCACGATTCTGAATAGTCGGGCTTACCAGCTGGAGAGTGCACCAACGCCAGGCAACACAGCGGATGCGGCCAACGTCCACTTCACGCGTTATGCCGTGAAGCGCCTGACCGCTGAGCAACTTGCGGATGGCATCGACCAGGTCACCGGCACTCGCGAGAAGTACGTGGGCTTGCCGCTGGGCACAAAGGCAATCCAGCTGCCCGATGCGGAAGTGAAGTCGTACCTGATGGACACCTTCGGCCGACCGGCCCGGCAGGTGTTGTGCGAATGCGAGCGCACCACCACGCCCAACATCGCCCAGGCAATGCACCTGCTCAACGGCGACTTCCTGAACAAGAAGATCGCAGACAAGACCGGCCGCATCGAGAAGCTGATCGCCGCGAAGACGCCCGTGCCGAAAGCCATTGAGGAACTCTTTCTCGCCACCTGGGGCCGGCCACCGACTGCCGATGAACTGGCAAAAGCCGAGGGCTGGGTGAAGAGCGCCCCCAGTGTGCGCGAGGGCTTGCAAGACCTGGTGTGGGTGCTCGTGAACTCGCGCGAGTTCCTGTTTAACCGTTAAGTGCGAAAGTGCGGTCGCCGAGAAGGAAGAGGAACGAACCGCCGATTTACGAGAGAGAACGCCGATACGAAGCAGGGCAATATTGAGAAGAATACATCTGCCAGAGTATCCGCGTCGTGGGCCACGTTCACCCACTTGTGTGCTGTATCGACCTGCAGAATCGGCGGCTCTGCTATTTGGGCGGGCCGCGGCGAACTGAGACCCACCATGATTCGCTTCCTCTCTCTTCTCGGCTGTCTGGCCTGCTGCGGAAGCACCCTCGCCGCGGCCGAGCCGACCTACTGGCAGGATGTGCGGCCGATCTTGCGCAAGCATTGCACGGTGTGCCACAACGAACGGCGGATCGATGAACCCGATGTCTCGGCGGGGCTGGCGCTGGACAGCTTCGAAGTCATCCGCAAGGAACGCAAGGTCGCCGTGCTCGTACCGGGCAAACCCGATGCCTCGTTGATCGTCACGCTGCTCACCTCGAAGGATCAGAAACGCGCGATGCCGCTCGACACGGAGCCGCTCGATGCGGCCGAGGTCGAGACCATTCACAAGTGGGTCGCAGCCGGTGCACCCGAAGGGATGAAGCCGGCAATGGTCGAAGCGAATCCTGGTGTGCCAGTCGGCACGCGGCCCGTGCGAAAGCTTGATGTCACCTTCGCCACGAAGGCGGCGTTGCCGAAAGCCTCGCCGACGCCGGGTCCGATTGAATTCGCCGTGCCGATCGGGCCGCTGCCGCCGGTCGCAGCCGTGGCCTTTTCTCCGGATGGGAAGCGACTGGCCACGGGCAGCTATGGCCGCGTCACCATCTGGGACCTCAGCACGGGTCAGCCCGCGAAGTTCCTCACCAACGTGCTCGGTGCTGTGAACGACCTGAAGTTCTCACCTGATGGCAAGTTGCTCGCCGTGGCCGGTGGCCAGCCCTCCGCCCGCGGCGATCTGCGGCTCTTCGACACCACAAACTGGTTGCTCGTGCACTCGCTCGGCGGCCATCTCGACACCGTCTCGAGTGTCTCGTTCAGCCCGGATGGTTCGAAGCTCGCCTCGGCCAGCTTCGACAAGACCGTGCGGCTCTGGGATGTGAAGACCGGCCAGGTGCTGCACGCGTTCACCGGCCACTCGGACTTCGTCTATGCCGTGGCCTTCTCCCCGGATGGCAAGTGGTACGCCACGGTGAGCAAGGATCGCACGGGCCGCGTCGTCGATGTTGCGACGGGCAAGAGCAGCGTCACCTTCAGTGGTATGGACCAGGAAGTGCTGGCAGTCGCCGTACGGCCCGGTGATGCCAGCGTGGTCACCTCGGGCTTCGAAACCCAGATGCACTGGTGGAATCCGCTCACTGCCGAGCGATTGCGTAAAGTCGCCGGTCCGGCGCTCGCGACGCATGAAATCGCCATCGATGGTGCCGGCAAACTCGCGGCCGCCGCGGGTGGCGATGGCACCCTCCGTCTGTACGATCTCAAGGCGGGAGACAAGGCCAGTGCCATCCCGGCTGGCTCGCCCATCTTCTCCATCGCACTCGATCCGGACGGCAAGCGGATCGCCTCCGGGCTTGCCGATGGCACCGTGAAGCTGTGGGATGCGGCCGGGGCTCGCCTGCTCGTCACGTTCTGGAGCGGCCGGGGCGACGACTGGCTCGCGGTCGCGCCCGAGGGTTATTACTCCGGCAGCGAAGCGATCCTCGCACTGGCGAAGTGGAAAGCCGGCGGCAAACCGGTCGCCGATAGGAAGCGTTTCTCCGCTTTGCACGACTCGGCAGCCCTCGGCCAGGCCTCACAGGGGCTCAAGCTCAATGAACCCGTTCTCAAATAAGTGCTTCCCACTCACTGGTAACAACGATGAGCTTTCTCCGCTGCTTCTTCCTGACATTTGCCGCCGTGACCCTTGCCGCCACCGCTCCTGCGAAGCACGCCACGGCGGAGGGTGATATGAAGGTGATGAGTTTCAACATTCGCTACGGCACGGCCAAGGATGGTGAGAACCACTGGGACAAGCGCAAGGAGTTTCTCACCGACACCATCACGGCCTACGACCCGGATCTGCTCGGCACGCAGGAAACACTCGGCTTTCAGCGCGACTTCCTCGCCGGGAAGTTGCCAGGCTACGAGGTCTTTGGTGTCGGACGCGATGATGGCAAGGAGAAGGGCGAGATGATGGCCGTGTACTGGCGCAAGGATCGCTTCGAGAAGTTAGCCGGCGGCCACTTCTGGCTCAGCGAGAAACCCGAGGAAGCGGGAAGCAAGAGCTGGGATAGCTCGCTGCCGCGAATGGCGACCTGGGTGAAACTGAAAGACAAGCAGACGCCGGAGTCCAAGCCCATTCTCTTCGTGAACGCGCACTTCGATCACATGGGCAAGGTGGCACGGTTCGAATCGGCAAAGCTCGTTCGCGCTCGGCTGGCCACACTTGGGGAGGGGTGCTCACTCGTGGTGACAGGCGACTTCAACTCCGGTGAAGGAAGTGAACCTTATCAGGCGCTCTTTGATGCACGCGACAAGGAAGAATCGCCCGTCGTGGACAGCTTCCGCATCGCCCATCCGCAGCGTGCGAAGGACGAGGGAACCACGACGGGTTTCAAGGCGGGTGCCAGCACGGGAAACCGCATCGACTGGATCGGCGTTTCACGCGACTGGAAAGTGACCGCGGCCAGCATCGACCGCACGGCTCGCGAGGGGCAAACCCCCTCGGATCACTTTCCGGTCACGGCCACACTGCAACGGTAAACGGCTGAGAGTTATTTGCCCTTCTCGGTCGCCGTCACGGGCTCGCCCTGAGCGGCGAGTTTCACGATCTCGATGACGTCGACGTTACGATTCGCACTGGCTCCGCCCACCAGGATCACGGCATCGTGACCGAGAGGAATGAGCCGGGCCACGAGCCGCTTGGTGCTGGCCATGCCCACTTTCTCCCACGCATCGCCCTTCTCTGTGAGGCGGTACACGGGCCCTTCATTCGTGTTCATCACAAGTCGGCCCGCCACGACCGTGGCAGCCGGGGAAAAGGCCACGCGATCGCCACCCGGAAGCTCCGGGCCCGTGGTCCACTTGCCGGATTCCAGGTCCAGCACATCGACACGGCGATCGGTGCTGCCCTCACCGAGGCCTCCTAAAACGTAGACCTTCGAACCGAGCGCCGCCGCGGTCAGGGCACGTCGCTTGAACGGCTGGGGAATCGCCTTCCACTGGGCCTTCGCATCCTTCAGGTCGAGTGTCAGTGTCGTGTCGTGCCAATCGGATTTTTCGCCCTTGCCCTTCATGTTCCAGCCGCCGAGCACGACGAGTTTGTCGCCGACGACGAGCACTTCATGTGAGGAGCGGCCCGCGGGGAGCGGCGTGAGGGCTTCCCACTTGTTGCTCTGGGGATCGTAAACGGCGACATCCGTGAGGGAATGGTTGTCCGAAGGTGTGCCGGGTGCATTGCGGGGTTGCATGCCGCCAACGCGGTAGACCTTGCCACCGTGAGAAGCAAGGTTCATGCCCTGAACGCCGGGCCCGCCGGTGAGCGGCTCCCACTTCGCCCCGCCCTTCAGTTTCAGGCGGTGAAAGGTGCCGAGCACCGTGGCGGTGTCGTAGCTGTGGGTCTTCCCGGCATGGCCACCGTAAACGTAAAGGTAGCCATCGCACGCGATGGCACCGAGACTGGAGACAGCCGCGGGAAGCGGCGGGTAAGTTGGTGCCTCCTCGGCACGCGTGCGGCTGCCCACGAGCAGAGTGAGTGTGAGCACGAATAAGCTGAATCGAATCACGGAAACTCCTTGTGGAAGTGGAAGGATCGAGAAAGTGCCGGACGGGGCGGCGTTCACCCCGCCCGGCGACGGTGGCCCGCTTGCGCCGGCCACCGTTGTTCACAACAATTCTTACGGCAAGTTCACAACTTCGCCGCCGTTGCGAGTGCCCAGGCGGGTGAGCAGGGCGGGTTCAATCGAATCACGCACAAACTGAATGGAGCCATCCGCCATCGCGAAGTGTGCTCCTCCCGTGTGTTCGCTGCGGAATGTGCCGAAGTTGGCCCCGGCGTAGACACCATCGTGCTTGTTGAAGCCGCTCGAGGTTCCCGTCCAGTTATAGAAGTACCCGTACGCCCAGACGGGTCCGTAGGTCGAGGGCACACCGGCAGGCTTGAAGTCGCATTCGCCCACCATCAGCGTGTTGGAGGAACCATCGCTGATGTCCGTGATGCGAACCTGCGAGTTGCCGGCAACGTCGCGCTGATTCGGGTCGGCACTGTACGCCTTGTTGCGAATGGGCAAGATCACACCATCACACGCGAGCGAGGCAAAACTCCCGTATGTCGCGTCGTAGCACGTGGGCGTACCTGCCGAGAACACGTAGCTGGAAGGCGAACGATTCTCGGGAGCCGTTCCCAGTGATCCACCCGACGTGCCGCTCGGTGGGGTCATCGATGGGCACGTGTACGTCTGGATGGGCAACCGTTGCAGGCTCGCGTTTGTGTAGCCATCGCCATCGGAGTCATCCGTGCTGTTGCGCGGCAGATTGGGATTCCAGCGCTTCGCCACGCCGTCCTGCTCGAGGAACGGCAGGATCAGAATCCAGCCGGAGACATAACTCGGTGTTGATTCGCCGCGTTGATGATACATCACCGCATACGGGAACTTGTCGTTCACATCGTGGTAATTGTGGAGAGCAAGGCCGATTTGCTTCAGGTTATTTGAGCACTTGGTTCGCGCTGCCGCGGAGCGCACCTTCTGGACGGCCGGGAGCAGCAAGCCGATCAGGATGGCGATGATCGCGATCACGACCAGAAGTTCGATCAAGGTAAATGCGGAACGTGTGGTCTTCATGAACGGAACCTCAAGGCTGGGTGTGGGTGGGAATTAGCGAGCGGCAACATCCGCCACGAGCGTGGCATAGTGCCGCACTTCCTCGTACTTCTTGCCATCGAGTTCACCAGATTTGGGCTCGGTGAACCGAACCCACGCTGCGAATCGACCCACACCTTCCACCGGTTCCGTGATGCCATCGGCACCCGTCTTCACTTTCACCTTCGAACCATCCGGCTTGATGATGGTCACCTCGGCCTCGGGCACCGGCTTGCCGGAACCGAGCAACTGGAAGCGAACCTTGCCCACCTCGGCCATCACCAGCAGTTCCGCCGGGAGCGCCTGGCCCACGAGTGCTTGCTTGGTGGCGACCGCACCCACCAGGGCTTTCGGGTGATATGCCAGGAGATACGGCTTGTCTTCGCCCTTTTGCATCACACCGTAATTCACGGTGCCAAAGAGCACGCGTGGGCCCTTGCCGGGCAACTCCGCCGTGAGTTCATGCTTTCCAGCCTTGAGCGCGACCGGGCTGACTTTGCCCGCCTCGTCGCGTGCCTGAAGCTTCAGGCCCGCAATCTTGGCTGCATCGACCGCTTCATCCGGCAGGAGATCCTCGCTAAACACGACCGAGACCGCCGAGCCATTCGCGGCCGGCACCACAAACACGAAATGAGCCTGAACAATTGATGTGGTCAGCAGCGCGCACGCGGCCACCAAAAGCGCCTTCCTCATCGGGGCACCTCACAGATTGGATGCGATGGAATGCGAGCGCCTGCCGTAGAAGCGGCGCACGATTCGATATCGCGGATCAGGGTGGAGGAGTCGCGTTGCGTGCGGAAGGTGAGCGGCAGGGCCGCATCCCGAACGTGGCGGAGCGTACTCGGCCCGGCAGCCGTGTCTTATTGAGACACAGTCTCACCAAGCCTCTGCTACGTTAGTCTTCAACGAAGCATCGTCAAGCGGGAAATCGAAAATTCTCGCGGCTTCGGATTCTGTGCTCACCTGTTGTTGATGCGATGGAGTTGCAGACCCAGTTTCTCCAGATTAAGATTGAATCTTCCACCTCTCTGCACTCACTCCCTGGTGGTTCACCATGCCCGGATGGGTTCGCGTTCGTCGTGCCTTTACGTTGATTGAATTGCTCGTGGTCGTCGCCATCATTGCCATTCTGATTGGGTTGCTGCTCCCAGCGGTGCAGAAGGTGCGCGAAGCCGCGGCGCGATCGCAGTGCCAGAACAACCTCAAGCAACTTGGCCTGGCGCTGCACAGCTTTCACGATGCCAATAACGTCTTCCCCGCTTCTGGGTGGACAATCGCCGGCCCGGGCAACCCGGCAGGCAAGTACGTGGGCTGGCGGCCGCTCACGGCACCGTTCATCGAACAGGAGAACCTGCAAAAACTGTACAAGTTCAACTTCAACTGGTGGGAGGACACCAACCCCACCGTGGCAGCCGTGCCCGTGAAGACCTACCGCTGCCCCAGCGCTCCGGATCGAAGCGTTACCTCGGCGATTGCAAAGTCCCCACGCCCAGCCATGACCTTCGCCAACCCGCTCGGCCAGACGGATTACGAAGCCATCATGGGCGTGCAACCGTCGTCCATTGACCCCGTGCTTTATCACTCCGGCAACCGTTACTCGGTGATGTATCGCAACTCGGCGACGCACTTCACCGATGTGAGCGATGGCACCTCGGCCACGATCGTGGTGGTGGAAGCCGGGGGCCGGCCCGTGGTGTATCGCAATGGCCGCGAACAGTCGGCACTTTCGAACGATCAGGGCATTGGCTGGGCCGATAGCGAGGGGCCCTTCAGCCTGGATGGGGCAAGTGCCGATGGATCGGAGGAGGGCTGCACGCCCGCGGCCGGGTGCAACGTGGCGATGAACCGCAAGAACGATAACGAGCCCTATAGCTTCCACACCGGCGGGGCGAACTGCCTCTTTGCCGATGGGCATGTGCAGTTCGTGCGCGAGTCGGTGCCCCTGCTCACGTTCGCAGCCCTCTGCACACGCGCCGCTGGCGAGGTCCCTGGCGATTATTGAGCAGCGTCGAACGGCGTGATCGCACGTGTTCCTCCACGCGCGTTCACGCTTGTCGGCATGCTTCGCAGCACCTATCTCATCACAGCGGGCACCTCACTTCTCCGATCAGCCCGTTGCATACTTCGAATCAACGAGGATTATCCATGTCACGCATCGGATGGGCCATTGCCGTGCTCGTTGCCGCAACCCAGACACCCGACATTCGCGCGGAGCTGCCGCCGCTCATTCCACGTGATGTGCTTTTCGGCAATCCCGATCGCAACTCGCCGCGGATTTCGCCGGATGGAAAGCACATTGCTTATCTGAGGCCGGACGACAAGAACGTGCTGCAAGTATGGGTTCGCAGCACGAAGTTGCCGGAGGGCAAGGCCGACGATCGTGCCGTCACGCAGGATCCGAAGCGTGGCATCCGCCAGTTCTTCTGGGCGAAGGATGGCAAATACCTCCTTTATCTGCAGGACGCCAATGGCGACGAGAACGACCATCTCTATGCCACCGACCTCGAGACGATGAAGACCCGCGACCTCACTCCGTTCCCCGGGGTGAAAGTCGCGGGTGTCGATATGGACGTGAAGTTCCCGGATCAGCTCCTGGTGGGCTTGAACAAGCGCAACAAGGCACTCTTCGACCAGCACCGCATCACCATCTCCACGGGTGAGGAATCGCTCGACACGGAGAACCCCGGCGCGGTGGTGGGCTGGGTCAGCGATGCGGAGTTTCAGGTGCGGGCCGCACTGGCCTTCCGACCGGATGGCGGCCAGGACTTGCTCGTGCGCGGCAAGGCCGGCGACGAGTGGAAGAAGATTAAATCGTGGACCAACGAGGAACAGGGCATCCCCGCCGGGTTCGGCAAGGATGGGAACACGCTGTATTTGATTGCGAACGATAACGCCAACGCCTCGCGCTTGCTGAGCCTGGACCTCGCCACGGGGAAGGAGACCGTGATCATCGAGGACAAGGAATACGACGTTTCCGGAGTCATCATCGATGAGGAATCGCGCATTCCGCTCGCGGCCTCATTCAACCGGGCCCGCGCGGAGTGGGTCGCTCTCGATCCCTCGATCAAGGAAGACCTGGCCACGCTGAAAACGGTCCGCCGCGGTGACTTCTCCATTTCGAGCCAGACCGCTGACCAGAACACCTGGATCGTTGCTTATTCCATTGATGATGGCCCCGCGGCCTATTATCTCTACGACCGCAAGTCGAAGAAGGCCGAGTTCCTCTTCGTGAACAACACGAAACTCGAGGATGTGAAACTCGCGCAGATGGAACCTGTGGAGTACAAGGCGAAGGACGGCCTCACGATCCACGGCTATCTCACGAAGCCGGTCGGTGTGGAAGCCAAGAACCTGCCGACCGTGCTCTACGTCCATGGCGGCCCCTGGGCCCGCGATTCCTGGGGCTACAACCCCATGGCCCAGTTCCTCGCCAATCGCGGCTACGTCGTGCTGCAGATCAACTATCGCGGCAGCACGGGCTACGGCAAAGCGTTCCTCAATGCCGGCAACCGCGAATGGGCCGGCAAGATGCACCAGGACTTGCTCGATGGCGTCGACTGGCTCGTGAAGCAGGGCATCGCCGATCCCAGAAAGATCGCCATCGCGGGTGGCAGCTATGGCGGCTACGCCACGCTCGTCGGCCTGACCTTCACACCCGAGGTCTTTGCCTGTGGCGTGGACATTGTCGGCCCCAGCAGCATTCCCACGCTCATCAAGGCCATCCCGCCCTACTGGGCACCGATGAAGGGGATCTTCGACAAGCGCGTCGGCAGCATCGAGACCGAAGAGGAGTTCTTGAAGGAGCGCTCACCGCTGTACCGGGTGGACAAGATCACCAAGCCGCTGCTCATCGGCCAGGGTGCGAACGACCCGCGCGTGAAGCAGCCTGAAAGCGACCAGATCGTCGAAGCCATGCGGAAGAACAAGAAGGAAGTGCGCTACCTGGTGTACACCGATGAAGGCCACGGATTCGCCCGCCCGGAGAACCGCTTGCACTTCTTCGCGGTGACGGAAGAGTTCCTGGCCAAGCATCTCGGCGGCCGTGCCGAACCCCTCGGCGAGATCAAGGGCCACAGCGGCGTGGAGAAGTAAAGCCAGCGACGCAACGGCACGTCCTATCCAGGCGAGCGGCCCCCGTGAGGGGGCTGTTCAATCATCATGCCTGGAACACCGCATAAAGTGGTAAATGCACTGTACATGACTGGCACGAGACGCCGCACTGGAACAGCCCCCTCACGGGGGCCGCTCGCCTGGGCGTGTTATCCGCGACGCGGCAGGATGTGCAGATTGAAGGTCGCTTTGCCGATACGAATGTTCGCTTGACCCACCGAAACGAGCCCAGGAGCGTCACCTCCGGGGCTTTCCCAGGGCACGTGCAGGTCGAAGTTCAGGCGAAGCGGCTGGCCCCGCCACACGGTTTCCATCAGCGAACGCGACGCAGCGGCATTCGTGACTGTCAGATGGATCGCCACCAGCGATTCCCGGGCCACTTCCCGGGCCACCTGGCCACTGCCGATGAGTTCTGCATCGTGTTGGAACGCCCGAGAAAGCGTTTTGACCGAGTCTGTCGAATCCGGGTGGTGGAGAAATACCGTGAGCCGCACGGTTTTCCCGGGCATGAGCGTCGGCGGTCCGAAAACGCTCACGCTGACGGGATCCGTTGGGGCTTGCCAGAAGAGCAGATTCCGTTTGAGCTTTTTCCACAGCACCGAATCTGGCGCGGCCGGCTCGGAATTCGCCACCGGCGAATTTTCACTGGCCTGTTGATTCGTATGCCATTGCACCGGTGTCGGCAAGGAGAGCCGCGGATCGGGCGAACATGCCTTCGCGAGGGTTGGTAGTGGAGGTTCCGGTGGCTTTCGCGACTCCGGGATCGATGGCTTCGCCATTTTCGTGGCATCCACAGGTGCGGGCGACCGTGGTAGAGCAGGTGTGCATCCAGCCGTGGGCGAAGCCTCGGCGAGCCTGGATGACGAGGTCACTTCCAACAAGCGGCGAGGAGATAGAGGAGCCGTGTCCGGATCGGTGTCACTTTGCGAGGCTCGTGGAGTATCCATCGGCAAAAAGGGCATGCCCGGATCGTCCGGAGTCGGGCCCGGTGGCAGTTCGAACTGAATCGACGCATCCGAGTCGTCGCGCTCGGCCGGGCGAGTGATGCCCGAACCGGCCCACGAGATTGAGCCGCTTCGTGAACCGGCTACCTGTGGTGCCGCGCTGAGCGCATTCGAGTGATCCACGGCATCCGCGGCATGCTGTTGAATGAGTGGTGCCGAGTCGCGACCGATCATCACGGGGCGCGAGGAATCACATTCCTCTGCCACGTGAGCCAGGAGTTCCCAGACTTCATCGGCCGAGTGGAACCGTTCCGTGGGGTTCGGCTGTAGCAAGCGATCGATGATGCGCCCCAGCTCGATCGGCACGTCCGGGTTCACTTCGCGCACGAGGGGCGAATGGCCGTTCTGCCGGGCGATCAAGCGATCTGTCAGCGTGCACTCCGAAAAGGGCAGGCGGCCCGTGAGTGCAAAAAAGCCTACCGCACCCAGCGAATACAGGTCCGCCAGTGCACTCGGTGCCGTGGGGTCGGCGACCAGTTCCGGGGCCGCGTAGTCGAGCATGCCGGCCACGGTCAACGCGGTGGAAAGCGTGTCAAAGAGCGATTCCCCCGCCGCCAGATTCTGGGCCAGCACGGCACCGACTCCGAAATCAAGAAGCCGGGCTTGCCCATCATTTCCCAGTCCCACGGCCCAGGGTGAGAGTGCGCCGTGAGGCAAGTTGCGAGCGTGGCAATCCGTCAGCGCCTCCGCCATATGAGAGAGGATGGCCGCCGCTTCTCCAAAAGGAATCGGTCCGCGACTGGCGATGCGATCGATCAACGGCACGTCATTCGTCGCCGGCCAGACCAAATAGTGGAACGAGCTCGCGGAATCAGCATCAATGAGCGGAAGCACACCCGGATGGCTGGTGAAGCGAACGAAGGATCGCGTCAGTTTCTTGGCTTGCCGGGCTTGCCAGAGGCTGCGAATGGGCAGGAGCTTGATGGCGAATTCGCCGGTCTTGGAGGTGTGGGTGGCACGGTATACCGGACCCAGCGTGCCTGTGCGCAGCACATTTTGCAGCCGATAGGGCCCCGGAACGAGGAAACGCACTTCTCCACGAAGCGCATGATGGGCCTGAAACTCCGTGAGCACGCCGCGTTCAACAAGGAACTCGGCCAGCCGAACCGGCCCGCTGCCGCTGAAATCGGCCAGGTGGGCGTCGATCTGGGAACTCGTGAAGAGTCGGGCTCGCACCAGTTCATCGGCGAGCGCCGCTGCATCCACAACAGTTGGTGAAAGTGCGAAGGACATAGCGCCGCCGAAGCACCCCGCCCAGGTATAGTGTTTCGAGATTCAAGCAAGCGGTCGGAGAGGAAGCGTCTCTCCCGGATTGACCCTTCGTGGGGACTTTAGAACAGATTCAGCGAAAATGTCGGATCGATTTTTGAGCTCAGACTTTGCGTGCAGCTCGCGCCCGGAGGAGCAGTAGGGGTGTATGCGAATTCTCTGGGGGTATTGAATTTCCGCAGGAATCCGGTTGTGCAGTGCGGAATGCGGAATGAAAGACCCAGCAAACCGCCATAATTGTCCTCGTGCCATTCCCAGATATTCTGGTTGCACCCAGCAGTCGTATGGGTGTACCCAATCTCTCTGGTGGTGATCGCGGAGTTTAGGTAAGTGAGAGAACTTCCCCCTTCGGACAGGATGTCCCATGAAGCCGACCATCACCATCGAAATCCCGGCCGACAGCGAAGCTCTCGTCCGTCACCTTCTC
>JBGSZR010000111.1:0-15775 GCA_041750275.1 Gemmataceae bacterium
CGCATTTGTGCGAATCCGAGTGTTTCATGCGCTTCGTTTGCACCGAATCGAGCATCGCCAGGGCCCGCTGCAACTCACGGCTGAGGTGCGATTCACTGCGGGCGATCGCATCGCTTCGCTTTGAATCCGCGACCAGGGCCGCCGCCACGAGGCGCTCGCGCTCGGTCGTGATCTTCTTCACCAGTGCCGCCTCCTCGCGTTCCAGTTCCGCACGCCGGGCACGGAGGGGGATCGCACTGGCCACGACGGCGGCCATTGTTTTCGCCCACACATCATCGGCATTGCGGTTCGACTTCTCGGCAAGCATCTCGACCGCACCCCGAATGAGCCCAATCGTCCATTCCGACTGACTCGGCGAGGCACCCAGTTCTGTAATGATGGGATCCCACCGCGACATCTGAGGTGAATTGTTCCCGTGTCCCAATACAAACGCCGCTTCACAGAATATGTAGTGGCCACTTTCTCGCTTTAAGAGAAAGTCCATGGAGTTGTTAGGATTCACTGCCTCGATGGCGTCCTCAACAACATCACACGATCGGCGACTCCCATTGAGTGATTGGCGTGTGTTGGCCAGTTGAGTCGTGAGAGTTGGCGAGGTGGGCCTGTAAGGAATAGGCCGGGCGAGATCGGCTGTTATGGTGTCAGGATCGGGTGGCAAATCGTGGATGTTCTGTGTGAGGGCAATGGCCTCGACGGCCATCATACGTCGTTGACGCCAGAATAGGCCCGCCACGTGTTGAGCGATGCTGCGCTCAACAGAACCGATTGCTCCGAGCCGCCTGGTGATGAGGCGGGTGAATGCCTCGAAATCCTCCGGAGTCTCTCCGAATGCCGTGAGCACCGCAAGCCTGGCATAAACGCCGGACTTGGTGGCATTCCGCGACGATGTGGCCTTCCCCGAGACCGTCCTCGGCCCAGTCGATTTGAGCGCATTCTGGCGGTTCGCTTCAAGCTTTCGCATGGATGTCATGGAGATGGCCTTGCTCGTTCGGACAGGGCTGAGCCACAACTGGTGAGCACATCACACAGTTTCAAGTTTTGTGGAACAGCCGGGGCATTGCCCCGCTTGGTGATGTCTACCCATTGTGCAGCCCGAACAGGCCCGAGCGCAAGGGCAAAATACGATGATTCTGTTGTAATAGCTCCCAGGTTACTTAACTTCTCACCGATCATCCGCTCCAATGCTTCGAAATCGCGACGTGCACGAATCACGAAATAAGTCACCAACGTCGTGGCTGCCACTCGCAGCGATCGCTTCTCTCCACTTGTTATCAACCCGTTACATCGGCGTGCGTCACGCGGGTGACGCTCCTCGAGTGCCGACTTGAGACGTTAGCTGGCCAAATCTCGTATAACCCAGTTGCCGCGAGCCTGATCGCGACTGGAGTGTTGCAAGAGCTATTACTAGTTCCCATGTAATTAATGTTCCCACTCACACAGCGTTTGTGAGACCCGGCAATTTGGTTTGGTGAACGAAGCCTTTCAAAAGATCGGGACGATGTTTCACGATAATCAACTTCTCCACCACATGGTCCCACAATTCGTCCGCATCATTCGCGGCCAGATTCGCCAGCCGGCCATACTTCGTCCAGCCCCACACACCCTCGTCCGGATTCAAGTCCGGCACATAGCCTGGGAAATCCTCGGCCACGACACCGGGATGCGTCGCCAGCCACGCCTTCACCGCCTTCGACTTACTGTGAATCTTGCTGCGGTCCCAAATCACCGTCAGCGGCCCCAAGCGTCGGTGCAATTCGGCCAGGAACATCACCACATCTTCACCGTGGAAGTTCCGCGGCAACAGATCGAAATACAAACCCGGCCGGCCCGCCACCGGACTGACCGTGATGCAACTGATGGCCGACCAACGATCTCGTCGATCCCAGGCCGCCAGCACCGGCGTCTTGCCGCGGGGAGCCAGCGTGCGACGCACCGTCGGCGTCAGAAAGAAGCCCGATTCGTCCAGAAAAACCAGATAGGCCGAGCGTTGCCACGCCTGACGCAGGATGCGGGGATATTCATCGCCGATCCACCTCGCCACCTCCTTGTCGTTGCGTTCGCGGGCCTGGCGACGTGGCTTCTAACTGGTCTAAAGAAGTCGCTGCTTGAGGATATTCCGCACGTGCTCGGGGTGATAGTCGATGCCGAAGTGATCCGCGATCAGGCGCGTCACGCGGGCGGCGGTCCAGAGTTCGTTGTGCCAGCCGTGGACCTTGGCACCCTGGAGCAGCAAGCCTTCCAACTGCTTGAGGTCGTCGTCGGACAAGCCGGGCGTCGGGCCGGGTTGTGGGCGTGCGTCCAGAGCGCCTGGGATGCTGGCGTCGCGAACCCAACGCGCGACGCTCTTGTAATGGACGCCGAGAACACGGGCGACATCGGCCCGGCGTTCGCCGTTTTGAACGAGTGCGACGGCCCGCTTGCGGCGGCGTTCCAGCTCAGAGGGTGATCCAATTGGTCTGCTCATGGAAGATTAGAGTGAGCTCATCGGAAAAGGGAGCATTTATCGCCCTGGACCCAGTAATTAACCGTACTTCGTTAAGGCTTCGGGACTTCTCGAGGCGGGGGTGCGATCTTGGCTTGCTTTTCGGCTTGCAGAGCCAGTTGAAGGTATTGTTTTGCGGCCGTGTGCTCACTGTCCAGTTTGACGGCCGTTCGGAGCGCTGTCACCGCTGAACTCGGATCGGTCCCAATGCCCAAGCGAGCACATCCCAGATTGAAGTGCGCCTGGGCAACCTTGGGCTCAAGTTCAACCGATTTCTCCGCGAACGGAATCGCTGCCTCGGGGTGTCCGGCTTGCAGGTGCAGGTAGGCCATAAAGTCGTAGGCATAGGCATTGGATGGGTCGAGGCGGATCACTTCCTGAAAAGCGGCGAGAGCCCCGGCGGTGTCCTTCTTGGCATTGAGGACCCACCCGAGGGCAATATAGTTTCGGACATTGCTCGGTTCGAGGCGAATACAATCGCGGAGTTCTTCCTCGGCAGAGTCGTAATCACCTATCTGTTGCAGAAGCGTGACGAAGTTGTGGCGAAAATACACGTTGTTGTTCGGGTCGAGTCGTATTGCCTCGCGAAATTCGTGAAGCGCTCCCTCCAGATCACCCTTGGCGTGGAGCACGGTCGCTAGGTTGTAATGGGCCAGTGGGCTAAACGGACGAGCGGCGATCGATGCACGTAGCCAGATTTCGGGATCGCCGAATCGATTCTTGCCGTCTTGAGGCCCACTGGAAGCACGGGTCATGAGCATACCGAAATCGGATGGCCGACGCTGAATGCCGATTGTGAGAATCTGATTACGCCGCTCACCTGGCAGCAGAAGAACCTTGCCGAGGACAGCGGCATAGCGTGGTGGTTGATCGAGTGCTTCGGGCTGGTCCGCCAGTTTTATCACGCCCATCCAGTCGCGTTTTGATGTGGACGTTCGAACAGCCTTGCGGAACTCATCCGGATCGGCCTTCACGAGTATCTGGAGAAGACGATTGCCACCCGTAATGAAGAGCCATTCGTCTAGTATCGTCAGGATGCGCTCGCGTGTGGGCGACAGATTAATCAGCCGTTCTGCCTCTTCGGGTGATGTGGTCCCCAGCACCAAACCCCACGAAGTGAAGGCTTTCTCCCATTCGATGGCGATTCGTTCCTGACTCGGTAACTTTTCGTCGATGATGACGTATCGTAACAGGTCGATGCGGTCGAGTTCGTTCATGAGAGCGATGTCTCGTCGGAGCCGTTTCAGTCGTTCGCCGAACTTGTCTGCACCGCCCTCCGCAGTGCGTTTTTCGGCGGCGTCCAGGGCAAGAATCGCCTTATCGCTATTTTCCTCGGTGAGGGCTGCTTCACATTGTTGCAAGAGCACTTGAACGGCTTCGGCGTTCCGGAGGTTTCGACTTCCTTCCGCATGAAGTCGCTGTTCATCCTCGAACTGCCGTTGCAGTTCAACTGTTCGTCGCTGATTGGCCTGGCGGTCCAGCCGCCAGGCAAAGGCTGCACCGGACGCCAGAAGAAATGCAAGGCAGCTGATAAATGCGAGTTGTGTTCGCCGACGTTTCTTGGCTTCCGATGCCTTGGTCTGGGCCTCTCGGAGTTCGCCCTCGGTCCGCACCCGTTCGATCTCAGCCAGGCGGGCACGTTCGCTCGCGGCGGTGCGGAGCGAGGCCACAGTCCGAGCGACCACGTCCGCATCGGCGGGGCGATCCGTTTTTTCGGCGGCAAGGCAATATTTACACAGAGCCAGCCACTCTGCTTCCGCACCGCAGGAATCCAGTCGCGCAAAGGCATCATCGAGTTTTGCACGAGCGGCTAACTGTCGAGTCGATTCGGAATCAGCCCCTACATAGGGTGGTTTGCCGGTCAGGATCACGCACAGAATCGCACCGAGGCCAAACACATCGCAGCGTGTATCGAGTTGATCGATGGCACCGATCGCCTGCTCGGGCGGCATGTATGCCGGTGTTCCGAGGATGCTCCCGGCACGTGTCTCACTGCTGTCTTCACGATCGGAGTGGATTTCGGTAGCTGCCGCCGTCGTTTCCGAGTCGTTGGAAGTCGAGAGTGTTGACGTGCGAAGCGCAAGCACTTTCGCCAGGCCCCAGTCCATCACATGCACTTCACCGAACGCACCGACCATGACGTTTGCAGGCTTGAGATCACGATGGATGACTCCACGTGCGTGGGCATAAGCGACGGCATGGCAGACTTGCTCGAAAATGGGAATCGCCTGTGTCGGTGTAAGGCTCTCACCTGTGGTTGAGAGTGCCTCCGCCAGGGTGCGCCCACGAATCAACTTCATCGCCAGGAACGGTCGGCCATCGGGCAGAGCACCCAGATCGTGTATGGGTGGAATGCCCGGATGTTGAAGTTGACCCGTGATACGGGCTTCGTCCAGAAAGCGTTTTGATGCAGCAGACTGGGGTGAATGCCCCTCTCTGAGCGTTTTGATCGCGACATCGCGGTGGAGAATATGATCACGTGCAGTAAACACGATTCCCTGCCCGCCACGGGCGATTTCCTCCTGAAGTTCATAGCGTTCGGACGTCGCCATGTGCGAAGCCATCGGAGGAATCCTTATCGTGAGATCTGGATCAAAGCTGGGTGTGCGCCTTAAAGAAGCCTCCGATCCACGACTATGTGGATGCTGAACGACATCTTCATTGAGTGATGCACGAGAACGGCGATTCCTCGGCACCTAATCACTTCTTCAGCATGGCGATTTTTTCGGCGTAAAGGAAGTCACCTCCGGCTTCGAGGATGGGGGCGACTTCACACAGTAGCAAGAGCTCCCAGGAATCGCCAGTGGTCGTGTTCGTGAGCTTGGCTCCGAAGATATCGATGAAAAGATTCTCACCGGTTCAGATTTGCTCGGTGAGCCGGGCGTGGCATTCGAGTGGGATGAGGTAACCGCCGTTGACCGAGATCCGTTAGAAGATTCAAGCGTAGAATTCTGCCACGATCGTAACGATTCCCACACCGGAGCGAGCGAAGGAAGCGTGTTAACGGCTGGAACTGCAGCCGAAGTTCCTGCCGCCGATGATAATCTTGTAAGGCGAGACGAATTCAACCGTGGTGTGGAACGAAATGTGAGCCTTGGTAAGCCAGCACCGTCGTCGGGGACGCCGCACAGGGCGAATTTCTCGAACATGTTGAATTCTGCCGGAATTGAAGAGTTAAAAGTGAGGTATTGTGGGGGAATAATTTGTTTGGCGTCAAACTTGTCGCCCAGTACGTACGATTGCCCTTCGATGCGCTTCTGCATGGGTTCTCCTGTAAGTGTCTTGCTGGTTTAGCTGACCCCGCTGCCTGAGGCCCGGTACGCCATGTCAGCTACCCCGGGTGAAATTCACATGCTAAGTTTTGACGGAATGAATGATTGATCGGCCGGCTCTCTGAGCGGACTGATCTCCTGCTTTTTGCCCGCGGCCAGCCCTTTGGAAGCGAGCCCGGCATATGCGAGCGCGGCCGAACGCTCGACTGCAGCCGAATCCGGAGCGATGCCGAACGTCACACCTTGTTGCAGATCGCGAATATAGAGTTGTGACGTGCGATCCGGAACGATGTTTGGCGTGGCTGTGCTGAAGACCACATATCGTCCCGATGTGCCAAATTGATGGTAGTAGACCGGCTGAGAGGCTCCCTGGTTATCCACCGTGATATTCACTAAATAGGTGGTTCCGGTTTGCCGGTCACGTGCGTAGATATTTGGAACAGAAGACGTGATGGGTTCCGGAGTCAGATTCGTGGCATTACTCTGGAAGAACACATATCGGCCATCCTCGCTGACATCGAGGAGCGACACCGAACTGTTGGCACCACTCTGCGAATCGAAGTAGCTCTCCGTGATCAATTCGGTGGTTTGCGTGTCTGTGTCCCGGAGAAAGATGTCGGGTTGAAAGGTATTGTTGTTCCGGAAGCCTGGGACAAGATCGATCGCACTACTTTGAAAGGCCACGAAGCGGCCATTTGCGCTGAGTTTGGGCACCCCCCCACCCGCAGGCAACTCCCCCGTGCTGTCGACCGTGATCATCTGCGTGGATTCGGTCGCGCGATCCCAAAGGAAGAGATTCTCTCCACCCCCGAAACCCAGTGGAACAGAGGTGGGTGTGATGTCTGTTGCCGCGCTGGAAAAGACGACACGCTGGCCATCGGCACTGATCGAGGACGCCCCGATCGTTTGTGAAGGACCATTTGGCGTGTACGGTCCGCCCGGCAGTGCGGGTGTGATCAATGTCACGGCGGGTGCAGTGCGGTCCTCGAGTTGCTCAATGCTCAGCGATGTGCGACGTAGGCGGTGAGATCGGTGTTGCGCGGGCATGGCGGCCTCGATTCGGATGATGTTCCGTGGGGAGCGCGAGTTCCCCCTAACAACAAGATCCGATTGAGCCTGAAGCCAGTGCCACGCGGGCGATAAATAATCTGATTATTCAGGAGCGGACGGGAGCTCGCGCTCGATCTCTTCGGCCTCGGCAGGCCGCTCGAGTTCACGCAAGACTCGACCCAACCAGCGTTTTCGATCGGCCTGCCAACGTTGAAATGTCGCATTGTTCGGGTCGGTCTGGCACACCACGGTTAACTCTACCAGAGCCTCGCGGAGGTGCGGCTCCGCCAGCCCGGGCTGACCCATCTGCGCCAGGAGGCGACCGAGACTGAAAGCTGTCGCAGAGATATCGAGCCGAAACCGGATCTCCAGGGGATGCAGCTTGTGAAGTCGGTGGCGGATGGTCAGCGCATTTTGGTAGGCCCGGATAGCCTGATTCGGATTGTGGTCCCGATCAAGATTGCCCAGTTCGTGCCACTCGCAACCGGCCTGCCGCGCATGTTCCGGTTGATCGGGTCGAGCGTCGGCAATCAGCGTCCATTGTTCGGCAGCGAGAATGTGCAACTGTTTGGCTTCCGCGAACAACTCGGATTCCTCACAGGAGCGTGCGGCCGCGGCAACTGCAGCGAGCGGTCGGATGCGTGCAAGTGGAAGTAATGGGCCGTGCAGGTCCTTCGTGACGTCAGTTGCAACTTGCCGAGACAGTGTTTGAGCTTGAACGCGATTTCCCGACGCGTTCATCCATCGTGCCGTCGTTGCGCGAAGTTCGTGCCATTCCGCCCGCGCGGCCAGGCAAGACTCCTTCGGGGCCATCGAGGAGAGCCATTCCGCTTCGCGTGATGCTTCCGTGAGCCGTTGCACGGCCAGGGTGGGCTCCCCAAGCCGGCCGGCCACTTCACCTGCCTCCCATAAGACCCACATCCTGATACGGCGAAGATGCTGTCTATGCAGAGAATGGGCCAACCAGTCGCGAGCGGGTGAATCGACAACCCCGGCCTGAAATGCATAGGTTTCAGACTCGGAGACCCAGTTTACGATCGAGTAGGCAAGATGCGATTCGGCATGCCTGAATTCGGCGTGGGCTTGCGACAATCGACCCGATTCGTGTTGGTACACCCCGCGTCGGAAGAAAGCACGTCCGGCTCCCACGCGGAAGGCCAGAAGCGTTGGATAATCCTGTGCGAGCCGATGCCAGTCGGAACAGGAGGCATCATGGCACGCTTCAAGTTCCGCGGGCATGACGGCATCGCGGGTCAATTGCCCGAGATAAAGGTCCATCAGGCTCGCTCGCTGGAAGCGGATCACCGGATCGTCCTGTTGCTGGAGCAGGCGGGACAGTTCCTGACAACCTTTCTCAAGCAAGCGTTTGCGAACCGGTTTGCCATCACCAATTTCCAGAGTGGGATCGGTAACCGAATCAAAGATCATTTCCGAGGCGGCAGCAAACCGAAGTTCCGCCATTCGATCGGTGGCCTGGTCCGGTTGTAGTTTTAGTGAGTTGATGGAGGTTGGGTGAGCATCATATGAAAGTAGCAGTACTGCCAAAACGATTCCAATTCTGGCTAGACGCAGAATGCGCGTTCGATTGGTTTGAGGCCGCGCCATGAGAGCGACCGCCTCGACAGTCTGACCGGCCAGAAATCGACGCAAGTCTGAGGCGACCGCGGCGGCAGAGGGATACCGATCCGCAGGCTTCCGTGCCAGTGCTCGGACACAGACTGCCTCGAGAGAAGCAGGAACGGCCGGGTTGCGAACTCGAGCCCGCACGGGTTCCTCAAACGCGAGCCTCCGCAAAACATCGAGTGTGTTGCCTGGATAGGGAACGGATCCCGTGAGGAGTTCGTATAACACCGCGCCCAGTGAATAAAGATCCGACGCGAAATGAGGAGTCTCACCCGCCGCTTGCTCCGGAGCCATGTAAGCCACGGTGCCGGTGATGCCACCAGAGTGCTTCACGTTTGCGAGTCGGGCCAGTCCGAAATCGGCGAGACGCGGTTGGTCCGCAGAGTCGATGAGGACATTCGCCGGCTTCACATCCCGATGCACGATCCCGGCGTCGTGAACTGCTTGAAGGGCCTCGGCAACCTTGGCAATGACCATGGCCACACTCCCGGCATTCGGAGTCGTGCGTTTCGCCCACTCAGAAAGCGTGGGGCCAGGGATGAGCTCCTGTATGAGCCAAATTGAATCACCCTCGGCCGCCATATCGAACACCTGCACAATCCCGGGGTGCGACACAGACGCCATGGTGCGTGCTTCCCAGGCCAGTCGGTCCGCAACTTCGGGCTCCGTATCCGCTCGGCGAGCGCACTTGATGGCGACTGGGCGGCCCAATTGTTCATCCCAACCACGATACACAAGTGCGAAACTGCCCCGGCCGATCTCCTCGTAAATTCGGTAACGACGAGCAACCAGTGTCTGCGTGGGTTGTTGCCGGAGGACTGCAGCGGCGAGTTCTGCCGATCGCTGCGGATCAGAAGCGATGATCGGGTACTGTGCGAGGTAAGTGGCAAGATTCAGTGACAGATCGGCCCGGGCCCGAAGTTCAATATCTGTGTGGATGAGTTCGATCAGTAACGGCGTGCGGTGTGGGAAACCATCCAGATAACGTTCGAGTTGCAGAGGCGATTCGGCATTCCACTCGCGCACGAAACGTTCAATGATTTCTTCACAGCGCTGCCAGTCGGAATCCGTGAGGTGTTCAGCACGTTCAGGGGCGGGCATTGAAACATTCCGATTCCGGTGCAAAAGCATCCAATAGCCGGCTCAGGAATCGTTTCCTGATCCTGTGAATCGTACGGATGGGCGTCTCAAGTTCGATCGCGATCCGTCTCGCCGAACACCCCTCCAGTGTGAGCCCTAACACGGCCTGTTGCGTGGAGGTGAAGCCTTCGACTGTTCGTGTTACGACTTCAGCAATAGCAGCTTCTCTTGCCAGGTCCGTCCACTCACTCACCCGGTCCGGGGCAATCGGCACTTCAAGGAGTGGTGTTCGTGCCATCGCCATGTGATGTGTGAAGTAGCTGGCGCATTTGCGAAGTGTGAAGACGGTGAGCAACCCGTCAAGGTCGTCGCCGGTTCTCACACCGAACTGGCCTGCCTGGTACCGTCGGAAAAACGTGCGATACACCGACTGAACCACATCTTCCGGCCCGAACCGGGATCGCAGAAACGCGGGTATACGTCTGCGAGCAAGTCGCCAGAGGCGGGGTGATGATCGTTCAATCCAATCTATGAAGGTCGACGGGCAACCCACTTCCATCATCGCGATGCATTCCTCAGCTCAAGAGATCCTCTGGCCGTCACAATAATTTCGAGTATACGGCTTAGCGATTAGGTCTGCAAACTCGAACCGCCGGTGCGTGCCGGCCTGCATTTCCTGCCATCGAACTTTTTGATGAAATATCATTGCAAGATTTACTACCACACCCTCCACAGAAAGGTTATCGCGATTCCAGGCTGAAGGATCAAACACCCCTGAACCTGTTTGTATAGCCCGTTTGTGGCATCAGCGGTGATGCTTTGTGATCATTGCACGACTGCGAAACCACTTTGGAAACCGCAAACCGAGTCGTAGAAAATGTTGGAAAGGCAGACGTGCAGCAGTCACCAGACACCAGCCTAAATTCGCGCCACTCATATCAGCGATCAAGTGTGGCCAGCCCTGCCAGCGACTACCGGGTTGGAAGCCGGTAACGCACGCAATTACCGTGTTTCCTTGCTCATCCATGCTCACCTTGGCTTGCCCTTGCAAATCAACCAATCCGAGCTTAAATTGATTCCGAGTAATAGATTCTGCCGGCTGAGATCGCTTTTCGTCACTTGCCTGTCGATCCGGTGGTTGCGGGTTCGAGTCCCGTCGTCCTCGCTAGTTAGAAAGTCTGTCAGCCGAAGCAGTTACGCTTACCTCCGGGTGTTCCGGAGCGCGGCCGAAAACCTCCGGAAACGGTGTAGTACTACACCGAATCAACCCGGGAGTCTTTCCGTGCCGCGTCGCTCGAGCCCTATCCCGAAGTACTCACTTCACAAGCCCAGCGGTCAAGCCTACATTCGCGTTCCCGATGGGAACCGCGGGCACAAGTTTATCTATCTCGGCAAGCATGGCACCGAGGCCAGCCAGCAGGAATACCGGCGCGCCCTGGCAGAGCTTCCCTCTCGACCGATTCCCCTTTCGCCGGTTGCCGCAAATATCACCGTGAACGAGCTGCTGCTCGTGTTCATCCGCCACGCCGAAAAGCATTACCGCAGATCGGACGGGACACAGACTCCCGAAGTCGCCGAGTTCAAGGCGCTCTCACACCTCGTTCGCAACCTGTACGGGAACACACCTGCCGTCGAGTTCGGGCCCCTGGCTCTCAAAACTGTTCGTCAACAACTGATCGCAACCGGAGTTTGCCGGAGTCTCGTGAACCAGCGCATCGGGCGATTGAAGCGCGTGTTCAAGTTCGCCGCGGCTGAAGAACTGATCCCCTTCGAGGTGTTCAACCGACTCACCACGGTGGCAGGCCTTCAGCAAGGTCGATCCGAGGCACCCGAGAGTGAACCAGTCTGCCCGGTTGATGATGCTCATGTCGATGCCGCCATCCCCTTCCTCACTCGCCACGTTCGCGGGCTGGTCGAACTTCAGCGACTCACCGGATGCAGGCCGGGTGAGGCGTGTGCCATCCGCCGCGCGGACATCGACATGGGTGGGCCGATCTGGCTGTATCGTCCAAGCCAACACAAGACCGCATGGCGTGGCAAGCCCCGTGTCATCGCCATCGGGCCGCGAGCACAAGCCGTGCTCCGCGAGTTCTTCACCACGAACCTCGACGACTATCTCTTCTCGCCTCGGCGATCGATGGAAGAGTTTCGGGCGGGGCAACGGACGAAACGGACATCGGCCGTTCCGCCATCACAGCAGGATCGAAAGCGAAAAAAGCCGAGCAAGGGACCGAACGAGCGATACACCTCGAGATCCTACGCGCAGTCCGTGGGCGATGCTTGTGTGAAGGCCAGCGTGCCGCACTGGCACCCCAACCAGTTGAGGCACAGCCACGCGACAAAGGTGAGGAAAACCTTCGGCCTCGAGTCCGCAGGCGCTGCACTCGGCCATAGCAAGATGAGCGCGACGGAAATCTATGCCGAGCGGGACGCCGGGCTTGCTCTCGAAGTTGCTTCGAAGTTGGGTTGAAGTCTGTACACTATCTTCGACCGGCCGCGGGACTGATCCCCCGCGGGCTGGGTCGGATTCGGGTTCCTCACATGGCCCGCATCCGACCCGGTTCACCGGTCTCACATGTGAGGACATGTCCAATGTTAGAGATCAAGAATTTATCACGTGCGGAACTCGCACACATTGCAAATCAACTCAATAACTTCGCTAATGAATTGCACAGTTATCTGCATATCAACGATCGTGAGCTATTTCACCATCAACTCGATTCCATATCCGTTGCCGCCGCCGAACTGATCGTCGAAGCCGTCTACAGTGGGCACCCACGGTTCGCCAAATTGGCGGGCATGCCTGAGATGCTTCATGTGTTCGCCAAGCCTGCCCGGTTAGGAGTAGAAGCGTATCGATTTGTGAAGTGGACCGTTATGGGTTGGATTGTGGGTGAGCATCTGACAAAACGATTATCCGGCATGCCTCTCCACTTCGGCAAAAGTGATTTCATGAATTCACACGCCGGCAAGCGACGAAAGGTTGGCGATAGATGCGAATTCGATGTTGTGAGCGAAGTTGCGGGTATGAAAGGGAGGGAACTGGCAGACTATATCACACGCAAGGGCCACCAATGCGCGAGTGATTGGGCATGGATGTGTAGATGGTTCGCTGATTCGATTAATGCACCAATCCCGAAGGCGAGAGGCAAGGCGAAGCCAAATGCTAACGATCCTCGCGATCAATTCATCTATGATTCATTGAAAGACGGCAAGAAGCTTGCGTCGATTAAATCGTATGTGAACGGTCATGACGGATGGGATCCTATCGAGCGTGATTGGGGCATCACACTGGCCGCGAGACGATATGCGACCAGGCATAAACTTCCGGCACACAACGCCCAATAGAGACCAACATGTTGGGTAGTGTTGGGTGACAACCACGCCCTTCCTCACGTATCGTTCCCTCGTATCGAACACCAACCGATGCGAGGGGCGACATGTCCAACGTTCGACCGCTAACACTCGCCGAAATTTCCAACTCTCTGCCCGGCGCGCGTGGCGCGAAGCGACTCTCGCCATCCACGCTAACTCGCTGGATTATCTCCGGTCTCAACAATCGCGATGGTAACTGCATCCGCCTCAAGGCCACGCGATGCGGTGCGCGCTGGCTGGTTTATCAATCCGATCTCGAAAGATTTTTCGCAGCACTCAACCCCGTCGCAGATCAATCCCCAACACCGCGTTCGCCCGCCGAGCGGAATCGTGCCAGCCAAGCCGCTGCCGATGAACTGGAAAGGCTTGGGGCATGATGCACCCGCCGCCAGGCTATGACCAAAAACCAGCAGACCCACGTGACCGTGAGATTGTGCTCGAGCGGGCCCGACGCCACGGTTGGCGTCTGCCCGCATGGGCCTCTGCACCGACACCACCGCCGCGACCGGTGATCGAGAGCTATCGGTCCGGGCGGACGCCAAGCGAGCGACTGCGGCTGTACCAGGAGTCACGGAGGGCGAGCAACTAATGAGTGCCACAGCACGGAGGTTGGCATCGCCCGCACTCGATCGAGTTCTCGACTTGCTCCGCGATCGGGGCACTGTCACTAAACACGGCCGGGAATGGCGATGCCTCTGTCCAGCACATGATGACACGTCGCCTTCACTTGATGTGACCGCCGGTGAAGATGGGCGCGTGCTGTTCCAGTGCCGTTCCCGGGGTTGCCCAGCCGCTGCGATCGCAGCCGCGCTCAATCTGAGTTTCAGCGACCTGTTCGCGGACACTGCCACGGCCGGCGCGACATCATTCGAGCAACGGATTGTTCGCACCTATGACTATCGCGATGAGACCGGCAAGGTGTTGTTTCAGGCAGTGCGGTTGTGGGCACCCGCTCCGAAGAACAAGGATTTCCGGCAGCGTCGCCCAGATGGAAAAGGAGGCTGGACTTGGAAGCTTGGCGACGTGAGGAAGGTGATTTACCGGCTTCCTGAATTACTCGCTGCGGACATCACTGATCTCGTGTTCGTCGTCGAAGGCGAGAAGGACGCTGACACGCTCGCTCGATGTGGACTCATTGCCACGACAAGCCCGATGGGTGCCGGGAAGTGGAAGCAAGATTATGCGAGTTGGTTCGCTGGTCGCCATGTGATCCTCCTTCCCGACAACGACGATGCTGGCCGCGATCATGCCGAGGACGTTCGCAAGTCTCTGGCCGGCACGGCAGCATCAATCAAGGTGATCGGCCTGCCCGGGCTCCCCGACAAGGGTGACGTGACCGATTGGGTTGACGACCAGGCATCAGGAGCAGGCGAGTGCGTGGACTGGCACGGCATTGGTAGGGCACTGTGGCGGATGTGCACGGAGAGCCAGGTGCTGAGCCCCGAGCGGAATGGAGTTCATCACGCACCGCACATCACGAACGGGAAGCCGCACAACGTTTCCGAACTGCTCGTCGAATCACTTGAAGGGTTGATGCCGAAGCCGGTTCACTGGCTTGTGCAGAATCGCATCCCGGCGGGAATGATGGGACTGATCGCCGGTGAAGGCGGACACGGCAAGTCAACGACGACACTCAACCTTGCCGCGCCCATCACATCAGGCCGGTGCGCGTTCGGGTTGACCTACCCGAATCCGGTCAGTGGGAAAGTGCTACTCATCTCGTGCGAAGACGACTGGGAACGGACCATTATTCCTCGGCTCGCCGCGCTTGGTGCGGACCTGTCCCGTGTGCTGCGTGTCCGCGGCGTGCGAATGAAGAAAGATGGTCAGACGCTCGACTTTCACCTGGGGCATTTCCAGGAACTCGAAGCCCTCTTGAGGACCAACCCGGACATCCGCCTTGTCGTGATCGACCCAGCTGGAGCGTATGTCGGCCGTGCTGGCATAAACGAGAACCGCGATGCTGATCTGAGAGCCGTGCTGGGGCCCTTGTCCGAAGCTGCGAACCGCACCGGGGCGACGGTGATCCTGGTGAAGCACCTGAACAAGTCGGCAGGCGTTTCGGCCGTGCAGCGAGTGAGTGGTTCAACAGGCTACGTCAACGCCGTGCGGTTCGCCTACATGATCCTTCCCGACCCCGACGACCGCGATCTGAAGTTAATGCTACCGATCAAAGCCAACGTCCTGCCCGCTGGTCAGAGCGGCCTTGCCTACCGGCTCGAATCTATCCCGCATACTGAGGCCCGCACGATCTTGCTCTCCCGATGGCCTGGGCTGGACTCCGCGGACCTCGACGCACTGGCCGAACAGTTATTCCGGCAGCGATGGGAGGAAGGATCGACGATGGACGCGGACCATGCAATCGGTCGCAAGTCGGAGCGCAAGGACGATCCGAACAAGGTGGAGAAATGTGCAGAGTTCCTGAGGGAATTTCTGAAGTAGTTCGCCTATCCGTCAAACGAGATCCTCGAGGCCGCGAAGCTGGCCGGATTCACATTCGACAACGTGAAGAATGCCAAGCCACTACTGAAGGAATCGGGGCTGCGGAACTCGAATCTGGGCCGGCTGCGTGGCGTGTGGTGGAGCGGATTCGGCCAGCCTGACGTCTGGACTCTACGCGAATGGCACTTCCTGATAGCTCAACGTGAGCGGTGGAGTCGCTTTCGGGCTTGGTCTCGGGGAACGCGAAGCGAGGGGAACGGTTTGGGCCGCCGCTTTCGCATCCGTGGCTCGACCCGGTCCGGTCGGTGGCCCACGCGATAGGCGAGGATGAACCGCAGCAGCACCTCGTATCCCGTCCCGGCCGTCAGGACCTCGGCGAACGCGGCCAGCCCCTGGACGACACCGGCCATGCTCAACTCCCGCGGCTCGACGCCGCCCTGCACAGCGGCCT
>JBGSZR010000112.1:0-179282 GCA_041750275.1 Gemmataceae bacterium
GTCGCTTCGCAGATCGCCCGGTCCTCGTCCGTGAGCCGCACGATGTACTTCTTGTTCATGGCAACCTCCGTGTTGATGTGGAGGTTCCCCGAAATCGACGGTTGTGGCAACCCGAACAATTAATCTGGACGGGGCACTAGCCAGCATGTACGGGATCAATTATGCCAGGGTTGTGAGAAGTTAGAAGCACTGAGCATGAGTTCGACAACCGTTTCGAGCTTCCTTTCGAAGCCAGGATTCTCACCGGATGAATTTATCAGCGCGTTGACTGATCAGCAGAAAGATCTCGTTCTGGGAAGTTTGATTTGAGTGGCGACTCATAATCATGGTGCCCAATCGGCCTTGATCCTCGACGATTCCACTCGAAAGGCACTGGGATACTTCGTCCCGGCAGAAGCGGCGGCTTCAAGTCAGTGCCGCCCGTACTCTCTCCCGGACGCGAAACAGCTATTCGTGGTGCGCTTGCCACACTCGGTGAGACATTCGAAATGGGAGTCTGGTTAAAGGAACTTAGCGAGGCGAGCCCGGACTGAAATTCATCTCGAACGCTACCGCACACATTGAATAGCTGAACACACCCGTTCTTTCGGGTTAGGGGGAATTGCACGAGCACCCGTGCTGCTCCTGGGAAGGCTCACCAGAAGGATGCGCGAAACGACTATCAGGAATGGAAACCTTCGGTGGTCCTTTGGCCGCGATGATCGAGTCGACGAACTCCTGCCAAAACTCCTTGGCTTGCGTGGCCTGCTCGAGACGGTTTCCTGGAAGCGATTGCACGAACTGCTTCCAGGCCGGCTCCATGTTTTGATGTGGCTTCACCGTGACGATCATCTGAATGCCCTTCGCGTACCCGGCATTCTCCACTCACTTCATCCCTCGCTTCATGAACGCCAGGCCCTTGGTGTAAACTTCTTCCGCGCTGGGGAAGAGGTCGCGCCAGATGCGAGTGGCGGCGGCGAGGTCGGGCAGGGCACGGCCAAAGGCTTCGATCACCATCCACCCGTCGTACTTGATCTCCTTTAAAGCTGCGAATGTGGCGTCCCAGTGCACCTGGCCAGTGCCGGGTGTGCCGCGATCGTTCTCGCTGATGTGCACGTGGGCCAGCACAGGAGCCACCGCCCGGATTGCCGCGGCAGGGTCTTTCTCCTCGATGTGGGCATGGAAGCTGTCGTACATCGTGCGGACATTCGGGTGGTTCACCAGGCCAACGAGGTGCTTGGCCTGGGCAACGGTGTTGAGAAGATAGCACTCGAAGCGGTTCAGGTATTCGATCGCGAGCATGAGGTTAGCAGCCTTGGCGTGGTCGGCCACGGAGCGCAACACGTCTGCGGCACGCTGCGTCTCATCCGTGGTGGGGCCGTTGCCGCTGAACACGCCGATCGCGGAGTGATAAGGGCCGCACACGGTTTCCGCGCCGAGCACGTGATTAATGTCGATCACGTTCTTGAGCCACTCGGCGGCCTTCTGCCGCACGGCCGCATCCGGGCTGATGGCGTTGGTGTCCGCATTCAGGATGGTGACGGTGGTGCACTTCAACCCGTTCTTGTCCAGTTCTGCTCGCACTTCTTTGTAGTCGCTTGGCACGCCGCCGAAGACGGGCAACTCCACACCGTCGAAGCCAGCGGACTTGAGGTCGGCGAGCAGTTTGGGAAGTTGGGGGAAATCCTTGAGGGCAACGCTTCCCGTCCACAGCAACAGGTTCATTCCGTACTTCATCAGCGGCTCCGACAGAGAGGTAAATGGGTCAGTTCGTTCCGTTCGCATGTGGCGGCATTCTCCGGGCCAGGCACTGAAGCGGCAAGTGCGAGGTGTGGCCCCTCGGGGCGAGCAGTCGGCCCATCAGCGTCGAGCACTTGATTGCGCAAGGGAGTCGATCGGCACGCCGCACTTGCCTTCGGACGTGTATCACACTTCGCAAATGTCCTGGGAAATCCAGTCGATCATGTCAGGGATGTGAATTGGCATGCTCTTTGCTTTAAATATTCTCCAACGGACGCCGAGCCGATAACCTCGGCAAGAAAGCACGTTTCCGACTTCAAAAGGAGAACAACATGGCAGGCTCATTCAAGGACAAGGTGGCGAACGCGGGTCAGGCAGTTGTGGACGCCGCCAAGGATGCTGGCAATACGATCGCGGAGAACGCAACGCAAGCGAAGGACTGGGTGGCCGAGAAGACCGGACTGGCTTCGAAAGATGCCTGTGATGCGAGCATGGGCAAGGACGGCGTGAAGGAACGGATGGATGTGGTCGCATCGTGCGGCACGAAGGTGGGCGTGGTCGATCACGTTGAAGGATCAGTCATCAAGTTGACCAAGAACGACAGCCCGGATGGCCAGCACCACTACATTCCCACGTCCTGGATTGATCACGTGGACAACCACGTTCACCTCAAGAAGAACTCTGTAGAGACTTCGCAGGGGTGGAAGAACGATGCCGCATCCTGCAGTGCGTGCGGTGCATAAGTGGTGAAAAGGATGAGCAGACCGACGACGGCCGCGCGTGTTTCGCGCGGTCGTTTGCATTTCATGATTACTCCAGCGCCTTGAACTGGCTTTTATCAATTTCGTACTGGGCAATCTTGTCCGTGATGCTGCGTCGCGAGAGGCCCGTGATATCGGCACACTTGCCCACGTGTCCGCGGGTTTTCCGTAAGGCACGGAGCAAGTATCGCTTCTCGAATGCGGCGACGAGTTCATTCACCTGTTCGGGTAGGGAACGCGTCAAATCAGGCTGGAAGGGGTGCTTCTGACCATCGCCGCGTGCCCCGGCATCCGTGGGCAAATCCTTCGCGCGAATGACGCCCTCGCGAGCCGTGATGCACGCTCGTTCGATTGCGTTTTCGAGTTGCCGGACATTCCCGGGCCAGGGGCACTTGGTGAGCACGTCCATCGCCTCGGCGCTCACGCTGAGCCGCTTTTGCCCGGGTCGTGAGAACTTTGCACAGAAATGATCCACGAGCACGGCAATGTCTTCGGGGCGTTCACGCAAAGGCGGCAAGTCGATGCGGACCACGTTGAGGCGATAATAGAGATCCTCGCGGAACTTGCCGTCCTTCACGAGTTTCTCCATGTCCTGGTGGGTCGCAGCGATGATGCGGACATCCACCTCCATTTGCTCGGCACCACCGACGCGTTCGAACTTTCGCTCCTGCAGCACGCGCAGCAATTTGATCTGCATGGACATGGGGACATCGCCGATTTCGTCGAGAAAGAGCGTGCCTTGATGGGCGAGTTCGAAGCGACCCACGCGCTTGCGATCGGCACCAGTGAAGGAACCTTTCTCGTGGCCAAAGAGTTCGCTTTCGAGCAGGTTTTCGTTCAGTGCACCACAGTTGACGGGAACGAAGGCCCCGCTGCGAAACCTTGACGAGGCATCGTGGATGGCCCGGGCCACTTGTTCCTTGCCGGTGCCCGTCTCGCCACGAATGAGCACCGTGGCGTTGCGGTCCGCGACATGGCTCACGAGTTCGAAGATCTCGTGCATTTTCGCGCTGCGGCTCAGCACGTTCTTGAAGGCATGGCGATCGCCGAGTTGTTGGCGGAGCGCCACCACCTCATCCTGCAGGGAACGTTCACGCAGGGCTCGTTGAACGAGCAAGCAAAGATGCTGCGGATCCGGTGGCTTGGTGAGGAAGTCGTACGCCCCCATCCGCATGGCTTCAACCGCATCCTTCACGTTGCCGTGGCCTGTCGTCACGATCACTGTCACCGGGATCTTCTCGGCCTGGATGGCTTCCATCAGCTTCATCCCGCTCATCTTTGGCATTCGCAGATCGGTGATGAGCAAGCTGTAAGGGCGTTCGCGCAGCATGGTGTGAGCGGTTGCGCCATCCTCGGCCGTATCAACCGTGAGCTTCAGGCTGACCTGGAGCAGTTCCTGGAGTGAGGTGCGGGTGTCCTCAAGGTCCTCGGCGATGAGCACGCGCTGCACATCAGCGGGTGGCGGCACGAAAGGTGCGGGTGTGTGCTCGTTGGCCATGCGTCGATTCCGGTCTCGGTGTGTCTTCGATTCGCAATAGTATATCGCTTTATGGCGTGGCGATGGAATGGGCCGTGTCTGCTGTTTCTTTCAGGTGAAGCATGTTCGAAGTGATCACGCGGATGTTTGATCCCAGTGGTTTCCCACCCCGAAAGGTTTGCGGAACAGGCTGGACGCCGACGCTGATCTGGCTGCATGTCACCAGCGATCTCTTTATCTGGCTGGCGTACGTCTCGATTCCACTCATCCTGATTTACTTTACCCGCCGCCGCGATTTACCTTTCCCGCGACTGTTCCTGCTATTTGCCATTTTTATACTTTCCTGCGGCACCACGCACTTGATCGATGCGATTCTCTTCGAATACCCCATCTATCGCTTCTCGGCCGTGATGAAACTGGTCACCGCGATTGCCTCCTGGACCACTGTCATCGCCATGGTCCCGATCATCCCGCGGGTGATGGCCGCTGTTCACAAGGCGAACCAGGCCGGCGAGGACACGAAACTGCACCGGCCGCTGGCGGAATCGCGATCAAATCGCATCAAGGACTATGCGATCGCGGTTCTCGTCGCTGTCGTTGCGCTGCTGCTGCGAACGGCCATCGATGCCATCCTCACGGACGATCAGGTGTTTGTGATCGCGCTTTTGGCCGTGGTCTATGTGAGCTGGAAATGTGGCTTCGGTCCTGGCGTCACTTGCCTGGTGGTGTGCACAGTTGGGTATCTCTTCTTCTTCATTCCGCCGCGTGGATCCGTTGTGGTCGCCAGTTTCGGCAACCAACTGGCCATCTCGCTCTTCTTTTTTTGCGGTGTGGGATGTGCCGCACTGGGGGAATCCCAGCGTGCCGCACAACGACGGGCGCAGCGCGCGCTCGCCACCGCGGTGCAGCGTCAGGAAGAACTGGAAATCGAGGTGACGCGTCGACGCATGGTTGAAGCCTCACTGCGGCAGCGTGAGCAGGAGTTGCTCCTATCCCAGCGTGAATCTGCCGAGGTGGTGGCCCGGCTCAACGCGTTCTTGGATAATGCTCCGCTTGGCATCGCGTTCTTTGGCCCGGACCTGCACTACGTGCGAATCAATCCGCACCTCGCGGCCGCCAATGGTAAACCGGTGCAGGACCATATCGGCCGGAGCCTGACGGACGTGCTCCCCGACTTCCCAGCGGAGGTCGTGGAAGCGTACCGCCAGGTGGCCACCAATGCAGGAAGCCCGATCACGACCCGGATTCGGCGGCCCGAACGCAGTGAGCCGGGCCAGTTTCGTACCTGGCAGACGATTGCCTTCCCGGTTCGCGGCATGGATGGGCAGACATTCGGTGCCGGAGTGGTGGCCCAGGACATCACCGATCGCTTGAGGGCCGAAATCGAGAAGGAGCATGAGGCCGAGAATCTCGAACGCATGGTGCAATCACGCACGGCCGATCTGATGGAAGAAGTCGAGGAACGCAAGCAGGCCGAAGCCGAGGTCCGCAAGCAAAGGCAATTCCTGGATGCGGTGCTGTCCAATGTCACCGAGGGCATCGTGGCCTGCGATGAACACGGTGCCCTCACGCTCTTCAACCGTGCGGCCCAGGAATTCCATGGGCTGCCCGCGGAGGTGATGTCGTCGGATCAGTGGTCTCAGCGCTATGATCTCTATTGTGCCGATGAAGTCACGCCGATGCCGGGAGATGATGTCCCCTTGCTGCGGGCGTTTCGTGGGGAGCGTGTGCGGGATGCGGAGATGGTGATTGCCCCGGTTGGTCGGCCGCCGCGGTTCCTGCTGGCCAATGGGGAGCGCTTACTGGACCAGGAGGGAAAGTGCCTGGGGGCCGTGGTCTCGATGCGTGATATGACGGAGCAGCGCCAGGCCGACCAGTTTGTTCGTGAAGCCTCGGCCGAACTCCACCGGGCAAACACTGAACTGAAGCGCAGCAACGACGAGTTGGAGAAATTCGCGTACATCGCTTCTCACGATTTGCAGGAACCGTTGCGGAAAATCCAGGCCTTCGGCGACCGCCTTCGCGAGAAATGCCGCGACCAACTACCGGAAGTTGGGCAGGAATATGTGGATCGCATGCTCTCGGCTTCCAGCCGCATGCGTAGACTGATAGATGACCTACTCAGCTTCTCACGCGTCACGACACAGCAGAGGGAGTTCCGCTCCCTGGATCTGGAGAAACTGGTCGGCGAGGTAATCTCCGATCTCGATACCACGATCGGTCAGGCCGGCGCTGCCGTCACGGTGGGAACGTTGCCAGAGGTGCATGCCGACCCGACGCAGATGCGGCAACTCTTTCAGAATCTGATCGCCAATGCGGTCAAGTTCCGTCGACCCGGAGTGCCACCGATCGTGGAGATTCACAGCGAAGCCATTGAACTGCCAGCCCCCGAAACAAATGAAATGATTGCCATGTGCCGCATTCAGGTGCGGGACAACGGCGTCGGGTTTGATCAAAAATATGAGGATCGCATCTTCGAGGTTTTTCAGCGACTCCACGGAAGGGACGAATATGAAGGAACCGGTGTGGGACTTGCCATTTGTCGTAAGATCGCGGAACGGCATGGTGGGACCATCACTGTGCACAGCCAGGAAGGTGTTGGCTCGACATTCTTTGTGACGCTGCCGATTCATCACACGCCCAACCATGAAGGAACGGATTGATATGCCCGATCGCAGCCGACCGATCACGATCTTGATGGCCGACGACGATCCGGACGACCGGAAGTTGACGCAGGAGGCCTTCGAGGAAAACCACTTGGCAAACGAATTGCGGTTCGTGGAGGACGGCGAGGAATTGCTGGACTACCTGAACCAGCGTGGTGCTTATTCCGCCAAAGGTTCAGCACCATTGCCGGGGTTGATTCTGCTTGATTTGAATATGCCCAAGAAGGACGGTCGCGAGGCACTCGAAGAGATCAAGGCGAACCCGAAGCTCCGAAACATCCGGGTCGTCATCATGACCACGTCCAAGGCGGAAGAAGACATTCTTCGCACCTATGATCTCTCCGCGTCCTCGTACATCACCAAGCCTGTGACGTTCGACCGGCTCGTGGATGTGATCAGGACCCTCGGCAAATACTGGCTCGAAATCGTGGAGCTTCCCCCTAATGGCATCGGACACTCAACCTGAATGTGGCTGCGAGGAACTGCCCGAAGAGGGAGAGTGCGTCCGCGTTCTCCTGATCGACGACGACGAGGATGACCGTTTCCTGACCGCAGAACGCCTGAAGGAAATACCTGGCTCCCCATACACACTGGACTGGACACTGCACTACGCAGATGGTGTGGAAGCCATCTGCGGCGGCACGCACGACGTCTTCCTTCTCGATTACCGTCTGGGTGAGAAGACCGGCATCGATCTGCTCCGCGAAGCCCATGCGCGAGGTTGTGCGGGTCCGGTGATTCTTCTCACGGGGCAAGGGAAATCGCGCACCGATGCCGAGGCACTGGAAGCCGGTGCCGATGATTACCTTGAAAAGGATGCTCTCACACCCGAGTTGCTCGACCGCGCCATTCGCTACTCGCTGGCGAAACACCGCGCCGCGCTCGAACTTGAGAAGAAAGTTCAGGAGCGCACCGAGGAACTGGCCCGCGCCAACGCAGCCTTGCGCGATGCCGACCGCCGCAAGGATGAATTTCTGGCCACACTCGCGCACGAACTGCGTAACCCGCTCGCACCAATCCGCAATGCGTTAGAGCTGGTCCGCCTTTCAGGCAACGATCCCGATTCTGTCCAGCGGCAATGCGAGAGAATGGAACGTCAGGTCGCGCAACTCCAGCGGCTTGTGGAGGACCTGCTCGATGTGGCACGAATCGCCAGTGGCAAGCTTCGCCTGAGCCCGGAATCGCTGACTCTCCAGGAAGTTATCGAAACCGCGCTGGATGCAACCCGGGCTCAGATCGAGAAGGCGAAACTGACACTGAACCTGGAAATTCCGGCGGATGCCATTGCAATGAATTGTGATCGCGTTCGGCTGGCCCAGGCGATCACTAATCTCCTGCACAACGCCACCAAGTTCACCGAACCCGGTGGCCAGATCTGGCTGACTGTGTCCACGTCCGCCGGGCAAATCACCATCACCGTGCGTGATAGCGGTGTGGGAATTCCACCCGAGGTGCTCCCGGAATTGTTCACGATGTTCACCCAGGTGGAGCGGACGCTGAATCGTTCGCAAACTGGGCTGGGCATCGGGCTCGGGCTCGTGCGCCGGCTGGTGGAAATGCACGGCGGCACTGTCTCGGTGCACAGCGATGGAGTGGGTACCGGGTCCGCCTTCACCATCACGCTACCCCATGCCGCCTGAGAGAGTTGGAATCGGAAGCTGCGTTCACACAGTTCGGCAGCAGTTTGCCGGCAGTTCCGGCACCAGTCTTGCATTTCTAAACTCGTTACCACTACCCGCGCATTCACTCGACACGAGGTCTGGCACATGGCAACCGACTGGCAACGCTCACTTGTCACACTTACTGCCACTGTGGTCACGGCCGCGATCGTATTCGTGATGTACTGGGCCAGTTCCATCTTCATTCCGATCGCGCTGGCCATCTTCCTCGCTTTTGTGCTCTCGCCCGTGGTCACGCGGCTGGAACGCCGGGGTCTGGGTCGCATGCCTGCCGTGATCGCAACGGTGGGAATGCTGCTCTTGCTCTTCGTCGGCATGGGAGCACTGGTTACCAAGCAGGTGGCCCAACTGGCTGACACGTTGCCGGATCGCCGGGAAGCCATCAAGTCGAAGTTGCTGGAAGCCCGTGCTGCGCTTGTCGGTGATGGTGGTAATCGCTTTGCCCAGCTGACCGACGAAGTCATGGACATTATGTTGCCGGATCGCGCCAATTCGAAGCCGAAACCCGGGGAGGAGAAGGTGGTGGTCGAAGCGGCATCACCGCCGTTGACCACTCAGTTCGCCACGTACTTCAATCCGGCCATCGAGGTTGTAGGCCAGGCCGCGTTTGCCTTCATCTTGACGGTGTTCATGCTGCTCAAGCGAGAAGACCTTCGCAACCGTGCAATCCAACTCCTCGGTGGCGGCAAGGTCACCACGACAACCCGTGCAGTGGACGATGCCTCGCGCCGCATCAGCCGCTATCTCCTCAGCCAGCTCATGGTGAACACGGTGTTCGGCCTCATCATCGCAGCGGGGCTGTTCACCCTGGGGCTGGATTACGCCATCCTCTGGGGATTCATCGCCACGGTGATGCGCTACGTGCCTTACATCGGCACCTGGATTGGCTTGATTCCGCCCGTGCTCTTCTCCTTCGCGACTGCCCCGGACTGGGGGCATGGCTGGGGGCAACCAATCGCCGTCCTGGCGCTCTTCATCGGGCTGGAAGCTCTCTGCAATAATCTCGTGGAGCCTTACCTCTATGGCCGCAGCATGGGCCTTTCCGAAGTGGCTCAACTCATCGCGGCGGCTCTCTGGGGCTTCCTGTGGGGCCCGATTGGCCTCATCCTTTCGGGCCCGCTGACAGTGTGCCTGCTGGTGCTGGGTCGCCATGTCACTCGCTTCAAGTACCTGGTCGTGCTCCTGGGCGACCAACCGCCGATGCTGCCGCGCGTGGTCTTTTACCAGCGGCTGGCAGCGCGCGATCAGGATGAAGCCGAGGAAATAGCCCTGGAAGAGGCAAAAAAATCGAAACCTGAAGATGTGTTCGATGAGGTGATCCTGCCGGCACTCTGCCTCGCGCGGCACGATGCCGCAGGGGGAGACCTGGACGAAGCCGAACTGCGCTTTGTGGTGCGGGGTGCCAGTGAGATTGCAGAAGAGGTGCGTGAATTGCACCCGCGTCCGGACTCGAATCACGATGCCTCGGAGCGGCTCAACCGCGTGCTCGTCTGCCCGGCCCGGGACGACGCCGAGCGCGTGGCAGGCGAACTGCTCGCGCTCACGCTCAATCCCGCTCGCTGGGAAGCCCGGGTGGCAGGGGCTGAGATGCTGGCTTCCGAGTTGCTGGCCCTCGTCAGAGAATTTCAGCCGGAAGTCGTAGTCATCGCCGCTTTGCCCCCGAACGGGCTATCGCACTCGCGCTACCTGATTACGCGGCTTCGTCGCCACTTCCCGGAACTGAAGATCCTGCTAGGCCGCTGGGGTTGTGAGGATCGCAATGGGGCCGCGTTGACGCAGACCATCGGCACCGTGGATGGCATCGATCGCCGTATTGCCGATACCCGGAAGCGGCTCACTGAGCTGCGGCCGCTCTTGCTGGCCCAGAAAAAAGAGAAGTTGAACGCCGAGGAAAATACCGAGGTCGTTGGCACGGTGAGTGCATAACAGTGGGTCGTTGCGGAAGGAATGGTTCCAACCGAACGAGGAAGTGACTTCAGGAGTAATCATCATGTCAGAGGCTGTGAAAGAACGCATGAAAAGCAATATCGATAATACCGCAGAGAAGGCCAAGAACACGGTCGATAAGGCCGCCGATGCGGCGAACGGGGCTCAACGTGAGGGCCAGGGCATCGTCGAACGCGTTCGGGAGAACGCGGAAGGCCTTGTTGATCGTGCCGGCGATGTGGCCGGCCAGGCCCGCGACAAGGTGCGGGAGTGGGCAGGCGATGCACGCGATGTTGCCTCGGATGCCGGCCGACGAGCCCAGCAATTGGCCGGGGTCGCCTCGGATAGCATGGGCGACTTCGGCAAGGAAGTGTCACGTCTGGTGCGCAATCACCCGCTGCCTGCGGTGCTCCTCGGATTCGGGCTTGGTCTGATACTGGGTCGCACCGCTCGCATGATCTGATTGACGCCAAGCACGGCGTGCGGGTCTGCCCGCACGCATCCCTGACACCCGAGGACTGCACGATGAGTTCCCCAACTAGAGTCACTGCCCAGTGCCATGATGAGGCGAACCTGGAAAAGCGGCTCACCTGCCTGGCCGACGCCGGACCGGAAGCCATTACGCAGCGGCTAGCAGATCTTGGCCGCGAATGGAGTGCGGGCCGCATGACCAAGGCTGTCATCGGCCTCATGATCATTGTCGGCTTGCCACTCGGGTGGATCCTCAGCCCCTGGTGGTTGTTGTTGCCCGCGTTCGGCGGCTTCCTGTTGTTGCAATATCTGTTCGCACGTTCCTCCTGGCTTGGCGATCTGTTCCATGTCATGGGCTTTCGTTCCGGGATGGATATCGAACAGGAAAAGATCGCGCTCAAAGGCCTTCGCGGTGATTTCCGTGCATTACCCACGATTCACGAGATCGACAACAAGGACGATATCTCGCGATTCGAAGGCGAAGGCGGCCTGGCCATCGAGCCCGAAATGACCCGGCCCGATCTCAAGGAGGCAATCCGCAACGCGATCCAGGCTGCGAAGTACTAAGTTCCACGTGCATCTGCCTCCTCGCGAGCCGCGACCTTCCCGGTCGCGGCTCGTGCGCATTTCAGGTCTTCAATTCTCCCCGCAACACATTTCAGGCAAATTGAATTTCCTGGCACGACACCTGCATTGGAGATGTGGTGTCGATGTCCGTCTCCGGAGAACCAACATGACAGCAACCGATATGGCTCCCCCGAACGTGAATGAAAAGCCTGTGAGTCACGCTACTGCCGAGACATCTGTAGCCGGTCTGCTCGCGGGCATTCTTTCGGATGCTCAGACACTGATGCGGCAGCAGGCGGATATGTTCAAGGCCGAGGTTCGTGAGGATTTCCAGCATTCCAAGCGAGCCGCCGAGTTCGGCTCGCTTGGGATCGTTTGCACAACAGTGGGTGCACTCGGCGTCATCACCGCCCTGGCGTATCTGCTGCACGAACAGTTTCAGTTTGCCATGTGGGCATCCTGGGGCATCGTGGGCAGTCTCTTTCTCATCGGCGGCATCGTCCTCGGTGCCATCAGCTACACATTGCTCGAACGCTTCAATCCGCTTCCTGATCAGACCTACAACGCACTCAAGGAGAACCTCACATGGCAGACCAAATAACACCACCCCTCGCGAAGCCGGTTGAGAAGTCCGCGGAGCAATTTGAGCAAGAAATGGCTCAAACCCGCGAGGCGATCACCGACAAGGTGGTGGCACTCGAACACCAGGTGGTGGGTTCGGTACAGTCGGCGGCGGACACGCTCACGAGCACGGTAGATGCTGTGAAGTCGTTCATTTCGGATGCGCCCAGTGCCGTGACTCAGACGGTGAAGCAGGCCACGAGTGTGATTCGCGATTCCCTAGCGGATTCGTTCGACATCTCGGCCAAGGTTCGTCAGAACCCCTGGGCCGCTTTGGGGGGCTCCTTCGCACTGGGTTGCCTGGTGGGCTGGCTCAGTTCGCGTGAGCGACGATCCCCTGCCGTCGCAATGCCAGCGTATCAGCCGTCGCCCGCTGCGGTGCCGCCTGTGAACGAGAAGCCGGGCGTCGTGGAAGAACTCGTGGGAATGCTCGGGGAGAAGTTGAAGGAGCTCGCCAAGACCGCGCTGACATCCGCCACCGCGGCCGCCAAGGAGAGCATTCAGGAAGTGACACCCCAGTTGGTGAGCGAGGCGGCCTCTCGAATTACCGCGAGTGAACCGGTCACACCTTCCCGCTTGCCGGACTGGTCCGACCGGAACCGTGTCAGTGTGTGAGTGATTTCTGAAACCTCCGGGTTGGTTGGGAAGTAACACTCCCCAACAACACCCGGAGATTTCCCATGCTCCGCCTCTGCCTCTTGGCGTTTGCCCTTCTCACGTTCACCTGCCCCATCCGCGCGGCCGAACCGCCTGATCCGCTTCGCTTGCTACCCGAATCTTCGCAGCTAATTCTCAAGATCGAAAAGCCCCGACAACTGGCCGAGGCAGTGGTCTCGTTGGATGTCCTCGCCACGGCCCAGCAGATTCCGCAGGTGCGGGCCGTGCTCGAATCGGGGAATGCCAGTCGCGCCCTGCAAATGCTTGCCTACTTCGAACGCGAACTTGGTGCAAAGTGGCCAGAACTCCTGGACCGGATCGCGGGTGGCGGCATCGCTCTGGGTGCCTCGCTCGGCGACAACGAGCCTGCACTCCTCGTTCTGCAGGGCACCGATGCGAATGAAAGCCAGCAGGCCTTCGAACTGCTTGTGAAGGTGGTTGAAGAGGAACTCACGCGTGCCGGTATTCCCATCAAGCCGGAAAAACGAGCGTACAAAGGCTCTACCACCGTGAAGCTCGGTGACATCACTGCGGCCCAAGTCGGCACCGTTATTCTCGTCTCGAACAAACCCGAACCCGTGCATTCGGCTCTCGACAAGCTCAAGAGCGGCAAGCTTGCTGGCGGTGCCCTGACCAACAAATCCGTCCGCGATGCTCGCCAGCGTTTGCCCCAAAACCCACTCGCCTGGCTCTGCGTCGACCTCGCCACGCTCAAGCAATCGCAGGCATCGAAGGACTTTTTTGACGCCACGCGCAAGGATTTCCTTCAGACCATTGTGGTCGGCAGCAGCATCGATTGCGTTCGCCGCTCCGACTACATCGCTGCCGGTTTGTTCCTGGAGAAGACCGGCTTCCGCCTCGCCGTGCGCCTCCCTGCCGGTCGCAGTGAGTTCCCGCCCGAGTTCGCTCTGCACGTGCCGCCAGAAGGCAAGATGGGCAGCTTGCCGCTGCTTGAGCCCGCCGGCGTCGTCTATAGCCAGAGCTTCTATCTGGATGTCGCGTTTATGTGGCAGAACCGCGAGAAACTGCTCAATGAGGAAACGCGAACAGGCCTGGAGGAGTTCGAGAAGCAAGTCTCGAAGATCTTGCCGGGTTCCGTGAAGGTCGGCGACCTGATCGAATCCTGGGGGCCATACCACCGTCTCGTCGTGCTGAATCAGGAGAAACTGCCATACAACACGGAGCCCGGTCAGCGATTGCCCGGCTTCGGCTATGTGGCCTCGATGCGCGATCCCAAGTTCGCCCGCGGTCTCGAGGCTGCACTTCGCAGCGGTGGTGTCATCGGGAGTCTGCAATACGCCATGAAGTACAAGCAGGAAACATTCGATGGCATCAAGATCGTCGGCTACCGGTTCGCCGAGGGCAAACCTGTCGATCTCGACCCGGACGATTACCGCTACAACTTCGAGCCCTGCTTCTGCGTGGTCGATGACTACTTCGTGCTCGCCAGTTCCTTCGAGGTCGCCCGCAAATTGATCCCGGAGGTCCGTCGCACGGCGAAGTTGCCCGGCACCCCTGCCGTGTGGAAGGCCAAGGCCTACGGCGAGGGTGGTGCGGAATTGCTCACGACCGTCGCTGACCCACTGATCACGGAAACGATTCTCAGTGAAGGCATCGGCCTGGATGAGGCCCGCCAACAGGTGAAATACCTGGCAAAATATGTGAGGCAGCTTGGTACGATTCGCATCGAACTCGACGAACGCGACACAGAATATCGTTTGGATGTGGTGTGGGAGTTGAAGAAGTAATTGTCTGCACCGGTAATCGCACACCATTCCGCAGACTTCGCGTCGCGGCTTAACAGGGATCATTACCATGATCGACCCCAAGACCGCCTGGGCACCATACACGCCGAGTGCCGAGAATCCCTGGGATCTCCGCAAGGCGGGGCACCTCTTTCGCCGGGCCGCGTTCGGTGCGACAGCGACGGAGTTGCAGGATGCCGTGGCTGCAGGGCATGAGAAAACGCTCGACCGCATTATCAACGGCAATCCCGAGTCAGCGGACTTCACCGCGACCTCGGACTTCATGGCTAGCGAACGAAGCATGCCCGCCGGGACCGAGACGAACCGACTGGCCGCGTGGTGGCTTGACCGCATGCTCAAGACGGCTCATCCGCTTCGCGAGAAGCTGAGCCTGTTCTGGCACAACCACTTTGCCACCAGCAATAGCAAGGTGCTGAACGCCCGCTACATGCTCGGGCAGTATCGCCCCATCCATCAGCATTCGCTCGGCAGTTTCCGTGAATTACTCATCGCGATGGGCACCGATCCCGCCATGCTCATCTGGCTGGACACCACGCAGAGCGTGAAGGGGAAGCCGAACGAGAACTATGCCCGCGAATTGATGGAACTCTTCTCGCTCGGCGTCGGGCATTACACCGAGACCGACATTCGCGAAGCGGCGAAAGCCTTTACAGGCTACGAAATCAAGGACGGGAAGGGCATCCTCAACGAATCACAACACGACACCAGCAAGAAACGCGTGTTCGGGCAGAGCGGCAACTTTCAGGGTCAGGACATCGCTCGCCTCTGCCTCGCCCAATCCGCTTGCCCGCGATTCCTCGTCCGCAAACTGTTCGCGTTCTTCATCAGCGAAGCCGAGATGCCGAGTGAAGAACTGCTGGAACCGCTGTCACAGTTCTATCGCGAGGTTGAGTTCGACACCGGGAAACTGGTGTCGCGCATGCTGCGTTCAAACCTCTTCTTCTCGCCGAACGTGTACCGGGCGCGGATCAAGTCACCCGTGGAGTTCGCCGCGGGAATCGTGCGTGGCCTGGATGGGCGAGTCGGTGCCTTGCCGCTGGCGGAATCACTGGCCGAACTGGGTCAGGTCTTATTCGCCCCACCATCCGTGAAAGGCTGGGACGGCGGACCTGCCTGGCTGAATGCCCAGACGCTCCTCTTCCGCAACAACCTGGCGCTGGCTCTCACCTCCACCGAGGACACACGCTTCAGCACGCGCTGCGACCCCGCGGCTCTACTCGCCCGCCACGCCAGGAGGAGTGATGCGGAGATCGTGGATTTCCTTCTCGACCTGTTCGTGCAAGGTGATGTGCCCGACGCCAGCCGGACCAAGTTGCTCGACTATCTGGCCAGGGCGAAGCAGACGAACTACCCAGCGTACTGGGCGGAAAATGATGTGGTTCAACACCGCATGCGTGCTGTCACTCATCTCGTATTAACATTGCCCGAATTCGAATTGTGCTGAGATTCCAAATACTAGTACGGCCCTTTTCCGGCCCTTTCGTGTCTCCGTGCCTCTGTTGTTAGAATTGGAGTTCCAAACATGGCCACGCGTCGCGAGTTTATCCAACAGTCATCCTTGCTCGGCTTCGGGACTACCGTACCGGCGTTCCTGGGCCGCACGGCGTTTGCCGCACCCACGGCCGAGAAACTCGGGGCGAAGGACACCATCCTCATCGTGGTTCAACTCACCGGCGGCAATGATGGTCTGAACACCGTCATTCCGTTCAAGAATACCGAGTATTACAAGCTGCGGCCCAACATCGCCATTGCGAAGGACGCGGGCAAGAAGCTCACTGACGAGATCGCTCTGCACCCGGCCATGGGTGAACTCGCCTCACTCTACACGGACCAGGCCGCACTCTGCGTCGTGCAGGGCGTGGGCTATCCCAACCCGAGCCAGTCGCACTTCCGCTCGATGGACATCTGGAATGCGGGGAGCACGGAGGAAACGCTCACGGAAGGCTGGCTAGGCAAGAGCCTCAAGGCGAAGTCCCTGCCCTCGTTTCACATCGCATCGGGAAACGAGACCGCGCCACTTGCCCTGAATGGAGCACCGGCACGGGTGCCCTCCATCACATCGCTGGAAGACTTCCAGTTAAAGATGGCCTCGTCGAGCGGTGCGGACAAGAAGGCACAGAAAGGCGTGATTGTCGATGTGGCCAGCAGTGGACGACAGGCCTCGGTTCCCATGAAAACGGGCACTCCCACCTCGCCGCCCTCACTGCTGGACTTCGTGTCGCGCACGCAAATGAACACCTATGCCAGCAGCGATAAGCTTGCTTCCATCGGCAAGAATTATCAGCCCAAGGTGACGTATCCCAGCAGCGGTCTCGCGAATCGCTTAAAACTCGCGGCTCAACTCATCGACGCTGGCATCGGAGCCCGCATCTTCTACGTCTCCATCGATGGGTTCGACACACATGCCGGGCAGGGCAGTGCGGCGGGTGCCCACGCCAATCTGCTCCAGCAAGTCTCAGATGGAATTGCCGCGTTCTATCGCGACCTCGCAGAGCGCGGCCACAAGGATCGTCTGTGCGTGATGACGTTTTCTGAATTCGGCCGACGGGCCGGTGAGAACGGCAGCAAGGGCACGGACCACGGCAGTGGTGCTCCAATGTTCCTCGTCGGCGGGAAGGTGAAATCCGGCATCCTTGGCGAGCAACCCAGCCTCACCAAACTGGAAGCTGGTAACTTGATCCATCACACGGATTTTCGACGCGTGTATGCAGCCGTGCTCGAAAATTGGCTGGGCATTGATTCAAAGCCGGTGCTAGGTGATGCGTTTGAACCGCTGGATGTGTTCGCAAAGCTGAAGTGAGAACACATTCGAGAAGGGGCAGCACTCACTGCCCCGACCCAGAATTCAAGATTATTCCGAGCCAGCGAGGGTGTGGACGGCCTCGGCGGCGGTGTCGTACATCGGCCAGTACATTTCCAGGTTCGTGATGCGCAACAATTCGCGGATGTTTGGGTTCACGCCGGCCAGCACGAGTTCGCTGCCGCGATCTGCCACCAGGTTGTGACAGCGCAACAGAAACGTGATGAAGGCGGAGCCGAAATACCGCACTCCCGCAAGATCGACGATGATCTGCCCCGGTGGGTCCTCACGCAATGGAGCCAGGACCAATTGCGCCGCTGGTTCCAGAAGCGTCTCTGGGAGGTGTTCCACTTGTGGTGAAGGCACAATCACGGCGACATCGCCATGCCGCTTAATCTGAAAGAACTCGTTGGCCAAGTCCGCGTCGGCAGCCATGCGCGAAATCCTTGCGGTTGCAGGAATGGGGCGACATGAATCCTCCCCAGGGTAGTCGTTGCACGCGATCGAAGCAAGCAAATGCGACTCGTGGTCAACCGCGGCCGCTGGCGAGTCGCAAGCCGATGGGCAGCGATTCGCCGAACATGCGGGCCCGATCCTCACCTTCATCGATCATCACTTCCTTCACCATCTTCTGCCACGTGGCCGGGCCGGGGTTGGCACGCAACACCTCCAGCACGCGGGTGCGGGTTGTGTCGCTGAGATCGACCGCACGCAGGCCGCTGAGCCGTGATAATTCCGCGAGGCAGAACAACCATCCGTTACGCTCGTTCTCGTTGCCCGGTTCGAAGGAAAGCAAATCCCCGATCCAGCGCTCGGCGATCTCGGCATGGACGACGCTATTCAGGGGGCCATAAAGCTGCACGCGTGTGCCAAGTCGAGTGAGGGCCCAGAAGGCATAAATGGGCGCGGGCGATTTGCGACACTCACGCACGAGGGCACTGCCGAGATGCTCCTTGGTGCGGGCATCGAGGCGCTCCAGGCTGGCCGCCGCACGCCACATCTCCGCAAATTCGTTCGCGGGTGGTCGGGCGAATGGCTTGCCCTTCGTGGGCAGCAAGGTGGGCTTGAGCCGTGCGAAGAGAGCTTGCTGGAGGGCCGTGTTCAAGCCCCCGCTCACGCGCCGCCACATGATCCAGTAATCGGCACCACCTTCAGGGACCGCAACCTTCTTCGCACTGGCGGAAGCGGTTCCGCTGGCTCCCGTCGTGATGAGTTTCCAGAGTGCCTCGACGCGATAGCGGTCAACGGGATCGCCAAAGCCGGGCCGCAAGCAATACCCGGCGAGGTTGTACCAGCGCGAGAGATGAGTCGGTGATTTGCCGCGACCGGCCGCGTTCATTTCGAGGAATTGCCAGAGTCGGCGGATCAGCCCCGTTGGCCATTCACCTCGGGCGGATTCGAGCGCTAACTCGAGTCGCTTCGTGAGTTCCGCAGGTGTGGTTCCATCTGGGGAAGGCTTATCACCAAAAACCTGTGCGATGTGGTCGCCGGCCAGTTGCACGCGGTCTTCGGGGAAGACATCGATCAGGGCATTCGCATCTGTTGCAGCCTCATCACTGGCAGCTACGGGTGCATCGCGAACCACATCACGAACATTGAATTCGAGCTTCCAGCGATTGGCTTCGCGCGAGACACACGAGAGTTCGAGCGTCCCGATCTCCGTGCACTTCGCCGCGAGCGTCACGGGGACGCGCTTGGCACCAGAACGCTTGCCGCCTCGGAGTATCGTGTGCAAGGGTGGCAGTTGCATCAGCGAATCGGGCGGAAGTTGAAGGACTTCACCGGGCTTGTCGTCGCCGCGAACGGTCGAGGTGAAGAGTGGAAACAGCACCGGCTCACCGAGTGCGAGTTCCAGTTCCGGTTTCGGCAGGGTGATCTCTTCGCCTTCTTCAAGTCGCCGTGGCACGACGCATAGAACCGACAGTGCCGGGCCAGCTTGCCGTTGCGTTTGCGCACCTTGCTGTTGTTGCTGGCTCGCCGCAGCTCCTTCACCGCTCGCCCCAGTTTCGATGCCGATGTAGTAGCTGCGTGGGATGCCGCCACCGATGCGTCGGCCACCGGAGTGTTTCAGCCAGGCGAAGTATGCGGCTCCCCACGCCACAGCCAGATCCAGCGAAGGGCTCGTGAGCACCAGCGGGTTCCACGGCTGACCCGGCTTCTCGAACCAGGAGCGCATGACCTCGATAACTCGCTCGCGAAGCACGGGTGGCTGAAAGACGCCGCCGTTGAAGAGGATGGCCTCGACGGTGTTCATGGCTGATTCTTGCCCGCGATTCGCGCCAACGTCCTGCCCACGCAAGAACGCCGCCAGGTGCTTGCTTACGGCCGCATCCGAGACGTAGGGCAGGCCCATTTCCTGAAGGCCGATGCGGGCTCCGCGTGCGGGTTCCACCTCGATGCCGACTTTTGGGAAGAAGCCCTCGAAGAGTGCGGCGGCCACATCGGCGGGTGTCACCTCGATGGATACGCTGCCGCCCACCACGGAGCGGCCCTTTCCCATCACAGTGACGGGCACGCTCGTGGGCGGAGAGGCCACGAGCAGGGCTTCCTTTGCGGCCCGACATGCTTGCACCAGCGAACCGAACTGGGCGGCTTCGAGCTTGCCGGCGGGGAGTTTTGCCTCGATGGTCTTGGCCAGGGCGAGGTCCATGTTGTCCCCGCCGAGGAGCAGGTGATCGCCCACGGCATCGCGGATGAAGGTGAGTTCGCCGTGGTCTTCGCCCGCACGAATCAGGCTGAAGTCGCTGGTGCCGCCGCCGACGTCGAGCACGAGGCAACGCATTCCCGGGGCGAGTTTCGCAGCCTCCTGTGGCGAGTGTGTGCCAAGCCAGGCATAGAAAGCGGCCTGCGGTTCTTCGAGCAAGGTGACGTGTTTCAGCCCCGCCTGCTTCGCAGCATCGGCCGTGAGGTTGCGGGCCACATCATCAAAGGACGCGGGCACGGTGATCACCACCTGCTGATCTTCCAGGAACTCGTCCGCCTTGCGACCGGGTGCGGCGTTCCAAGCTTCCACGAGATGCTTCAGGTACTTTGCCGAGACTTCCAGCGGCGATAATCGGGGTACATCCGGCGGCCCGGCCCACGGCAAGAGTGGAGCCGTGCGATCGACGCCTGGATGGCAGAGCCAGGACTTCGCCGAGGAGACCAGCCGGCCCGGTACCTTCGCGCCGTGATTGCGGGCGAAGACGCCAATGGTATCACAGGGGTTCTTTCGCCAGGGTAGGTCGATGGAGCCGGGTGCCAGATCATGGACACCGGGCAAGTACAGAAAGGAAGGCAGCAGTGGCTGTTCACCGATGTCGCCGGCCTCGACGACCTGCGGCACATGAAAAGTCTGCAACTTCGGCCCGCCGGCACTTTTCTTTGCCTGCGTGTCGACGAACGCCAGGGCCGTGTTCGTGGTGCCGAGATCGATTCCGACGAGGTAGCGGGGCATGGGCCAACCTTGTATCTTCCGGGATAACATGCCAACTACAATCTTAGGACTCGACATCGGCGGTGCGAACCTGAAGGCCGCAACAGCTGATAAACACGCTGTCACTGTGCCGTTCGCACTCTGGAAACAACCGGACAGGCTGCCCGCGGCTCTCGCCGAAATGGTGGCGAATTTTCCCGATGTCACCGAATTCGCCGTGACTATGACTGGCGAATTATGCGATTGCTACGAGACAAAACGCGAGGGTGTGAACGCGATTCTGGATGCGGTGGAAATTGCAGCAAAGCAGCGTGCGATCCGAGTGTGGAGCACGGATTGCGGCTTTGTGAGTGTGGCAGAAGCTCGGCGCGAGCACATGAAAGTGGCCGCAAGCAACTGGCACGCCCTGGCCACGTTCGCCGGGCGATTGGCCCCCTCGGAAGGCGGCTTGTTGCTCGATATTGGCTCGACCACGACCGACATCATCCCACTCACTCAGGGTGTGCCACATACGCACGGCACCACCGATGCGGGCCGACTCGCCGCACAGGAACTGGTCTACGCCGGGGTGCGGCGGACGCCGATCTCGGCGGTTTTCCACGACCGGATCGCATCCGAGTATTTCGCCTCCACGCAGGATGTTTACCTCGTCCTTGGCTTGCTGGAAGAGGAATCCGCGAATCGCGAAACGGCCGACAACCGACCGGCAACGGTCGAGTTCGCGCTCAGTCGCCTGGCCCGGATGCTTGGCGCGGATCGCGAAACGCTTGATGAAGAAGCGATCATTGCCTTTGCCACGCGAGTCCATGGCCAGCTTCTGGGCCAGATCGTCGGTGCCGCGCGTGCGGTCTACTACGACTCGAAAGTCGTGCCAGAATTGCACTCCCTCATCGTCTCGGGTGCCGGTGAATTCCTGGCTCGCCGCGTCGTTGAAAAAGCCTTTCCGGAGTTCTCCGTGAGCAAGATCATCTCGCTGAATGAAGTGCTCGGTCCTGTCGTTTCTGCCTGTGCTCCCGCGTACGCCCTGGCGGTGCTCGCTGCGGAAACACACGCATGATCGTGATCAAAGTCGGTGGAAGCCTGTTCACGCATCCGCAGCTTGGACCTTGTCTATGTGCGCATCTCGACACCTACAGTGAATCGATCCTCGTGGTTCCCGGGGGTGGTCCACTTGTCGATGCGATCCGCACGATCGATACGATTCATAAGCTGGGTGAAGAAGCTTCGCACTGGCTGGCATTGCGTGCACTCGATACGACTGCCGATTTCTTGAGACGCTTGCTAACAAGCTGCGGACGGACGGAAGTGTTGAATTGTCTTGCGTTCGCACGCGAGGATGAAGCACGACCCGATGCGTTGCCGCACTCTTGGGCCGTCACTTCCGATTCCATCGCGGCCCGGGCGGCGATCGTGTTTAACGCCACGCGGCTCGTGTTGCTCAAATCGATTGATATTCCCTCGGGAATGGACTGGCAGGCCGCAGCCGCGAACGGGTTGATTGACGTGCATTTTCCAAGCGTGCTGGCCGGTTTGGACCTCCCCGTCCAAGTGATCAACTTTCGCCAGCATCTTGAAAGCTTCTCGCATCCGGCCTGAATTCCGTGTTCTATACTTGAACCGTTTCCAGACCCTCTCCGGGCTCGTGCGGGGACGCTTCGGCCATGCGGTTCATCATCGCGCAAGAATTCTATGAGCAGATGCTCCAGATTCCGGACCACACGCCGGACTGTTATGTTCGCCCCGGCGAGTACCTGCACCACATGTACATCGATGGTGTGAAGTACGCCATTGCCCCGGCCGTGCTCGATGGACTGGCGGAAGCCGAGCAGCGTGGTGATCAGGAAGCGATCGACCACCTCCGCCTTCACAAACTCCACTACGAACAACTCCTGGCGGACGCCCAGCGAATCGGCGATGGCAACCTCGAGGGTGTCACGCTGATCGGCGACCCGCCACCCACGGATGAAGAAGCGAGCCCCGTCTCTGGCAGCCACTATGCCCCGCGTGTGCCCACACGCTGGGAGGATCTCGGCCTGGATCTGCCTATCCTCTTTGAGCTGACACTCCGCACGATCTACAACCGTGGCCAGTCAACGGGCGCTGAGATCGCCAACGAGATGGCTGTGCCCTTCACGGTGATGAACCCGGTGTTTCAGGCGATGCGAAAGCAATCGCTCGTGGACATCGTTTCGCAGAAGGGGAATAGCGGCGATGCCAGTTTCGTTTATGAAATCAAGCCTCCCAAGGGCACCGCGGCACTGCAGGATGCACTCGAGAAGACCACGTACGTCGGCCCGGCCCCGGTGCCCTTCACAGACTATGTGGAATCCGTGATGGCCCAGACCATCAAACGGCTGATGGTCACGCGGCGCAGCATTCGCCGGGCGTTTGAAGATCTCATCATCACGGACGATGCATTCAACGAGATTGGCCCGGCCATCAACTCGGCACAATCGATCTTCTTTTTTGGTTACCCCGGCAACGGCAAAACGAGCGTGGCGGAGCGCATCACGCGCCTGATGGGCGATAGCATCTATGTGCCGCACGCCATTGAGGCGAGCGGCTCCATTATCAAGGTGTACGACCCTATCCAGCACACGATCGTGAACGAGAAGGATCAGGGACCGGATGTCACCGAGACGGCCTTCCTGAAGCGTGCAACCTCCAGTGATCAGCGCTATGTCAAGGTGAAGCGGCCGACCATCGTCGTCGGTGGTGAACTCACACTTCCGATGCTTGATTTGAAGTACAACCCGGTCGGTAAGTACTATGAAGCCCCGCTGCAGATGAAGGCCAATGGCGGCATCTTCATGATCGACGACTTCGGCCGGCAGCAGGTCCGGGCGATGGACTTGTTGAATCGCTGGATCGTGCCACTCGAAAAGAAATACGATTATCTCAACACCATCAATGGCACCAAGATCGAGGTCCCCTTCGATCAGTTGCTCATCTTCAGCACCAATCTCGACCCGCATCAACTGGCGGATGAAGCGTTTCTTCGTCGCATCAAGTTCAAGATCGAAATCCGCGACCCGGACGAGTCGCAATACCGCCGCATCTGGGAACTGGTCTGCCAGGGGAAGCGGGTGGAGTTCGATGAGCGCGGCATCGATTATCTGATTCGCAAGTGGTACGTGCCCACAAAGCGACCCTTCCGCATGTGCCAGCCGCGCGACATCCTCGATCAGATGATGTCGATTGCCAAGTACAACATGGAGCGCGTGAATTTTAGCCCGGACTTGATCGACGCCGCATGTGCGACTTACTTCATTCACGCGGAACAAAAGAACTTCGGAGCGAAGGTACGCATCGACTGAGTCGGGTTATGCGGCGTGGGCCTTCTCGCGTTCGAGTGGCAGCAAGACCGGAACCGCAACCGCTCGCTTCTCATCAAGCAGTCGCAGCACGGCGGGCAGCAGCACGAGTGAGGCGAGCATGGCGAAGCTGACTCCAAGGGCGAGCGCCAGGCCGAGCGACTCCATGCCACGGTGTCGACCCATCATCAGTGTGCCGAATCCCAGCACCGTGGTGAGCCCAGCGACGAGCACGCCACGACCCGTGGCCGCACCCAGAGCATACGGTCGGAGGGGATTGCGCTGGCGGTGATCGTGCAGGATGTGGACGCCGTTATCAATGCCGACGCCGACAATGAGTGGAAGCGCGATCATGTTGGCCGGGTTCAGGGCGACTCCACACAGAGCCATGACGCCTGCCGTGAGCACCACACCGGCGAGCAGTGGCAGCAATCCAAGCAGAACATCACGCACCCGACGCAGGTCGAGCGCGAGCACAATGGCAATCGCAAGCACAGCGTAAAGCCCGGCACGCTCAAAGCCGGAACGCATCTGTTTCAAGCCTTCAATGGTGCGATAGGCCTTGCCCGTCGCTTCCGCATCCACTGTTGCGGCGGCTGCGGTGAATTGCGAGAGTGACTGGAAATCCCAGAGGTTTTCCTTCGCAAACGCTCGCACGAGATACTCGCCATTCACACCGATGTAGCGTTCGCGAAACGCGGCTGGGAGATCTTCCACGCGAATCGGTTTCGGCTGCGAGACTGCTCTCAAGTGGTGCAAGTCTGCGGCAAGGTCCATTCCGAGACGTCGATCGAAGTCCTGCAAGCGACTTGCGTGCGTGTCCGCGGGTGCGGCGTCGAGCCCATGCAGGAGCCGCGCCATCGCCAGTGACAGTGGGCTGTCACTCTCGGAGCGATCACGCAGTTTCGTCGCCAGTCGTTTCACCACGGCTGGCTTCGAACCCTGTGGATCGGGCAGTGTCCCGGGCTTGGGCAAATCGGCAAGCCGATGGTGAATCGAATGGACGATGGGCAGTTTTTGCTCCTGATTCATCGGCACCAGCGACGCCACTTCCACCACACGTCCCACTTCGGGCAACACCTCGTACTCCGCCTTCAAAGCGAGTGCTTCCTCGCGGCTCGCGGCGATGCTGAGAGCATCCCAGGTGGCACCGGCTGAGCGGTCGATCAGCTTGTGTTCCCAGGCTACGGAGTCGAGCGTGGGGGATTGCAGATTGAGCAGGTTGTGATCATACGTGAGTCGCGTCGCGAAGCCGGTGCAGGCCACGAGCAACACGATTCCGCACGCAAGCACCCAGCGAGGTCGGCAAGCGAGCCCGGGCAGCCAGGCTGGTGAATAGGGGAATGGAATACTTGCGGGTGATGGTTGCGGATAGCGTTTGCTTCGGGACTCGAACTGTGGGTCGAATCGTGCATGAAGGATCTGACTGCCTCCCGCGACCCGCAGTTCACGGCGGCGTTCCACGAGCATCAGTGCCGCAGGCATGAGTGTGAAGCAACTCAGCGCACAACAAAGCACACCGCAACCCGCGATCCAGCCAAGTTCCACCACAGCTCGAAAGTCTGTGAGCATGGTGGCTCCAAACGCGAGTGCAGTTGTGATGGCGGCCGTCATGATGCCGGGCCCCGCATGCATGGCCGTGGCACGCAGTGCCGACTCGATATCCTTGCCGCCCCGACGTTCTTCGTCGTAGCGTGCAACCCAGAGCACACCGTAATCGCCCATGCCGATCAGCATCACCGCGAAGGCCGCGGTGATGATGTTCAGATGTCCCACTGTGAGTGTGGCCCAACCGAGTGCCCAGCAAGCGCCGACCAGTAGTGTGCCGATGGTGAGAAGCGGGTAACGGAAACCGCGATAGACCACGAAATAGAGCACGGCGACACCGAGGAGCGCGAACCAGGTGGCTCGCCGAGAATCGACATCCGTGACGACCATCTCATCGGTCTCGAGCACAGGCAGTCCTGTGAGCCCGAGAGTCACGCCCGGGAACTGCGGTCCTACTTCGGCGAGCACGGTGCGCATCACCTCGTTTGCTTCCTTCGCCGGTGTGAACGATTCGACGGCTTTCTTCGGGCGGCACGTCAACAGCGCCAGCGAACCATCGGGCGTGAAGAAGTATTGCGGTTCCGTGAGTTGTGATTCCTGTCCACGGTCGGCGGTGGAAGAACCACCCAGAGCCCAGGGGTTGCGATACGCCCTGGGGTCCTGCAACATCGCCGCAGCCGAGTCCGCAACGGCCGGGAGTTGCAGGAGTAGATCCAGGTCTTCCGGTTTTGGGTGTGGATGCTCGAGCGCAGCAATTGCGGTGGCGAGCAATGATTCCAGCGAGAGGTGCTGCCAGGCGAGGCCCCGCATCAAGCCATACTTCGGATCGAGCAGAGGCCCCATACGGGCGAGGCGATCATCGATGCGTTCAATCTCGGCTTGCGGCAGAAAGAGCAGGGCGCGGTCATGGATGTTCCGCAGATCGATCTTGTGAAAAACGCGGTCGAAGAGGTCGGGCCGCGCTTGCACACGCACCGCAACGGCATCGAGCGCCGCCTTCATCTGGCCGGGATCGCTTCCCTCAGCCACGACCACCATGTCGTCTTCATCGCCAAACGTGTCGATGTACTTCTGCCAACGCTGTTGGCAGGGCTTGTCGCGACTGAGAAGATCATTGCGCTGCGTCTGGTATTCGAGCCGGGTGACGGCAAGGTGAATCGACACGGCGACAAGGGTCAGGCAACCGAGCAGCACAGGCCACGGGTGTCGCGCCACCCAGCCGACCACCGCAGCAGCAGACCGGGCCAGACGGTCGGGTGGGGACGATTCCGGCATCATGGTGCGTTCTCGGTCTCCCGGATGGAGCGGCCAGCGGCGGCCCGTATAGGCAGGTGAGGGAACGGACGCAAGTCCAACGAAGTGGAGAAGCCCGCGCTACGCGTGAACCCGCTTCGATGCTTCCAGCAACACTTGCCACCCCACTCGATCGGAAGCACCGGAATGAACAGAGGATTTCGGAATGTGCCGATTATGAATCGGTTTGCGTCGATGCGATTACTGCGGAACCAAGATGGGAACCCTGCTCAAATGGGAGCGGGGGCATTCCGATGGAAGCTTTTGAGATGCATAAAAAAACCCCACCTTTCAACGACTTGCGTCCCTGAAAGGTGGAGCCGGAACAGAGAAGAGGCAGAACTCTGGGATATAGTGGGTGAGCGACACGCGAATGTCAACTCCAGATTGTAAAAACTTCTCACGGCACTGCCCAACCGTGTGGAGGCGTAAACCCCGATCGCTCGCGCTCGCTCCCTTTTGTGTTGGCGTTGCTAAGATGAAGTGTGACGGAGAAATTGCATGATCACCGCCACCACTGTAGAACCTGAGTCGCTCGCCGATGTGGTCCACGCGCTCGGCGATATTCCGGTCGACCGCATAATCTCGCGGCCGTTTCCCGGCACGACCACCAAAAAGGATTTTCTACGGTGCGTGAATGGCGAACCCAAACGACTGATCGAACTCATCGACGGAATCCTCGTGGAAAAGGCGATGGGACCGGAACCAGGCTCGCGTGGGTCATCGACCAAGAGCTGCGTCTCGTGGAAGTGTACTCTGACCCCATGCATCCGAATCAAATGACACAATTAAGGGAAGCCGGCGCACTCGATGGTGGCGAAGTCCTGCCGGGCTTTACTTTGCCACTGGACGAGTTGTTTGCCCATCGGAATCCACCTTCTGCAGAATAACGCACTTAAATCCCGGGGGAGCTTCGCCCTCCGGCTCACCATGAACCTGAACTGGAGCAATCTGATATGCCTTCTCCCATGACGCTGACCGAGAAGATCCTGGCCCGTGCCAGTGGCAAGCCGCATGTTGCACCCGGCGAGAATGTCTGGGCCAAGGTCGATGTGCTCATGACGCACGACGTGTGCGGTCCTGGAACCATTGGCGTCTTCAAAAAGCACTTCGGGGGCGAAGCGGCCAGGGTGTGGGATCGCGAGAAGCTCGTCATCATTCCGGACCATTACATCTTCACCAAAGATGCCATGGCCAACCGGAATGTCGATGTGCTCCGCGAATTCGCGAAAGCACAGGGCCTGCCTTACTATTACGATGTCGGCACCGATCGCTACAAGGGTGTCTGCCACATCGCCTTGCCAGAAGAGGGGCACACGCGGCCCGGTGAAGTGTTGCTCGGCACCGATAGTCATACCTGCACGGCCGGGGCGTTTGGCGAGTTCGCCACGGGCATCGGCAACACGGATGCCGGCTTCGTCATGGGCAGCGGCAAACTCTGGCTCAAGACGCCGCCCACCATGCGATTCGTCTTCCACGGCAACTTGCCGCCTTATTTGATGGCAAAGGACCTGATCCTCGCCGTCATCGGTGATATCGGCGTCGACGGCGCGACTTACAAGGCGATGGAGTTCGATGGCGATGGCGTCTATGCCCTGAACATTGAGGAGCGCATGACGCTGTGCAACATGGTGATCGAAGCAGGCGGCAAGAACGGCGTCATCGCACCGGATCAGGTCACCTTCGACTACGTCAACAAGCGTAACGCTGGCAAGAAGCCTTATAACCCGGTCTACACGGACGCCGGGGCGAAGTTCGCATTCGAAAAGGTGTACGACGTCACGAAGCTCGAACCGGTGATCGCCAAGCCGCACAGCCCGGATAACAAATCATTCGTGAGTGAAGTGAAAGGCACGAAGCTCGATCGTGCGTATATCGGCAGTTGCACGGGCGGCAAGCTCACGGACTTCCGCGCCGCGGCGGGCTTGCTCCGTGGCAAAGAGGTGAAGATCGATACCTTTGTGGTCCCTGCCACCACGGAGGTGGATCGCGGCCTGGACACGGAGATGATCGGCGGCGTATCGCTTCGCAACATCTTCCTGAACGCAGGGGCAAAGATCGGCGATGCGAGCTGCGCGGCCTGTCTGGGTGGACCGAGCGACACCTTCGGTCGCTTGAACACGCCGATCTCATGCATCAGCACGACCAATCGCAACTTCCCGGGCCGCATGGGCCACAAGGAAGCCAAGGTGTTCCTGGCGAGCCCGCTCACCGTGGCCGCAAGTGCCCTGAGTGGCAGCATCGCCGACCCGCGCGACCTGTTGCTGTGAGGTGGTAGTCCCGTGGTTGGCTTACGATGATCGTGAGGCGGTCACGCTTGCGGCTGCGGCACTCGAGGTGAAGCTCACAGTGGAGCCATTATCAATCGGCGAGTCGCGCGAATCGAGCGTCAGCCGCCTGGCGTTCGAGCCACCGCTCGGGTTCACATTCGATGTGATCGCCGACGACGCCATGGTCCGCATCACGGCCATCTGGTTGCTCTCATGATGGATTATCTCACCTCTCAAATCCCGGGCACGCTCGCACTCGTCACAGCACTGTGATACACTCACCAAACATTCCTCATGCACACTTCGGGGGCCACGCCCGATGTCTCGTCCTGCTGGGTTTCTCCTTGCACTTGTCTGGGCACTGGTCGCCACCCCTCTGACCACGTCCGCTGTGAATCCTGAACCCGATCCACCGGTGCGTGTGGACTTCGCACGCGACGTGAAGCCGATCCTGGCGAAACACTGCCATTCGTGCCACGGGCCGGACAAGCAGAAGGCGGGCCTTCGGCTGGATCGCAAGGCGGACGCACTGCAGGGCGGCGACTCGGGCAAGGTGATCGTGCCCGGGAAACCAGCCGCGAGTCTGTTGCTGCAACTCGTTCGCGGGCAGGATAAGGATCGCGTGATGCCGCCAAAGGGCGGACCGCTCACCGCGGGCGAGATTGCCACGTTGCAGGTGTGGATCGAAGAGGGAGCCAACTGGCCCGATGATGGTTCGAGAACGCCGAACGCGGCGGACTGGTGGTCGTTGAAGCCCGTGACGCGGCCCGAGGTGCCTCAAGTCAATGCGGAGTGGAAGAGCCGCGTTCGCAATCCGATCGATGCCTTCATCCTGGCGAAACTGAGTGACAGTGGGCTGTCGCCTTCACCCGAGGCCGACCGCCGCACACTCATTCGCCGTGTTTACTTCGACTTGATCGGCTTGCCGCCTTCGCCTGGGGAGATCGACGCGTTCGCTGCAGACCCGGCTCCCGATGCGTACGAGACGCTGGTTGATCGCTTGCTCGCGTCTCCGCACCACGGTGAGCGCTGGGCCCGGCACTGGCTCGATGTTGTCCACTTCGGCGAGACACATGGCTACGACAAGGACAAGCCCCGACCCAGCGCCTGGCCGTACCGCGATTATGTGATTCGCAGCCTGAACGCGGACAAGCCATATGGTCGCTTCATCAAAGAGCAGATTGCGGGCGACGTGTTATTCCCCGGCACCGTGGATGGAATCGAAGCACTTGGCTTCCTCGCCGCGGGCCCCTGGGATTTCATCGGGCATGCCGAGGTGCCGGAATCGAAGATCGATGGCAAGATCGCCCGCCACTTTGATCGCGATGATTATGTCGCCAACACCATGAGCACCTTCACGGGCCTGACCGTGCACTGTGCTCAGTGCCACAACCACAAGTTCGACCCGATCAGCCAGGAAGATTATTACTCACTTCAAGCGGTGTTCGCAGCCATCGACCGCACGGACAAGGCATTCGATGCGGACCCCGTGATCGCTGCGAAACGGGCAGACCTCGAAGCGAGCAAGCAGCGAGCGAACGAGACGATTGACCGCATTGGAGCCATCGCGAAGAAGAAGGCTGGCAAGGAACTGGCAGCACTCGATGCCCGGATCGCCGCGGCGAAGCCGGCATCTGCTGAACGACGGGCCGAATACGGCTATCACTCGGCCATCGCGCAGCAGCAAGACGCGGTGAAGTGGGTGCAGGTCGATCTCGGCGCAAGTGTGAAACTGGATCGTGTCGTGCTGCAACCCTGCCGCGACGATTTTAATGGCATCGGAGCTGGCTTCGGTTTCCCACTGCGATTCAAGGTGGAAGCATCCGATGACGTGGACTTCAAGACGGGGGTATTGATCCTCGGTGACCACACCGCGGCAGACTTCACCAACCCCGGCATCGCAGCCGTTCCCTTCTCGACAAATGGGAAGTCGTCGCGTTATGTTCGTGTCACCGCGACAAAGCTCTCACCGCGGCAGAACGACTTCATCTTTGCGATCTCGGAGATCGAAGCGTTCGATGCCAGCGGCAAGAACCTCGCAGCCGGGACGAACGTATCTGCACTCGATTCGATTGAGGCGCCGGTGCGCTGGCGACGCTCGAACCTCACGGACGGCATCTATCCCTCCGCTGGCAAACGCACATCCGATGATCGTGTGAAGTTGATCGGAGAGCGAGAAGGCTTGTTCATGAAAGCCCTCACGCCGGAAGCCGTTGCTGATTATCAAGCGGCGAATGCAACGCTCGATGCGGCCGAGGCCGAGTTGAAGAAACTGGGCCCACCGAGCCACAGGGCTTATGTCGGTGCCATCCACACGGGCGGCGGAACCTTCAGCGGCACCGGTTCCACGGGCGGCAAGCCACGCCCCATCTTCGTGCTCGCTCGCGGCGACGTGACGCGGCCCGGCAAGCAAATCGGGCCCGGTGCGATCAGTGCGATTCCCGGCTTGAAGAGGCGCTTTGAGTTGCCTGCGAATCACGTGGAAGGCGAACGCCGGGCTGCGCTGGCCCGCTGGCTGACCGATGCGAACAACCCGCTCACCTGGCGTGTGATGGCCAATCGCGTCTGGCAATATCACTTCGGCCGCGGCCTCGTTGATACTCCCAACGACTTCGGCAAGATGGGCCAGCTTCCCACACACCCGGAACTGCTCGACTGGCTCGCCGTGGAACTCCGCGACAACGGGCAATCCCTCAAGCACCTTCATCGCCTGATCGCGACGAGTGCCACGTATCGCCAGGTTTCCATGAGCAATCCCAGAGAGGGAAAGGCGGACATCGACAATTGCTACCTCTGGCGGCAGAACCGCCGCAAGCTGGAGGCCGAAGCGGTGCGTGATTCGATCCTTTCCGTGAGTGGCAAGCTGGACCTCACGATGGGTGGACCGAGCTTCCAGGACTTCGTGATCCAGAAGCCCGAGCATTCGCCACACTACGAATACCAGTTGCACGACCCCGAAGACGTGAAGTCGCATCGCCGTGCCGTGTACCGCTTCGTGGTGCGATCGAAGCAGCAACCGTTCATGGCCGCGTTCGATTGTGCCGACCCGAGCCTGGCGGTCGAGAAGCGAAATGAAACCATCACACCACAGCAGGCACTTGCGCTCCTGAACAATCGTCTCTCGTTGACGATGGCGAAACACTTCGCAGCACGCTTGGAGAAACTGGCCGACACCGACGCGGAGCGCCTCACCATCGCCTTCCGACTCGCGCTGGGCCGCGACCCGCGGCAGGTGGAGTTGGAGGCGATTGTGATTTACGCGAAGGAACACGGCCTTGCGAATGCCTGCCGGGTGATCCTGAATTTGAACGAGTTCATCTTCGTGGATTGATGCAGGAGCCTCGGAATCGCAGCGAAGAGTCTGATGAACAGAAGTCCGTGGCTTTCAGAAATGGGTTTAAGCTCTCAGTCTGCATGGCTCTGATCGGCGGCTCGTCACGCTGAGGATTTGATTGATGAATCCGGTATCGCGTCGTGATTTCTTGTGGCAATCGGGTGGCGGGCTCGGCGGCATTGCGCTGGCCGCAATGCTGGATCGTGCGGGTGTGTTGGCCGGGCCTACACTCCATCACCCGGCGAAAGCCAAACGGGTGGTGCAACTCTTCATGGCCGGCGGTGCGAGCCACGTCGATCTCTTCGATTTCAAACCTGAACTCATTAAACGACACGGACAACCTTCAGACTTCGGCGAACACGTCGAGGCGTTCCAGAACGGACTCGGGCCCTGGCTCAAGCCGCTTTGGGAATTCCAGACCCACGGCCAGTCTGGCAAATTGCTCAGCGAGACCGTGGCACCACTCGGTGCCGTTGTTGATGACATGGCCTTCATCCACAACATGGTGGGCAAGACCGGCGTGCACTCACAGGGCACACTGCTGCAGACCACCGGGTTCAACCGTCCCGGTTTCCCCGCCATGGGTTGCTGGGCATCGTACGGACTCGGCAGCCTGAATGAGAATCTGCCGACGTTCGTCGTGCTACCCGATCACCGCGGGCTCGCCTCGAACGGCACCAAGAACTGGGATGCTGCCTTTCTCCCCGCCCAACACCAGGGCACCGTGATCGACCCGGGTAACAAGACACCCATCAACGACCTCTTCCCCGATGAGCGGGCGACATTCGTGACACCGGCAGGTGATAAGGCCGGGCTCGACCTGATGGCGAAGCTCAACCGCGAACACGCTGCGACCCGAATCGGAGACGAACGACTCGATGCTCGGATCCGGAGCTACGAACTCGCCGCGAAGATGCAACTGGCAGCACCTGAAGCGCTGGACATCTCGAAAGAGACCAAGGAGACGCTCAAACTCTACGGGCTCGATCACGGCAAGAGCTCATTCGAGAAAGAGATCAACCCGATCGAGGAGACAGAATACTTTGCGCGAAAGTGCCTGGTCGCCCGGCGCTTGCTCGAACGCGGCGTTCGCTTCGTGCAAATCTGGAGCGGCAACGATAACGGCTTCCCGCGCCGCAACTGGGATTCGCACGAAGATATTCGTCGTGATCACGGCCCGCTTGCTTTCGGCATGGCCCGCGGGGCTGCGGCGTTAATCGCCGATCTGAAGCGATGTGGATTGCTCGAAGAAACGATCGTGCTCTGGACCACGGAGTTTGGCCGCATGCCGAGTTCGCAGGGTGGCAAAGGTCGCGACCACAATCCGTACTGCTTCACAAACTGGCTTTGCGGCGGCGGCGTCAAGGCTGGCATCACGCACGGCCCCAGCGACGACTTCGGCTACAAACCCGCCGATCGCAAACGCCCCACGGAGGTGTACGATGTGCATGCCACCATCCTGCACTTGCTCGGCATCAATCATACAAAGCTCACTGTTCGCCACAACGGCATCGACCGTCGCCTCACCGACGTCCACGGTCAGGTGATCACAGAACTCCTGGCATAACACAATCCATGGAGCGCGGCAGTCCCGGCCGCATGACCTCATAGTAATTCAACACAATGTCCACGATCCCAACCACGCGTCATAGCTTCTCACAACCCAAAGGCTGGCATGGCCAGGGTTACCTGCCCCAGTTCGATGGAGGCGATGACTACGCTCAATTCGTCACATTCCGACTCGCTGCCCCATGTTTGAGGCCAGATGATTGGGGCTTCGGTCGTGCGAGATTCCGGAAAAATATCGAGAGTTAGGACTCGGTGAGTCTCCGTAATTGTTTTATGGTGTAGGACAAGAGCGGCCGGGACGGCCGCGCTCCGCAGAAACCGAAAGGTTCAGCATGCGTATCACACGGATTTGTGCCTGGCAGGTCGATCTGCCACTTCATGAAGGTTCGTATAAGTGGTCCGGCGGCAAGTCTGTCGATGTCTTTGACAGCACCGTCGTGGCCATCGAGACGGATACCGGGATCACGGGTTTCGGGGAAGTCTGCCCGCTTGGGCCTGCCTATCTCGCTGCGTACGCGAATGGCGTGCGAGCGGGCATCCGCGAACTGGCACCCCGTCTGCTCGGCGAAGACCCCACGCAACTCGGGAAGTTGAACCGCATCATGGATGCCGCACTGAAAGGGCATCCTTATGTGAAGTCCGCCCTGGATATGGCTTGCTGGGATATCCTCGGCAAGGTCAGCGGACTGCCCGTGTGCGTGCTGCTAGGTGGGCGTTACGGAGAGGATTTTCACCTCTATCGTGCCATTTCACAGGAAGCACCGGAGGCGATGGCTGCGAAGGTGGCGGGCTATCGTGCGGAGGGTTACCGCCGCTTTCAGTTGAAGGTGGGCGGCGATCCGGATACCGATATCGCCCGAATTCGTCAGGTGGCTGCCGTGCTCGAACCGGGCGATCGCCTCGTGGCCGATGCCAACACAGGCTGGCTGCCGCACGAGGCGGCACGGGTGGTGCGAGCCGTGCGCGATGTCGATGTCTACATCGAGCAACCCTGCCTGACGTACGAAGAATGCCTTGCGATCCGGAGACGCACCGACCACCCCTTCGTGCTCGATGAGGTGATAGACGGGATTGATATGCTGGTGCGTGGACAGGCCGAGGGGGCAATGGATGTGGTGAACTTGAAGATCAGCAAACTGGGCGGCCTCACGAAAGCCCGGCAAGCCCGCGACCTGTGCGTCTCGCTGGGGATCGCGATGACGCTTGAGGATAGCTGGGGCGGCGACATCGTCACAGCGGCGATTGCTCACCTGGCCCACAGTTGCCCCACCGAACTTCTCTTCAGTTCCACCGATTTCAACAGCTACGTCACCCGCTCGATTGCCGAGGGAGCACCTCAACGCACAAACGGAAGGCTTGCTTCCTCAATTCAACCGGGGCTGGGAATCGTTCCCCGGTTGGTCGAGTTCGGAAAACCGTCCGTCGAAGTGCATTAACTCGCAGCGGTGCTGTTGTGTTGCTTCACACCCGATGTCGCGGAAACACCCGAGTTCCGCGATGCCTTGCGGGCGGCGAGCGGATGTGTCGAAAGCGGGCGGTGGCTTTCGAGGCCGATGACCCGCAGTCGCTTGCCTTCGTCGGCGAATTCCTTTTCAAGAATGTGGAGTTTCTCCATCACGCTGTGATCGACTAATCGCGTTTCGGAGAGATCGACCAGCACTTCTTCCCGGCCTTCCGCGGCGACTCGAATGGCCGATTGCACGCTGAGCCAGTTTGAGAAAACTGCCGCTTTCTTGACGGCAAGCACCACCATATCGTCGCGTTCGGCAACCTGAATGCCTGGTCGCCAGAAGCCGCTCAGCGGGGCACCGTTCAGAACATGAATCAAAGCCTTCAGCACGATCCCAGAGACCACACCGATGAGCAAGTCCGTGGAAAGTGTGACGATGATTGTGGTGAGGAAGACAATCAACTGTTCCGGGCCAATGCGAAGCGTGTGCACGAATTCCTTGGGCGAGGCGAGACGGAAGCCGACGAACACGAGCATCGCGCCGAGTGCCGCCATCGGGATGATGTTGATGATGAAGGGCAATACCAGCACGAAGGCGAGCAGGAAGATGCCGTGGAACATGTCCGCGAATTTGGTGCGGGCTCCGTTATCGATGTTCGCCTTGCTGCGGACGATTTCGGAGATCATCGGCAGGGCACCGACTGCGGCGCAGACCGTGTTGCCAACACCCGTGGCGAGCAGGTCGCGGTTCTGGTTGGTCTTGCGGCGCCAGGGGTCAATCATGTCGATAGCCTGGGAACTTAACAGGGATTCGATGCTGGCGATGAGGCAGAACATCATCACGGCCTGGATGCCGACTGCGGTGGCCACGGCCGAGAAATCCGGACACGTGAAGGCATCCCTGACAGCGGATTGCGGGTCCGCGCTATAGATGATGTTCGGCACCGAGACGAGCGAGGTGCCGGTGAGGCCGAGCGAAATTCCCATTGGAATGGCGAGAGCGAGCACGATCACCTGAGCGGGCACGGGTGCCAGAAACTTGAATCGTGCCTTGAGCGAGGGGAACAGAATCAGGATGGCGAGGCTGGTGAGGCCGACCGTGGCGACGGTCGGGTTAATCTGTTGAAGTGCCGTGGGAAGCCCCAGGATGATGTTGATGGGTGCTCCCGCTGCGGATGGCATTCCGAGCATGGGCGACAACTGTTTCGCGATGATCGTGATGCCGATCGCCGCCAGCATTCCGTGGACGGGAGTGAGCGGAACGAGTTCTCCAAGCGTGCCGGCCCGGAAGAGGCCGAACAGAATCTGGATGATCCCGGCGACAAACGCGGCCCCCAGGGCGAGGGGGTATCCGGCTTCCACTTGCCGGGCTTGCAACTCAGTTTTTATGTCGGCGTCTGTCTTTCCGGCTGCTTGCATCGCCGCGACATCCGGGACCGGAAGGACAGGTACGGCGTATTCGCCGAGAGAGATCACGGAACTGGCGGCCACCACGATGAGCCCGGCGGCGGGGCCCTTGATCGTGAGTTGCGAGTTGCTGATAAACGTCGTGAGGATGCCGCCGATCACGGCCGTCCAGATCCCTGCGATCGGCGGGTATTGACTGGCCTTGGCGATCCCGAGGCAAAGAGGCATCGCGATCAGAAACACCAGGAATCCGGAAAGCACGTCGAACCGCAGATTCGCCCTGAAGCCCGGCTTGAAGGGCAATTCCGAAGCGCGTGCGGAGGAAATATCACTCACAAGTGACTCCAGCATTCTGTGTGATCGGAGGCATTAAGCAGTGCGAAGTGCAGTTGATGAGGCGGAGAGCAATTGATGTGCCGCAGACAACTCAGCCTGGAAAACGGCGGCGTTCGCTGAAGGAGTCTGCTCGGAGCGAGTAGCGCGCATCTCGCCTGTGTGAAGTGGTGATTCAGCCGGGCTCACGCTGGTCGTCTTCGGACCAGACTGACCGAGCGATATTGATGCCCAGTGTGCGGATCTTGTTACGGAGGCTTCCGCGTGTGATCCCCAGGATGCGTGCGGCCTGAAGTTGGTTCCCTTCCGTGTGCCGCAACACGCGGGTGAGGACTTCGCGCTCCATCAGAGTGAGACTTTCGCCGTAAAGGGCTTCGGTGTTTGCGGCGATGCGCTCCGCGACGTAGCGGTCCCAGCCAAACGGTTCACCATCTGTGCTACCGACTGATGAGGCAAGCGGTGTGCTCACGGTGAGGCGCTGCACGTGTGCCGGCAAAAACTCGGCCAGGAGCACCGGTCCATGCATTTTCAGGAGCGATTGCTTCACCACACTTTCCAGTTCGCGAACATTCCCCGGCCAGGTGTAGGCACGCAGTAATTCGATTGCTTCAGGTGCAATCGCCTGGGCGGGCTTCGAGAGTTCCTGCCCAAAGCGGCGAACGTAGTAGTCGATTAGCAGTGGGATGTCGTCACCGCGTTCGCGGAGTGGCGGCAAGTGGATGGTAAAGACATTCAATCGAAAGAAGAGATCTTTGCGGAATCGGCCGACCGCGGCGAGGTGTTCGAGGTTGGCATTGGTGGCGGCGATGACGCGTACGTTGGTTTGCACGGTTTCCGTTCCTCCGACGCGCTCGAAGCGTTGTTCCTGGATAACACGGAGCATCTTTGTCTGCGTGAGCGGTGTCATTTCGCCGACTTCGTCGAGGAAAAGCGTGCCACCATGGCACTGTTCGAACTTGCCGATGCGGCGGCGATCTGCTCCGGTAAAAGCTCCCTTCTCATGCCCGAAGAGTTCGGATTCCAGCAGCGTCTCGGGAATGGCTCCACAATTGACGGCCAGGAAGGTATTTTGCGCTCGCCTGGAGTGCTGATAAAGTGCGCGTGCCACGAGTTCTTTGCCCGTCCCTGATTCGCCGAGGATGAGCACCGTGACATCCTGTGCCGCCACGCGACCAATCGCCTTGTACACCTCTTGCATGGCCGGGCAGCGACCGATGAGCAGGTCTGCGTCGGTGGCAGCGATCGATTCTTCAGCCATCGCGGCCGGGACGTTCATCTGCCGGCTGGTGCGAACCGCCCGATCAACCAGATCCCTTAACTCGACGAGTTCGAGGGGCTTCAGGATGTATTCGTAGGCACCCTCCTTGATGGCTTGAATCGCCAGTTCGGTGGTGCCGTGGCCTGTGATAATGATGACGGGGATGCGCGAATCAATTTGTCGAATGCGGTGATAGGTTTCGAGCCCCGTGGCATCGGGCAGTCGCACATCAAGCACGATCACATCGGGTTGAACTCGCACGAGCTCTGCAATTGCCTCGGCAGCCGTCGTGGCCGGGACAAGAGTCAAGCCACTGTCCCGAAACGCTCGCTGAAACGCATGCTGGATGGCCGGTTCATCATCAATGAGCAATAACGTGGGCATGGTGCACACTTCGCGAGGCGTGGACTCGAACACTGCTCCGGAGTAAAGCATACGAACTCGAACGGAGCGCCGATGTCATCGGCGTGGGGGAAGAAACAGCGTGAACACGGCACCACCACCGGGTCGGTTGGCTCCACTGATCGAGCCGCCATGGTCTTCCAAAATGCGGCGTGTAATCACCAGACCCAGGCCCAGACCGGTATCCTTCCCACTCACAAATGGCTGGAAAAGCCTGGGGAGAATCTCTTCGGCGATGCCAGGTCCCGTGTCGGCGACTTCCACGGCGACGCCGCCGATGGCCGTGACTCGCTGGCTGATGCGGATGGTGCCTCCACTGGGCATGGCGTCGAGTGCATTGAGCATCAGATTCACGATGGCCTGGCGAATGAGCCCAGGGTCACCAACTTGCTTTCGAAGAGAATCACTCGTTTCGATCTGAATTTTCACGTGCTGCTTGTTGGCTCGACCACGCACAAGTTCAACCACGGACTGGACCTCGTCCAGAATGGTGAAGCGTTTACGTTCGGGTTTTGGTGGACGCGCAAAATCGAGAAATCGCTGCAATGATAACTCCATGCGGCGAATTTCCGATTCGATGATCTGCAAATCGCGCTGTTCCAGTCGCTCCTCTTCCAGCCCGCACTGCACCAGCATCTTGATCGACGTAAGTGGATTGCGAATCTCGTGGGCGACGCCGGCGGCAAGTTGCCCGACGGCGGCAAGTTGCTCGTTCCGCAGCACCTCACGCTCGCGCTGTTGCAGGCGATTCACCACCACTTCAATGCGTTCTGTCAGTCGGTTGACCTGCTCGTAGAGGTTGTGGAAATCACCTTCGCCGCTGACGACGATGGCGGGGAGTTCAGGTTCGAGTTTGCCGGCGGCATCGCGAATCTGAACATGAAGTCGCTTGATGGAGCGTGTCAGGCCGCGTGCGACTCCGAATCCCAGGAAGAGCCCGGCCGCGCCGCCGAGTGTGCCGACGCCTGCCATTCCCCAGGCAAGCTGGCCCAGGATTCGCTCATGGCGATCACTCGTTTCTTCCAGCTCGCGTCCCTTGTAGAGTCGGAACTCCTGGCAGCGTTTGAGCACATGGGAATCGAGAAATCGCGAGGCTTCACGAATATGCAATTCGTGTTCGGGCGTGCCGACCGGTGGAGCCATTTTCCATCGTTCGAGATATTCCGCGAAGGTGATGTCCAGATTCGCGGACATCTCGCGCTCGCTGGGGTCATCGGCGAGTTGCCGAATCTCGTTCAAGTGGATGCGGGCGCGATCGTGCATGGTGTCAAGTGATTCGACCTTGTCCTGTTCGAGTGCCACGAGATCGGTCAGGCACTCTTCGAGTTCGACCGCGGCTCGCCGGCCCTCGACGTTTTCTCGGAGGACGACGGCGATCGTGTATTGCTCGCGCAGCAGCGACACCGCCGTGACGACACAGAGCCCGGAGAGGCCGAGGCTGATCAGTGCGACGGGCCAGATATAGCGGAAGCGAACGCCGATCATGGTGATTTCCGGGTGAGGATGCTGGTCGTTCACGAGTCAGTGTGGTGCCGGAGCGATCAGGGCCACGTTGAGCGAAACGCTTCACGATCCAGGCATTTTCAATTTCTCACGGTGGCATGTCGATTGCTGATGTCTGCGCAGTGCCTGCTGTTGCCAGAGATGTCGCCTCGGATCGGGATCATCCGTGTTAGAACTGGAATGCCCCACGATCATGAAATATTGCGAAAGCATCGAATCGAGACGAAGTCCACTGGAGCGATTGAAAGACGCGATCAAACATGCGGCACATTTGCTGCCAGCGCAGGGGCCAATCACGGTCTTCATTCACCACAACACGCTGCACGCATTCGAGCAAGAACCATTCTTCGAAGCCGTCGAACGCGGCGGGGCCGTGTTCAGGTGCGAACCATACTTGTCCGAGCAGCGATTCCGTGAAGCACTGGCCAGGGGCCGGATTCGGTTCGCGGACGTCCGCAGTTGCCTGCGTGTGAGTTTGGGGAGAAGTGGCGAGGAACGGATCGGTGATCTCTGCAGCCGGTTCGCACTCCGGGTTGCCATGCTCGAGCACCCAGTGCGATCAGGTTCTGATGCGGAAATCTCCTGGTTCCTGATGGAAACGGAAGCGCTTCGTCGGGCGACACCGAGCGCCTCGGCGGCGACCCGGGCTAACCTGATCGCAGAAACACGCCGCTGGGTCATGCGCGATCTGCGGGGATCACACGCCGGAAAACATCGCTCGGCTCGCGGTTCCGAGTCGCGCCTTGGTTGGTTCCCGTCGCTTCTCGAACGCTTCCACGGGACAGAAATCGAACACTGGACCGAGAAATCCTGGGAAGCCTTTGCCCTGGAATCATTGTGGCAAATCTGCCTGGCTGGCGTCGAACAGGTTCCTGTTCAAAGACCGGCTGAAGCGGAAGTCAACCGCCACCGTGATCTGTTGCTTCGCGTGTCGGGTACAGACACCGATTTACGTGTGAACGACATCCTGATCCGCTTTTGTGCGGCCTACCTGGATCAGGGGGTTTCGCACTGGCCGTTGCCGAATCGCGATCAGGGCTTCTTCCTGAGCTTCTGCTCGCTTTATCGCCGGTCGCAGGCATCACCAGATACCTGGATGAAGGGGCTGCCCGCTGAATTGGCTCGCTTGCAGGATCAGCAGATTTCTCCCCTGGCATCGGCCCTGGAATCTCTTGCGGAACTGGGTGTACCCGAGTTCGAGTGGGAAACGTATCTGTCGCAGAGTTTCCTGGCACTGCGTGGTTGGGCCGGGATGATTCACGAGGTGGAAATGCGGGCGGATCGCGTCGCCCAACCCATACGCGAAGGCAGCCTGGTCGAGTTCGTTGCAATTCGCTTGTTGCTGGAACGCTTCGCCCTCCGCCATGATGCCAGGGCCACTATTGGCTACGATGGACCGCTGGATCAACTGCGGGAGCGACTGCGTGCCCTGTCGCCACCTGCCGCGGCCACATCACGCGAACAGCGTGCCTTTCTTGTTTTTCAGATTGCCCAGGTGCTGGGCTGGGTTCCAGAGCAACTGTTCCACCTCTTGCCCGAGGATTGGATTTCGCTGGTTCAGGAGATCGAGTCCTTCGGCGACATTCCCCAAAGGCGAATCTTCCAGCAAGCCTATGAGAAACGATTCCGCGATCAGACACTCGATGCACTGGCACTGCACGAACGTGTCAGCCTGAAGCCCGGCCTCGCCCCTCGTTTTCAGGTGATCACCTGCCTTGATGAACGTGAAGAGTCGTTCCGTCGCCACATTGAGGAAGTAGCCCCCGATGCGCAGACGTTCGGTGTGGCCGGATTCTTCGCCATGGCCATGTATTACCGCGGTGCGACCGATGCGCATTACGTTCCACTTTGCCCGATCGTGATTACCCCCAAGCACTGGGTCGAAGAGCAGGCCGAGGAAAGCGAGGAGCAAGAGCATCGTCGGCAACGGCGCTTCCAGCGTGTGATCGGCACGGCAACCCACCAGGCTCACGTCGGTTCTCGCTCGGCCGCCTTCGGAGCGGTGCTGGCCAGCACCATGGGTGTGCTGGCTTCCATTCCGCTCGTGGCTCGAATTCTTTTTCCGCGGCTCACCTCGCGAGTGCGCGGCTCTCTCGGTCGTATCATGCAGCGGAAGTCGGCGACGCATCTTAAAATGGAGCGAGTTCCCACCTGCGAACCTGGATCCGAGAACGGGCATCTCGGCTTCACGCTCGAAGAGATGACGACCAACGCCGAGCGGTTGCTCCGCGATATCGGCCTGACCCACACGTTCAGCCGGCTGGTTCTTGCCATTGGCCACGGCTCGTTCAGTTTGAATAATCCGCACAAATCCGCATACGACTGCGGTGCCTGTGGTGGAAGCCCCGGAGCACCGAACGCCCGCACGGCCGCGCTGGTGCTGAACGATCCGCGCGTCCGCGAACGCCTGGCGACACGCGGGATCATGATTCCTTCGCAGACGCATTTTGTCGGCGGCTTCCATAACACTTGCGATGATTCTGTGACGCTCTTCGATGCCGGCAAAGTGCCACCGACGCACCGCGAAGAATTCGAACGAGTGCGCCGAGAACTGGTCGCGTGCTGTGAACGAAATGCCCATGAACGTTGCCGGCGTTTCATGTCCGCCCCTCTGACTCTGACCTTTGCCGAAGCCAAGCAACACGTCGAGGGACGCAGCGAGGATCTGGCCCAGACTCGCCCGGAACTGGGTCATGCCACCAACGCCATCTGCCATGTGGGTCGGCGTTCACGCACCCGCGGGCTCTTCTTCGATCGCCGCAACTTCCTGACCTCATACGACCCGACACAGGACGACGAGAACGGCACGATCCTGGCACGCACGATGGCGGCCATCTTCCCCGTCTGTGGCGGCATCAACCTGGAATACTACTTCTCGCACGTCGATTCGCCCGGCTACGGCTGCGGGACCAAGCTGCCGCATAACATCGCCTCGTTACTCGGCGTGATGGATGGAGCGGCCAGCGACCTCCGCACCGGCTTGCCCTGGCAGATGACCGAGATCCATGAACCCGTTCGACTGATGATCATTTGCGAAACCACGCCCGAGATCATGTTCAAGGTGCTCGCTGGCAATCCGATGGGCCAGGCGATGACCGAGAACGGCTGGGTGCAACTGGCCGTGCAATGCCCCGAGACAAATGCGATTCGTCTCTTCCGCGATGGCGCGTTCGAGTTTTACGAACCGCAGGCCGAATCGTTGCCCCGTGCCGCGACTTCCGTGGACTGGTATCGCGGCTGGCGTGAACATCTGGAATTCGCCGAGATTGGTTCCTGAACGTGCGCCACCCCGGCCGCTCACTCACCTGCCTTCCGTTCCGGCTCACACCGGAGGATCAACGAGAAGCCGATGCCTGATCTCGAGACGACTTTCTATATTCTTGGCCTGATCGTGGTGATCGCCCCGGTGCTTCTGATGAGCATCCTGGGCATCACCTCGCTTGTGGATCGGAAACTCTCGGAAGCCGCGACGGGTCGATGGTGCAAGTGCACAAGCGCGATCGGATTCACAGCCGCTGCCAGCATTCTCGTTCTCATGCTGGCCTACGATACACGCCATGTTGTCATCGATCTCGGCAACTGGGTGCACATCGATGAATCGGCCACCGAGCACGAGCACTATCACTTCGTCTTCAAGTTCGTGTTCGATCGTCTTTCCGTGCCGTTCCTGCTGCTCTCCTACGTGCTCTGTGGCACCATCGCCGCATTTGCCGTGAAGTACATGCACCGCGAGCGCGGCTATAACCGCTTCTTCACCCTCTATTCGATCTTTGTGGTGGGCATGGTGGTCGCCTCGCTGGCCGGCACCATCGAGACACTCTTCACAGGCTGGGAACTCGTGGGCCTTTCCAGCGCGTTGCTGGTCGCGTTTTTCCACGAACGGCCAGCACCGGTGCGAAACGGCTTGCGTGTGTGGGTGGTGTATCGCATCTCCGATGCCTCGCTCTTGATTGCGGCAGTGGTGATGCACCACCTGCACGGAGAGGGAGACTTCGGCCGCTTGCTCGGCACCGATCCGGCACACCCCTGGCCCGAAGGGCACGCCACAGCCAGCGGGGGGAACGCACTCGCCGTGGGGCTCCTGCTGATCTTCGCGGCGGCGGGCAAGTCCGCACTCGTTCCGTTCTCGGGCTGGCTGCCGCGGGCCATGGAAGGCCCGACACCCTCCAGTGCCATCTTTTATGGGGCTCTTTCGGTGCACCTGGGAGCGTACCTGTTGCTCCGCGTGAGCCCGCTGCTGGAAGCGGTCCCCATCCTGGCGATCGTCGTCATTGCACTCGGGCTGACGACAGCCGCATTCGCTTATCTCATTGGCAGTGTTCAAACGGATATCAAGAGTGCCCTAACTTTTGCCTCGCTGGCCCAGGTGGGCATCATCGTCACCGAGATCGGTGTGGGTGCATTCATTCCGTTTGTGTGGTATGTGGCACTGGTTCACTTGCTTGGCCATGCCTGCCTGCGAACGCTTCAATTCGTTCGCGCACCGAGCTTGCTCCAGGACTACAAGACACTCGAAAACGCCATCGGAGGCCGACTCCCGCAGCATGCGGGGCGGTCCATGCGGCTGCTTCCGGAATCGCTCCGAACGTGGATGTACCGCTTTGCTCTCGAACGCGGCTACCTGGATGCATTCCTCAACGAATATATCGTGGGTCCCTTCGTCGCTCTCTTCCACAAACTGGATGAACTCGAACGCCGCTGGACAGCCCGCCTGGCCGGCTCGGATCGAAACACCGCGAACCCGGATGTCGAACAATCAACATGAATGATCTGTTGACTCTGCCCTGGCTGGAAATCTCCATACTGTTGCCGCTCGTCGGTGCGCTGTGCACGGCCTGCGTGCGAGGTGCCATTGCCGCTTCGCGCTGGTGTCTGACATTCGCTGGCGCCACGCTGGTGTGCACCTTATTGATGGGACTTGCTGCGGCGAACGGCGTCTCGCCCACGGGCGACAGCCCATACTCGCTTTCGCACCAGTTGCTCGGTTCTGCGCTCTTCGAGATCGACGACCTCAGCACCCCCTTGCTGCCACTGGTTGCGCTGCTTCACTTTCTCACGGTGCTGGCCACGGCGCGCACCAAGATGGCACGCGTCTCCTTTTCGGGAATGCTGATCAGTGAGTCGATCCGCCTGGCACTTTTCGCCAGCAAGTCGCCGTGGTTGTTGATTGTGTTCCTGGCGCTGAACACGGTTCCTGCCTACATCGAACTAGTCAAGCGTCGGAGACCCACACGTGTCTATGTGCTGCATATGGCACTCTTCCTGGTTCTGCTCATTTCAGGCTGGGCGTGTGCCAGCAGCGGCGAGAGTGCACTCGTCGATCTGGCCGCACTGTTGCTCCTGGCGGCCATCCTCGTCCGCAGTGGCACGGTGCCCGTTCACCTGTGGGTGCCTGATCTCATCGAGAATTGTTCCTTCGGCACGGCGCTTCTGTTCGTCACACCCATCACGGGTGTCTATGCCGCGGTGCGGTTGGTTCTTCCGTTCGTACCAGACTGGGCGCTACAGAGCATCAGCCTCTTCTCGCTCATCACCGCGGTCTACGCTGCGGGGATGTCCGTGGTGCAGCGCGACGCCCGCCGGTTCTTCGCGTATGCGTTCCTGAGCCACGCCTCGCTCATCCTGGTCGGCCTGGAACTTCACACGGCGATTAGCCTCACGGGTGCCCTTTGTCTGTGGATCTCTGTCGCACTCTCGGTCACTGGCCTCGGCATCACCTTGCGTGCCGTGGAAGCTCGTTTTGGTCGAATCTCGCTCGATCGTTACCACGGGTTGTACGACGATTCGCCTGCGCTCGCGGTCTGCTTCCTGCTGACAGGACTGGGCAGCGTCGGCTTTCCGGGAACGCTTGGCTTCGTGGCCGCGGAACTGCTCGTCGATGGTGTCATTAACGTCAACCCGTACATCGGCATCGTCATCGCCCTGGCGGCTGCACTTAATGGCATCGCGATTGTCCGCGTTTTCTTCCTGATCTTCACGGGCACACGGCGAGTCTCCGCGATCTCACTCGGCATCACCTCACGCGAACGCTTCGCCGTGCTCACGCTCGCGGCCCTCATTCTGGGCGGCGGGCTCTCCCCACAGTTCGGAGTGAACTCACGTCACCGTGCCGCCGAGAGCGTGCTCCACCACACGGGAAGTGACGGACTCCCCCACGACCCGCACGAGACTCCCACGCAGACGGAATGACGAGATTCTCACGCACGCGTAAACTGCAAGGATTCTTTGTGGAGCACGCGTGATGGTGATTCGAACAACGATTCTGGGCCTGTGCTTTTCACTGTGCCTGGCCGCTGCGGACGAGGATGCTGATGCGATTCACAAGCGAAAAGCGGCCCACCAACCACGGCTCAGTTATCTCGACAACGACACGATGAAGATTGGCATCGACCGAAATCTCGGTGGTGCCATTACCTATCTGTCGAAGTCCGGTACCGACAATAACCTGGTGAATAATTGGGACTGGGGCCGGCAAATTCAGATGTCCCATTATTCAGGGCCATCACCCTTTCGTGTGCCCGGCAAGGAACCCGCGGGTGCCTGGGCGAAGTTTCCGTGGAACCCCGTTCAGGCGGGCGACCACTTTGGTTTCGCTTCGAAAACGGTTGACTTCCAGAACGATGGTCGCGAACTGTTTGTGAAGTGCATTCCGATGCAGTGGTCGCACGCGAACGTACCCATTGAGTGCACTTTCGAGACACGCATCAGTCTGCAAGGCTCGACTGCGCATGTTCGTTGCAAACTCGTGAATTCGCGATCCGACCGTTCGCGTTATTCCGCCTTTTCCCAGGAGATGCCGGCGCTCTATGTGAACGGGTCTTACCACAAGTTAATGACATACGTTGGAGATCAGCCATTCACCGGTGGCCAACTCACCCGCATCGAAAAGAAAGCCGGTGACGGGCCGCCAGGGTTCCCTTGGACGCGATTTCTCGCCACGGAACGCTGGGCCGCCCAGGTCAACGATGCAGGCTTCGGCCTCGGTGTCTACCAACCAGCCTGCATCACCTTCCTCGGCGGATTCGCGGGCAAGCCCGGCAACACCGGCACGAAGGACAGCCCCACCGGCTACATCGCCCCTGTGCGACCGGAACATCTCGATCACGACATCGTCTTCGAATACGAGTACACGCTGATTCTCGGATCACTCGAAGAGATTCGCAAACAAGCTAACAGGTTGCATGGCAAGCCCACGCTGCCACACTATCGATTCGATACGAATCGCCAGGGCTGGACCCTCGCAAACGGCACGGATCGCGGCTGGAAACTCACAGGCGACTGGGACATCACACCCGGGAATAAAGGCGCACAACTGATTGGCCCCGTTGATTTCTGGCGAGCCGAGAGCGGACCGAAGCTGCAACTTAAAGCCGCATTCACCACCACAGCGAAGGAGGCCCGTGTCTTCTGGGCCACGCTGGACGACCCCAAGTTCAGCGCGGAACGCTCCACCTCGTTTGCGATCACGGGCGACGGCATGTTCCGCAAGTACACCGTGAATCTTGCCGAGGTCGCGACCTATCGTGGCGGCCTTGTGCAACTTCGCCTCGACACCGGCGAATGCGAGCGGTGTCGCGTTCAAGAGATATCGATCGTGGAGCCGTGATGTCAGAGTCTGGCCATTCCAGGCCAGCCTCATTCGCGCCAGTAGGCTGGCAAGTCGGGGAGCGTCGCGCGGAGGATTTCTAGGATGGCCTGTTTATCGGCTTTGCTGATGTGGGCGAAGGCTTCGCTTTCATCCTGACCGCTGAGCACTTCGAACAACCGACGCAGCACGTGGCCCTTCATTTCCTTCGGCATCTTCTGGAATGCTTCCGAGTAGATGAGGTAGCTGCAGGGGTATTTGAAGAGCCGGGTGGTGAGGTCGAATTGGCGCAGTGAACGCCCCTGGTTGTCGAACGGACCGCGGCCGGCGAACTCCTTCGCAAAGCCCGAAGTGCCTTCGAGTTTGCCGTCCGGCTTTGCTTCGCCGCAGAGAAGCAACGCCTTCACCAGTTCCTCACCTGCACTCTTGATCCGGCTCAGAGCCGAGTCCCATCGCTTATCCTTCGGTTCTCGCAGGGCTTTGTTCAGTTCTGCTTCGTAGTACAGTGCGGAACGGGTTTCGAGCGTTGCATTCAGGATGCGATTGTGCACACCCACCTGGTGGCCCAGCACGCAGAGCGCGACGAGATCGCTATGCGGTGTGAGGTACATTCCGGTGGTGAAGTGCTGACGCAGATCGGTGACGTTCAGGTTATCGGTCGGGTTACGCGGGTCGTCAAGATCGCGACGCGAGCGGAAAAGCCAGTTGCCGAGGTGATTGGTTTTGCCATGCGTGCCGGTGACATACCAGCCGCCCCAGCGGTCTTCAAACGGGCTGGTGTCGTCGGTGCGGAAGCTCCCGGAACCGATCACGGGTTCACCGGTGCGGTCGGGGTGCACCGAGCGCATGAGGTGCCCGGGCAACCCGCGATTGGCCGAGGAACCGTGGCAGATCAGGCAGCTTTCCGTCTGCCGCTGGAAGCGAGGCTTATCGGTTGGTTCCTGGTCGAGTGTGTAGAAAACCGTGCCGAGAGAAGGATCGGCGACCGACACTTCCATGACATCTCCACGCAGGCAGAAGCCGATGTAGATGTCGTCGTTGAAGTAAATCGCCCGGGGCGTCTTCGGTGTGATGCGACTGCGTTGCAGGCTGGTTTTCGAGAAGACGAGCACCTGCGACGATTCCGGAATGTCGAGCACGGAAAGGACCGACTTCAGGTAGCCGTGGTTGTCCTAGAATGTCAGCTTTTTCTCGCCGGTCGCCAGTTGCTTCTGCAACCGGGTCAGCGAGTTTTCCGCGACTGCGGTCTCGTAGTTGATCGGGGGTTGGTATATATCGGCTGCAACTGCGAGTGTGGGAAACGTGCAAGCAAGGAGTGCAGTGAGGAATCGTTTCATGGCCATCTCGCGCTCACTGGAAATCGGATAACATTGTCCTTTTTCCAGTTTAACATGGCTGCGCAGGAAGGCAAGTGGCTGGTGCGGTTCGATTCGTCAGGCGGTTCCCGATCCGATTGCGTCATTGAGGACGACGCGGCACACGGACCGCAAATCCTGCCCGAGAATGCGTTCCTGCGTAATGAGGTTGCTGACAATCTCAAGCGCGAGCACAAAATCGGCGACCTCGAATGTGAAGAGAATCGCATTCGAACCCAGGTCGTGCTCCACGCCATGGTCCAGGATCAGGCTGCCTGCCAGTTCACGCAGGCGTGCCGGGAAGACCTCGACCAACAAGGTCGGAGTGATATCGAGGCCATCCAGCGAGATCCTGATTAGCATGTCTTGCGGATTCATTTCCAGGTGGCTCATGGTTCCACCACGGGAGTGCCCACCTGTCCGACCGCGATCACCGAGACCGTTCCACATGTTCCACACTTCAATCGAAAGGGCGTCAGCACGCGGTTATTGACCTCACGCGTGCCGGGTTCGAGGTATCCATTAATGTACGACAAAAGCTCGCTAGCACGATACTGCAACCAGCCTCGAATGATGTTGCTGAAATTTTCGACCGGGCGTCGGCTGAGGGCATGGCGGTGCCGCCCGAAAGTCAATTCATAGCCACCGCCGGCTACTTTGCGGACGCTCACGTCCGAGTCGGGATCGGCGAGCATGGTGCCACCCACGATCACGCCCCGGCCACAGATCAGAACGGGCCCGAGTTCGCTCTCGGTGTCCGGGTCGGGTCGATGATACAGGAGCAAATCGGGAACCAACTTTAACACGCGGCTCGCTTCCTCCGGATCGGTTCGACAGAGGTCGAACAATGTTTTTGCGGGGGCCACCTTTCCCCATCGTTCGGCATTGCGCGTCACCCACAGGCCGAAAAGCAAGCCGAGACGGTGCAGGGGCTGCACGGCCATCGCGGCACGCAGGTTCGGTGCGACGGACCAGAGATCGACGAGATCTCGTGGTTTTAACCCGGCCTCGAACGCCGCTGTGAGCAGGTTGATACGCAAACGGGCCCGTTCACTCAAGCTCGGATCGAGTCGGAGGAAGCTCCCGACGATGTGCTCGGCGTAGTCCGTTCCACCACGAACACCGGCACTCACGCCGTACTGCGCTCCGCTCCCCGAGCCGACCGCATCTCCCCGGAAGCCCGCGGCGGCCAGATTTGCAATCGCCGCGCTGCGATCCGGTGAGCGGTTCGCATCCCATGCCTGCAGGACACGAACCGCGGCCAGCAATTGCACGGCTTCATCGGAATCCGCAGCATGATCCGAGGCGTAGTCCAGCACGCGCTTCAGCACACTCACACGCTCGACGGGATCGCCGTGGCCGAGGCTGCTGAGGCTCAGGCGGGTCAAGTAACGAAAACCGCTTTCGCGCTGCGCGATCCTCCGTGCCAGAACAGTCCAGGCTGCATCAATGGCCCGATCATCCGCAGCGGGCAGCGGGCGGCGCAGCGCGAAGATAGCACCATAAGCGAACGCAGCGAACAACATCGAGGCGCCGGCGGTGGCGATCGGCTTGATGATGGAGTGAGGTAAGAAGAGCGTGAGGGCCGCACCCAGCAGCAGGATGCAAGCCGCCACCAGAGCCGCGAGGCCGCGTGGGCTCAGCATGTGGCCGCGGTCCGGGCCGGATTTGAGCAGCTTCTCGGGTGTCTCAATGTGAATCGTGCGGAACCAGCTGGCTCCACCGACTTCCACGAGATATCCCTCGCCTGTCAACCGTCCGCCATGAAGCGAGAGCGAGGCCGGCAATGCGGGCACGGGTTCAGGCAGATGCGAGAAGCAACCCGGGCAAAGGCCGCAACGTTGCTCCTCTGCATCCGCCCGAAGCGGTGCGGTTTCCTCGGCACTCGGTTGAGACGCGGCGACCCAGTTTCGCAGGGACTCCGTGCGATCCGGGCCACCAAGCAGCACGGCCCGATCCAGTGTCTCGACATCGGCACTGGCAACAAAGGCTGTGCGGGCCTCTGCGGCAAGAGCTTCCGCCTCTCGCACCTTGCCTCGTTCGAGAAACACCCCGTGCACGAACCAGAGGTGCTTCACCATGTCGATGCGTGTCAACTGCACGCCACAGCGCGGGCAATCCAGCTTGACGCGCCGTTCCCGGCGTTCGATTAGCGAGTCGAGGGCCGCCCCTTTTTCGACCTGATGCTGAAGCTGCCGCAACCGCTCCAGTGCACGCAAGGGTGCGAGCCCGATGGTCAGCGATTTTGTGACGGGACGAATCGCTTCGACCTGATCGGGTAAATCACGGAGGAACCGGGCGGCCACGGCCACGCGGGTGGAACTGGGAATGCTTTTGGACGCCAGCAAGGGCAGCGTTCGTTCGATGCTTCCCGGCGAGAGCGTGAGGCGAAGCCGGGCCAGCCATTCGAGCGTCAGCGTGGGGCCGGCCTTTTTGTTGGCCAACAGCAGATCGAGCAGACCCTCCAGGTGCTCCGCGGAGCGTGTGCCGCGTGCCAGCTGAAGCACAAGTGGCAGGCGTTGAGCCGGTGGAGCGGCCAGAGCCTTTCGGGCCAGGTCGCCGAGGGATGCTCGCGGTGTCGGGGACTCGGGCATGGGGCACGGCCGGTTTACCCCGGCATCGCAAGGCCAAGTTTTAATTGAAGCGGTCTTATTTCACCTTGAGCACGGAGGGCAATAAGCAAGTGCCTTCCTTGCAGGCGATTATCCGCACCCGTACATCCGGAGTCTTGTCCTTCAGGGTTGCGGGAACCATGATGCGGAACTTGACCGTTCCTTCGTAGATGTTGTACGTGGCACCGGCTGAATCTTTGATCGATGCTCCTTCGGGAAAGGCAACCGAAACGCCAGGGGCGAGCTTGCCATCGAACAGCACCTCAATGCGTGTCTCCGATGCTTTCAGCATCTCGTCACCGACCGGCACGGCATAGATGTGCCAGGGCTTTTCAATGGTGAGTGTGACGGTGAGCGCGCGCGAGCCATCGGCCTCGGTGTCCGTTTTCAGAATGGCCTTCACCACATCAGCGGATTCGCGCAGCTTCTTCGGATCGGTCTTCTCTCCGGGCGTGCTCTTCGGTTCGAGCACGGCGGGGTCCTTCTCGGCGATCTCAAGCAGTTCATCCAGGCAGCGGGCGAGGCCCGGCACGGAGGTGGGATTGGCCTTCATCGCACCCGCGAAGACCTTGATGGTCCGCACGCTGAAGTCGCGGTAAGTCGTGTCACCGGTCTTCCGGGCGAGCCGAAAAAGGTTGCGGGCCATCACGCCGTTGGCGGAGGGTTGAGCGCCGTCGTAGCTCTCCTTGGCACGGGCGAAGAGTTTCTCGTGGTCGTGGGCCGTGTAGAAGAAGCCTCCCCGTTCCTGGTCGGCATGCCATTTCAGGGCGATATCGGTGAGAGCTTTCGCTTCATCCAGCCAGCGCTTGTCGCCGGTGGCGTCGTGCAGATTCAACAGGCCGTGGATGAGGAAGGCGTAATCATCGAGGTAGGCACCGCCCTTCGGTGCGGGCTTCTCTCCGGGCACGGCAGCATAGAGGCGGAACAGGCGGCCATCCTTGTTGCGCATCTTCGTGAGCAAGAAATCGGCGGCCTTTGAAGCTGTGGCAACGTGCTCCTTGTTCTGGAAGACTTCGGCCGCCTTCGCATAGGCAGCAATCATCTGGCCATTCCAGGCGGTGATGATTTTGGTGTCGAGAAAGGGTCGCTCGCGCTGGGCACGATAGGCGAAGAGCTTTGCCTTGAGCGGTTCGAGCCGGGCCAGCAGTTGCTCCTCGGTGAGCTTCAGGTCTTTCGCCAGTTCGGGCAGGGGCTTCGGCAGGCGAAAGATGTGGAACTTCTCCTCGAAGTTCGGCGTGGTGATACCATAGACCGTTTTCAAAAACGATACGTCGCCATCGTTGCCGAGCACCTTCTTGATCTCATCCGCAGTCCAGACATAAAACTCGCCCTCGGTGCCGTTGCTGTCGGCGTCGAGTGCAGAGTAGAAGCCGCCCTCGGGGCTGGTGAGCTCGCGCGAGACAAAGCCGAGCGTGCCAGCGACCGTTCGCCGGTAGAGTGGGTCGGGATCGAGTGTGAAGGCTTCGCTGTAAAGTTCGGCGAGTTGAGCGTTGTCGTAGAGCATCTTTTCGAAGTGCGGCACGGTCCAGGTGCGTTCGGTGCTGTAGCGGTGGAAGCCGCCGCCGAGTTGGTCGTAGATGCCGCCCTCGGCCATCTTGTGGAGCGTGTTGCTCACGGCTTTCGCATAGGCTTCGTTGCCCGGCTTGCGGCTCTGTTGCAGCAGGAAGTTCCAGACGGCGACGCGTGGGAATTTCGTGTGTTTGAACATCCGGCTCGCGTCGCCAGTGCCGCCGTGCTCGGGGTCGATCGTGTACGCTTCAAGTGCATCCTTCACGAGTTCGCGATCGAGCGAGACGAGAGCCACGCCCCGGCTATTGCGTTCGAGAGCATCCGCGGTGAGCCCGGCGATGTGGTCGGCTTGCTTGTAGAGGGCCTCGCGCTCGTTTGTGTGGAGTTCGATCACACGCTTCAGGATGGACTTGAAGCCTCCAATGGTTTCGCCGTTCACCACACGATCATTGGGCGGAAAATACGTGCCGCCGAAGACAGGCTTGCCCTCGGGGGTGAGGAACATGGTGAGCGGCCAGCCTCCGGTGTCGCCGGTGACATTGAGGGCCGTCATGTAGATATCGTCCACATCCGGGCGTTCTTCGCGATCGACCTTGATGCAGATGAAGTTGTCGTTAAGGAGATTCGCAACCTCGGCATTGGAGAACGATTCACGCTCCATGACGTGGCACCAGTGGCACGAGCTATAGCCGATCGAGAGGAACACCAGCTTCTTCTCTTTCTTGGCTCGGTCGAAAGCCTCCTGACCCCACGGATACCAGTCCACAGGATTGTGAGCATGCTGCAGCAGGTATGGGCTGCTCTCTTTTGCCAGGCGATTCGGCTTCCCCTTCTCGGCGTCCGGGGCCTTTTCCTGCGGCAAAGGCTCCGCCGAGAGTGCCAGCGCGGTCAAGAAGAATGAAGTGACGACGAGCAGGCGCAGCATGGCGGCCTCCGGTGGCAGGTGGGCAATCATTATTATTCAAGGCACGAGCCCAATTGGCCGCTCGCCATCGCCGCATTGTACGCGTTATACTGTTCGTAACTGTAACCGATCTTCTTCAGGAGGTTGCCATGCCCGCCGTTGCCGTCCGTCTTGCCGCACTCAGCATGCTCCTGTTCCTTGCTGCCTCAAGCCGGGCTCAGGATGCAGCCGTGATCGAGAAACAGAAGAAGGAAGCGGCCTCGAGCATGAAGCAGGCCGAGGTTCCGAATCCCATCACTGTGGAAACGGATGACCTGATTCTGGTGACGACGCTGAGCGAGGAGAAAGCCAAGGGGCTCGCGGAGCAACTGCAGAAGACCTATCTCAGTGCACGCAAGGTGCTGCAATTCGAGGCCACCGAGAAGCCGTGGACGGGCAAGCTCACGGTCTATTTTCTCACCGAGTCGAAGTACTTCAAGAACTTCATGCGTTCGGTGATCGGCGAGAGCCCACGCGATACGGAGTACGTCATCACGCTCAAGGGCGATGCGCCGTACGTGCTCGACCAGGCCGACCTGAGTTCGCCGCAGTTCGAGCCCGATGAATTCGGTGATGCGTGTGCACTGGTCGCTGCGGCCACGTTCAATGCCAAGGTGGGAACGGGTTCGGGTGTGCCAGACTGGGCGCGAATGGGATTCGGGCGTGCCATGTCCATGCGGATGGAAGCGCCGGGTTCACGCCGCGTCTCGGCTTATAAGTCGCGGACGAAAGCCGCCGTGCTCGGATCGAGTGGTAAGCCGGGGGCAGTGCTGGCTGATGTGTGGGACTCGGGCAGCCGGGATGTGGCCACCAGCTTCATGGACTTCCTGGCGTTCGGGCCCAAGGCCATGGATTTTCCGAAGGCACTCGCTGCCCTGCGAGGCGGTGAGAACAACGCGCCGCCTGCGCTGCCCATGTCACTGGAAATGGCACTCAACTGGAAAGCACAGGAACTCGAATTTGCCTGGAAGAAGTGGGTGCAAAGCGGCCGCTGAGACTGAGATGCGGAGTCGACACGAGAAGCCGACTCCGCATCTCAGCAGTTAGACGGGTTCGCATTTCACAAACCATTCGGGTGTGACCAGCCACGCCAGTTCGCCCTCACCTTTCTCGATGCCGTCGTCGAACGTCACGAGTGCGGCGGCACCTTTCCTGAGATGCACGTTGTTCGGGTCGACTCCGATGAGCCAGCCGAGCAATGCCGGCAAATCCGGGTCGTGCCCCACGACCGCGACATTCTCGAAGCCCAACTCGGCGATCACGCGTGCGAACTTGCGGCGGCGCATCTCGCCCGGAGCGAGCAAGGTGTGGAACTGCAGTTTCGGCGTGTTCGGCCAGCCTTCGAGTATTTGCTCGGCCGTTTCCCGCGTTCGCACCAGCGGGCTCGACACCACCACATCGAGCGGTGATCCTTGCTGGCGCAGCATCTCGCCCAGCGTGCGCGCTTGGGTTTGGCCCAGTTCCGAGAGTGGCCGTTCCTCGTCGTCCGACTGCCACGTCCGCGGATCACCAGCGTCCGCATGGCGAATAATGTACAGGTTCATGGAGAATCCCTTGAGTCTGTGAGAACGGCGGATTGGCGTCGCGCCGCTCGCCGCATCACGCCTTGCTGCCTTTCAAGAAGATCGCGGCCATGGGTGGGAGGCGCAATTGCAGTGAGAATTGCTGCCCGTGCATCGGGATGAACTCGGCATAGACGCCGCCGTTGTTCCCGACGTTGCTGCCCCAGTACACACCGGCGTCGCTGTTGAGTGATTCCTTCCAGAAGCCGGCACCGGGGACGCCGATGCGATAGTTGTCTCGTGGCACCGGTGTGAAGTTCATCACGCAGAGCACGACATCATCGTTCGACTTGGCCCGCCGCACAAAGCTGAAGATGCTCGATTCCGAATCCAGGCAATCGACCCAGTCGAAGCCGCCGGGGAGGTTATCGAGTTCGTGCATCGCAGGCTCAGCAGCGTAGAAGTGGTTGAGGTCCTTCACCCACTGCTGCACGCCGAGGTGCGGGGCGTGTTGCAACAGGTGCCAGTCCACACACTCATCGACGCGCCACTCGCGGCGCTGGGCCACTTCGCCGCCCTGGAACAGGAGCTTCTTGCCGGTCATGCCCCACATGTAGCCATAAAGCATGCGCAGCCCGGCGAACTTTTGCCATTCGTCACCGGCACACTTGTCCCAGAGCGGCCCCTTGCCATGCACCACTTCATCGTGGCTGAGCGGCAGCACGAAGTTCTCGTGATAGGCATAGAGCATGCGGAAGGTGAGATCGTTCTGATGATGTTTGCGATGGATCGGGTCGAGAGCGATGTATTTGAGTGTGTCGTGCATCCAGCCCATGTCCCACTTGTAGCCGAAGCCGAGGCCGCCGATGTACGTTGGGCGTGAGACCATGGACCAGGATGTCGATTCCTCCGCGTAGGTCTGCGTGTCCGGGTGATGCCTGTACACTTCCTCGTTGAAGCGTCGCAAGAAGTCAATGGCGTCGATGTTCTCCTTGCCGCCGTAGCGGTTCGGCACCCAGCCGCCGTCTTTGCGGGAGTAATCGAGGTACAGCATCGAGGCCACCGCATCGACGCGCAGGCCATCAATGTGGTACTTGTCCAGCCAGAAGAGTGCGGACGAGAGCAAGAAGCTGCGTACCTCGTGCCGGCTATAGTTGAAGACGAAGCTACCCCAGTCCGGGTGGAAGCCCTGCTGTGGATCGGAGTGTTCGTAAAGTGCGGTGCCATCGAACTTCGAAAGTGCCCAGGGGTCGACGGCGAAGTGGCTCGGAACCCAGTCCAGAATCACGCCAATGCCGTGCTGGTGCAGGGTGTCGATGAGGAACATCAAATCTTGAGGCGTGCCATAGCGGCTCGTGGCGGCAAAGTAGCCCGTGACCTGATAACCCCACGACGCGAAGAACGGATGCTCGGTCAGCGGCATGAACTCGACATGCGTGAAGCCCATCTCCTGGCAGTAAATCGCGAGCCGTGAGGCCACATCGCGATAGCTGAGCGAGTGATAAGGCGGGTCCGCGGCCCGCATCCAGGAGCCGAGATGCACTTCATAAATGCTCACCGGTGCATCGTGGGCGCTCTTCTGTTTGCGGTTCGCCATCCAGTCGGCATCATTCCACTGATAAGCCAGGTCCCAGGTCACGGCCGCGGACTTGGGCGGAATCTCGCAGGTGAAAGCGAATGGATCGGTCTTCTCGGCGGTGAAGCCGCCGGGCGCGGCAATGTGGTACTTGTAGCAGGTGCCCGCCTTCACGCCGGGGAGAAAGGTGGCCCAGATACCGGACGAACCGACGGGGTGCAGTCTGTTCTTGCCCTGATCCCAGCCATTGAAGTCGCCGACCACTGAAACGTAGTCCGCGTTCGGGGCCCACACGGCAAATGAGTATCCAGCCTGACCATCCTGCGTGGTGGGGTGCGAGCCAAGTTTCTCGTACAGCTTCAGATGGCTGCCTTCGTTGAACAGGTACAAATCCTGAGGCGAGAGCCCGAAGTGCACCTCGGGTTGCCCGGTCGGCGATGGCGATGAGGCAGAATCACTTCCGAACGGCGTAAACTGCTGTTCGGGCTTGGCGGCTGACTTGCTCATGGCTGCAAATCCTGAAGGGCGGCAAAAGAGATTAGATAAGAAGTACCGAATCAACCGGCGAAACGCCAGTCATTGCCGGAGGTTCCGGTCGTGATGTGCAAGTGATCTGGAGCGGTTGTGCGGGTATTATGGTTCAATTCGCGGTGCGAACATTACTCCACCGCCACGAAGCCGGCACCGTGAATGAGTTCATCCCAGAAGCGTTCGAGTTGCTTGAGTGTGCCCTTTGGGAATTCGGCTTCCGAGTAAGTCGCGCGAACGTAGAGCAGGGCAAACGAGTGGAAGCTGGCCTTTCGTTCTTCATCCACAACCCCGAGTCTCGCAGCGAATTCCAGGGGCGTCTCCATCGCTTCGCGACCGAGATCGCGATCCCAGGCCCAGGAATCGAAGGCGGCGAACGTGTACGCGATCAATTCACGCGGCTCACGACTTTTGGCTGAGCCATCCTCGAAGGGATTCGTGAAGGTGTGAAACGGCGGCGGGCGAACCGGGCCACGCGGCACAGTTGCTTCTGTTGTGCCACGGCCAGCGTTCACTTTCGATCCGAACAGATTGGCCCACCAGTTGCGCAAGGCATCGAGCACGTTCTTGGCCCAGTTCGTGAAGGGTGCGAGATAACGTAGCACGGCCAACACCACGCCGACGATCACAAGGAAGACGACCACTGCGATCACGATCCACTTGAGGAAGCCCGCGATCTTGTTGGCCGCGGTCATCACGCCGGTCTGCGGTGCGGAGCTGCGGCCCGTGTTCGAGCCTTTCTCGGAAGCGGCTTTCCCCTCATCACCATCTTGATCCGAATTGTTGCCCTCGCGGCCCTGTTGCGATTGCTCGCCGCTGGTCTTTGCGTCCTTGCCGCCGCCTTTCCCGTTGTCTCCCTTGCCGCCGCTGCCGTTCTGGCCTTTACCACCGCCAGGTTCGCCATTCTTGCCGCTCGCTTTGCCGTCGCCTTTCTCGGTTTGTTCGCCATCGGCTCCTTCACCAGTGCCACTGTTGCGGCTCATCTGGGCATACTGTGAGGCTTCGCGTTCGGACTTGCCGGCACGCTGCAGGCCGAACCAGGGCACTTCGGAGTGAGGCCGGGGCAGGAACGCTCCGAGCACGAGAAAGCCCACGATCAACACGCCTCCCAGGCCGAGCCAACTGACTGTGAGGGCTGCCGGGATCTTCACCTTGCGCTGGCGCAGATAACGCCTCAGGCCGAGCAAGCTGGTGGTGACGAGCAGACCGAGTGCACTGGCGATGTAGACCGTCATCTGGGCGAAACTGCGCCAACGGCGTGCGGAATCGTCCACTTCGATAAGCGATTGACCGATGGCGAAGAGCGGCAACGCAGCGAGCGCGAAATAAATCACCCACACGCCAGGTGTGTGACCCCGTGCGAGTTGAGAATCGCGGTGCGTCCGATAGCGGCCGAACCAGTTCCAGAGTTGCGATTCGTGCTTCTGCTTCTGGCGTTGCTTCTTGCGGGGCTTCTTGTCGGCGGTGTCGGCTTCGGCCACACTCGGCATTGATTCCCGCTGAACCATCTGCTCTTCGCGGGCATCCGCATCGAGGCCGGCAGCGGCGAGCAGGCCGCGGCCCGAGGCGTCGCGGTTCTCGTCGATGTGGGTGCAATCCCAGGTGAGCTTGTGGGCGCTCCACCAGATCAAGGCCATGAGACCCAGATTCACCAACCCGGCCACCGAACGCAGCGGTGTGCCAGGCGGGTATTCGACATACGCATTCATTGCCAGGAACGTGACAATGCCAAGTCCGAGCCCGTAGAATGCTGCCCGGTTGCCATCGATCTGGATGGCAATGCGGGCAACAAGCACGGCTCCGATCACGAAAAAGAAGAGGCTATAGAGCAGGCGATCCGAGTATTTGCCCGCGTAGAGAACTTCGACAAGAAAGAAGACGAGGCTGCCCACCATGGCCATGATCAGCATGGGGCTGATGGCCGTGACGGCATAATCGGCCAGCGTCGGTGGTTCACGCTCCGCAGCCATCGGCACCTCGATGAAAAAATTCCTGATTGTATGACGCCGGCCGGGCCAGCTTATTGCCTGCGGTGAGTGCTTTCTGCGATAATTGATCGAAGCCCGCCGCACTCCTGCCGGAATACTGTTCATGCGCATCGCCATCTTCGCACTGGTTGCTTTTATTGCCTCAAGCTGCCTGGCCCAGGCCGGTGAACCGCCCGTCGATCACGAGTACTTCGAAAAACACGTGCGACCGATACTCGTGGCGGAGTGCATGAAGTGCCACGGAGCCCAGAAACAGAAGGGCGGTTTACGGCTCGATAGTCGGGCGGCGCTTCTGAAGGGTGGCGACACCGGCCCGGCCTTCAAGGCGAGCGAGCCCACGGCCAGTGCGCTCGTTCACGCCATTCGCTACGATGGCGATATCAAGATGCCGCCGAGCGGCAAATTGAAGGATGAACAGATTGCGATCCTGACGACATGGATCAAGGGCGGTGCGCCCTGGCCAAGCTCCGACGCGACAACGACCGGTGCGGAGCCGAAGTTCGATGCCCTGGCCCGGGCGAAAGTGCAATGGTCGTATCAGCCCATCACCCGGCCCACGGTTCCTGTGAGCCGGATCGCGGGTGCGAGCCCCCTTGATGCCTTCCTGCTCGCGAAACTCGATGCTGCCGGGCTCACGTTCTCGCCACCTGCTGACAAACGCACGCTGCTCCGTCGCGTCACCTTCGACCTGATTGGCTTGCCGCCCACACCCGAGGAGCTCGACGCGTTTCTCCAGGATGACTCGCCCGAGGCCTACAAGAAGGTTGTGGAGCGATTGTTGGCGTCACCCCATTACGGCGAGCGCTGGGGCCGGCACTGGCTCGACCTCGTTCGCTACTCCGAGACGCATGGCCACGAATTCGACTTCGAAATCCCTGATGCCTGGCGCTATCGCGACTACGTTATTCGAGCCTTTAACGAAGACGTGCCATACGACCAACTTCTCACCGAGCACATCGCCGGCGACCTAATGCCGACGCCACGCCGCAACGTGAAGGACCAGGCGAACGAATCGATTCAGGGGACGGGTTTCTGGTGGCTGCACGAAGCGAAACACTCGCCGGTTGACTCGCGTGCGGATCAGGCGGACCGCATCGATAACCAGATCGACGTGGTCAGCAAGACCTTCCTGGGCACCACAATCAGTTGCGCCCGTTGCCACGACCACAAGTTCGACCCCATTGCCACGCAGGATTACTATGCGCTCTATGGCGTGATCTCCTCATCGCGCTATCAACGTGCCGTTATTGACGACACCACAGCGACCGTGAAACTGCTCGACGAATTGAAAGCGGCCCGCAAGGCACTCGATGAGGCGAGCGGTGGAAGTGAGTCCGCTGATGTTGCTTCGAAGGAACAGGGGGGTAACGCCCCGCGCTCGCCTGCCGAAGAGTGGCGCCGCAAGGCGAGCGCATTCGAACGATTCGACGCGGACTGGCGCTTGCGGTGGGATGCGGAGGGGCTCGCATTTCGCGCCGAGGCGGGAACGGGCTTCCCCTTCAGTGCACGGGAATCCGCGAAGTTACTCGGCGCACTGCGTTCTCCCACATTTGTGATTGGCAAGCGATACCTGGCTATCCGTGTCGCCGGGAAAGCGGCCAAGGCGCGAGTCGTGCTCAATGGTTTGCAACTCATCCAGAATCCGATCTACGGCGGGTTGGCCCAGAATGTGAACCATGGCGAAGAACTCCGCTGGCTCACGTTCGATCTGAAGATGTGGCAAGGCCAGTCTGGGTATCTGGAATTGCTCGATGAAGGCGACGGATTCGTCGCGGTGAGTGAGGCGTGGTTCTCCGACTCTCCACCACCGGGCGAGAAGGGTGAGAGTGTGAAATTGCCCAGTCCGGATCTGGCGAATGCGACCAAGAAGGGCGACGTCGCGCAGGCTGCTGCCGCCAGGGTCCGTGAACTGGAAGCGAAGATTCCATCGTTCCGGCGGGCCCCCGCCATGCGTGATGGCACCGGCATCAACGAGCACATCTTCATCCGCGGCAACCACAAGACGCCCGGTCTCGAGGCCCCGCGTGCCTTGCCCGGCGTGTTCGGCACACCCGATTTCACCGGGGCTGGCAGCGGACGACTCGAACTTGCACGCTCACTTGTGGATCCTGCCAACCCGCTCGTTGCTCGCGTCATGGTCAATCGCCTCTGGCTGCACCACTTCGGCGAAGGCCTCGCCCGCTCGCCAGATGACTTCGGCAAACTCGGCCAGGAACCGACTCACCCGGAACTTCTCGACTGGCTCGCCTCCGAATTCGTCGCTCGTGGTTGGTCGATCAAGTCCATGCACCGCCTGATGGTGTTGAGCAGCGCGTATTGTCAGTCGAGCCACCCCACGCAAGAGCAGGCTGCGAAAGCCGTCACGCTCGATCCGCAGAACAAACTGCTCCACCGTGCTCATGTCCGTCGCCTGCAGGCGGAGGCCATTCGCGATGCTATGCTTCTCGTTTCGGGCCGGCTCGATCGCTCACTCGAAGGCCCTGGGGTGTTGCCGTTCCTCACCGAGCACCAGGTGGGCCGCGGCCGACCCGCCTCCGGCCCGCTCGATGGCAATGGCCGCCGCAGCGTCTACCTCCAGGTGCGGCGCAACTTCATTAACCCGATGTTCACAGCGTTCGATTATCCCACGCCGTTCACAACCATTGGCCGACGCACGGTCTCGAATGTCCCGGCCCAGGCGCTGGCGATGATGAACAACCCCTTCGTGCTGCAGCAAGCCGACTTGTGGGCAAAGCGTGTGCTCGCGGAGCCGAACCAGACAGATGAGGAGCGCATCGCGGGGATGTACGTGGCCGCGTTCGGTCGAGAAGCGCGTGCGGACGAAGTGGCCACGGCAAAAGAATTCGTGCAGGAATTGTCGAAGGGATATGGCCAGCCGAATCACCCGAAGGCCTGGGCAGACCTGGCCCACGTGCTCTTCAACGCCAAGGAGTTTCTCTTCATCGAGTGAGTGGAGTGGCAGAGTAAATATGGGCGATGCCGGCTGAATCGAGTGCGATCAAGTGGCTGCCGTTTGTGCTCCAGCCGATGGCTCGGAGAGCCACACCAGGCACGCGCAAAGTAAGCATCGCGCGGCCGGTGGCAGTGTCCCACAGTTTCAACCAACCTTCTTGCCCTGCTGTCACAATGCGACTGCCATCCGGACTCATCGCCATGGCACTGATCGGACCGGCATCGGCAGCGAGCACCTGAAGTTGCTGGCCGGTCTCGGCATCCCAGAGCCGGGCAATCTGATCGGAACCCGCGGTGAGCACGCGCTTACCGAGTGGGCTGATGACGGGAATGGCAGTTGGGCCGGGGTGGGCACCGGTGGTTTGCAGGTGTGCGCCCGTGGCGGGATTGAAGAGTGTCACGACGCCGGTGCTCGGATCCCAGGTGATGCCCAGTGCGCCGTTGGAGGCGATGCGGGCGGGATACGGTCCCGGTTTTCGCGTCATAGCTGCAATTTTGTCACCGTTGCGGAGCTCCCATTCACGCAATGAGCCCTGCTGCGTGAATCCCTGAACGACTTTGCCATCCTCTGCGATTCTCACATCCAGAAGTGGGTCGCCGGTGGCGGACCAGAGCGAGTTGCCTGTGTGGGCGTCGAACACCTGAATCGGAGTGCGCGAACCAGCCACCACAACGCGACTGCCATCATTGCTGATCGTGAGGGCGTTGCAGGACGTAACCGGTTGCAGTTTATTGAGCCGAACGTTTATTGCTCCTGCGGGTTCGCAGGCACGGTCGAGGTAGTGCCATTCCCAGCCGCGGCGGTCGCGTGGGCATTCGTCCAGTAGCTTGCGAGCCAGTGCCAGGTTGTTCCACTCGAGTTCGCGATGGGCCAGGGCGATCGAGAGTGCGGCCCGCACGTCCGCTTCACGGGCGCGTGCCTGCGTCGCCTCGCCCCGCTTCTGCAGGGCTTCTTCGCGGGCCACCTCGGCATCGGAGGTAGCCTGCATGGCGTTCCACTTTTCGGCCTCGGCCCGTGCCTTCTCGGTCTCGGCGTGATTTTGCAGTTGCTCCGCCCGTTCCTTGGCACGTTCGGCATACGTGAGTGCGGCGTCAGTCTGGCGGTGGTTGAACTCGGCCGTACGCCACATCTCGACCACACCCGCCGTGAGCCCGATGAGCGCGGAAGCAAGCAGTGTGACCCCATAAAGAGCGGCACGAGTGGGATAGCGTCGCACCCAGCGAGCCGCTTTCTCGAGTTTCCCCGCGGGTCGCACGCTCACCGGTTCGCCCCGCAGGAATCGTGCGAGATCATCCGCGAGTGCCGCTGCCGTGGGGTAGCGTGTGGCTGGCGTCTTCTCCAGGCATTTCATGCAGATCAGTTCAAGGTCGCGCGGTACTTCCGGCGAATATCGGCGCAAGGGCGGTGGGTCGTCCAGAACCACGCGTGTAAGCACGACCGTGGCATCATCGCCATAGAACGGCGGCCGACTCGTGAGGCATTCGTAGAGCACCACGCCAAGCGCATAGACATCGGCCGAGGGGCCGACGAACTTGCCTTGCCCCTGCGCCTGTTCGGGTGCCATGTAGGCCGGTGTGCCCATAACCACACCCGTGAGAGTGAGATCATAGCCACCCCCACGCTTGGCGAGGCCAAAGTCGGTCACCTTGGGGTGAAGTTTCGATGGCGGATGATGAATCCAGGAACGAGAACTTTCCGTGTTCTTGAATTCGGCACTCCGCACTCCGCATTCCGTATTCGCAAAGAGGATGTTCGCGGGCTTCAGATCCCGGTGTACAACGCCGACATCGTGCGTTGCCTGCACGCCTCGGGCGATCGGTTCCACGACACCGGCGACGAACGCAGCCGGCAACTTGCCATGCTCGACGAGCAATCCGGCAAGAGAGCCACCTTCCAGGAACTCCATGGCGAAGTACGCCAGCCCACTAGACCGGCCGAATTCGAATACCTGCACGACGTTGGGGTGCCGCACAGCTGCCACGGCCTCGACTTCCGCGAGGAAGCGCAGTTGATCCGCTTCCTGGGCCTGCGAACCTGAAAGAATCGTTTTGAGTGCCACGGTGCGGTTGAGCGCAGTCTGACGAGCCTTGTACACGACGCCCATGCCGCCGCGACCCAGTTCTTCCAGCACATCGAATCCAGGAACCGCTTGCCGATGCGTTTCAGAAGGGTGAACAAACACAGCTGAGTGCGGTGCGTTCAGAACGGCGGCGCTGGATGTCACAGGCGGACTCCGTGGCCAGTGAGTGTGAGGCGTTCTGCAAATATAGCTCACATTTTCACATTGCTGCGAGTCCGGTCGTGCGGGCGTTCGGGGCGAACTTTTTCGATTCTTCCGAATGTGACATGAATCGGCGTGATCGGTCTGCGTTAAAATGGGGAATCTGTTCGCGTCATTCCATCGGACTAGGGCTCGCGCCATGCGTCATCACATCATCCTGCATCTTGCCGTGCTTGCGCTATCAACTGTTTTGCAGCCATCGCTCATCGCAGCCGACGAGAAGGAATTCGCGGCGCTGAAGTATCGCCTGGTGGGGCCCTTTGCCGGTGGACGTGTGTCGCGTGCCTGCGGTGTGCACGGCGATCCGCTCACTTACTACGCAGCCACCGCTTCCGGAGGCGTGTGGAAGAGCAGCGACGGCGGGCTTTCCTGGAACGCAATCTTCGATGATCAACCGACCAGTTCCATCGGCTCCATCGCGGTCGCCCCGAGTGATGCGAACGTCATTTATGTCGGCACGGGTGAAGCGAACATTCGCGGTAATGTCTCGCCTGGCCTTGGGCTTTTCAAGAGCGAGGATGCGGGCAAGACCTGGAAGCACGTCTGGAAATCCGTGGGGCAAATCGGCACCGTCGCCGTGCATCCGAAGAATGCGGATATCTGCTTCGCAGCGGTGCTCGGCCATGCCTTTGGACCGAACGCCGAGCGTGGAGTCTACCGCACCCAGGACGGCGGAAAGACCTGGCAAAAGGTGCTCTTCCAAAGCGAGGACGCGGGTGCCTCGGACGTTTGCATCGACCCGAACAATCCGCGTGTGATCTTTGCCGGCTTCTGGCAGACACGCCGCCGACCCTGGGAAATGACCAGCGGCGGCCCCGGCTCGGATTTGTTCGTCTCGCGCGATGGCGGCGACACCTGGACCAGTTTGAAGTCGGCGAAGAACGATGAACCCGGCAAGGGACTGCCTGCTTCGCCGTGGGGCAAGGTGGGCGTGGCGATCGCGCCCTCGAATTCCCAGCGAGTCTATGCACTCATCGAAGCGGAGAAGGGTGGGCTCTATCGTTCCGACGATGGTGGCGAAACCTGGGCGCTCGTCAACGACACGCGGCCAGTTCGCCAACGCGCCTGGTATTACAACACGCTGACGGTTCACCCGACCAATCCGGATGTCGTCTTCGCCCCCAATGTGCCTCTGCTGAAAAGCGTCGACGGCGGCCACACCTTCAAGAGCGTTGCCGGGCCGCATCATGGCGATCATCACGATTTGTGGATCGATCCCGCCAATCCCGAACGCATGATCAACTCCAACGATGGCGGCGTGGACATCACCACGGATGGCGGCCGATCGTGGCACGCACCACCATTGCCCATCTCGCAGTGCTATCACGTCAGCACCGACACGAGCACGCCGTACCGAGTTCTGGCGTGCTTTCAGGATCTGGGGAGTGCGTCCGGGCCCAGCGATTCCTTGCAGTCCGGCGGCATCGGCCTCGGCGACTGGCATCAAGTGGGTGGTGGCGAAGCGGGCTTCGCCTTCGCCGATCCGCGCGACCCGAACATCGTTTACGCGGGTGAATATGGCGGCATCATGACTCGCTACGATCATCGCACTGGCCAGGCCCGCAACATCACCATTAACCAGTTCAACCCCTCCGGCATCGACCCGGCAAAGATGAAGTACCGCTTCCAGTGGACCGCTCCAATCCTCCTTTCGCAGCACGAACCGGGCACAGTTTACCACGCCGCGAACGTGCTGTTTCGCACGCGCGACAATGGCCAGACCTGGGAAAAGGTCAGTGGCGATCTTTCGCGGAACGACAAGCAAAAGCAGCAGTGGAGCGGCGGCCCCATCACCGGCGATAACACTGGCGTCGAAATCTTCGGCACCATCTTCGCCCTTGCGGAATCACTCAAACAAAAGGGCCTCCTCTGGGCCGGCACCGACGACGGCAAGGTTCACCTCACGCGCGACAACGGCAAGACCTGGGCGGACCTCACCGCGAACATCCCGGAACTTCCCGACTGGGGCACCGTCGCTTGCATTGAGGCCAGCCCGCACGATACCGCCACCGCTTACCTCGTCGTCGATAACCACCGCATGGACGACTACCGGCCTCACGCCTGGAGAACGACCGACTTCGGCAAAACCTGGTTGAAGATCACGGATGGCCTCGATGCAAAAGTGCATCTGCTTGCCATTCGTGAAGACCCGAAGAAAAAGGGCATGCTGTATCTCGGCACCGAACGCGGCTTGTTGTTCTCGCCAGACGCAGGCAAGACCTGGCAGGCGTTGCAACTCAACCTGCCCACGGTCCCCGTTGCGGATCTCGTGGTGAAGGGTAATGACCTCGTGGTTGGCACCAAGGGTCGCTCGATCTGGATCCTGGACGACCTGAACCCTGTGCGAAACACGACCACAGCCATCAGGGAAAAACCTGCCCATCTGTTCGCGGTTCAGCCTGCCATCCGCTGGCGTGAAAGCTGGGGCGGGCCGACATCCGGTTTCACGAAACAGACCGCCGGCGACAACCCCGCCCGCGGAGCTGTCGTCTGGTTTCAACTCGGCAAAGAACCTGCGAGCGATGTGAAGCTCGAAATCCTGGACGCGAAGGGCAAGGTCATCGCGAAGGCGAGCGGCGGAAGCAAGTCGGCCAGGAAGGACGACAAGAAGGATGATGAGGACAATGAGGAAGCCAGCAAGCCACGCAAGTTCGAAGTGCAGCGTGGCCTCAATCGCTTCGTCTGGGATCTCACGCACGACGGTGCGGACGCCATTCCTGGTGCACCGGTCGATATGGGAAGTGCCTCTGCACGCATCCCCGTGGCACCTGGACAATACACGGTGAAGTTGATTGCGAACGGCCAGACGCTCACGCAAAGCTTCGAGGTGAAGCCTGATCCACGACTCGGCTTCGTCGCGAAGCCCGCCTTGCCCAGCGCAGATGCGGTCGACACGCCTCCGGCCAGCATTTCCCCGCTCGCTGCTCAGGAATCTCTATCGCTTCGAATCCGCGGCGATATTGCCACGCTCTCCGACACCGTGCAGCGGATTCGGGCCATCAAGAAGCAACTTGCCCTTCGCAAGGAGCTGTTGAAGGAGCAGGCCGACGCCAAGGAACTGCTGAAGCAATCCGAAGCCTTTGAGAAGAAGCTCGACCTCCTGGAAGCCCGGCTTCACAACTCGAAGGCCAAGATTAGCTACGACATCTTCGCAGCCAGGGGAGGGGCGATGCTCTATTCGCAATTCGCCTGGCTGCTCGCCAGTCTGATCGACAGTGATGGCGAACCCACAAAGGCACAACTCGAACTCGCCACTGAACTCGAGAAGGAACTCAACGGCCACAATGCGACTTTCGACAAACTGACGAAGGACGAACTCGGCAAGCTCAACGAGGCCGCCCGCAAACTCAGTGTACCCGAGCTATACGTGCCGCCTCCCAAGAAACCCGGCGACCGGCCCTCGTAAGGGGGCTGTTCCTCGAACGAGCGAGCGGCCCTCGTAAGAGGGCTGTTCCTCGAACGAACGAGCGGCCCTCGTAAGAGGGCTGTCCCGCTTACCTCTTACTCCCCTCTCGGCACCATCCGCCTATGCTATAATAATTGAGTTATTCGTTTGAACTCGAACCACCCGGGCCCATGCCGCACAACCGCCAGACCGAAGACGCCCAGGATCTCTTCAACCGAGGCCACTCCGCTTTCACGGATGGCGATTACACCGAAGCGGTCGAGTGCTTCACACGGGCCATCGGCATCCGTCCGGATGTCTCCGCGGGTTATCGGTACCGTGCCTACGCGTACCTCGAACTCGGTGACCGCGTTCGTGCGCTGAACGATCTCGACCAGGCCATCAACTTGAAGCCGGATGATCCGCAGGCGTTCGCGGACCGGGCGGCGGAGTTGTTCGCCCAGCGTTCCTTCGATCAAGCCATCGCCGACTGCGATCGCGTGCTGAAGCTTGACCCTGGTCGGGCAGCGATCTGCGGTTTGCGGGCCCGCTGCCAGGCGGCACGAGGGGCGTCGAATAGTGCCTTCGCCGACTTCGCCGTTGCGCTGGAGGGCGATCCTGCCAATGCCGCGCAGTACTTGCTCTGGCGTGCTCATCTGCATCTGGAATGTGAGAACCGAGAGGCTGCACTGAGCGATGCCGCCGAAGCGATTCATCGCGATCCCGAGAATCCGGAAGCCTATTACACTCGCGGCATGATCTTGCAAGATCTCGCCGATCCCGCTGCGGCGTTGCTCGATTTCACCGAGGCACTGCGGCTGGAACCGAACCACGGCATCGCCCGGCTGGCCCGTGCCGTGAGCCACTTTCTGCTACACGAATACGCTGCGGTGATCGAGGATTGCGATGTCGTTGCACAGAAGTTGCCCGGCATCGTGCGCACGTATGAACTCCGCGGCTCCGCCCGCAAATCGCTGGGCGATCTCGACGGCGCGCTTGTCGATTTCGATGAAGCGATTCGGCTCGCGCCCTCGGCTGTCATGGCGTACAACTATCGGGCCGCTGTTCACTATGCCCGTCATCACTACGGTGCCGCGATTCGCGATCACATGGAGGCTCTCAAGCGCGATCCGCGTCATGCGGGCACGTTCAACCAACTTGGATGGGTCTGGGCCACCTGCCCGGATCCCGATGTCCGCAACGGAATCCGCGCGAAGGAATGCGCAACGCGAGCCTGCGAACTGACGGAATGGTCCGAGCCCGGTTTCCTGGACACGCTCGCCGCCGCCTGCGCCGAGTGCGGTGAATTCGAGGATGCCGTTCGCTGGCAAACGAAGGCCATGGAGGCCGCAGCGACACCGCAACTCGAAGTGGATTACCGCAGTCGACTGAAACAATACGAGAACCGCAAACCTGTCCGCGTCCAGGGCGGAATCATGGAATGAATTCGCTTAGCACACGCGGCGAGCGAAGTACCCCTCCCATATAATTTCTCCATGAGCACACCGCTGCCACCTGACATTATCGCTCTGGTGCGTCGAGGCCATGCGTATGCCCGGCGGGGCGAGTATGCCAAGGCCGCTGAGACGTTCACCGGGGCCATCGATCTCGATCCGACCGATCCGGAACTCTATTTCCACCGCGGCAACTCTCGAGCGGCTGATGGCTTGTATGAGGAAGCCGTCGAGGATTTCGCCCGGGCCATCGATCTTCGCCCGGACTATGCGGCGGCTTTCCACAACCGAGCCACGGCCCATGTCGATAATGATGATCTCGAGGCGGCTCTGGTGGACTATTCGCGAGCCATCGAGCTGGAACCCGACGACCCAGATCCTCTGAACGGCCGGGCGGCCGTGCATAGTCGGATGCGGAATTACGACGCGGCCTTCGCCGACTACGCCGCGGCGGAGAAACTCGATCCAGATATCTTTCGCCTCTACTTCAACCGTGGCAATGCTCACTCGGCCCTCGATCAGCACCAGGAAGCCGTTCGCGACTATGGCATGGCAATCCAGCTCAGCCCGCGGCACGCGCGGGCGTATCTCTATCGTGGGCTTTCCCTGGAACGCCTGGGTCGGGTCGAAGCGGCGATGAAGGATTTCACGACGGCACTTCGCATCTCACCGGCCAATCCGGAAGGCTTCTGGCACCGGGCTCGATTGTGGTCAGACCAGGGTGAACACAAGAAGGCCGTGGTCGATTTTGGCTGGGTGCTCAAGCACGACCCGGACCACATCGGAGCCTTCAATCTCCGTGGAGTCTCGCTGGCTGAACTCGGCGAACACGACAAGGCCATTGCGGACTTCACCGAGGCCACGAGACGCGATGCCGAGGACCCGGCACCCGTCTTTAATCGCGGCCTCTCATATGTACGTATCCGCAACCTCGAAGCGGCACTCGAAGATTTTAGCTCCGCGATCCGACTGGCCCCCGACGATCCAGCGGGCTTTGTGCAGCGCGGCTATTGTTACCACGAATTGCTCGATCCGGAACGAGCCATTGCGGACTTCACCGAAGCGATCCGCTTGAGGCCGGACGGATCGCGGGCGTACTTTGCCCGGGCTGTCGCCCACAAGCGTGCCGAGAACTGGACCGCGGCACTGGCGGATGTGGCAGCTGCCATCGAACGCGATCCCAATTCCGAGGGTGGCTACAATCTTCGTGCGGCCCTCCATTATCAATTACGCGACTTCCGGGCCGCCCATGCTGACCACGTCAGGGCAGCGGAAATCGACCCGAACGATCCCGGTACGCTGAATCACCTGGCCTGGATTCGTGCGACGAGCCCACTGGACGATCTGCGTGATGGCAGTGCCGCCTTGCGCGATGCGCTGCGAGCCAACGAATTGACAGAATTCGGGATGGTGAGTTTCCTGGACACGCTTGCCGCAGCCTATGCCGAATGCGGCCGCTTCGAGGACGCGGCCAAGTGGCAGGAGAAAGCGATGAATCTGGCTGCCCCGGACAACCGCGCGGATTACGAATCGCGTCTCATACTTTACCGCGAAGGAAAGCCATTCCGGGATGAACAGATTGCGTGACGCTTTCCCTCACGGAAGCAAATCCGCGACCTTCACGCTGGCTCCGGGAACAGCGAGTGGTGTGACCGCGTCGTTCTCACTGAAGGTTAACTGCGTCGCATAACTGTAGCCGTGGTGTTGCGAGGCGTCGGGTGCCGGGTCGCGGAAGACGAGTAACAGGCGATTATTCACATCAATCACCAAGTATTCCGCAATGCCTCTGGCGGTATAGAGGCCCATCTTCACGGTCGTGTCGAACCGAAGTGATGTGTCTGCCACTTCGATAATCATCGTTGCAGTGGTGGGATGCCTTGGATAGTCCCCTGGCTTTCCCGGCAGCAACGCAACGTCCGGTTCTGGGTCGGTTGTCTGACTGAGATTGAGCGGTTTGGCGACCGAACATGCCAGCCCTTGCCGAATGTCTCGCGGATCAGGTCTTCGGTTTTGGTCGCCGCGATCGCATGGGGCGGGCTTATCGGCCCTTTCTCCACGATGACGCCATCGATGAGCTTTGCGCGTCGGTCTTCGAGGAGCCCGAGATCTCCGAGATAGTGGAATTGATCGACGTTCCAGAGCATGTTGCGCGGTGGCCCACTCTGCACACGCGCGACGACATTGGGGGGCAAAATGATCATGGGGTTTTCTCCTCCACTCGCAGCGTAACATTCCTGCGATCGAGGGTCCAGATTGCGTGCCAAAATGAGAGCGGTGCCCTGATGGGCACCGCTCATTATCAAAATCGATCACGATAACCGAAATGTCAACAGCACCCAGATGGGTGCTGCTCGCCCAAGTTGTGTTTTCCCTATCGTTCGCGTGGCAATAGATCTGGGAGGTTGGCAATTCGCAAGCAAGTTACGGACATCACCTGGGCACCCTGGTTGAGGTTGTCCGGCTTGGCCTTGTCGAACAGGTCTGTTTGGGTGTGGTGGGTGAGACGGTATTCATCGCCTTCCTGCCGCCCACAGAATCCGGGGACATTGGTGGTGCGGTTATCGAAGGACTGGTGATCGCTGCCACCCTGGTAGCCGAGGTCGCAGCCGCGCCAGCCGTCGAGTTCAAAGAGGGTGCTGAGTTCCGGTTCCAGCACCTTGTAAGCTTCCTTGCGGCCCGCGAGGCCCCAGCCGAGCATCTTGCCGGTGCCGGTGTCGTGCACCAGCGCGGCCGAGATGCGTGGCATCTCGTCCTTGTGACGCTTGACGTATTCCTTTGAGCCGTAGAGTCCCTGCTCTTCACCCGTGAAGAGGCAAAAGCGGATGGTGCGCTTGGGTGGATAGCCGCGCTTGGCGAGTGCCGAGACCACGCGAGCCGCTTCGAGCACGACGCAGCTACCGGTGCCGTTGTCCGTGGTGCCGCTCGCGAGATCCCAGGAATCGAGGTGGGCCCCGACCACGACGAACTCATCGGGCTTCTCGCTTCCCTTCACTTCACCGACCGTGTTGAAGACGGTGATCGGCCCGGGGATGAAGGTGTTCTTGACCTCGACTTCGACCTTGGTGACCGCTGGGGCCGGGCGATTGGCGAGCCGCCAGAGCATCGAGAAGTGATCATGGGCGAGAACGAGGCTCGGCATGATATTTTCGGTCTCGCCGTTCTCCACGGCTCGCCAGCCACCGTAGGCCATGAGCAAGCCGTGCGGTTTGCTGGACGCCGTGATCTTGCACGCAGCCCCTTCCTTGATCAGGAATTCATCAAGCTCGCGCGAGGAAATGAAGAACGAGCCACCGATGGGTGGATCGAGCTTGGGTTCGGCCTTCTTGGGTTCATCCTTCTTCTTGTCGTCATCATCATCGTCGGCGGATGCATCCTCTTTCGGCTCTTCGCTGCCTGCGCACTCACCATCCTTGGCCTTCTTGGGTTCGGTTTTCTTCGGCTCCTCCTTCTTGGGGAAGAAGTCTTCTTTTTTCGGCAGTGGCGGGGTTGGCCCGAGGTAGTTCAAATCGGTAATCGGTTTGATGTTGCTCGGTGCGCTCGTGATGATGATGGCGTTCTTGAGCTTGCCCTTGTACTTTTCAAGGTCGGCCTTGCCGCGACCACGCAGCACCACGACTTCTCCCGTGACCTTGCCGGCCTTGATGCCGGGCGTCCAGCCCACGGAGCACAGATTCAATTGCCGGTTGGTGTCGGGTTCGACAACCGTCATGGTGGCGGTGCCGCGTTCCCAACCGATGGGCATCTCCCACGATTCCAGCTTCACGTTCTCGAGGCCGTATTCACGCATCTTGTCGGCGGCCCACTTGTTGGCCTTCTCGGCCCCGCGTGAGCCGGTGAGTCGCGGGCCGATGGTGTCCGAAAGGTACTCCAGGTTTTTCATCAGTTCGCTATTGTTCTTCACCTCGGCGATGGCCGCCTTATCCAGTTCGACGGGCGAAAGCCCCTTCTTTTCATCGCGATTCGCCAGGCGTGGGGCCGGGGCGGTTTCGAACGCGTGAGAGATCGGCAGGCTGATGAGAGTGATGCAAAGTGTCGGCACGAGCAACACGGCAACTCGAGCCCGCACCCGGCGAGGGGCGGAGACGATCGGCATGATGGCAACTCCAGGAATAAATGAAACGACCCGGGCGGGGGGAGTGCGGCCCGTGAAACCATTGTGCGGCAAGTAGCTCCACGGAGCAACGCTGCGTGTCAGAGAATTTCCACACCACGGACCCTGCGATAGGACGTGAATCGTTCAGGTGTGGAGTGAATCGATTTCGCATTCCGGTTAGTGAGTGCGAGCAGGCCGCACAATCGGAACATTTTTTCGGGAGACGTGAGCGTTTCTGGGACTTCGGCTCATGTGGCCCGGAAGTGAGAAGGTATGATGAGCGGATGCGGACCAACTCAACACTATTTTCCGGGACGGCGCCCGAAACTCCCAAGCGGGATGGGTCATGCGGTTGTTGAACGCGGAGCCCGGTGATGTACTCTCACTGACCTTCAGCCCGGAGGGTGAAGCCCTCGCGGCGGCCGTGGAAGGGCAGGGTGTCTTCCTCTGGAACCTCGGATCAAACGGGACTCGCGTTTGTCTCGATCCGGCACTCAATAATCAGCGACTTCGCACGCTCTCCTTCGATGCCGATGGCCGAACGGTTGGCTGGGTCGGTGGCAATGTGTGGACAATTTACGATCGGGATGAACGCGCGCTCGGCAAGAAAACGCTTGATGGCCACGGCTCGGTCAATGCCGTGGTCCGCACGCCGGATGGCACCCGGATCATCTCGCAACACATCTTTCCCGAATTCACACTGATTGGCTGGGCGGCGAGCGAGGCCGGTTGGGAACCCGAGTGGACCGTTTCGACGAAGGAACTCTCGATCCGTGTGCTGGCTGTGGATGCCGCTGGTGAACGCACGGCCGTGATCTGCCAGCCCACAGCGCACAAGCCGACATGGTGGCACGAAACGGACACGCGGCTCGATCTGCGCTCAGCGGTTTCCGGCGTTGTGCAGGCCAGTGGTCCATGCCCCTATCACGAAGTGCAGGAGTTGGCTTTCTCCCCCGATGGCACGCAACTCGTCGGCGTGCACCAGATGACACTGGTGATCTGGAACGTGCCCGAACTGGGCGAACCGCTCCTGATTCGCAACGATTCTCGCAAACACTTCACTTCTGCCCGTTTTCATCCCTCGGGCCGCTATCTCTTCACCACGAGCAATGACGAAACGGTTCATGTCTTTGACACGGCGACATGGGAGCGAGTTAGCCGTTTCACCTGGAGAATGGGCCGCTTGCGGGCCGTGGCTGTGAGTGCCGATGGCTCGCTGGCCGCTGCAGGTAACGACAAAGGCGAAGTCGTGGTGTGGGACACGGATTTGTAATGCGGAGTGAAGGAAACAAACACAATCGGATCACTTCGTTGGCTCGCGTTGAAGCCCAGTGGTAACCAGTTCCAAGAATTCGCGGGCTCGCCGGGCCAGGGCGTCCACTTCTTCGGGCTTCTCCGGTCGTGGCAATAGCGGAGCGAAGATGTTCTCACACGCCAGTGGCATCGGCAGGCCTGTGAAGGCGACCGGTTGCAGCAAGCGATAGTGATCGATCTCGCCGAAGCCCGGGCCGCAATCCTCGTCCTTCGGCCAGTTGCGGTGATCCTTGATGCAGAAACTCCGCACCTCATCGGCACACAGTTTGATGTCTGGAATCGGGTCCTTGTCCAGATAATCCAGCACGTTGCCTGCGTCGTAGTTCACCTTGATGTTCGGGTGGTTCACCTCGCGAACAATGGCCGCGCAGGCCTCGCCCGTGCCGGTTTCCCCACCGTGCTGCTTCACCACCAGGATCACATTCTGGTCCCGGGCGACTGGGGCGAGTGCCTTGAAGCGTTCGATCCAGAGCGCCTTGTTGCCGCCCTTGGTGTGGCCGAAGGTGAGCACTTGCGGCACACCTGCCGCCCCCGCTTGCAAGAGGCGTTGCTTGTGCACTGCCAGCCCATCCGTGTTCTCCGGGTAGATGCCACTGAACATCAGCACGGGTTCGAGGCCCAAGTCCCGGCACCGCTTGCCAAGGTCGCGAGCCTGCAGCGGCGTGGCATCCCGACTGAGCACGGGCACGTCCTTGCCTTCTTCCCTGTGAGACGTTCCCCAGGCCACGAAGTGGTAACCGGCACCCTTGATCCCGTCCAGCGCTCGCGACAACGGAAAGCGGGAGTACGGCAGCGTCATGCAGGCTATCTGAAACTGCGTCGGCTTCATCCCTTTGCTGCTGGCCTGTGCTGGGCTCAACGCAGCCGCGACCATGCCGGCCGAGGACTGCAGAAAAGTGCGGCGATGCATGAAGGAACTCCATGGCGGAAACTGATCTGAGAGGCGACTGTACCGCGGTACGCGCTCGCCATGCTACTGCGCCGACTTTGGGTATGTCGCGGTTCAAGTCTTCGCGGTTAGAATCGGCACACAGATCGTCGCGAAAGCCCGGCATTGAGGAGCGAAGATGAAGATCGTCACCGGAATCGTTTTGATACTGTTCGCGGCGAGTGTCGCAAAGCTGCAAGCGGAACCGCTGCCCGACACGCAGCCGTTGCTGGAAGAGGGTGATCTTGCCGCGAAGCAAGTGGCAGGGATGCATCGCTACCTCGACCGCGAACTGACCGCCGCACCAGCGAAACGCGACGAACTCTGGAAGGCCGAGAGGACCTCACCGGAACAACTGGCGAAGTCCCTGCCTGCAAAGCGCGATCGACTTCGCAAACTTCTCGGTGTTGTCGATGAGCGCGTGCCGCCGAACCTGGAGTACGTGAGTGGCCCTGGAAAGCCATCACTCGTGGCAGAGATCGATGGCTGCAAGGTGCACCGTGTTCGCTGGGCCGTGCTGCCAGGCGTGGAGGCAGAGGGGTTCCTCATTGAACCCAGGGGCGAGGCAAAAGCAAACGTCGTCTATCTCCGCGGCCTAGGACTCAGTGCCGAGCGAGTGCCCTACGATCTCGAACTGGCCCGTCATGGGTGTCGTGTGCTCATGCCGACCATGATTGACCGCAACGATGACCTATCGGGCAACGCCAGGTTGAAGCGGCAGACCAACATTCCGCACCGCGAATTCGTGCATCGCATGTCGTTCGAGATGGGCCGCACGCTGATCGGCTATGAAGTGCAGAAGGTGCTCGCTGCCGTCGATTGGTTCGAGTCGCAAACCCCGCGGCTGCCGATTGGCGTGATTGGGTACACGGATGGCGGCACAATCGCGTTCTATGCCGGTGCCCTCGATCCACGCATCCACACCACCGCTGTGCAAGGCTACTTCCGTGCACGTGAGAAACTCCATGAGGAACCGATCGATCGCAATGTGTGGGGCTTGCTTCGCGAATTCGGTGATGCCGAGATTGCCCGACTGCATCCCGCCGGTCGCTTGCACTTGCTTTGCGGCCCCACATGGCCGATCTGGACGGGACCTGTCGAGCGGCCAGGTCGCCGTGGTGGAGCACCGGGCGAAATCCAGGAGATCGAGGTTGATCATGCCTTTACTCCCGAAGTAACACGCATTACAGGCCAACCCGGGGACGGAGCCGCCGGCACTGCTGGACGCTTCCGTAAGGAATTCATGCGGGATCTCGGCGTGTGGGTCAGCGATGATTTTCAACGCGAGTCGGCGATCAAGTACTTCATGCTCAATCCCAAACCCCTCGCTGATCCTGAATATGCTGCGAGACATCGCCGCCAGTTCGATCAACTGGTGGCATTCAACCAGAAACTCTGGCGCGATTCGGAAGCGACACGAAAAGAGTTTTGGAAGAAGGCCGATTCGTCATCACCTGAAGCCTGGGAGAAATCGTGTGACTGGTATCGCGATTATTTCCATGAGGAAGTCATCGGCAAGCTGCCTGAACCCACAATGCCACTGAACCCGCGTTCGCGGCAGGTCTATGATGAGCCGAAATTCGCGGGTTATGAAGTGATGCTGGATGTGTATCCCGATGTGAATGCCCATGGCATCTTGTTATTACCCAAGGATTTAAAGCCTGGTGAGAAGCGACCCGTTGTGGTGTGTCAGCATGGGCTCGAGGGTACGCCGCGCCGCACCATTGAGGAGGAGAATCGACCGGTCTATAACCACTTCTCGCGGCGGCTCGTGGAAGCAGGATATATCGTCTTCGCGCCGCAGAATCCGTACTACGGCCTGAATGAGTTCCGCCAGTTGCAGCGGAAAGCCAATCCGCTCAAGCTATCGCTCTTCAGCTTCATCATTCGACAGCACCAGCGCATCCTCGACTGGCTGGAGACGCAGCCGAACGTGGATGCGAAACGCATTGCCTTCTATGGCCTCAGTTACGGTGGCAAGACGGCGATGCGTGTGCCCGCGGTCGAGAAACGCTATTGCCTTTCGATTTGTTCCGGTGATTTCAATGAGTGGATCGGTAAAAACGTCTCCGTGGAACTTGATCGCAGTTATATGTGGACACACGAATACGAAATGTACGAATATAATCTCGGCAATACATTTAATTATGCCGAGATGACGTACATGATCGCACCTCGATCTTTCATGGTGGAACGCGGCCACGATGATGGTGTTGGTATCGATGAGATGGTGGCGTATGAATATGCCAGGGTGAGATACCTCTATGCGAACCGGTTGAAGATGCCGGATCGCACCGAGATCGAGTGGTTTGTCGGCGGCCACCAAATCCATGCGAAAGGCACATTCGCCTTCCTCGCGAAGCATCTGAATTGGAAGCCCTGAAATGCTTCAGCAGAGTGCCCGGATCGCTGCAAGAGCCTTTTGTCCGATACGGCTCCAGTCATAGACCTGGTTCGCCAGTTGCCGAGCCGCGGTCGCGATTTGCTGGGCGGACTCGGGCTCGTTCAAAAGCTTGGCGATCGCGTGAGCAAATTCTGGGCGCTCTGCAGAGAGGAAGTGCGTGCCCGGAATCGCATCGATCCCCTCGGCTCCCACGGCCGTGCTCACTACGGGAAGACCGGCGGCGAATGCTTCCAGAATTTTCAAGCGTGTGCCACCACCCGCATCAAGCGGCACCGCGAGCAGGGCGGCCGAGCCAAAGAAGGGCTTCACATCGGGCACGCCACCTGTGACTTCCACACCAGGTTGGCCGTGGAGGGCCAACAGTTCGCGCGGTGGATCGCGGCCCACGATCACCACGCGGGCATCGGGGATTTGCTGGCGGAGTTGGGGCAGCGTGGTTTCGGCCAGGAAACGAGCCGCGGCCGCGTTCGGGCCCCAGGACATCGTGCCGAGGAACAGCACGGTCGGTGGAGCGCTCGGCCGACCCGTCGGCAGGTCCGCGAATGTGGGGCACGCCACGCCATTCGGAATCACGTGCACGGCCTTCGCACCGAGGCCGCGAAAGTAGTCCGCTTCAATCTCCGAAACGGCCAACAGCATGTCGCAAATCTTCGCGGCTCGTCGTTCCATGCGATCGAGAAGTGCTGCCTCACGCTTCAGGAAGATTCGCTTGAACGGGTTCGTCTGCTCTTCCGCGGTCCGTCGCGCGAGCAAGGAATAGACGTTGTGCAGATCCAACACAGCCGGGATGTGCGCACTTGCTTGCGTGCGGTAGAGCGCACTATCGAGGTGATCGAGGTAGAGCACATCAGGCTGGAATTCTTGAATGTCGGATTCCCAGGCCTGCATCATCTCCGGCCAGGCGTGCCGGCGATACATCACGTAGGGTTCGCGTCGAACGAACGATCCGGCCAGGCGTTGCAGTTCACCCCGGCGTGTGCGTTCGCCGACGGCCACGCCCATGACATCGAAGACGTGCAATGCGGCGATGGCGTCCACCTGGTTTGCTTGAACAGGGCAGACGATTCGCAGGTCTGTCTCGGCTGCGAGTGCCGAGAACATGTGGTAGCTGCGGAGATGGCCGCCGGAATTGAGCGGCCAGGGCGGTTCACTGGTGATCGCCAGCACGCGCGGTCGGCGTGCAGCGACTAACAGTGCGTTGTCACTCATGGGTGGACGGCTCCGTTCGGCTGCGAATCACGCGGGCTGGCACGCCACCGGCTATCACATTGGCAGCGAGTGGTTTCGTGACCACGGCCCCGGCGGCGACGACACAGCCTGCGCCGATATCATCAAGAACGATTACGCCGCTGCCGAGCCAGCTGCCAGCACCGACCGTCACTCGAGTGCGCTCGCCGCCTTGCTCACGAATCGGTTTCGTGGGATCGTCGAAGTAGTGTGTATTGCCGCCGGAAGGAATCTGCACGTTGGCTGCGAGAAGCACGTCTTTCTGTAGGTGTACCAGGCCGAGGTTGCAGCGTGGACCAATATAGACGTTTTCATCCAGAATCGCATCGCACTGCGAGAACAGTGTGCCGAACTCCACGAGCACACTGTGATGGCAGCGAGCGAGCACACGCTGTAGGAAGGCACGCCGGAGGTATTGCCCGCTAATGCCGGGCAGAAGTGAGAGCAGTTGCGACGCCGATTCGAGTGCACGATTGCGACCTACAAGAAGAGAGTTCAAGACGTAGCACGCGAGCACGGGCGATACCGCAATCAGCGCGACGAAGCGAGCACACGCCTTTACGAATTCCTTCACGCTAATGCCTTTCGATGAGACAGATGCACTGGCAGCATCAGGCACACACCAGTCGATGGTACAGGTGCTCGTAGGCGGTAACGGTCTGGTCGAGTCGGTAATGCGTGAGTACGCGCGTGCGGCCGGCTTCGCCCAGCTTCCGGGCGAACTCCGGCGCACCGTACAACCGTCGAAGAGCCGCAGCACAGGCTCTGGCATCACGTCTCGGAAAGAGCAACCCTTCGCGCTCGTGTCGCACGATTTCCGGATTGCCACCGACATCAGTCACAATGGCCGGCAAGCCGCTCGCCATCGCTTCGAGCAATGTCAAGGACGCGGCTTCGCTGAGCGAGGTCAGTGCGAACGCATCGGCGACTCGCATGAGATCGGGGATATCGGACCGAATGCCGAGAAACTTCACGCGGTTCGGCACACGCAGTTCAATCGCCAACTGTTCCAGGTCGGCCCGCAATGGGCCATCACCCACCATCATGAGATCCACGCCCGGCATCTCCGGTGCGGCCTGGGCGAAACCGCGGAGAAGGGTGGCTTGATCCTTCACTGGATGATGGCGTGCAACGTGGATCAGGTACTTTCTGTGCTCATCCAATCCAAGCGAACGCTTGAGCTGAACCTGTTCCTGCGGCGGCCCGTAGCGATCGACTTCGATGCCGTTCTCGATAATCTCGATGCGTCCACCCGCGAACCCATCCGTCTTGCATAGCCCCGTGGCACTGAAGTGACAGCAGGCTGTCACGGCGTCCGCGAACCGGTCGAGCACGAGGCGGTTCACGGCCCGACGAAGCGGTGAGACGGTATCGGGAAAATGCCGGCCATGCTCTGTGAGAATGAGTTTTGGTCGGCGTGGTACGAGCAACATGGCAAGTGCTGCATAAAAAAACGGGCTATACTGGTGGGCGTGAACGATGTCCAGGTTTCGCGCTCGGATGGCCGCGGCCATGCGTCGGCTCACCCCCCAATCACGGCCGGGCTGCCGGTTGAAGCAGACCAGATCGATGCCTGCGGCTTGCATCTCCTCGCCGATCCGCCCCACCCCATCCAGGCAAAAAATCGTGGGGTCGATGCGGCGGTCGAGGCGACGAATGATTTCACGAACAAGCACTTCGGCCCCGGCGACCTGCATCACATGGAGCACAAATCCGATGCGAAGCGGCTTCATCATGTTCTCCCCTGACCGCTTGCCGGGAGAGCAACTTGAGGCGGGGCGGAGTGCACGGTCGGTAGCCCTTTCGTTCGCGAATTCGGGTCGAGTTTTGACAGGACGGCTCGCGTGATCGCATGGAGTTGAATCGCTAGCAGGAACATGACGTACGGCATTTCGAAGTGCTCGAGCGAGAGGAAAATTGCACCAAAACAGAACATCACAATGGCACTTTCGAGTCCGGATGCGAGCGATTTTACACGTGCCGAGTCCGGGTCGTTCCACTGGCTTAAAGCCCCTCGCACCTGTGAGAGACCCACGAAGACCGATAACAACAATCCCAGATAAAGCGCGAGAGCGACCCAACCGCTGTCGGCGGCTGTTTGCAGATACTGGCTGTGGATGGAGCGACCCTCCATATCTGCACCGTAAGAATAGGTGAAGAGATTCGAATTGCGGATACCAAACCCGAAGAGGGGGCGCTCGTTCGCCATGGTGATGGCAATACCCCAGGTGGTCAGGCGGGCCTGAGCGCTGCCATCCACATCATGTTTTTCGATGGAGAAGAATCGCTCGCGAATCTCCTTGCCCGCCATGATCAGCACCATCACGGCGAGCAGGGCATAAATCAGCGAAACGAATCGCTTGTTGCGGCAACGCAGCCAGACGACTCCCGAAGCGACCAGCATGGAGAGCATGGCCCCACGCGAGAACGACAACAACACGCCGTGGATGAGCATGGGGACCAGGAGAAGAAAGCCCCAGCGGGTCCAGTGGCGATTCGCTTCCCAGGCGAAGAAGCACATGGGGACAGACATGCCCAGAATGAGAGCGGCTCCATTGTTATCGAGGCCGCCGTGGCCGCGTGAGGACAGGAGCAGTTTCTTGTCGAAGAAGTAGTAGGCATTTACCTCATAGCCGAGGTAGACGGCGGCAATCAGTGCGGCATAGTAAATAATCCAGAGGTCACGCACGGTGCGAACGACCAGAACGGCACAAATGAACATCACGAAGATCTTGATGTATTCGATGAAATACGGCCAGGCTCGCGTCTGGCTCACGGCCGTGACGTAGGTCAGGCTGATCCAGGCTGTGAAAGCCAGAAAAAGGAAGTGACTTCGAGTGAACTTCGGATTGCCATACCACGGTGGGGTCGCGACTCGAGTCGGTGCCCACATCCCGATCTTCCAGGCCAGCGTGGTCAGGAGCGTCGTGACGGCGAGATAGAAGGACCACTGAAAATCATCCAGGTGCAAGCCGCCGACCTCCACCCATTCCCACAGGGTCTGCGGTCGAAGGATTGAAAAGAGGTAGTAGACCGCGAGGCCGTACACGGGTGTGAGCGCAATGGAGCCGCCCATCCCGAAGACTGCGGCCAGGATAACAAAGAGAAATTGCTTCATGGACGACTCCGCCGGGCGTCTTGCATTTGAATAAGTGCCGATTCCGCCGCTCGTGCTGCGGCATCCCAGGTGTGATGGGTGAGAACCCAACGCCTCGCGGCAGAGCCGAGTTCCGCCCGCGTGAGTGGGTTCGACCATAGATTGGCAAGCGAAGTCGACCACTGCTCGGCGTCGCGAGCCACCCGCACGGGTGGTTTCCCTTTGGCACCCGAGAGTGCCCAACGCGTGCTCACGATCGGCATTCCCAGCGCGGCTGCCTCCAGCAACTTATTTTTGATGCCGCCTCCGGTCACGAAGGGGAGCACCACCACCTGCCGTTTCTGCACTTCCTCGCGCAGATCGGGGAGGTTCGCATGCAGCGAAACACCTGGACTCTGAGCCAGTGCCCGGATGCGTTCCGTGGGGTTGAAACCGAAAACACTCAGATTCGCCGTGGGCGTGCGATTCACGACCGTGGGCCAGACCCGGCGGAGGAACCAATCCAGGGCTTCCTCGTTGGGACCAAAATCGAGCCGCCCCCAAAACGCGCAACTCGTCGCCGACTGCTCAACGCGTGCCGGGCGAAAGTACTCGGCATCGACGCCATTGGAAACCAGGTCCACTTTCCGGCAGCCGGTGAGCAACCGCAGTGCGGTGCGGTCTGCCGGTGAGACAACCCAGACGCGATCAAAACAGGACCGGTAGCTGCGTTCATAGAGGCCATTGATGACGGCCGGTCGCAATTCCGACCAGGTTCGTCGTTCACGAAGTTTGACACGGCTGAGATGGTGCCAGGCCGGATCATCGGCGGGGTACCAGATGCGGGCGGCACGCTTCACCACGGCGAGGAGTGGAAGCAGATGCCGCGCCACGATCACAACGGCATCGACGGGCTGGTGGTGCAAGGCGAACTTGAGCCCGGCAAACCATTCGGATTTCACGCCGTAGTAGTCCGCGAACTTGCGTTGCAATCGCGTGAGGGAAGGATTCGTCGATCCGCCGGGGGCTGTGGTCAAATCGTGTTGCGAGGTCAGATTCAGGCCTTCCAGAGCCAGCGGGCTCGGGGCTACCACCGTCGCAAGCGAGACGGAATGGCCCCGCGCGATCAGGGCATCCATCATGCCGTAGCCGTGGACATCGTGCCCGCTGGCGCGGGGCCAACTCTGCGACTCCTTGACGAAAAGAATGCGCACGGGCATCATGCCTGGGCCCGTCCATCCCAGAGGTCCTTGCGTTTATCGATGGGGCTCGAGGACGCACTCCGCTTGGGTTTGACGCGTCGGGCCGCGTCGAACGCACAGCGGACCACGGGCAGAGCCCAGCGGCGGCGGGGCTTGTAGACGCCGAAGCGCCGGGTTGCCAGATCGACCAGACCCTCGATCACGGCATCTGCCGAATGCTTATGACCTTCCTCTCGTTCGTGACAGTAGCGATGATAGGCGTAACGCAGGTAAGTAACATACGAAGCGAGGGCACCGCGAGTGCCTCGACCGTAGTGCGTCTGCTTACTGAGCAATAAGCCGAGATTCCGCGTATCGAAGTAACGCTGAAGATGTTTCCCGACACGCTTGAAAGTGCTCGATCCCTTGTGCCAGACCATGCCCTCGGCGAGCACGCCGCAGTTGAAGCCGGCGGCTTTGGCACGCAAGCAAAAATCGGCTTCCTCATGGAGCAGAAAGAAGCGGTCGTCGATGAGACCGATACGGCGGAACACATCCGCACGGACCATCATGGCGCAGCCGTTCACGATATCCACATCAGCTACGTGTGGCGGTTCGGCTTCACATTCGGGCACTTCAAGCCGCTGGAAGAAGCCAGGGTAGGGCGGGCGGTTGTACATGACACCATCCGTCATCACGAGTTCGGGTTCATCCATGTAGCGAATGACGGGGCCGAGGATGCCGCAATCGGGCCGAGCGGCCGCGGCGGACTGAAGCCGCGCGACGATGTCTGGCCGCACCGTGGTATCGTTGTTGAGGAGGAAGAGTTGAGTGGCTCCGTGTTCGAGGGCGTATCGAATGCCGGTGTTGTTGCCACCGGACCAGCCGCCGTTCACGGGGTTCTGAAGATAATGCACCCAGGGGAACTCGGGCTTCAACTTCGGCAGTGGATCATCGTTCGAGGCATTATCTGTGAGCACCACAGAAAAAGGCTCGCGGATAGATTCCAGTGAGCGCAGACACTTGCGCGAATCTTCGAGACCGTTGTAGTTAACGAGCACGATCCAGAAATTCACAGCCATCACTCCTTCACGCGCGAGAACGAGGAACGCAGCACGTCGAGTCTGTCTTTGAGGTTATAAACCAGTTGTGGCCAGACGCGCTCGCTCAGAACGGGAGGCCGCGACATATCATCGGGCCAGTGCGCTTCGCAGAAGTTGCGAATCATCCAGTACTGGGGCCAGTTCCTCTTCCAGCGTGCGGCGAGTACGAGTTTCGCCAGCGTGCGGAACAACCGATGCACAATTCCGGGTCGGCTCGGCTCGCGCTCCCTTGCCCAGCGAAGGAGATTCTCGCACCCCGTGGGCTTCGCTCCGGTCGTGGCTTGGGCCGAAGCGGAATGCCGACGATAGCGCATCAGCGGTTCCTTCACGCAGCGGACCCGTCCCAGCACGGATACATCGTTGAAGTAGATGGCATCTTCATTGTTCCCGGCCCATTCAGGAAAACGAACGGGCAAGCCGTTGCGGACGATCGTGCACGAAGGCATCACCGAGAAGAGCGGGACGAGAAGTTCCCGCTCCGGATCCCAGTGTTCGAATCCTTGCGAAGCGCGATAATAACGCTCCTCCACACCGGTGGAACGGAAGTCCGTGAAGATCAAAACCGTCTCAGCATCACCACAGACCGATCGGAGGGACTCCAGGTATTCTGGTTCCCACTGATCATCCGCGTCCAGAAAAGCCAGCCAGTTGCCCGTAGCTCGTTCGATCCCCGCATTCCGGGCGGCCGAGACGCCGCGATTCTCCTGTTGGATATAGGTGATGCGATCGCAATACGGGGCCACAACCGCCGGCGTGTTGTCTGTGCTGCCGTCGTCAACGACGATGACCTCATGAGGGGGAACGGTCTGCCGCAGCGCACTCTCAATCGCTTCCTGGACAAAGCGGCCATAGTTGTACGTCGCGATGATGGCCGAGATGCGGAAGTCCTGCTGCATGTCTCTCTCCGGGTTCGCCGTGCTGATCATTGTGCGAGGCAAAACGCCTTCGTGTTGGCACGGCACTCCTCGAGAAGACCACGTGTCGTTGCTGCGATGATGAAATTCTTGAGCCAAATCCTCGATGCGAATGGGAAGAACATGAACGCTTTGAAGCGTGCTACTGCGTACTGACGGATGGCCCAGCGTGGCATACGAGCCATGAAGGGTGCGGAGCGATCCACGGGCTGCATCCGCTGTCCGGTTCGACCCATGCCATTGAAGAATTTCCAGGCATAACGCGCGGTCATACGATCGGGAGGAATATAGTGTTGCACGATTGCAGGACCAACCCAGATACCGGGCCCGGACTCGGCGCGAATTCGAGCAACAAGCTCGGTTTCATCCCCACTGAGCATGCCGGTGCCTGTTCGCCCGAGTTGTGGGTCGAACCGATGCCCTTTCATTGCTGCGGTGCGGAACGCCATGTTCGCCCCGTAGGGTGCTTCGGTTCCCACGAATGGTCGGACTTCGGGTCCGAACTGCCGGATGGCGAACGGTCCGCCCAGCAAGTCGAGATTGCGGCTCAGCCAGCGTGGTGGCGTCTCGGCAAACCATGGGTCCACGGTCCCGCCAAAATAACCTGCGGCTGGGAATTTTGCGGCCGCATTCACATACTCCACAAGCCAGTTCGGATCCACGAGCACATCGTCATCCGTCCAGATGAGCAATTCGCCACGAGTGGCATCCACAGCGCAGTTGCGGGCATTCGAGTGTCCGGGCTTCGGTTCCCACAACCTGCGGAGCGGCAATGCCGTGGCATGGCGGGCGAGCACGGCATCGGTGTCGTCCGTGCAGTTGTTATTCACCACCAGGAGTTCCCAGGTCGTGCCGTCGGGAACCACGAGGTCGTGCAGGCGGGTCAGCGTCTGATCGAGCAGCGCCGACCGGTTCCAGGTGCAGATCGCAACGGTCACGAGCATCGTGGCAGTTCCTCGGCATCCGGTGTAGTGGCTTTAATGTCCAGGTAGAGCGTAAGTTCACCGGAGTGTCGTCGCTCGAATGCAAATGGTGTCAACGCTTCGGCAACGACGTGTTCGCACGCGGGGCCATGCAATTCGATCGCGAGATTTCGCACCCGCTTTAACCAGGGTGAAGCCGACGCATCGAACACTTCCAGCTCCGCGGCTTCGATATCCACTTTCAGCAAGTCGATGCGGGGAAAGCCCGCTTTCGCCATGGCATCCGCGATCGTCACCGCATGAACATCCGGGTTCTCGCCTGCGCGAGCAGGGCGGATCTGAATGGACCATTCGGCCCCATCGCGATAGGTGCCACGATCAACAACAAGTGGTCCCGCTTTCGACCAGACGCCGGCTTCGATGAAGGTGATACGGTTGCCGAACGGGGCCAGATTGCGTCGGCAGAGCGCCATATTGGCGGAGTCCGGCTCGACAACGACCGCCCGGGCCCTGGGATAGTGGTGAAGCAAGTAAAACGTGGTGCAGCCGATGTTGGCTCCACAATCCACGATGAATTCGATGCCCGAAAGCGAGGCGACCCCGGCATACTCCTTCGCCACGAAGACCTGATCGATCACGAGCGGATCACTTCCGCCGGGCCTGTAGTAGAGTGGGTGGTCATATCGGACCAGATGCATTTTGGAGAGCCGAGCCGAGGGTGTGTTGCGAAGGCAGCACCGAGCAAACCAAAGCCGCAGTGCAGCCGACCAGCCGACGACGCGGGCCACGGGAGCGATCTCGCGCCACTGTCCGCGTGCCATGGCGGCCCGGAATGCGGGCAACCAGGGAAAAGCTGTTCGTGCTAGCCGCTTGAACATTGTTGCGTTCCGCCGGTGTTAAACGGCCGACACCTCACGCCAGTCGTAATCGAAGACCACGACGCCCTGATGTGCGTCCGGCGAGAGATGCTTGTGCGATTCTCCCGCGGACACATCCACGACCAGGGCGTTTTCCACGGAATCCATCACCTCGCCATCCGAGAGCCAGAGGTTCACCATGATGGTGTGACCCGGTCGGAGTGTCGCCTTGCGAAAGCTGCACTCGAAAACCTGTGTGCCCGGTCGGAGATTCAACCGGAAACCCACTTCCTTTGTCCACGAAGTGACGACACGTGTGCCGTGCTGCGTGGTCAGGACCACGGCCGCCGCCACATCCACTCGCGCAACGGATGATTCAATCTCAACCTGGATGCGCAAGTCCTCACCACATGTGAACTGCACAGTCGGCTGACCGGCCAAATCGGCGAGCCAGGCACGCACGAATCGGGCGCGGCCATCTCCGGTTCGGGGTTTATCTCGCAGGTCGCCGGTGCGTGCTCCTTTCACGAGTCCTTCGAGATACTCCTGGGTCACACGGCTGGCATCATCCACGCGAGCCACGCGGCCGCGATCGAGCAGAATGGCACGCTGACACAGCACAGGGATCAGCTGCATGTTGTGGCTGACGAACAGGATCGTGCGGCCGGAGCGAGCCAGCTCTGCCATGCGATCGACGCAGCGGCGCTGAAAGGTGGCATCGCCCACCGCGAGCACTTCGTCCACGATCAGGATTTCTGGCTCCAGATGGGCGGCTACTGCGAATGCGAGGCGAACGTACATCCCCGACGAATAGCGCTTCACGGGTGTGTCGAGGAACTGCTCCACTTCCGCGAAGGCCACGATGGCGTCGAACTTGCGAGTGGTCTCGCGGCGGGACATGCCCAGCACGCTGCCGTTCAGGAACACGTTTTCGCGGCCGGTCAGTTCCGGGTGAAAGCCAGTGCCCACCTCGAGCAAGCTGCCCATGCGGCCGCGAATCTCGGCTCGGCCACCCGTGGGTTCGGCGATCCGTGAAAGCACTTTCAGAAGCGTGCTTTTGCCTGCCCCATTGCGTCCGATGATTCCAACCACTTCGCCCGGATTCACCTCGAACGAGACCTCACGCAGCGCCCAGAAATCCTCGGCGTTGGCCACGCGACCGCGGAAGCGCTCCCACAGGGCTTTCGCGTTCCCGGTAAGGCGCTCCGTGAGGTTGGAATCGCCGCGCGGACCGCGTGCAATGCGGTAGCACTTCGAGAGGTTCTCAGCTCGAATCGCCGGCTTCATACATTCGTCCGGGTTCGCACCCGCGTCCTTGATCTCGGGCTAAATCGTGTCCGCGAAGGTTCGCTCGACACGGCGGAAATAATAGACCCCCGCCACCGCGAGGAGCCCACCCGCCAGTGCAGAGACGGCGAGCGAGTACCCATCGAGTGGACGGCCCAGCATGGCATCCCGGAACGCCGCCACCAGTCCGTAGGCGGGGTTCAACGGCAACCACGTGCGCGCTGTGGGTCCGAGGGCCTCACTGGACATGTACACACATGGCGTGGCAAACATCCAGAGTTGCACGCCGAAGCCTAGCACGTATTTAAAATCGCGCTGCGACACAATCAGTGCGGCGAGCAACGTGCCTACACCGGAAGCCGCGAGGCCGAGCAGCACCACGATGAATGGCAGCGATAATGCCGTCCAGCCGGGATACACGCCGAAACTCGCGGCCAGAACGACGAGCAAGGCCGAGGCGATGAGGAGGTCAAAGAAACCGACACCCACGGTGCTCATCGGCATGATGATGCGCGGGAAGTAAATCTTGGTAACGAGTCGTTCGTTGGCGACAATACTATTGGCGGCGGCGGTGACGGTGTTGCTAAAGAAGGCCCAGGCCACCATCCCGGCAAAGACAAAGAGGGGATAGTGATCGATGCCCGCGGTGACGCCGGCGGCCTTTCCTAGAAACAGTGTGAACACGGCCATTGTGGCCAGCGGTTGTGCGACGGCCCAGGCAAGGCCCAGCACCGTTTGCTTGTAGCGAATCTTGACATCGCGCCAGGCCAGGAAGAAGAAAAGCTCGCGATAGCGCCACAGTTCGCGAAGGTTCAACACATCCCAGCCGCTTTGTGGTGCGATCACCGTGAGCGGCAACGATTCCTCCGGAATGGCCTCGCGAGAAGTTGCCTCGGCAGCGGTCGTGGCAGGCGGCTCATGCATTGTTTCCGCTGTTTCGCAAGTGTTCGGCAAACCATGCTCCCAGAAACGAACCAAGCCCACCCACAAGCACGTCGGTCACGGAAGGGGTATGCGTTCCGAAGACCATCTGCAACGATTCCATCACACCCGCCACCGCCACTCCGAGCAGGAATGCCAGCGTCCAGAGTCTATGTTGTCGTGGTAACCAGTCGCAACAACCCAGGAGTACACCACCGAGCCCAAAGAGAATCACTTTCACAAGGAGGTCTTCGATCAGCGCCAGTGGATTACTGCTATCCAGGGCCATGCCGGGGAGCCAGTCGAACGCCGCATGTGGCACGCGCTCCACAAACGGGATGGGCCCCCACGCGATGAGAATCAGCCAGAGCCACCAGGCCCCCAGACCAAGCAGATCACCGGGTCCGAGGCCGCGTTGCCGATACAGGCCCAGGGCAAAGCCCGCGAGCACGCTGATAGCCCCAGCGCACGCATCGCTGGCAGTAGGCACACGCGAACGCACCAACAATTGCAATCCTTCGACTCCGATCGCCAGTCCGAAAGCCAGCCCCAGGAGTGTGCGAAAGCTCATTACAGAGCCTGTTTTTCCAGGCATTCGAGCCGCCAGCAGGCCAACAGGCAAGTATAGCCCAATCACCTTGGCCAGTTTGGCGGCCTGCTCCCAGTTGCGGCCGCCGGGTGCTCCGAAAAACTCGCTCATCGGAATGTAGCGAACGTTGTCACGCAACTTCTTGTACACATCCTTGGGGCTCGGGTTCAGATCGAGCGGTAACGTCTGGATGACGGTCAAGAGCAGAGCGTACGTGAGCAGCACGCGTCCGGCCGATCCGGTCCCTGTCCAGTAGCTCCGGGCTTCCACGACCAGACGCTGGCCCCAGGCCAGCCATACCACCATGCCAAGTGCCGCACCCACTCCCTGACAGTAGACATCGGAACCGGCACAGGTGCGCAGCGGGACATAGAGTTGCGCGAATTCCACAAGGGCTGCGAAACCGACACAACCCGGCAGCACCAGGAAGCCGAACAGAAGCTGACGTTCGCGATCGGCCCTACGGTCCACGAACATCAGCGCCATGACACCGAAGCCCAGCGGCACACCCAGGAGCACATTCGCGGCCGCGTCTGAACGCGATTCGAAGATGGCCCGCTCGTCCATCGCCCAGATGAACGACTGCCAGGCGTCTTCGATCGTGCGTGCCCGGAACTCAAAGGGGACAAGGCTGCCATAGACGGTGAAGGCTGCCACCGCGATCACGAAGCAAGCGAATGTTCGGCGGTTGGGAGTAGCCGTCAACGCGACTTCCCCGGTGGCGCCTTGCTGGCAGCAGCTTTCGCCGCCGCACTCGCTTCAAAGGCTGGCATGAAGAGGTGAGCGGGATTCACAGCCACGCTCTTGATCATTTCTTCACGCGAGGCCTGGCCATAATCGGTCACGAGGACCCAATCCATGATCTTGAGCTCGATCCAGAGCAGGCCCAGGGCGAGTGGCATCATGATCCAGCCGGCGAGGTCGTGGAAGAGGCGGTCGCCGAGTTCCTTGCCGCCCTCATTATAGAGGATGCCGGTCACGGCGATTCGGAGGATGTTTGAGAGAATCGCGATCGGAATTGCGGAAGCCAGGATGATGGCGCGATCGAGCAGCGGGCGACGCAATAACATGGCCATCGCGACGGAAAGTGCCACGAAGGTAAGCAGCATGCTCAGGCCGTTGCAAGCGTTGGCCACTTCGAGCGTATGGTCCCGGACATGCAAAATCACGCCTTCCCGATAGGTGGCATAGCCGCAGGTCACGAGGATGAACTCGGAGCCGATAGCGGCGACCCGCTGCAGTGGCCCGCTCACGGCAATTTCCATGCGATACGGCAAGGGGAACATGAAGATGAGGAAGGCGATCGCCGGCCACAACCAGCGCAGGGACGCCCAGCCGCCAAGCAACAGCGTCATGCCGGAGAGCACGATCACAAACGAGGCTCCCTGCAACCACTCCTTCGCGAAGTTGAAATAGGTCGCGAGCAAGTAGAGGATTGCACCGCCGGCCACAAAGGCCAGGCCCCACACCTCGGGCCAGGCAAACTGCTTGGGGGCGTGAGCACGCCAGTGCCAGGCGAGGTAAATCGAGAAGAGTGGTACGAGGAAGCCGTGCGAATAGTCGGGTTTGAGCCATTCCTTGTAAGAGTAGGCGAAGAGCGGCGCGAAGATAAAAGCCAACGTCGCAAGGATGGCGATCAGCGAGGCGATCCAACCGACGGAACGAACTGTTTCAGCGGCGGGCTTCACAATCACTTCAGCCCCTTTCGCGGGAGTGTGGAGGCACGATCGACTAGCAACTGGAGGGCAGCACCGACCATGATTCAGTTTATACAATAAAGCGTATCAGGCCCAGTTATGCTGCAGCGAGAACCTGTGACAGAGGAAGCATAGGACAAAATCACTGCCGTGCGGGTCTGGAAATTCTCTCCGCATCCACAGAAATATTGCACTAGATTGGATTCGGACTGGGATATACTGCGGGTTCGCCTAGGTCTCGCGCCCGGTGCAGGTGCGACAGGGAACAGGAAGCCCGTTCTGTTTTCCCTGAATCCGGTTCCCAATTCCGGGTTGGACGGGAGTTTGGTGTCACCTGTGAAAGATCCGCTCATCGTCCGCTTTGCCGAGGCCTGCGGTGCCACCAGCCCGCTCGACCTACGTGTCGAACTGGCCGAAGGTGGTGTGCTCGCGGAAGGCACGGTACAGCAACCCTTCACGCTCGTTGGTCGCGATGATGCCTGCGACGTCACCCTCACCGATCCCGAGGTGAACCTGCGCCATACCTGGTTGCAAGTGATTGGCGGCCGTGTCTTCGCGACGGATCTTGGCAGCCGCACCGGATTACGCTGGCCCAATGGGGAGTCCCGTTCAGGCTGGCTCGACACCGGGGTTCCGGTTCGCGTCGGGCCGTTCCAGGTCCACCTCCGATCGGCTCCGACCACTCGCCCAGCCCCTATCGCTTCTGACTACGACCCCCTCCGCACCGATCCTAACCTGTTTCGATCGCGACCCAGTGTCTCTCTCGACTTCCGCAATGGGAAACGCACAAAAGATTCCTGGGCTGTCAATCGCGTCCTCACGCTTGTGGGTCGGTCGGATGCCTGTAAAGTTCATCTGCATGGAGAGGACATCTCCAGCTATCACTGTGGGCTCGTCTTGACTCCTGGTGGACTTTGGGTGGTCGATCTCTCGGGTCGCGGTGTCGTGGTAAATGGCGAACGCATGCGCGTGGCCCCACTGCCTCAGGGTTCAGAATTGTGGGTGGGTCGATTTCTGATTGGCTGCCACTATTCGATCGCGGGATCGGACTCGAGTTCGGGTCGGCCCTCAGCCGTTGTCCCGATTTCGTCACCCGCCGGGGTGGACCATGCCGCCCGCTCGGCCGTACTACGCTCGTCACCCAGTGCTTTACCCCGCGTCGCAACTCCGGTGGTGGAAGATGAGGAAGAAGTTTCGCTGGGAGGTATGCCACCCTACGACCCTGCCGCCGGATTGCCCAGTTCGCATATCATGGCGGACGCTTTCCGCGTTCTGGCCGGTTTCGGGCTCTCAGGGAATGGGCCGATCTCGAATCCTATTTTGGTGAGTGGTTCGGGCCCCACTCCACCCAATGTGCCGGTTCCCCCGGCTCGTTCAGCGACCCCCGAGATTCTCAGGCCGTCAACAGATCGCTCGCCACCGACCGATACCGTCGTGGTCCCTTTGCTTCGCCAGTTGAGCGAGCTCCATGGTCAGATGTTCGAGCAATTTCAACAATCCCTGCTCGTGATGATGCAAGAATTTGGTGAGATGCACCGCGAACAAATGGTCGCCCTGCAACAGGAGCTGAGCCGAATTCAGGAATTGAATGTCGAACTCACGAAACTCCAGGCCGACGTTGCTCGCCTGACGGCCGCACGTGCTGGTGAACGGCGGAAGGAACTGCCTCCGGACCAACGCGACACGGTTCCACTCTTTGCGCTGCCCCAGTCGACTAGCACACAGGGCCCCGATTCGGGTGCCGCCATTCGCGAATGGGTGCTGGAGCGGATCAGCGTCTTGCAGCACGAGCGGCACTCACGCTGGCAGAAACTCGTCGGCTACTTCGACGGCACACCCCGGCACTAATTCCCGACTAAACGCTCGCGTTGGCTGTCAGTCGCTGCAGAGCTTCGCGGTATTTTGAGGCTGTCCGTTCCACCACTTCCACCGGCAACTCCGGGGGCGGGCTGGACTTATCCCATTGCATGAATTCCAGCCAATCGCGCACAAACTGCTTGTCGAACGAGGGTGGCGAAACGCCAGTGCGATACGTGTCACTGGGCCAGAAGCGTGAGCTATCGGGCGTCAAAATCTCATCGATCACGATCAAGTCTCCACTCGGCAATCGGCCCCATTCCAGCTTCGTATCGGCAACGATGATGCCGCGAGCCAGGGCATAATCTGCCGCCCGGCGGTAGATCTCCAGGGTGCGGTCTCGCAGTTCCACTGCCGTCTCGGTCCCCACTTGCTTCACCATGGCATCGAAGGCGATGTTGTCGTCGTGCTGCCCCTCTTCGGCCTTTGTCGCAGGGGTGAAGATCGGTTCCGGGAGTGGGCTCGCTTCGACCAGCCCATCAGGCAATGCGATGCTGCACACTGTGCGTGACGAGCGGTACTCTTTCAGGCCGGAACCGGCTAGATAGCCGCGGGCCACGCACTCCACTGGCACGACTTCCGTCTTGCGAACCAGCATCGTTCGGCCAGTAAGCGTCTCGCGTTGCCGGCGAAACGCTTCTGGCAGATCGGCGATATCCGTGGAGAGCAAATGATGCGGCACCTGTAACCATTTCAGCCAGAAGGCCGTCATGGCCGTCAACACGCTGCCCTTGTCCGGGATCGGTGTCGGCAAGACCCAGTCGAAAGCACTGATGCGATCGCTGGCCACGATCACGAGCGAATCGCCCAGATCGTACACATCGCGTACTTTGCCTCGACGGCACGGGTAACCAGGAATGTCGCTGCGGATGAGGGTCTTGGCAGACATGCTTTCTACCCGAGGCACGAGGTATGGCGGGCCTCGTCAAGATATGGAGTAAAGCGAGGAACCGCTGCGCCGGGCCTGGCAGCGGATGCAAAGGGGTGTACCGGAATTTTCTTGTGCTATTGAATGGCTCCGCAGGAGTGTGGTCGTGCAGTGCGGAATGCGGAGTGCGGCGTGAAATACCCAACAAACCGCCACAATTGTCCTCTTGCCACCGCCAGAGAAAATCGTTGCACCCTTGCAATGGAAGGGTTTGTGGAAGCACCGAGGCTCGAGACTCGAGCGGCTAAAGCGATCGCAAACAACTACCATCCCACGGGATCGGGTCGCGAGACATCAGCGCTTGGATATTTGCGGGGATCGTCGTCGATGATGGTGTAGCGTTCAAGTGCCCGCTTGCGCTGTTCGGGTATGGTGTAACCTGGGGCGTCGGCGCGTTGTTTTTTGCGCACCTCCAGTGGCCCTTCATACCGGGTGCAGCCGACACACGCGAGAATGAGAATCATCGGTTTCAGCATTCGCCGCATCGTGAACTCCCGTCCGTGGACTCGCTTCACCGCCATTATCGCCACCCGGGTCAAGGGCTCATGAACCCGGGATCGGCGAGTCATATTTCTCGGTGCGGCCTGGCCTGTCTCGTTCCATTTAATCCGCCTGTTTTGCCAGTTCCCCGCCACCGGTCCTGCGGCATCCGCAGCCATGTCTTGAGCCTTGCCACTCGCGCTCATACCATGAACGATGACCTTCCGTCCAACCCATTCCTGCCAACCCGGTCGGGCACCATCGCCACGCGGTTGGGTGACATCCAGCGCCACCACCGCAGGGGTCGAGTCATGGTTTCCCGAGGCAAGATCGACGAATACCCGGACGACATGTTCGCGGACTCGCGCATGACGTTCGGCGAGCACATTGAAGAACTGCGGACGCGAATGATCCGTGGCTTCGCCGGGCTCGCCCTGTTCATGTGCATCGGCTTCATCCTGGACGGCATCGGCGAATCGACGGGCAATAAGAACATCGGCGTGGGCCGGCCCATGCTCGACGTGATCACCGAGCCGGTCGAAACGCAGGTTCGCGATTTCTACTTCCGCCGCAACATCCGCACGGCGGCGAAGACCAAGGAGAATGAGGTCAAGGTGCCGCCGACCGAGGTGGAAAAGGTCGTTGAGAAGCTTGAGGCGAATGGCAACAACCTGACCACCTTGAACGCCGAGGAGCGGGCGATTCTGCTCGGTGCCCCAGACGAACTGATCCTGACGATACCAACGGAGGAGCTCGTCAAGGTCTACGGGCCACTGAAGGACGATGCACCCAAGACCGTGACGATGAAGGTGCAGGTGAGCGCGGCCCAGATCGACTTCCTTTCGAACAAGGGGCAAGCGCTCGCCGATGGCAAGCAATACCTGACCACGCTCAGTGCCCAGGAAGCCTTCGTGGTCTATTTCAAGGTCTCGATCATCTGCGGCATCGTGCTCAGCAGCCCCTGGTTGTTCTTCCAGTTCTGGGCGTTCGTGGGTGCCGGGCTCTATCCGCACGAGAAGAAGTACGTTTACATCTTCTTTGGCCCGAGCCTGGGGCTATTCCTCGCCGGCATTCTGCTCTGCCAGTTCGTGGTCTTGCCGGGTGCGGTGAAAGCCTTGCTCGGCTTCAATGAGTATCTCGGCTTCGACCCGGACATCCGCCTGAACGAATGGCTGAGCCTGGCGCTGATCCTTCCGCTGGTCTTCGGGCTCTCGTTCCAAACTCCGCTCGTGATGATTTTCCTCAACCGCATCGGCCTCTTCACAGCCGAAGACTACCGAAAGAAGTGGCGGCAAGCGTGCATGATCATGGCGGTGCTCTCGGCATTGCTGACGCCCACGCCGGATATCATCACGATGTCGTACATGTTCGTACCCATGTTCGGGCTGTACATCGCGGGCATCATCTTTTGTCACTATTTCCCCGCACCGGCTCTGAGTGAAGAAGAAGAAGCGGCCGAGGAAGTGGCGGTTTGAGTGACCCTGAGAATGCCTGGAGTACGGGCGAGTGAAGGTGATCGGACCGCTCGTTCGCACTCCGGTCCGGCCCTGACTGAACGCGTGACTGTGAGAAATGACCCAACCTGATCCCGCGAATCCGACTGTATTTCTCGTGGGTGCTGGCCCGGGCAACCCAGGATTGCTCACGGTGCGAGCCGCCGAGTTGTTGGCCCGCGCGGACCTGGTTCTTTACGACCAGCTGGTGCCGTTGCGCTTGCTCGATCTGGCCCCGGCCGCGGCCGAGAAAATTTGCGTGCGGGATTTGCCGGGCAACCACCCGGACAAATATCCCCACATCCACAAGTTGCTCATCGAGCGAGGTCGCAGTGGCAAGATTGTGGTGCGCTTAAAGGGCGGTGACCCGCTGGTCTTCGGTCGCGGCGGCGAGGAAGCCGAGGCGCTGCGTGATGCGGGCGTGGTGTATGAAGTCGTGCCCGGTGTCACGGCCGCGCTGGCCGCGGGTGCGTTCCTGGAAGTGCCGCTCACGCATCGCAATTATGCCAGCGCGGTCGCGCTCGTCACCGGTCACGAACTTCCCAACAAACCGGGCAATCGCCTCGACTGGCAAGCCCTCGCCGCCTTCCCCGGCACGCTCTGCATCTACATGGGCGTCGCGCGTTTGCCGGTGATTCAGTCTGAATTGCTCAAATATGGCAAGGACCCGGACACACCCGCCGCCATCGTGGAACGCGCCAGCACGGGCGAGCAGCGCACGGTCTATTCCCGCCTTGGCAACCTCGAAGAAGCTCGTCGCCATGCCGGGCTCGAAGCACCTGGCCTGATTATCGTGGGCGAGCCGATTGCCCATCGCCCAGCCCAGTCATGGTGGGAAGCCCGCCCGCTTTTCGGCCAGCGAGTGCTTGTGACACGACCCGCCCACCAGTCAGAGGAGATGGTACGACAGCTCGAACATCTGGGTGCCGTCGTTTATCGTTTGCCAGCCGTCGAAATTCGCGAACCTGCCGATCTATCGCGACTCGATGCCGCCCTCGACCAAATACGCCGCGGTGAATGGCAGTGGCTTGTCTTCAGCAGTGCCAACGGCGTGCATGCCTTGTTGAGGCGGTTGGACACGCTGGGGCGTGACCTGCGCGATCTCGGCTCCGTGAAACTCGCTGCCATTGGACCCAAGACCGCCGAGGCCTTGCGCGAATACCGCTTGCGGGCCGATGTGGTGCCCGAGGCGACTTATTCTTCTGAGGGCTTGGTCGCGGCACTCACTCCACACGTGGCAGGGCAACGCGTGCTGCTGGCGCGTGCGAATCGTGGGCGAGAAGTGTTGCGGGATGAGTTGGGTAAGTTTGCGACCGTGGAACAGATCGCCGTTTATGAACAAGTGGACACGATGACTCCCAATGCGGATGTGCTCGACCACCTTCGCCGCGGTGAGATCGGCTTTATCACACTCACAAGTTCCAATGTCGCCCGAAATGTGATTGCCGCCTTTGATGAAACCATTCGTGGCCGAGTTGAGCGTGGCGAGATTCAGCTCGTAGCCATCAGTCCGGAGACCGGCAAGGCGGTGCGGGAACTCGGTTGCCCCGTGGCCGCGGAAGCGACGGAATTCACTTCCGAGGGCTTGGTTGAGGCCTTGGTGAGGATGTCTGCGAAATAGAGAGCAGTCCTGAGAGGGGTTGCGAGGGCCCGCCCCAACGTTGTGATCGCGATCTACTTCAAATCCTTGCTCGCGTCAAAGGCGAGGTACGCGACGATTGCGGAGGCGAGGAAGCCAAAAATATCCACGGTGGCGAAGGCGGAACCGCCGAACGGCACACCGATGATGAGGTCAAGCAAGAAGATGAGGCACATCAGGGCAGCAACGCCGAGTGCCCCATAAGTGAGACCCTTTTCCATCGCCCGACCTTTCCGCGGCACGAAATGGCAAGCCCGGCATGACCGAGCATAGGCCGTAAGGATAGCGATTCAACCCGTTCACGGACACGGTTTTCGGGTGGCGTTATTCTGCCCTGTCGCGAGTCGCCGTTCAACGGCCGACTCGCCAGAAGAGCTCGCATCACTAAAAGGTCAGCCGTGCGAACTGAATAGTCCTCACAATCGGCACTCCGGCCTGGCGACGCAACCTCCGATTACACTTCCCGCCGCGAACCGCTACCTTGACTGTACAGGATTATGCACGATCTCTCCGAGGAGCCTGCCGTGGCTGCACCTGCCGACTATGCCGTTCACCTGCGTCCGGACGACAACATTGCCGTGGCTTGCAAGCCGATCCCGGCCGGAAGCGAAATCCGGCTCAACGGGCATGCGGTGAAGCTCCCCGCTGGCATCAAGATGGGCCACAAGTTCGCTGTCGCCCCCATCAAGGAAGGCGACCCCATTCGCAAGTACGGGCAGATCATCGGCTTCGCGGGCCGCAACCTGGTGGAAGGCGAACACGTCCACGTGCACAATGTGAAACTCGGTGCCTTCGAACGCGATTATGCTTATGCCACACAGGTGCCGGCACCACTGCCAGCGCCAGACGAATATCGCACCTTCATGGGCTACGATCGCGGTGCGGACAAGCCCGATCATCTTCGTTACGGCACGCGCAACTATCTCGCTGTCATCAGCACCGTGAACTGTTCCGCGAGCACGAGCAAGTACATTGCCGATCGTGTCCGCGAAGCGGGCCTGTTGAAGGACTTCCCGAATGTCGATGGCATCGTCGCCATCGTGCATCGCCAGGGTTGTGCGATGCAATTCGATGGGCCGGACCACAAGCAACTCGACCGCACGCTCGCGGGCTTCGCCCGACATCCAAACGTCGCCGCGTACTTGCTCGTTGGCCTCGGCTGCGAGATCGTGCAGGCTTCGCACCTCATCGAGAACGAGAAGCTGAACCTGATTCAACTCGATGGTTCGCGTGGCACACCGTTGGCACTCTCCATCCAGGAATGCGGTGGCATCGGCAAGACCGTGGAAGCCGGCGTGAAGGCCGTTGCCGAGATGTTGCCGCGTGTGAACGAGTCGAAGCGCGTGCAACTCCCGGCCAAGCACATCATCCTTGGCACCAACTGCGGCGGCTCGGACGGCAACAGCGGTGTGACGGCCAACCCTGCCCTCGGCATCGCCTCGGACCTCATCGTGCAACAGGGTGGCACCAGCGTGCTGGGTGAAACACCGGAGATCTATGGTGCCGAGCACATCCTGACCCGCCGGGCTGTGAACCAGGCCGTGGGCGAGAAACTCGTTGAACGCATCAAGTGGTGGGAATGGTATACCTCGATGTTCGGTGCGGAGATCAATAACAACCCGAGCCCAGGCAACAAGGAAGGCGGACTCACCACCATTTACGAGAAGAGCCTGGGTGCCATCGCCAAGGCCGGCCGCACTGCGATGGTGGATGTTTATCAGTATGCCGAGCCGATCACCGCCAAGGGCTTCGTGGTGATGGATACTCCGGGCTACGATCCCGTGAGCATGACGGGGATCGTCGCGGGCGGAGCCAATGTGTGCGTGTTCACCACGGGCCGCGGCAGCGTGTTCGGATGCAAGCCTGCCCCTTGCATCAAGGTGGCGACGAATTCGCCGCTCTATCACCACATGATCGGCGACATGGACATCAATGCAGGCAAGGTGCTCGAAGGCACATCGCTGGAATCCGTCGGCAAGGAAATCTTCGAATCGATTCTCGCTGTCGCCAGCGGCCAGAAGACGAAAAGCGAGATCAACGGCGTCGGTGAGGAAGAGTTCGCCCCGTGGTCCATCGGCCCGACACTATAAGGCGGTCAGGCGGGCGGTTCTCGAGAGGACACGGGTCGATGTCGTTGATCTTTTCATTGCGTTCTCACACGCGCTCGCGTAGAAACATATGCTGCCCTCTCATTTTTACCGTTTCCCACTTCCACAGACGCTTCCATGATTCGTACCCACACATTGTCTGCTTTATTATTGCTTGTCCTCCTCGGCACGGCTGTGGCACAACCACCTGAGACGCTGCCGATCGCACCCGCACCGCGGTTGCACATCGACCTCACCGGGTATCGGACCGTTCAGGATGCCATCCGCGCCAATCCGAAGGAATTCAACCTCAACCTCGTGACCAACGCGGCCCCGGCAGGTTACCTCGGCGTGGCCGTGGGCGACCTCAAGGGCAAGCCCGTGGTTGAAGCTGTTGAGCCCGGTTCGCCTGCGGATCTGGCCGGAATCAAGGATGGCGATGCCATCGTGGCGGTGGACGGGACGTCTTACTCGACACCTTATGCAGTGCGGGACGTTCTGCGTTCACGACTGGCGGGCGACAAGGTCAAGATCGTGGTGACACGCGAGAATAAGGCTCTGGAGCTTGTGGCCACGCTGAAGCCGACAACCCGCCCCCTGTCCACGGCTGTCGGTCGTCCCGTCCTGGGATTCACGCCAGCTTCAGGCCCTTCGGGCAGTGGCATGAAGATCGAAGCCGTGTCGCCAAGTGGTCCCGCCGAGCAGGCCGGGATGAAGCCTGGCGACATTCTTTTGAAATTGGATGGTCGCGACATCGATGGCCGGAGTGCGCTCGATGCGGCGCTCGCTGACAAAAAACCCGGTGATCGCGTCGAGTTGATTCTTGAACGCAACGGCAAGACGATTGAAACAAAGGCATTTCTCGCCTCGGATCTTCCTCGTGGCGGACGCCCGGGATTCGGTGGCGGCTGGGACGACCGCATCCCCACCGGATGGCGCAAGCCCTTTTACAAGCTCGCCATCATCGGCATTGAATACCCGGACCAGAAGCACAACGAGAAGATCAAGGATAGCGACTGGGAAGAATCGATGTTCAGCACCGACACGTACAACGACAAGACCGCGACCGGCCAAACAGCCTACGGTAGCATGAACGATTATTACCGCGAACTCAGCAACGGCACGTTCCACGTTGAAGGCAAGTTCGTGGGCTGGGTCGAAGTCTCGAAAAAGCGCACAGAATACACAACCGGAAGCGGCACCAGCAGTCGCGAGAAGCGGGCCTTGCTCGTGGAGGCACTCGAGACTTACACGAAAAAGGAAGGCAAGGACGCACTCAAGGAGTTCGATGGTGTCTTCTTCCTCTATGCAGGCGGAACGATTCCGAACGTCACACGCGGCTCGTTGTACTGGCCGCACCGCTCCAGCATTTCCTTCGAGGGCCGTTCGCTGCCGTACTTCATTGTGCAAGAAGGCGGCTCGCGCATGACGAACATCAGCGTCTTCTGCCACGAATTCGGGCACATGCTCGGCCTGCCCGATCTGTATGCCCGGCCCGAACAGCCCGGCTCTGAAGGCGTGTGGCAGTGGTGTGCCATGTCCAATCAGCTCGGAGAAGGGCGGCCGCAGCACTTTTCTGCCTGGTGCAAGGAGAAACTCGGCTGGGTCAAGCCCGTGGTGATCGATCCGCGTGTGAAACAGAAACTCGTGCTTGCACCCATCTGGAACGATCCCACCCAGTGCTACAAGGTGATGATCCGCGCAGATGGCAGCGAGTACTTCTTACTGGAGAACCGCGTCCGCAAGGGGTGGGATGCCGGCCTGCCCGGAGAAGGCCTGCTCGTGTGGCGTGTCTTTGGCGGTAGTCGCGGCCAACAACCGGTCTACCTGGAAGAGTCGCATGGTGTGGAAGGGGCCACGGGGCCGCGTTCGTTCCCGACCTCGGTGCCGTTCCCAAGCGCTGCGAACGATGCCTTCACCCCATACACGGTTCCGAGCAGCAAGAGCCAGCTCGGTGGTGGGCTGCCCCTGCACATCACCAACATCCGCAAGTTGCCGGATGGCCGCGTTACCTTCCACATTGGCTACGAATATCAGTAGTTGTCTGGGTTCGCCGCGTGTGGCAGGCTATGCGTCCACCGCGGCCATCCATAAGTCATCTACTTATCATTCCTGGCTGTTTCGCCCCGGAGAACTCCCCGCCATGCCAACGGTTCTGGACTGGAATCCGACCGTTGATCCATCCGAGTTTGTGCGGCAGGTGCGGGAGTCATTGGCAGCCGGGCTGGCCGTTGTCCTGCCGGGAGACAGTGGCTACGTTGCACTCATCAACCCGGCCTGTCCCGCTGCCTCAGAACAAATTAGGCAGGTGAACGAGCATCCGTCGGTTCTCGCCTATGGGTTCGAAGAAGCCAGCGCACTGGGTCTTACGGTGCCGGATGTGGCCCGCCGGTTAATGTTCCGTGCGTGGCCGGCTCCGCTTGCTGTCGAACTCGCTGCCGAAGGATTCAACCCACCGACGAACTGGCCTCTCGCGGTTTGCGAGCGGTTAGTCGATGGCAATCGCGTGCGGCTTCGTTGTCCTGAACACCCGGTTTTTGAAGGCGTTTTTCCTGCCCTCGATGGCTTGACCTTGGTTGTCGATACGTTTCAGGCCACCGCCGAGGCGGCACTCGACTTGTTGGATGAGAATGCGGGTCTGGCGGTCGCCGCGGGAATACGTGACACCTCGCACCGGCCCACAGTGGTCAACGTCGATTCGGTCACCTATACGATTACAGAGACAGGGACCTTTGCGAAGGACGAAATTGAGCGACTGGCAGCCCGAATCGTGCTGTTCGTCTGCACCGGGAACACCTGCCGCAGCCCGCTTGCGGAAGGACTGGCAAAGAAATTGCTCGCGGCTCGATTGAGTTGCAGCGTCGCCGACTTGCCCGCTCGTGGTTTCTGGCTGCTCTCCGCGGGAGTCGCAGCCTATGGCGGATCTCCTGCCTCAGCCGAATCGCTGGACATTGCCTCGGAGTTCGGTGTCGATCTTGGTTCGCATCGCAGCCGACCGATAAATCCGCAGTTGCTGGCTGCTGCTGACGATATCATTGCCATGACAGCGGCTCACGCCCACAGCATCACGGCACGGTACCCTGAGGTGTCTGCATCTGTCCGCTTGCTCTGTGGCGAACACGATCTCGATGATCCGATCGGTGCCGGGCTAGATGTTTATCGCGACTGTGCGCAGACGATCCAAGCGCATCTCGAAAGGTTAATTCCGGAATGGGTGGTGTTATGAAGATAGCGGTCGGCAACGACCACCGCGGGGTGGGTGTGAAGTTGCGAATCATCAGTATTCTCAACGAGCTTGGGCACGAAGCACTCGACTTCGGAACGGCAGGTCAGGGCAGCGTTGACTACCCTGATTTCGCCTTCGCCGTCGCAGAAGCTGTGGGGAGCGGCAAAGCTGATCGCGGGGTGCTCACCTGTGCTACGGGCCACGGCATGTGCATCGCGGCTAACAAGGTGCATGGCGTGCGTGCGGCCAACTGCCGCGACATGGTGGACGCGGAGCTGAGCCGGCGACACAACGACACGAATGTGATGTGTCTCTCGGCCGACTTGATCGGTGAAGAACTGATCGACAAGATGCTGCGTGCCTGGCTCGCGACAGACTTCGAGGGTGGTCGGCATGCCCGGCGCACCGAGAAGATCGCTGGCTACGAGCGCGAACACGAGAAGTAGCCAGCGGCGACTTTCGTTCGAGACGAGTTCGCACCATGGCCCGCCTTTCCCGGCGGGTTCTACCTTATCGTTCGTGATCCGCCTCTTCCCATGAAGGATGCCTCCATGGCAAACGATACGTTTCGCGGCCATGTCTATGACGATATTACCCAGTGCGTGGGCCAAACTCCTCTAGTTCGGCTGCGCCGCATCGTGGGAGATTCCAAGGCCACGCTGGTCGCCAAGCTTGAGAACTTCAATCCGCTTTGGTCCGTGAAAGATCGCATCGGCGTCGCCATGATCGATGCGGCCGAGAAGGCTGGCAAGATCAAGCCGGACACGTTGATCATCGAGCCGACCAGCGGCAATACTGGCATCGGCCTCGCGTTCTGTTGTGCGGCCCGCGGCTATAAACTCGCCGTCACCATGCCCGAGAGCATGTCGCTCGAACGCCAGAGGTTGCTGCGAGCATTCGGAGCTCAACTGCACCTCACCCCGCGTGAACTCGGCATGCGAGGGGCCATCGCCCGGGCCACCGAACTGTTCCAGGAACTTGGCGGCGAGCCCAAAGCCTTCATTCCGCAACAGTTCAAGAATCCTGCCAATCCCGAAGTGCACCGCCAAACCACGGCCGAAGAAATCTGGCGTGCCACCGCTGGCAACATCGACATCCTCGTGAGCGGCGTCGGCACGGGCGGCACCATCACCGGTTGCGGCGAGGTGCTCAAGGCCAAGAAGCCCAGTGTGAAGTGTATCGCCGTCGAGCCCTCGGCCAGCCCCGTTCTCACCCAGCACATCAAGGATGGCGTGCCCAAGGACCAGGTGAAGCCCGGACCCCACAAGATCCAGGGCATCGGGGCCGGCTTCATTCCCGATGTGCTCAACGTCTCGATCATCGACGATGTGATGCAAGTGACGGACGATGAAGCCTTCGAGATGGCCCGCCGCCTGGCGAAGGAAGAGGGGATGCTCTGCGGCATCTCCTGCGGTGCCGCCGCGGCCGCGGCAGTCAAAGTGGCTCATCGTCCCGAGAATGCGGGCAAGCTCATCGTGGTCGTGCTGCCCGACCTCGGCGAACGCTATCTCTCCACGGCACTCTTTCCACAAGAATAACTCGAGCAACTCGACCGTGTCACTGATCGTTCCCGGGAGTTTCGTGCCCCTTCATGTTCCGGAGTTTCGATGAGCCTCTCCATTCGCACTGATGATTGCAAACTCGACTTCCTCGCCCTCGGCGCCCTCGTCCACCGACTCGATCCCGGCATCGTCCCTTTCCGCAAAGCTCGTAACTTCGACGTGCACGTTTCCGGCGGCGAATACAACGTCGCGGCCGGGCTCGCCGATTGCTTCGGGCTCAAGACCGGCATTGCCTCAGCGATGGTGAAGTACGGGCTGGGTGAACTCGTCCAGGCTCGCGTCCGCGAAGCAGGCGTCACCCCCTTCTACAAGTGGTTCGATCACGATGGCGTCCGCGGGCCCAATATCGCCACCGTCTTCAGCGACCGCGGCCAGGGCGTTCGCGCTCCCGTCGTCTTTTACAACCGTTCGAACGAGGCCGCCGCACTCCTGAAGCCCGGCGACTTCGACTGGGCCAGCATCATGGCTGGCGGCGTGAAGTGGTTCCACTCGGGTGGCATCTTCTCCGCACTATCCGCCACCACGCCCGAACTCGTCATCGAGGGAATGCAGGCCGCGAAGAAGCAGGGAGCGATAGTCTCCTTCGACCTCAACTACCGGGCGAAACTTTGGGCCCCGCTTGGGGGCGAGAAGACCGCCCAGGCCACACTCCGCAAGATCGCTGCCAACATCGATTGCCTCATTGGCAACGAAGAGGACATGCAAAAAGGCCTCGGGATCAAGGGCCCCGAGGTCACGAAGAAGGATGAATCGAAGCTCAATCCCGATGTTTTCTTCGAGATGATCGAGCGGACCGTGAAGGAGTTCCCGAACATCAAGATGGTTGCCACCACGCTACGTGAAGTGCAGTCGACCAACCGCCACGAGTGGGCTGCGGTGCTCTGGTTGAACGGTCAGCGGTTCGTCAGCCCCACGTGCGAGCTCGACGTGGTTGATCGCATCGGCGGCGGCGACGGTTTCGCGGGCGGCACCATCTACGGTCTGCTCACCGGCCGGCCGCCCGAGGAGTCGTTGCGGCTTGGCTGGGCCCACGGCGCTTTGCTCACGACTTTCCACGGCGACGTCAGCCTGGCGAAGGTCGACGAAGTCGAAGCCTTCGCCAGGGGTGGCACCGCCCGCGTCCAGCGGTAAGGCCCTGCTTACGGATGTCCCGGCGGCAGGGCGGGCATCATACCATTGCCAGGCTGTACAGCGATCATTTCGATCTCAAAGATGAGTGTGGAGTTCGGCGGAATCTTGCCGGACTTCCGGTCGCCATAGCCGAGTTCAGAGGGGATCACGAGCTTGCGGATGCCGCCGACGCGCATGCCGGGGATGCCCTCTTGCCAGCCCTGAATCAGGTTGCCAAGTGGAAAGGTCGCGGGTTCCTTCCGCTCCACGCTTGAATCGAACACCGTGCCGTCTTCAAGCCAGCCCGTGTAGTGGATGGTCACGGTGGCTCCGGGCGGCACCGGCGGGCCCTCGCCGTCTTTCAAGTCGCGATATTTCAATCCCCCGCGGCCCAGTGGCTTCAAACCCGGGTCCTCAATGGTCCCATCAGACCCATCAGACATGGGTCGGCCCTCGGCCTTCGCGGGATCCGAGTAATAGACAATCGCTGCCGTGGCTGCGATGGCGATCAGTGCACCGATCGCCGGGATCAACAGCACTAACTTCTTGTTCTTCGCCGGGTTTGCTCCGGCACCTGCCCCGCTTGCCATGCCCTTCCTCCAAGGATGTGTGCAACTATTCCCCTCTTTATATGAGCCGTCGCCAGCGGTTGCCTTCGCCGGCTTAACAGGCTAACATCGCCATTCACACTCTGGGAGAACCTCGATGCCTGCACTGATTGGCCTCAGCCTCGCGCTCATTCTGGGTTGCGTGAATTCGGCTCATGCGAACAGGGACGACTCAGAAGAAGCCAAGAAGTTGCTGGATGCCGCCGCGACGGCTTATCAGGAGGGCAAGTACCAGATCGCGGCGGACTCAGCGGAGAAGGCCGCGAAGCTCGACCCGAAGAACCCCGGGGCGCACCTGTTCGCAGGGATGTCGCGTTTGCAATTGCGTGAGAACGACGCTGCCATTGTGCATCTCACGAAAGCGATTGAACTCGACCCGACCGCTGCCCTGGCTTTCGATCGTCGGGGCGACGCCTACTTGAAAGCCGGCAAGTTCAAGGAAGCCGTTGCAGACTTTGACAAGTTCTTGGAGCTACGGCCCAAATACGCTCCGGATCACTGGCGTCGCGGCATCGCGCTCTACTACGCGGGCCGCTTCGAGGACGGCACCAAGCAGTTCGATCTGCACCGCAGCGTGAACCCCGAGGACGTGGAGAACTCGGCCTGGCATTATCTCTGCAACGCCCGGGCAACGAGCCCCAAGCAAGCTCGCGCGGATTTGATCCCGGTGACCAAGGATGCCCGTGTGCCGATGAAGGAAGTGCTGGAACTCTTTGCCGGCAAGATCAAGCCCGCCGATGTCTTCACCGCGGTCGAGGCTTCGAAGTTGACCGGTGAGAAACTCAAGGAAGCCCGCTTCTACGCACACCTCTACGTCGGGCTTTATTTCGAATCCGAGGGTGATGCCAAGCAAGCCCGTGCGAATCTCACGACCGCTGTGGAGCAATACAAGATCAGCCACTACATGTGGGACGTTGGCAACGCCCACCTGATGATGCTGAAGAAGATGAAGTAAGACGTATTTGAAGTGCTCCGCCGGGATTGCCATTCGAGGTTATTGAGATGGAGAACGCGCCCGAAGCGATGCGGCGGGTGACCGGCGAAGAACTTCGCCTGGTCCTCGAACAGCACCGGCTCTGGGTGGAATCGGGTGGCAAAGTTGGGAGCCGGGCCAACCTGTCGCGGTGCGATCTATCTGGCGAGAATCTTGAAGGAGCCATGCTCTCGGGAGCCAAGTTGCTGGGCTGCAACTTGAGCAAGGCCAGGCTCATTGCGGCCGATCTGTCGGGTTCGTATCTGGCGAACGCCGATCTGAGCCAGGCCGAGTTAAGCCTCGCCAATCTCACCAACGCCCGGCTTACTGATGCCCGACTCGTGAAGGCGGAACTGCACCACGCCAATCTTTCAGGTGCTTATCTCGACCGGGCTGATCTTTCGAACGCGGACCTCCGTCACGCGACACTCTTTCAAGCGGACATGCACAAGATTCTGCTCGTGGGCGCAGATATGCACCGCGTCAATCTGTGCGATGCCAACCTCTCGCAGGCGAATGTCTCGCAATCCGATCTCTCGAAGGCTGTTGGGCATGGAGCCGATTTCACTGCCGTCGATCTCACACACACGAATCTGGCTTATGCGGAGTTCACCCGGGCCCGGTTCACCCGGGCCCGGCTTTTTCGCGCCAACCTCACGGCTGCTGACCTGAGTGGCAGCCGACTCGTGGGGGCCGATCTCCGCCGGGCGAAGCTGAAGGGCACGCGTCTGGCCGATGCCGATCTGCGGTCCGCGCTGCTACACCGCTTCGATGAAACCTTCGTCCGTGGTGCCCAGTTCACGCCGCTCACCGGCCGTTGGTGGGCGTTTCTGTGCGAAATCGGATTTGGACCGATGTCGCGCTGGCTGGGTCGGCGTGGCTTCTCGAAAGCTTCCCGTCAGTTCGCCTTCACCATTGATCACAACGATCCCTGGTCCGTGCTGAGGCAATCCTACGCCGGGCCGCGTGTGCTCTTTCTCTTTTTCATGGTGATCGTGTTCGTGCTGCCCTATGCCGGTCGGGCTGCGGTTTTTTCCGCCGTGGGACCTGTGGAACGCGAGGCCGAAGCGGTTCTGAAGTACCGCAAGAAGCAGGTCGAAATTCGCCTCGCCAGTGATCCCGGAGACCCCGCGGCCAGTGATGAACTTGCCGGCATCAACCGGATTCTCCTGCGAATGGACCGCAAGCCCGTCTGGCAAGTCCTGCTCCGCTGGGAGACCGGCAAATCCTGGCCCACCATCCTGGCGGCGCTACTGATCGTTTACAACATCGGGCTCTATTCGCTCATCGTGCATGTCTCAGCTTTGCGCGACGAAGAGGAACGTTCCGGCTGGACACCGGCCTGGCGCGACTATGGCTACCTGCTCTGGTTCCATCGCGTCGTCGTCGTGCTGTTCTACGTTTCGTGTGCCTCGTTCCTCATCAATGTGGGCCAGATTCTGGACGAAGAAGTGCTCATTCCACGTTTGGGATAGCTCACGGGCAGGCGCGATAATTGCAATATTAATTTGGTGCCGCTCTCGGGTAAGCTAAAACGAGAGGGTCTCCACGAGGCATGCGTCCGATGGTCGCGCAATCGACACAAGAGTGAAGAGGAACCGGACGATTTGCCGCCGCGCTTGCGCGAGCGGATGCGTTCGATTCAAGCTGCTGAACCGCTCCGCATCACAGCAATTCCGCAGTCGGCACCCACTTCTCGTTTCAGTTGGATTCGCGATATCAGCGGGCTCTCGTTGGCTTTCCTGCTGGTCGCGATTGCTAACGTCGTCGTGCTCCTTCTCGCTCTCTGGTTCCTCCAGGATGGTGCCGCGCAGCCGCCATTGCCGTTGCTCGATCCCAAGCCACTCCGCTAACCGCATCGCTTCCCGGAGTTCGATCATGCTTCTGCGCATCCTCACAGTGTTGGCACTCTTGCCCGGCCTCTCGGCAACATTCGCTCAACCACCCGGCACAGCCGAGAAGAAAGTGCAGAAATTCTGCCCGGTGATGACCACCGACGAAATCGACTTGAAGAACTCGGCCGTGGTGGAATGGAAAGGCGAGAAGATTTATCTCTGCTGCGACACCTGCGTCGGCAAATTCAAGCGCGACCCGGCCGCATATTTGGATGTCAAGTTCCTGCCGCAACTGGAGGGGAAGGAACTCCCAAAACGCGAGATCGAGCAAGCATTCTGCCCCGTGCTGCGCGATCGCAAAATATCGAGCAAGGATCCCTCGACCACATACAAGGGCGTGAAGGTTTACTTTTACAACGACATCGCACGTCAGCGCTTCGAGAAGGACCCCGAGCGTTATGCTGATCCTGCCATCCTGCCGCAGTTGAAGAAGTGATTCCCTCACCGCGATTCTGATCACTCAAGTCCGATCGCCCGACCACTCACGTCGAGAGAAAAGTCGGAGGCTGTCCACGTATTGCTTGTGATGAGGATTTCACGATCCTTTTCATCATTTCCCAATATGCATAATACCGGCTCATCCGGAGCGAATGTCCCATGAATCGTTTGGGCAAGACAAGCCCAGTGCAATCAGCGCGAACATTCATACCCGGGATGTTGTCTACAGCTGCCATGAGACAACAACGAGGAGGATCACAAGCATGGACACCGTTCTCGACAAATCACGGGCTGATGCCTTCGGCGAGAAGCTCGTGGGGGTGATCAACAATGCCGGCCTGGCCCTGATGCTTTCACTGGGGCACCGCACGAAACTCTTTGACACCATGGCAGATTTGCCGGGAGCGACGAGTGCTCAGATCGCGAGCGTGGCCGGACTCAGTGAGCGATACGTGCGAGAATGGCTTGGTGCCATGGTGACGGGTGGTATCGTGGACTTCGATGAGGTTGCGAAAACCTTCACACTGCCACCGGAGCATGCAAGCTGGCTCACGCGAGCTGCCAGCCCAAACAATTTCGCAGCTCCGATGCAGTGGGTGGCTGTCCTGGGGCATGTCGAAGATCACGTGGTTGCCGCATTTCAGCATGGCAAGGGTGTGCCCTACTCGGCCTATCATCGTTTCCACGAAGTGATGGCGGAAGAAAGCGGTCAAACCGTCGTGGCGGCTCTGTTTGATCATATCTTGCCGCTCGTGCCAGGCTTGAGTTCTCAGCTTGAAACTGGCCTCACCGTGCTCGATCTCGGCTGTGGCAGCGGGCGAGCGTTGATCGAACTGGCCACACGCTTCCCACGCAGTCAGTTCATCGGTTACGACGCCTCCGAGGAGGCCGTGACGGCGGCGCGAGCCGAGGCTGCAAGCCGCAAACTCGCGAATGTGCAATTCGATGTCTCTGATGTGGCGAGTATGCCTGATCGAGCGAAGTTCGATCTCGTCACGGCCTTCGATGCGATTCACGATCAGGCCAAACCTGATCAGGTCTTGCGAAATGTGGCTGTGGCTCTCAAGCCGGATGGCATCTTCTTGATGCAGGACATCTCCGGTTCCAGCCATCTCCATACCGACAAGAGCCACCCATTTGGCCCGTTTCTATACACGATCTCGTGCATGCACTGCATGTCCGTGTCGCTTGCGAATGGTGGACCAGGGTTGGGTGCGATGTGGGGCAAGGAAACCGCATTGCGAATGCTGAACGAGGCCGGGTTCGATCCTGTCCGCGTCGAATCGCTCCCCCACGATCCGCTGAACTTCTTTTACATTGGGAGTCGCAGTCAGGCCTAATCCATCACGCTCGGCGACTCACAGCAACTCCTCGATCGGATGGCCCGAGGGGAGCACGCTGATGGGGCGGCCCGTGGAATCGAGATACGATTCGTTCACGTCGACGCCCAGGTGCTGATAGACAGTGGCGAGCACATCCTGTGGACTCTTGGGGTTGGCCTTGGGGAAGGCACCCTTCGAGTCCGATTGACCCACAACGCGGCCACCCTGGATCGGACCACCCGCGAGAGCGCCGCTGAACACGTTTGGATAATGGTCGCGGCCGGCGTTGTTATTCACTCGCGGTGTGCGGCCGAATTCGCCCCACGCCAGCACGAGCGTCGATTCCAGCAGGCCCCGAGCGTCCAGGTCCTCGATCAAGGCCGTGTACGCCTGGTCCCAGCGCGGCAAGAAGCCGTCGCGCAGCGATTCGAAGCCATTCACGTGTGTGTCCCACCAGCGCAGATCGACTGTCACGATTCGCACGCCCGCTTCCACGAGTCGGCGGGCCAGCAGCATGCGCTGGGCCCAGTTGGGCGCACCACACCGGTCCGAGGCCTTGGGATCGTACGCGGGCATGAAGCCATAGCGTTCGCGCACCTTCATCGGTTCGCGGTCGAGGTCAAAGGCATCGCGGGCCGTGTCCGACGTGAGCATGTCCCACGCCTTCGCCTGGAAGCGGTCCATCGCATCAAGCTGGCCACTGGCATCGGCATCGCGGCGCAGGCGGTCGAAGTCCTTCAGGAGGGTCTTGCGATCGCGGACCTGATCGAATGAGACACCGCTGGCTAGCTGGAAATTCGGCACCTTGAAGGAACCCGGTGAAGCGGGATCAGCCTGCGTTTCGAAGGGTTTGTGAGCCACGCCGAGGTACGCGGAGCCAGCACCGGGGAGCATACGCGGGATCATCACGTAAGCGGGCATCGAGGGGCTCAAGTGCCCCAGTTGCTTCGAGACGATGGAACCGAGCGAGGGGTGGCTGTTCTCGTCGGGAATCGGACCCGTGTTGTAGCCAGTGAAGCAAATCTGGTCGCCTGTGCTGTGGCCCGCATCGTGGTGATTGAGGCTGCGCACGATGGACCACTTGTCCATCATCTTCGCGGAGCGCGGCAGCAGATCGCCCAGCCGGATTCCCGGCACATTCGTATCGATGGTGCCGAACTCGCCGCGAATCTCGGCCGGGGCATCGGGCTTGGGATCCCACATATCGATGTGGCTGGGCCCACCACGCATCCAGAGCAGGATCACGGAGTTGATGCGCGATTGCGATTTGGAAGAACGGTCCTGGGCACGGAGCACGTCGGCAAGACCAAGACCCGCGGCACCGAGCAAGCCGGCTTTCACGAACCCGCGACGATCCGGGCGAGAGAGTGAGCGGCGAAAATCGTCGCAACCGAATGAGTTCACGGGCACGGCGAAACCCTCGAACGCAGGAAGAGGCAGTGTGTGGCGGGAACGAGCAGGCGGGAATCTCGCAGGAAGTGTACTGTACCCCATGACAAGTTGCCCTGCCAGCGCGAACTTCCGTGCGACACACGGCGCACCTGTTAAGCCGTGCAGGCGATTACTACAACGTTGACATCCTTTTCCACGAACTTCACCGAGGCCGCCATGAAGGGCAACACACAGATTATCGACGCGATGAACAAGGCACTGACCATCGAACTCACCGCCATTAACCAGTATTTCTGCCAGTCCAAGATGTGCAAGAACTGGGGCTTCCTCAAGCTCGCCAAGAAGCACTACGAGGAATCGATCGGCGAGATGAAGCACGCCGACAAGATCATCGAGCGCGTGCTCTTTCTGGATGGGGTTCCCGAGATTGCCCGTTACGATGTCATCCGCGTCGGGGCGAACGTGAAGGAACAGTTCGAGAACGACCTGAAACTCGAGACGGGCGGCGTCGTGGCTTACAACGAACTCGTGAACCTCAGCATCGACTTGAAGGATAACGGCACACACAAACTCGCGCTCGAAATCCTCCACGAATCCGAAGAGCACGTCGACTGGCTCGAAACGCAACTCAACCTGATCGCCACCGTGGGCCTCGAGAACTATCTCGCCGAGCACATGTTCGAAGGTGAAGAGGAGTAATCATTGAAGGCGAGCGGCCCCCGTGAGGGGGCAGTTCATCGTGAGTTCGATAGGTAATTGAACAGCCCCCTCACGGGGGCCGCTCGCCTGATGGTTTGAACAGCCCGCGCACGCGGGCCGCTCGCCTTAGCCGATGGCCGCCACGATGGCGTTGCCCACGTCCGTGGTGGTGTTGGTTCCACCGAGATCCGGGCTCTTCACCTTGCCATCGGCCAGCACCTTGGACACGGCACTCCGTACTGCGTCCGCACTCTTCACCAGGCCGAGGTGATCGAGCATCAGCGCCGCGCTCAGTACCGCAGCCATGGGGTTTGCGATTCCCTTGCCGGCGATGTCCGGGGCGCTGCCGTGGACTGGCTCGAACATGCTCGGATGTTTCTTCGTGGGGTTGATGTTCGCGGAACTGGCCAGGCCGATGCTGCCAGCTACTGCGGCACTCAGGTCGGTGAGGATGTCGCCGAACAGGTTGCTGGCGACCACCACGTCGAAACTCTCGGGTTTGCGAACGAAGTCCATCGCTGCGGCGTCCACGAGCAACGAACTGCTTTGCACGTCCGGGTATTCCTGGCGAACAGCGTGGAAAGCGTCGTCCCACAACCCAAGCCCCCACACTTGCGCATTCGACTTGGTGATACTGGTGAGCTTCTTTCGCGGCCGTTTCTTCGCGGTCTCAAACGCGGCCCGCAGGATGCGCTCACAGCCACGGCGAGTGAAGATGCCGGTCTGCACGGCGATTTCGTGCTCACCGCCGGGATAGAGATTACCGCCCACGGGGGCGTATTCGCCTTCCGTGTTCTCGCGGAACACGAGCATGTCGATGTCGCCGGGCTTCTTGTTCATAAGAGGGCAGGGCACGCCAGCGAAGAGATACGCGGGCCGCAAGTTCACGTACTGATCGAACTTCCGCCGCATCGGCAGCAGCAATTCATGCACGGTGATCTTGTCGGGCACGGACGGATCGCCGACGGCACCAAAGAGGATGGCGTCGTGCGGCTGGAGCAGGTCCCAGCCGTTTTCCGGAAGCATCCGGCCATGCTCTTTGTAGTACGCGGTGGACCAGGGGAGCTTGTTCCAGGTGAGTTCGGTGGAATCGAATTTGCGGACCGCGGCGTCGGCCGCGCGAATCGCGTGCTCGATCACTTCGGGCCCGATGCCATCCCCACCAATTACCGCGATCCGATGAACCGCCATTGCAGCCGCCTTGTGGTTACGTTATCCCGCCGACATAACCCCCATCTCGGGAACCGACCCGCCCGTGGGTTGGTCGATTTCCGCGATCCGCCGTGGACTCTGGACACCAAACGGGGAACAGTAAAGAGGGGGATCAGCGGTACTCGCTGATTTAGCCGCCCCAGAAGGCGGGTCAAGATGATGGACAGAACACGAACACTGAGAAAGCACTTCGCCGCCACCGGAACGGGATTGCGGTTGGGCCTCTTCGCGCTCGCAATCTGCGTGCTTCTCGGCTGTAAAAAAGATACCGGTGCCACGACTGGCGGCATGACTCAACACGATCCGCTCATCAATGGGCCGAATCGTATTCCGCCGCAAAATATGCCATTGCCCGAGCGTGGCTCCGCGGGGAATGGAATGCGGACGGATCCGCTGATGACGCCGGCAAGCCGCACGGAGAACAAGGTGGGCTCCGGTTACACCGAGGATCCGCTCCGCTGGAAGGGCGGGCCGTACGTGCCGGATATGGGTGCCGTGCCGGCTTCGCTTGCGAGCGGCAAGCGCCCGGGGGATGAACTCAAGATCGAGACACCGACCGGAGTGCCGCTACAACCGGCCGGCGGCATCGTTCCTATTGGGGATGCCGACCTCGCGGCTTCCGCCGATCGTCAGCTTCAGGAACTCCGCGAATACGGTGTAGCGAAGGGAAGCTATTCCTTCTCAAGTGGCGAGAAAGGCCGCGTCATCTTTCGTGCGAACGTGCCCAATCCCAAGTCTGGTGCAACGCAGGGTTTCACGGGTGTGGGTGTGAACCCCGCCGACGCCGTGCAGCAAGTGATCGATCAGGTGAAGGCGAGCAATCGGAAGTAAACAAGTCTATCGAGCAACTCACAGGCGGCGAGCGGCCCACGTGAGTGGGCTGTTGGCGCTACTACTCACGTAATCGAGTTTGCAGATGAACAGTGCCCTCACGGGCACCGTTCGCCTGTACCGCTCACGTATGAGGTTTGCATGTCGCGGTAGCCGACTTCGCGGTTTTGCGTTAAGGTGTTCCTGTTCCCACATGGAGGCAGTGAACCGATGAGTGCCGCGGTTGTTGAACCCCCTTCGGAACGCGTGGAACACCCCACCCGCATGATCGCCAACGTGCCCGGCCGGCTGGGTGCGTGGCCCGTGAACGTGGTGCAAGCCCGCGTTGGCGTGCCGTGGAAGCGCCGACTCTCTGCGGCTTCCCTCATGATTCCCCGCATTCGCTACTGGGAAGCGCAGTACCTCAATCTGTCGGATGAAGAACTGCTCGCCACCAGCATGGCCCTGCGTGGCAAGGCTCGCGGGAAATACAACCTCGATAAGCTGCTCCCTGAAGCATTTGGCCTCTGTTCCGTCTCCATTCAGCGCGTGCTGGGCATTCGCCCCTTCGATGTGCAACTGGCCGCAGGCTGCGTGATGAACGCCGGCGGCACCGTCGAACTCGCCACCGGTGAAGGCAAGACCGTCACCGCCTCTGCCCCGGCTTATCTCAACGCACTCGTCGGCAAGGGCGTGCACGTGACCACCGTGAACGATTACCTGGCCAAGCGGGATGCCGAGTGGATCGGCCCAGTCTACGAAAAGCTCGGCATGACTGTCGGCGTCCTGCAACAGAAGATGGATGATTCCCTCCGCGTCGCGGCCTACAAATCCGATGTCACCTACGGCACCGCGGCCGAGTTCGGCTTCGACTTCCTTCGCGATCGGTTGAAACTCCGCGGCGGTCAAGCGAATGCCGCACCGTTCTGGACGCCATTCATGCCGGGTGCCGCTGCCGCCAAGATGGATCCACGCGTTCAGCGCACCCTGCACTACGCCATCGTCGACGAGGCGGATAGTATCTTCATCGACGAAGCCAAGACGCCGCTGATCATCGCCAATCCCACCCGCCCGGCCGAGCCCGAAGAACAGGTCGTGTTCCTCTGGGCCAACGATGTCGCCCGCCAGATGCAGCGCGATGTTCACTTCACCATGAATCTCAAGAAGGACAAGATCGAGATCACGGACGAAGGCCGCTACCTCGTGCGTTATTCGAATCCACCCAGCGGCAAGCATGCCAAGGCGCTCGACAAGTTGCTCGAAGCTGTGGAGAAGGGATTGCACGCCCACTACCGCTTCATGCGCGACCAGAGCTACATGGTGAACAAGGAAGGCAAGATCGTCATCATCGACGAAGGCACCGGCCGACCGATGCCGGATCGCCACTGGCGTGACGGGCTGCACCAGGCGGTCGAAGCCAAGGAGAAGGTGCAGATCAATATGCCCAGCGACCATGCGGCCCAGATCACCTTCCAGAACTTCTACCGCCTCTACACAAAGCTCGCGGGCATGAGCGGCACGATGCTGCCGAACTTCTGGGAGATTCGCAAGGTTTATCGCCGCTGGACGACGTGGGTGCCAACGAACAAGCCCAGCAAGCGTGTCGTGTTCGCGGACCAGATCTTTCCGACCGAGGAGGCGAAGTTCAACGCGGTGGTTCGCAAGACACAGGAGATGCTCGCGGCGGGTCGGCCTGTGCTGATCGGCACGCGCACCGTGGAAGCATCGAAGAAACTGAGTGCGAAGCTCGCGGCCGTGGGGGTGAAGCACCAGGTGCTGAATGCCGAGCAGAATGAAGGTGAAGCCGAGATCGTGGCCGCGGCCGGACAACCGCTGACGGTCACGGTGGCCACGAACATGGCGGGCCGCGGCACCGACATCAAGCTCGGGCCAGGCGTCGCCGAGAACGGCGGTCTTCACGTCATCGGCACGGAACGCCACGAAGCCGAACGCATCGACCGCCAGTTGCAAGGTCGTGCGGGTCGGCAAGGCGACCCCGGCAGCGCCCAGTTCATGCTTTCGCTCGAAGACCAGCTTCTGGAAGGTCTCGGCACCGCCAAGCAGGACGAGCTTGCCGAGCTGGGCCGCGCCGGCGGCAACCGCAACTGGGACAGCTTCGCTCCGCTGTTCCGCATGGCCCAGAAGCGCATCGAGAAGAAGCACCGCCGCCAGCGCTTCGACCTGATGAACTACGACAAGCACCGCCAGGAGATGCTCTCGGACATCGGTGCCGATCCGTACGTGGACTGACAGCACGGGCAAGCGGTTGTTCCTCAACAAATCACACGTGGAGAAACCTCATCGTGTTGAAATTACCGCTCGCACTTGCCACGCTTATGCTGCTCGCCGCCATGAGCATGGCGCAGGACCCTGAAGCGAACCTGGCGAAGGCCAAAAAAACCTATCAAGAGGCACGCGACAAGGCACGCAAGAATCTGCTCGATGCCTTCGCCAGTGCGTCCAAGACGGCAACAGCCAACGGCAGCCTCGACACCGTTAAGGCCATCCAGGCAGAACTCGATGCGTTCGAGAATGAGAACCGATTGCCCACTTCGGCACGCATGAAAGCCGCCGTCGCTAACTATCAACTCAACATGAAGCAGGCGGGAGCCGCACTCGAATTCACTTATGAACAGGCTATCAAGGATTTGACGAAAGCCGGCATGCTGGCACAGGCGGAAGCGGTGCAGTCAGAACTCAAGGAGTTCCGCAGCAAGGTGCTGGGCAACAATTTGAGGCCCGCCGAGGTCCAGACTAAAGAGGATCTCAAGCAATATCTCGGCAACACAACATGGGCAGTCGACATGGATTTCACATTAAAACCCGACGGCTCGACCACGCAAAAGAATTGGGAGTCGCGCGGACTCGTGGTTCGATGGGAAGTCGTGGATCGCCGCACCATTGTGCTTTTCATCACAAAGGGCCGCAATTCGAATCTCACAGCAACATATACATTTTCAGAAGACCTCAGTGAATTTCATGGTTTTCAATTCGATGGCTCCCGAGTCGCCGCGGCCAAACGTAAACAATGAGAGTGAATGATTCCTTGTGTACGTCTTCGTTGATATGTAATTTCACATGCTCACGCTGCGAGCGATTACCGTTTTGGGGCTTTTTCAGACTGCCGTTGACCGCGTTCCGGTGCAGCGGGTAGAGAAAAGCCTGCCAGAGGCCGGGACTCGCCTGGAGATGCTTGCATGGATGCGGCCGCTCGATTGCTTTCGCCCGAAGTGTTTGCACCGCCGCGGCTCGTCACCCGGCTCGAGGATTGCGAGTTTTATCACACCATGGATTTGCCGGGCCACGGCACAGTCCGTGGTCAGTGGGATCTCCGCGGGCACGTCGATTCCTATCTCGGTCATGTGAATCTCACCGGGAAGCGTGTGCTCGAACTTGGCACGGCCAGTGGCTTCCTCTGCATGGAAATGGAGAAACGCGGAGCCGAGGTCGTGGCTTATGACCTCTCCGAGGACTTCGACGGCGACCTGGTTCCGTTTGCACGCGAGGAATCGCCTGCGGAACTGGCTGCCCGGCGGCGCTTCGTGCGTCGGCTCAACAATGGCTGGTGGCTGGTGCATCGCTCCCATCAATCGCGAGCCCGCGTCGCTTACGGTAGCATCTATGACATCCCCGATGGCATCGGCGAAGTGAACGTCGCCACATTCGGCAGCATCCTGCTCCACCTCCGCGATCCTTATCGCGCACTCGCCTCCGCGAGTCGGTTCGTCCGCGATACCATCGTGGTCACGGACTATGACCGCCACTGGGAACGCTTCCCCACGCCGAGTGTGGAAGCGACATTGGGTGCGACACCAGGCGGTCAGCGCGGTCGATTGTTGCGAATCGCCCATCGATTGCTCGGCGACCGTGGCTGGTGGGACCGCGAGCACCAGTTGCGCGATCGCGCCCGTACCGCCGAGCGTTCATTGCAAGCCGTGCTCGATTCCCCGGCCGCACTCTTCCTGCCACATGCCACGGACCCATCACAGAATCAGTCGTGGTGGTGCTTCCGGCCGCAGGCCATTGTGGCGATGTTGGGCACACTCGGCTTCACGCGTTCCACAATCAACGTGACCGAAGGAATCACTCATACCGACATTCCGACTCGTGTCTTCACGGTCGTCGCCCATCGCGGTTGAAGTGTAATGCCGTACAATTACGGCATGTCCGAGACACCGAAGAAGAAGCGACGACCATTCTGGCGTAAACGCGTTCGCCGTTCCACATCTGCGGGCGAGCACAAACCAGTGCTCCTTGAAGAAGTGCTCGCGCGGCTCAATCCCCGACCCGGGCATACGCTCGTCGATTGCACGCTCGGCTATGCCGGGCACTCGCTCGCCATTCTGCAGCGTGTGGCTCCCGATGGCCTGCTCATCGCTACCGATCTCGACGCGGCCAACATTGAACCCGCACGGCTGAAGCTTGAGGAACTGGGCGGGCTTTTCACGTTGCATCACACCAATTTCGCGGGGCTCGCCCACATCCTGGCTGCGGAAGGGGCCGACGGGGTTGATGGGTTGCTCGCGGACCTCGGCATGTCCAGCATGCAGGTGGACGATCGCGATCGGGGTTTCTCGTTTATGCGAGATGGTCCACTCGATATGCGCATGGACCGCACCCGCGGACGCACCGCTGCCGAGTTGCTGTCTGTCCTTTCGCAGGAAGAACTCGCCATCTGCTTTCGCGATACCGGCGATGAACCACAGGCCGCTGCCATCGCCGCCGCCATCGTGGCCCAGCGCGAATCGAATCCGATCGAGCGCACCCAGCAATTGCGAGCGTTGATCGAAGCCGCGGCTCCCGTGCGGATCGACCGCACCCCGGGGGCTCCGACCGAGCGCAAGCAGATGCTGGCCCCGGTCACACGCGTTTTTCAGTCACTGCGGATTCTCGTGAATCGCGAACTCGCCAACTTGCAGCAACTGCTTCGCGTGGTGCCGGTCGCGCTCAAGCCGGGCGGCACCGCGGCTATCATCAGCTTTCACAGCGGCGAGGACCGCCTGGTGAAAGCCGCCTTTCGCGACGGCCTGCGCGCTGGCACCTACGAAGCCATCAGCGACGAGCCGATTCGCCCGACATTTGAAGAGCGCACGGCCAACCCGCGTTCGCGCTCGGCGAAGCTCCGCTGGGCCCGGCGTGCGAAATCGTGAGTGAGGCTGGCAGGATAAAAAAGGCGGAACGCGCACTGTGGTGCGCGATCCGCCGTGAGAAGTTCGCATCGTGAGTCCAGGATGTGCGTTGATTACTTCTTCGTGGCCGCGGCGTACATGTCGTTGGCCGTGTTCCAGTTCACGACGTTGTACCAGTTGTCGACGTATTGCCCGCGGACGTTGCGGTACTTCAAGTAATAAGCATGTTCCCACACGTCGAGGCCGAGGATGGGCTTGCCGCCGTCCATGATGGGATTGTCCTGGTTCGCCGTGCTGACCACGGCCAGCGGCTTCTCAGCCCCAACAACGAGCCAGACCCAACCGCTGCCAAAGCGTTTGCCGGCTGCATCGCTGAATTCTTTTTTGAAGCCTTCGATGTTGGTGAAGCTGGTTTCGATGGCCTTGGCGAGTTCAGGCGAGGGTGCGCCGCCGGTGCCGGCCTTGGCCATCATCAGCCAGAACCACGAGTGATTGAGGTGGCCGCCGCCGTTGTTGCGGACCGCGGTCTGGATCCCTTCCGGCAACTTCTTGATGTTGGCGAGAATCTCTTCGAGCGGCTTGCCGGCCCAGTCGCCGGCCCCTTCCATCGCCTTGTTCAGGTTGTTCACATACCCCTGATGATGCTTGTCGTGGTGAATCATCATCGTCTCGGCGTCGATGCTTGGCTCGAGCGCATCATAGGCATAGGGCAGCTTGGGCAGCGTGAAGCCCTTGCCGGCTGGCTGGGCGGCGAGTGTCAGCCCGGGCAATGAGAGGGCCGCGGCACCGCCCACGGCGGTTCGGAGCATCTCGCGACGCGTGATCATGGTGATTCTCCAGAAGGGGTGGAATGGGGACAGGCGGGCGAAGCATCTTACGCAGGAGAATCGTAGCAAGGCGGATGCCGAATGGTTAGACGGGTGTGGAAGATGAAGGCACCAAACAGGTGTTCCACGACTCCGGCAGTGGGGCTTCGAACGTCAGCTGTTCTCGCGTGAACGGATGCATGAGCGTGAGCCGGCGGGCGTGCAAGGCGATGATGCGTTCGCGTGGCAACTCGGCCTGCGGGCCGAATTCGCGTGTGCTTCCGTACAAGGTATCGCCAAAAACGGGGTGATTGCGCCAGGCACATTGCACGCGGAGTTGATGCATGCGGCCGGTGAGCGGGGTGAGTTCGAGGAGGGTGCCATCGGGTATGCGCTGCAGGACGCGATATTCGAGTGTGGCCAGCTTCGCACCGGGTTCACCTTCACTCGCCTTCTCAGTGACGGCTTCGTCGGGGATCTTGCGAACCCAGTCTTCCCACGTTCCGGCCTCGGGCTTCACTTCACCTTCGACCAGTGCCCAGTACACCTTGCGAACTTTGCGTTCCTGGAACTGAGCATGCACCCGCTGGGCCGCCTTGGTGTTGCGGGCGAAGACTACCACACCCGAGACCGGCCGATCGAGCCGGTGCGGGATGCCGAGATAAACCCCGGCTGGCTTCTCGTACTTCACCTTGATGTAGTCCCGCACCAGCGCTTCCAGGCTCGGCAAGTGCCGCGGTGCCTGCGTTAACAGTGGTGACGGCTTGTTCAGGGCGATGAGGTGAAAGTCCTCGTGCAGGATGCAGTCAGAAGCAAGCTGTGCGGGAACAGCAGCGGGAGCAACCGGCAGAAGCGGTTCAGGCTCGCTTTCGGAAGGAGTCATGAAGCAAGTCTTTCTCACGCTGCGATGCGTGTGGGCAATGCACCCGCGGGGCCGGGGATCGGAGCAGGTGCAGCGCCGACGCCGCCGAGTTCCTTCCGCAGATGTTGCAGGGCTCGGTTCAGCACCTTGTCTTCATATGGCTGCGACGCATCGTAGAGGCGTTTGCCGGGCCGCTTGGGGAAGGGTGCCTTCGGTGGGTTCATCCCGACAATGGAAGGGTTTCCGGCGACCCAGTCCAGCCGCCAGGTTTCGTCCGCCCAGCGTTCGTACTCGGCATCGCTGACGGGCACATCGAAGCCCGCGTTCGGCTTCACGCCCCATTCATCGGGATTCCCCTTGGGTGCCCGCGGCCGATCGATATTCTGGCCGCTCGGTCGCCAGTACGTCTCGACGGTGAGCTTGATCTTCGCAGCCGGGTCTTTCGATACCTCGAAGGTGCGCTGCACGCTCCCCTTGCCATACGTGCGGCCCCCGACCACGATGGCGCGGTTGTGGTCCTGCAATGCCGCTGTGACGATCTCGCTGGCGCTGGCGCTCTGGCCATCGACGAGAATGGCGATGGGCCGCGGCTCGCCTGGCTTGGGTACGAACATGGTGCCATCCGCCTTCGCCGAGAAGACACGCTCGCTGTTGCGACGATCCCGCGTGCTCACGATCTTCCCCTCGGTGAGGAACAGGTCCGATACCTTCACGGCCTGATCGAGCAGGCCGCCGAGGTTACCGCGCAGATCAAGGATGATGGCCCGGCCTCCGGCCTGCTCGATCTCGGCGATGGCCGCTTGCAGTTCCCCGCCCGCCTTGCCATCGCCTGCCACGAGTTCGCTGAATGTGCGAATGCGAATCAGGGCAATCTTGAACTGGGGATCGACGAACCATTCCCACTTCGCGGGGTCGTCGGTCCGGCGCGTGGCTCCGGCCACGGGGTGAATCTCGACGCGGCCACGGGTTAGCACCACGTCGAAGTCCGTGGGGTTGCGGCCCGCGCGGCGAATGGTGAGCGTGACGTTGCTTCCCACCTCGCCCGTGATGAGCTTGCGGGCTTGCTCGATGGTGATGCCTTCGGTGGAGGTGCTGCCCACCTTCACGATGAGATCACCGGCGACAACGCCCCCGTCGTAAGCAGGGGTGCCCGGCATGGGATGCTCGACCTTGAGAAACTTGGTGTCTGCATCAATGCCAAGCACAATGCCGACGCCTCCGAATGCCCCCTCGCTGGCCGTCTCAAATTCTTTTAACTGCTTCTCATTCAAGTATTCCGAGTGCGGATCAAGCTGGTGCAAACCGCCATCGATCATGTCCTCGATGAGTTTCTGACGGTCGTCATCGTTCAGTTCACGGACGTAGTTCTCGTCGACCACGGCGAGCACATCCACGATCTGGCGGACGAGGCGATAGTCTTTGTCCGGCGGTGGGGCGGAATAGCTGAGGGCAAGGGCCAGTGCCACGGCCGCGGGCACCGCGATCAGCCAGGCGAGGTTCCGAAGCGGCATGTGTGTCTCGCTCGTCCGAAAGTCGTGAAGCTACCCAGTTCAAATCGAATGTGCAGATTATACGCGAGACACGTGTCGTGCGGGAGCCGAGCCCGCTCATTGCGAAGTTCCGTTCCGATTTGCTCAAGTCGTTTTGACCACCCCAGCCGGGCCATTTATGCTCACCTTAGAGATGCCGCAAATTGCCTATTATGTTTGCCAGGGTGTAAGACATGTATAGCCTCGTTCTCATGACGGCCCTTTCCGGAGCCCCGGACACACCGGAGTTCAACGGCTACTTCCGCAACCTCGCGAACCGCAACACCAACTGCAATGGCTGCACCGGTTGCACCGGTGGTTCCCGCTATAGCTGTAACGGCGGTGCCTCCGATTACTACGCCACGAATTGCACGGGCTGCACCGGCTGCACCGGCTGCTCCGGAGGAAAAGGATTCCTCGGCGGCATGCGAGAACGCTGGCGGAAAAGCCGCTCCATGAACGGCAATGGCTGTTGCGGCGGCTCATCAGCTTATGCCGGCTGTTGCGGCGGCTCCGCCGCGTACAGCGGCTGCAACGGCTCCTATGCGTACAACCCGCAGTTCGACGCCGGCTTCTCCTGCTATGGCGGTGTCACACCCTATGCACCTGCACCCGATTTCGGCATGGGTTCGCCATTCGGTCCGCCCAGCACCGTCCCGTTCGCCCAGCCGGACGTGGCACCGCCGAGCGTGATCCCCGATACCCGCATGTCGATCCCTGTGAACAACAATGCGATCTTGACGACCTCGGGCAGCACGCCGAGCGACCCGAACCGGGCCATCGTGCTCGTGCGTTTGCCCGTCGATGCGAAGCTCTTCGCCGATGGCTCACCGTTGCACCTCACCGGCCCGGAACGGAAATTCGTGAGCCCCCCGCTGCCCGCCGGCCAGGAGTTCATGTACCAGTTCCGCGTCGAGTATGTCCGCAATGGTGAGACGGTGAGCGTGAGCAAGCGAGTTCCCGTGCGAGCCGGCGGCTCCGTGGTGACCGAGTTCACGGACCTGACGGCCACGAAGCCTGCGGTGGAAGAGAAGAACCCCACAGTGCCCGCCTCGAATCCGGGTGTCACCGGCACGACGGTTTCGAATGCTGTGCCTGCCGCGAACACTGAACCTGCGAAGCCCGCCGAAAGCACGGGCCGGGCCACGATCATGGTGAAGCTGCCCGCGAACGCGAAGCTCACAGTCGATGGCCGGGAGTGCCCCGCGTATGGCCCCTTACGGCAGTTCACGACACCGGCAATGCCAGCTGGCCGCGAGTTTGCTTACCTGATGAAGGCCGAGGTAATCCGCGATGGCCGCACCGAATTCTCGCTGATCCAAAAAGTGCACTTCCGCGCTGGCGACCAGGTCAGCGTCGACTTCACCATCGGCGGCAACTAAAGGCGAGCAGTGCAGGCGAGCGGCCCGCGTCAGCGGGCTGTTCCATATCCCCCCGATACACAATCGCTTGCGTTGCAATTCCTCTCGAGTCACAAGCGAACGCATACGATCAGCACACTGCAACTGAGCAGTGCCGCTCACGGGCACCACTCGCCTTCGCTGCGCGCCCGATGAACCTGCCTGCCCCGTCTCGTATCATGCCTGTTGTGCGCCGCTCGTGGTGAGCGTGTGCCGGACACTGCACAGGTGCGAGGTTCAGGCCAAGAACTTCGCGAGGGGAGTTTGCGGAAGATGCCCACCAAGATCGACATGGCGAAGTTCGCCAAGTTCTGCAAGGACATGGGGTTCATCTACCAGTCCTCGGAAATCTACGGCGGAATCAACGGCTTTTGGGACTACGGCCCGCTCGGCGTCGAGTTGAAGAAGAACATCAAGGACGCCTGGTGGCAGGACATGGTCCGCAATCCTCCGCCCGGTCCGGATGGCCAGGAGATCCGCATGGTCGGGCTCGATTGCTCGATCATCATGAACCCGAAGGTGTGGGTGGCCAGCGGCCACGTGGGCGGCTTCGCGGATCCGATGGTGACATGTAAGAATAAGGAATGCAACGGCCTCTTCCGCGCTGATCAGATCCGTATTCTGCAGTACCGATTTCCAGAATTCTCATTTCACGTGACCGGCATTGGCTCAGCTCAACAAGTTGAAGAACAGAACGCCGCGCAGATCAAGAAGCTTTCAAAAGGCAAAGATGCTGCAGTAATTGCAACGTTCGAATTCATCAAACAGACTCCTGAAGCTCGCTTAGAAGCAAAGTGTCCGAGTTGCGGCGAAATCGGCACTCTGATGGAGCCGCGTGCTTTCAACCTCATGTTCGAGAGCCATGCAGGAGCAATTCAAACCGAAGACAACAAAGTCTACCTTCGCCCCGAAACGGCTCAGGGCATCTTTGCCAACTATCGCAACGTGCTTGACTCCACGCGCTTGAAGTTGCCGTTCGGTGTCGCACAGGTGGGCAAGGCCTTTCGCAACGAGATCAACCCGCGGAACTTCACGTTCCGGTCGCGTGAGTTCGAGCAGATGGAGATCGAATACTTCTGCCATCCCACTGAGTCGATGAAGTGGTACGAGTATTGGCGCGACCTCCGCAAGAAGTGGTACAGCACGCTGGGGGTGAAGTCGGAGAACCTCGTGCCCCGTGAGCAGGGCAAGGAAGAACTCGCCCACTATTCCATCGGCACCACTGATATTGAATACATGTTCCCCTTTTCCGATGAGCCGCAGGAATTGGAAGGCGTGGCCCACCGCGGTGCCTTCGATCTGAATGCTCATGCGAAGGCGAGCGGCATGGCCGAGAAGTTCATGTACTTCGATGAGGAGAAGTGGAACGCGGATAGTGCGGGCCGCAGCACGAATTCCTTCAAGGAGTGGATGAAGGGGAACCCGCCTCAGGATGAGATCGACAAGTACCTGTTCACGCCGCATGTCATCGAGCCATCGGCGGGGGCGGATCGCTTCACGCTGGCGGTGCTGTGCGAAGCGTACACCGAGGACAAGGTGCCGGATGCGAAGGGGAATGAAGAGACGCGCGTGGTGATGAAGTTCCACCCGCGGCTCGCCCCCATCAAGGCAGCCATTTTCCCGCTGGTGAACAAGGACGGCATGCCCGAGAAGGCGATGCAGCTTTATCGCTTGCTGAAGCCGTTCTTCAATGTCTTCTTCGATGACAAGGGGGCAGTCGGCCGCCGTTATCGCCGGCAGGATGAGGCGGGCACGCCGTTCTGCATCACCATCGACGGCGACACCCTCAAGGACGACACCGTGACCATCCGCGATCGCGATACGCTCAAGCAAGAGCGCGTGAAGATGAGCGACGTGAAGGGCGTGATCGAGAGAGCCCTTCTGCCGATGTGAATGCTTCGCCCCGGGCGCTGATCACTCAATGCTCCGGGCTTCCTCTCGCCTGCCATCGGCACCACCATGAACAACTCTGATCGCCAGCCACCTTCGCCGCGGCAAACGCTGTCGTACCTCCGCGGGCTATTCGATGCCCACGGCCTCGAAGCCAAGAGCAAGCTGGGGCAAAACTTCCTCATCGATTTGAACCTGCTCGATCTCATTGTGCGTTCAGCCGAGATCACGGCAGCCGATGCTGTGCTGGAAGTGGGCACGGGCACCGGCTCACTCACCGGCCGCATGGCGGACTTTGCCGGGGCTGTTTGCACGGTCGAGATCGACAAGATGCTGCAACCCGTGGCCCAGCAAGTGATCGGCCCGCGGCATAACGTTCACTTCGTCTTCGGCGATGCACTTGCCAACAAGAATGAACTCAACCCCGAGATGCTGGCCGCCTGGGACCAGACGGTGCGATTGCACGGTTGCACGAAGCGGAAACTTGTGGCAAACCTGCCTTACGTGATCGCCACGCCGCTGATCAGCAACTTGCTCCTCACCGATATCCCGATTGAGCGAATGGTGGTGATGGTGCAGTGGGAGATCGCCGAGAGGATGCGGGCAGAAGTGGGGACGAAGGAGTACAACGCGCTGAGCGTGCTGGTGCAGACCGTGGCCGATGTGGAAATCATCCGGAAGGTGCTGCCGACAAACTTCTACCCCCAACCGAAGGTCGAATCCGCCATCGTGAAGATCACGCCCAACGCGGAGAAACGGGCCCGGGTGGGCAACGTGCCGGCGTATCGCGTGTTCCTGCGCGACCTCTACGTGCACCGTCGCAAGAACCTCCGGCAGGCGTTAACCGGCTGGCCAAGTGGTCGCCGCGACAAGGTCGAGGTGGACGCGAAACTCGCCGCACTCGGCATCGACGGCACCCTGCGTTCAGAATCACTCGACATTGAGCAACACCTCCGCCTCTGTGCCGCGTTTCAGGATTAACCCCGTCTGGGTGACACCCCACGCTTTCCAGGCCGGCACCAGAAGCGTACCGGCTTCACTTCGAACAGGGTCTGGTGGTTTTCACGCTGCAGGCGTGGGATCACATAGCCCAGGGTCAGGAGCGAAGCGACGCCACCCTGGGCGAGCAATCCTGATCACCCCTTCACGCTGAAAGCGTGAGACAACGTCTTGCCCCTCCAGGGCAAATTGCCATGTTGAGCAAAACGCAGGGCGACAGAAAGCCGTGCCCTGGGCAGTACCGTTTTGCCCTTTCAGGGCATCAGAACATGAAGGTGCATCGTGAGAGCGACGGTGCTCGGCACGTCATTGCGATGCATACATCCATGGGGCTTATCGTGAGGGCGAATCTCATGCGTTGCTTGTTCCTCTCCTTCGCACTCTCTGCTGTCGCGGCCGATTTTGCCGCGGTGAAGCCGAATGTCTTTCCAGCGGATGATCCGCGTGCGAAAGAGTTGCCGCGGATGATGCTGAATGATGTGAAAGAGCGGATGCGTGCGGCGAGCCTGCGCGAATCGCAAGCGTTCGCGGCGGTGCAATCGCGAGCGCAGTGGGAAGCGTATCGTGAGCCTCGTTTGAAAGCCCTGCGCGAATCGCTCGGTGAGTTTCCACCGGTGCCCGCGAACATGCGAATCGTGCCGACGGGCAAGATCGAAGGCGATGGCTTCGTGATTCATAATCTTCTGTACGAAACACGGCCGCACTTCTGGGTCTCGGCGAATCTCTACCTGCCCGTGAAGCCACCGGAGAAGATGCCGGGCGTGCTGCTATCGCACAGCCATCACAATCCGAAGACGGAGGGCGAGCTTCAGGATATGGGCATGACCTGGGCCCGTGCGGGCGTGGCGGTGTTGGTGCCCGACCACCTGGGTCACGGCGAACGCCGACAGCATGATTTCCGCACCGAGAAGGACTATCCCAAACCGTTCCGCGTGAGCCGCCAGGATTATTACTTCCGCTACAACACGAACCTGCAACTGAGCCTCTGCGGCGAATCACTCATGGGCTGGATGGTGTGGGATCTCATGCGTGGTGTCGATGTGCTCCTGAAGCAACCGAACATCGATTCCTCGCGGATCATCTTGCTCGGTGCCGTGGCCGGCGGTGGCGACCCGGCTGGCGTCACCGCCGCACTCGATTCACGCATCGCCTGTGTTGCGCCCTTCAACTTCGGCGGCTGGCAGCCCGAGTCCGGCGGCACCGACAACCCCGATCGCGACTTCGCCTGGTTCGGCGATGGCTACTGGGAGAGCACCCGCGGCCTCAAGAGCGGAGCCCGCGATGGCTTCGCCCACTTCGTGATCGTCGGCAGCGTCGCACCGCGGAAGCTCATTTATTCCCATGAGTTCACGTGGGATGAAAAGCGCGACCCCGCCTGGCCCCGGCTGCAAAAAATCTTCGGCTTCTACGATGCCAAGGACAGCCTTCGCACCGCGTTCGGAGCCGGCAGCGTCCGCAACTCTGGCCCCGGCAACACCCACTGCAATAACATCGGTGCCGTGCATCGTGCGATGATCTACCCCGCACTGAAAGCCTGGTTCGACATGCCCGTTCCACAGGAATACAAGCAACGACGGACAACTGCGGAACTCACCTGCTGGACCGACAAGGCACGCGCGGAACTTGAACCGAAGAAGTTGCACGAGGTGCTCAAGGCCCGCCTCGAAGCCCTCCAGCCGCAACCCTTCGACACGCGAAAAGCAGAGATCGATTACCTGCGGCGTGAGTGGACGAAACTCCTCGGGAACATCGAGCCCGTGCATGAGCCGAAGCTCTTCAAGGGGTTGAGTGAGGAGGTGGCGGGCGGCAAACTGTCGCGCTTCGCCCTGGATGTCGAGCCCGGCATCGTCGTGCCGTTCCTGCTAATCGAGCCGACGAATGAGAAAGGCAAACTGCCCGTGGTGGTGATGGTGGCACAGGGCGGCAAGGCGGGCTTCCTCAAGGAGCGTGCGGAAGAGATTGAGGCCTTCTTGAAGGCCGGCGTCGCTGTTTGCCTCGTCGATGTGCGCGGCACTGGGGAGACGAAAGCCGGTGCTTCCGCCGAACGCGGCAGCACCCGCACCTCGATCTCGCAGACGCACCTGATACTCGGCCAACCGCTGCTCGGAGCACAACTGCGCGACCTGCGAACCGTGCTGGCTTGGCTGCGCATGAGTGAGACGATCGATGGCCAGCACATCGGCCTGTGGGGAGATTCCTTTGCCCCCGCGAACGCCGATGAACTGGCCATGATGCATCCGTTCGACGCACCCGAGTTGCCCCGTGTCGCCGAGCCGAACGGAGCCGCACTTGCCGTGCTCGCCGGGTTATTCGAGGAGAATATCGCTGGTGTCTTCACCCACGGCGGCTTGCTCGCGAACTCAAGCATCCTGATGAGCCCGTACTTTTACGTGCCCCACGAAGCGATCGTGCCCTGTGCCAGCGGCGACCGCGACATCAGCACACTCGTGCAATTCGCCGTGCAGCCGCAGAAACACAGTTGCGGCGTGCTCGGCTGGAATCAGACCTTCAGCGAACAAAAACACCCGCCGACAAACGCCAGCGGGTGGATGATCGAACGCGTGAAGGGGAAGTGAGAACTACTTCTCCCCGGGCATGGGAGACTTGGGTGGGTCCTTGATGGTCTTGATCGCTTCATCGGCGAGCATGGTGTAGTACTTCTTCTCGTCCTCGTTTTTGCCCCGAGTTCGCAGTTGTTCGAGGGCCGGGATGGCGGGCTTGGCTGCGGTGCCCATCGAAGCGAGCGAGGTGGCAGCGGTGTAGACCACGTATGGGTCTTCGGAAAGGAGCGCATTCACCACATCGTCGATGCGCTTGGCCCCGGCATCGCCAAGCATGCCCAGCACGGTGAGGGCTTGAATCTTCGGGCCCACTTCTTCTTCCTTGATGTAGCGAGCGATACCGTCGAGGTTCTCCTTGTTGATCTCGTCCGCGGGATCGAAGCGCATCATCACGACGCGTGCCCAGATTTCGACTTGCTTGTTCGGCTCGACCACGCCCGTGGGGTTCATCGCTTCACCGGGCCGCGGCGTGTGCGGTGCCAGCCGCTTGCGAACGGCTTCGAGGTATTTCTTCGCGGCAGGCGTGTCCGGCACCATGATCTCGATCTTCTTGGTTGGGTCCATCGGATCGGTCACCATTCCCTTGTGGTGTGGCGGCCCGAGCATCACCAGTGCCTGCATCGCCTCAAGTCGCACGGCCACGCTGCTATCGTTGATCAGCGTGCCGGCCAGGCAATTGAGAGCACGTGGGTTGGGCCCGGTCTTGGGATCGGTGCCGATGAGGCCGAGTGCCGCGGCGATCGAGCGGCGTGTTTCGAAGGAGGGATCGGCGAGCACAGGGCCGCCGACGAGGTATTGCACAGAGGGTTCGCCGCGGTTGCCGAATGTGGCGAGCGTTTGCACGGCCTGGGCTCGCAAGGCGGGGTTACCCTCGGCAATAATGCCAAGCATTCGCACCGCTTCTTTCCCATCGCGCTCTTCCTCGAAGCCCAGCACTGCGATCGTTTCAAAGGCTGCCAGTCGCACCCAGGGGTCCTTCTCTGTTTGTCCGTTGATGCGAGCAAGCAGAGCCTGGCCATAGGTGACCTTGCCATCGGGCGTGGTGGCCTTTTTTACCTCCGGTCCAAACGCCGGAAGAGTCTTCAGGGCGACCACACGGATGGCCGGGTCTGCATCGAGCATGTCCTTGATGAAGCTCTGCGCATTGCGACCGCCCACCTCCTTGGGCCACACGATCACGGAGCCTTCCTTCGGCGGGTCCTTCTTGTCCTCGGGCTTTGGCGGCGGCAACTTCGGGTCCGGCTGCACCACGAGTGGCCCCACCGGCTTGGGCTCCTGCATGGGATCCGCTTCCCGCGGCGCAGGTGCCACTGCCACACCCGTGGGGGTCGGTTCCACGGGCATCGGTTCCATCGGCGTCGGTTCGATGGGTGCGGGGTCGGTGATGCCCGGCACCTGGAACGGGAAGGCACCCTTCGGTGTTGTTGGATCTGTCGGATTCGGGTCTTCAACTGGAGCAGGGGCCGGCCGCGGTTTTGGGGTCGGGTTCACCTCGGCCGTTGGCTCATCGGCGGCAGGCTGCTTCTGGCCGCACCCCGCGAATGCCACCACGAACAGACCGGAACAGGCGAGTGTGATCGCTTGCGGGCAGCGCATGATAACTCTCCTCGTTAAACTCGTCCCCAATCCGTCATAACACTCAGCATACCCAACCCGTTGGTCGAGATGCAATCGAGGCTTGCGAGCCGATCCGCTTCATTGGCTGGTCCGCAACGACTTCAGCCATTTTTCCATGCACTCGATGGGGGGAATCTCCGGTGTGCAAGGGTGCCCCTGCCCGCAGCAGGTGAAGTCCTTCAAGATCGAGGTGAGATAGCCCCAAAAAGAGACGAGCCGGCAAGCTCATCGAGCTGCCGGCCGTGGGGGATACGTGTTGGGGGAAGGGTGCAGGGGCATGTCCGACCCAGGGGCGTTCCCGGAGCGGCGGGGGATGGTTGTGTCTGATGCGAGCCAGCGTTGCGGGGCCGGTTATTCGTTCGCCACCGGTCTCGTTGCGTTGGCATGAAAAGGTAATGCACTGGCCGTGCCAAAAGCTGACAGGCCGTTTGCGGAATTCTTTCACGATGCGTACGAAACGCTGCAATTTCTAGTAAATGATTCTGCAGTTTCCACTGCCGAATCGCAACTCAGGGCATGGGTAGGAAGAACTCGACGGCAAGAGTTACACAGGTGTTGCCCGTTTTTCCCAGACGGAACGGTCCTGCCGGTTGTAGGAATGGGAAGTGGGTTTCCGCTTGACAGGCAACCCGAAACCTGTGACCTATGGATGTAGCGAAACGTTACGGCGGTCGCCCTCTTCGCTGGACTCGCACGACCGCCCTCGCACGGATGCCAACGCTCTCACCTGGCAACCGCTGCGACCCCGTGGTGAATGGAGGAACTCTCGGCCATGATGCACTTCTCTTGCGACAGCTGCGGAAAAGATCTCACCCCCGGAGAACTCGCCCGATATGTCGTGAAGGTCGAAGGGTTCGCCGCCACAGACCCGGCCGAACTGACGGAAGCCGACCTGGATAGCGACCATGTGGAGGAGATGGCACAACTGCTTAACGATATCGAAGATGGACGGGCAGACGAGATGCTGGTCGAGTCGCCGCGGAGCGCGAAGAAGCGCTTCGATATGTGCCCGCTCTGCTATCGGAAGTTCCTCGCTGATCCCTTCGGACGGGCGAACGTGGCCAAGTTCGACTTCAGCGAGAATTGAATGTCAGCAGTGCCGCTGTTCACGGCACTGCACAACGTCTGGATGGTGTTACTTCTTGCTCAGGTCCGTGAACTTGATGTCCTTGAACTCGACGCGCATGGCCGGGTAGCCCTGGTGGCACTGGAAGGCGATGATGCCGTCCTTTGGTGCGGGGCCGCCTTCCTTGCCCTTGGGTGCAGGTAACGTGGGGAAGTCTTGGTCCACCATCACGGCGCCGTTAACTGTGATCGTGATGTGGGTTCCCTTGGCCACGATCTTGTAGTCGTTGAATTCCTTCTCCTTCACGGCTTTCTCGATCTGCGATTTGTCGGAAGCTTTCATCATTCCACCCACCCCTTCGCCATAGAGGCTGCCCCAGTAGCCCTTGCCCACGTCCACTTGTGGGCCCTTGACCTTGAAGAGTTTCGGGTCGAACACTTCGCTGCGAATCTGCACGCCGCTGTTGCCGATGCCATCGCGGAGCTGAACCTTGAAGGATAGCTCGAAGTCCGAGTAACGCTTCTTGCTGCAGAAGAAGGTGTTGTACTTCGGATCTTCCTTGGTCTCGCCGACGAGGGTGGTGCCGTCGAGTTTCCAGAGATCGGCGCGACCTTCCCAGTTATCAGGCTTGAGGAACTCAGCGGTGTCGTCGGCACGTGCTGCCACGGGCAGGAGCAGCAAGGCTGCGGTGAACGCGAGGCGGGAGAGACGCATGACGGACTCCAGTGGGTGAAAGATATCGGGGAAGGGCAGAGTATGGCGTGCCTCGTGTGAAACCGGATCACAACTGCTTCGATTGTCAATACTCCGCACTTCGTACTCCGCACGTTCGAGCGGATCGTTGACATGGTTACCGCGTTGCGTCTGCTTTGCAAGTGGTTGCCGTTCGCGCCTTGCAACCTTAACTTCTCCCCATCCGCCCGCGTTCTTTCGCCGCACCCGGAGCCCACCTCGTGTCATTACCTGCCACACCCACCTCGGGGCTCGCCCCACTGACGCGCAACCTCGTGCTCGCCGTCGCTGCCATTGGCTTCCTGTTCGATACATACGAACTCCTCATGTTCCCGGTCATCGGTGCCGATGCCCTGGCGGAACTGCTGAAGGCCCAACCGACAAGCGATATCGTCCGACTCTGGGCCGGTCGCATGCTCTGGATCGCGGCACTCTGCGGCGGCTTCTTCGGCATCATGGGCGGCTTTCTCATCGACCGCCTTGGCCGCAAACGCATCATGATTGCGAGCATCCTGCTCTATTCGCTCAGCCCGGTCGCAGCCGCGTTCAGCACCGAACTCTGGCAGCTCGTGCTGTTCCGCTGCACCACCTTCATTGGTGTCTGCGTGGAGATGGTGGCCGCGGTCACCTGGCTCACAGAGCTATTCGATAATAAGCGAACCCGCGAACTCGTCATCGGCTGGACGCTGGCCTGTGCCTCGCTCGGCGGCATCCTCGTCACCGAGGTGTACAACGAAATTCTCACCGCCTCTAAGGTGCCGGGCCAACTTCCCGCAATCAACTTCCCGGCCGGGCATAACCCCGATAACGTGGCCTGGCGCTACACTCTGCTGACCGGCCTCGTTCCCGGTGCGCTCATTCTGCTGTTGCTGCCGTTCGTGCCGGAATCGCGTGTGTGGGCCGAGCGCAAGCGAGCGGGCACCCTGCGTCGACCCAGCTTTGGCGAACTCTTCTCACCCGAACTCCGCCGCACCACGATTGTCACTTCGTTGCTCTCTGCGTGCGCCTACGCGGCCGCATTCGGTGCACTGCAACTCACGCCGATTCAGATGGCGCCCGGGCTGCCGGACTTGCAGGAGAAGCGAGAGGCGCTCGGTGCCGAGAAGGCCAAGATTGCGGACCGCGAGAAGCTTCTCGCCAAGCAAGGCCCCGAGGACGCAGCCAAGGGCAAGGCGGTGGTCGATGAGGCGAATAAGAAACTCGCTGGCCAGGAGAAAGCCTTGGCCCAGGAAGTGAAGGCACGCCGCGGCAACATCCAGCGCTGGCAGGAACTGGGCGGGCTCACCGGCCGCATCATGTTCGCCGTGCTGCTTATCTTCCTGCCAAGCCGTACACTGCTTCGCTTGTTCCTGATCCCCGGCATCGTGCTTTTCCCGATCACGTATCTGGAGTTGATCAAGGGCGACTACGCCATCTTCGCCACGGCCATCTTCTTCTGTGGACTGCTCACCGTGGCCCAGATGAGCTACATGAGCGAGTTCTTGCCGCGTGTCTTCCCGGTGCACCTGCGTGGCACGGGTGGTGCGTTTGCCACGAACGTGGGGGCCCGCATGCTCGGCACGATGGCCGCGACGTTCAACACCGAATTCCTGTCGACATTCTTCGACGGCACAAACCCGATGAAAGTCGCCGCCGCCGCGGCGTTCATCGGTGGTACCGTGTACTTCTTCGCCTTTGTGTTGACGTTCCTGCTGCCGGTGCCGAAGGACGAAGTGAAACCAACGTTGTAGTGTCCAGGCGAGCGGCCCCCGTGAGGGGGCTGTTCTCAAGAAGATTAGCGTTTCGTCGAGAAGAAGATCAAAATTGCCAGAACAGCCCTCTCACGAGGGCCGTTCGCCTCGGGTATTCTTCACGAACAGCCCTCACACGCGGGCCGCTCGCCTCAGTCTTTCCACTTGCCGCTCGCCCAGGTCCAGTCGCGGACGGGGTCCAGCACCTTCATCACCTCGGCAAGCAAAGTCTGATCGATCGGTTCTTGGAGTGCGCGCAAGTTCACTTCCAGTTCGTGGGTCTTGGCGGTGCCGGTGAGCACACAGGCGATCTCCGGTTGGGCGAAGCAAAACTGCATGCCGAGGAAGCTGATGTCGGCACCGCGTTCGCGGCACAGTGCCACCGCCTTCGCACAGGCGGCCTTGATCTCCGGCGGCCCCGGAAACCACGGTTGCGGTCCCTGATTGGTGAGCAATCCCATCGCCAGCGGGCTGGCATTGATGACACCCACGCCATGCTTCTCCGCTGTCGGCATCAGGTCCGTCAGCAGGCGGGTGTTCCAAAGATTGCAGTGAGCGTAGCTGATCACCACATCCAGCTGGCAACGTTCGATGGCCTGCTTCAGCAGCGGCAACGGATAGCACGACATGCCGATGAAGCGTGCCTTGCCTTCTTTTTTGAGTTGATGCAGGACGTTGGCGGTTTCGTTAAAGACGTATTCGTAGTCGTCGGCGAACTCGATGTCGTGTGCGAGCAGGATATCGACGTGGTCCGTGCCGAGGCGCTGGAGCGAGGCCTCGAAGCACTCGCGGGTTCCGGCGGGTGTGAAGTCGAACTCGGCATCCCCAAGCCGACACGCCTTGGTGCAGATGGCGACTTTCTCGCGCCAGCCTCCTTCGAGTGCCTGGCCAAGCAAGCTCTCGGCGACACCGCGTCCATAATAGGCGGCGGTGTCGACAAGGTTCACCCCGGCATCCACGGCGGCATGCACACACGCTGCCACATCCGCCGCGGTGACGGGTCCGAACTGTTGGCCGAAGGCAGCACCGCCCTGGCCGAGAACTGAGACATTCAGGCCTGTGCGGCCCAGTGGTCGCTTCTGCATCGTGGCTCTCCCCGGTCGGTTTGGTGATTATAACTTCACCACACTCTTGTCGCGGATGGAGGTTTCCGCAGCCTCAATCATTTTTTGGGCGGTGATGGCGTCGTCGAGTGTGCTCAGGGGCTTGGCACCGAGCCGCAGGCAATCGATGAGGAAATGGCGCACCTCATTGGTGATTGAGCCCTGATAGGCCGTGTATGTTTGGGAATGCACCAGGCCTGGCTTAATCTCGACGTGATCGCGATAACTGTAGCGAGTGCTCCCGGCCGTGCCGATGACCTTTACCATCACGGTCCAGGGATCGGCAGCGTGATCGTCCGCGGCGAAGCTGGCGCAGAAGTGAGCCAGTGCTCCATTCGCGAGCCGCATCTGCACCATGGCGATATCCTCTTCAGGATATTCCTGGTAGTGGAGGGTGGCCTTCATGGCACAGAGTTCGACGGGTTTGCCGACCAGATATAATAAAATATAGGAATGGTGTGTGAGGATTTGTCTCACGACTCCGGGGTAACGCTTGGCCACTTCCTCGGGGTGATGAATGTTGTACATCACATACGCGGAGACGATTGTTCCCAGATCACCATTCTCAACAAGTTCGTGAGTGCGGATCATGCCGCTTTCGTAGACGTAGTTGTGCCCGGGCAGGCACACCAGGTTTTTGGCATCAGCCGCTTTCTTCATCTGTTCGATCTCGGCGACACTGACTCCGACGGGCTTTTCCACCAGCACGTGCTTGCCGGCGTCGAGTGCGAGCTTGGCGTATTCGAGGTGTGATTCCAGATTGGTGAGCACGAACACCGCGTGGATGGCAGGGTCTTTCACGAGATCTTCGGGCGACGCGTAGTTCTTGCACCCGAATTCGGCGGCCCGCTGCTTCGCCCGATCCTGGCTGCGGTTCCACAGGCCAATGAGTTTCGCACCGGGGCACTTCTTGATGGCCGCGGCGTGCAGGATGGCGATGTCGCCGGCACCGATGAGGCCGACGCCAATCGTTTCGGGAGGGGTCATATGTTGCTCCGTGTCAGGTTGCCCGAGTTGTATTCTCCGGGTGCAATCCCAGCAAGGAGCAAAGCCGGAAGCAGACCGCGTTCAGCGGGTGTCGTTCCGGATTCTCGGCTCAGCGAGGTCGTTTGCTTCACGTGGTATTCTGTCTCGCGATCGAACGTGCTCACTGCCCTCCTTCCACTTCAGGCAATTCCCCTTTTTTTCCGGAACTACCCGTGCTAATGTCCCGCCCGCTCGGAGCACGGCTTCGAGCACGGGCGAAGACGATTGGCAGGAGGGGCAGCAATGCGTCGGGCACCGGCGTGGTTGATACTCATCGGAATGCTCTCTGGCTGGGTGTTTGCGCCTGGCTCGGCTCGAGCGGCGGACGGCTTCTGGGTGACCCTGGCGGCAGGGCTCGCGGGGTCCGACACTGCTTCCGCTTCCAATGAATTCTGGTTCGACACGCCACACGGGCCGCCTGTGATTGGGGTGAACAAACTGAGTGTCGGATCAAACGTGGAAGCCGCCACGGGAGGCGGAAACGTCTTCTTCAGCGGTGTCGGCACACCCGTTCTGCTGAATACTTCGAACGGTGCCGCTTACGTTGCGACTGCCGGAGCTCCCAAATCCGCCAAGACAGCGAGCGGCAAGGGCTCATCACTCGCTACAGGTGAGCCCGAAGCGGGTGGCGTCTTGCCCGCGGATGCGGCACTGCTCGGCATTACACTGGCCGATCCCGATGCGGCGGGTGTCCGCACGCTCACGGCCTCACTCACCGATGCGGCGGGTAATCCACTTGGCATGGCTGACGTGGGCGTTCCCACGGGTGGCTGGTGGGTGATCGGTCTCACGCCGGGTGCAGTCGACGATCCCGAACCCGGACCTGGTCCGATCGTTGATCCGGTGCCCGGTGGCGGCAGCGGCAGCGGCAGCGGCGATCCCGACCCGACACCGGATCCGGAGCCGGAAGAGGAAGTGCCACTTCCCCCACCCGGAAACGGCGGCGGACCGGTCGCTACACCGGAACCGACGACCTTTATGCTCATGGGACTTGGTGGCATGACCTTCGGGGTCTGGCGGCGGATCACACGGAAGGTCGCTGTCACGGCCTGATCGGCATCACCGATGACTGCCGATGGTCAGGTGTGGTGGACGCGGATCGTGGGGTTGCTAAACATGGGAACAGGGATTGCGGTCGCGGTTCAACCGCGACGAATCCGTTCCTGGAAACCCCCACGAGGAGCCTCACCATGGCCGCACTGGTTCAGAAAGAAGCCCCAGGCTTCACCGCGACCGCCGTCGTCGACGAAGAGTTCAAGACAATTAAACTCTCCGACTACCGCGGCAAGTACGTCGTACTCTTCTTCTACCCACTCGATTTCACGTTCGTCTGCCCCACCGAAATCATTGCCTTCAGCGATCGCATCCAGGAGTTCCGCGATCGCGGTGCCGAGGTAGTTGGTGCCTCGATCGATAGTCAATTCTCGCATCTCGCCTGGATTCAGACGCCTCGTGCCACCGGCGGGCTCGGCGGCCTGAAATATCCGCTTGTGGCAGATATCACCAAGAAGATCAGCGCGGATTATGGCGTGCTCATCGAGGAAGGCGGCATCGCACTCCGCGGCACCTTCCTCATCGATCAGAAGGGCGTGCTCCGCGCTGTCACGATTCACGATTTGCCCCTGGGTCGCAGTGTCGATGAAGCCCTGCGTGTGCTGGACGCGTTGCAGCACTTCGAGAAGCACGGCGAAGTCTGCCCTGCCGACTGGAAGAAGGGTGCCCTCACCATCAAGCCTGGTGTGAAGGAATCGAAGGAATACTTCCAGAAGGCCGGGAAGTAGTTGATGTCATGCGAGCGTCGGGGTGATTCATCGTCACCCCGGCGGGTATCAGATCTCAGTGTTCGTCATTTGGCGGAATTCTCCTCAGGCACTGTTCGCAAATCCCGGCGTTCCTACGCTACTCACATCCATCATAAAGGTTATCGCGACTGTGATTTGAACCGGGTGGCTGGCACCAGTCCGCGTTCGCACTCCCCGGAGGTTCCGACGTCTGCCGAAAGCAGCGTGTTCGTCTGGCACTATCAAGGGACAGGGCCGAAGCCTTGCAGAACGAATTGATCCGGTCGATCGCTCACGCGCTTAGCGGAACCGTTCAAAAATCGCTAACAGGTGGGATGAGCGGGTCACACTTCCCGGTCATTCCGGGTGTTTTCTTCGGGCTGCGCAAGGTGGGGGACGAGGGTTTCCAGCTGGCCGTTCAGGTACGCGATCATGATCGGCAACTGGGTGAGTCACGGATCGTTGAAACGGTGCGCCGGATGTGCAAACAGTACCCGGAGGGGCAAATCGATTTCGGCCGCGTTGGATAAGCGAGTCTGGCTGTGAGCCGTCGCTACCCGGGCGAACCAAGCAATCGAGCCAATAGTCACGCCGCCTATCGTCGACGCCCCGTCACAATTGGCAGCGCCATTGCGGCCGAGGAGGATGCGGAAGGCTGGGTCTCCATTGGTTGCTTCGCTCGTGATAGGAAAGATAAGTCAATCCATCTCCTCACCTGCGGGCACCTCACATCAAACATTCCGCTGAATCGTTTTATCCTTCAGGCCCCTCGAAAGCTGGGTGACGCTCCTCCGCAAGCGCGGATCGGTGAACTGACCACCACAACGACTATTGATGCATCGGCTGTCAACGATTGTGATGCTGCCCTCATCCGCGTGTCGAGTGAGGCCGGAATCACTCACATCGCAGCCCCCAACCGTTTCCCGACGGAAACTTCACCCCCGGGTCGGTTTCAAGGGAGCGTTCGCGGCATCACAGGTGTTCTGGCAGATCCTTACGATGTATTACAGGACCCTGAAGAACCAGATCAGAAACTGGATGTCTATCATTGCGGGGCGGCGTCATGGTGGAAAACGGGAAGCGTGATCGGCATCTATCAGCAGTACAACGTGCCGTACCCGCCATTTGGTGAAATCCATTTTGCAAATGTGATTGAGATTGAAGGTGTGCGAGGTAAAGCGTTTGCGACCCACGGGGATTCTGGCAGTTGCGTTCTTGATGCTCAGGGTCGCGTGGTTGGCATGATCTTGGCGGTCGTGGATGAAGGAGGGCGGCGCCCAAATGGGCTGGCAGCCGACCGCCCGCTGGCATACGCTCTGCCGATACAACCTGTCCTTACGACATGGCCCAACCTCCAGATTGAAGCGACCGCCTAGCGGAAACGATTGCTCCTGCTCACTGTTCGAACGTGTGCTAGTATGCTTGAATGCGATATCTTGATCGGGCCACAGTGAAAGCCGGATTCAATCCGTTCGGTTTGGGGGCCGACGATGCCGGTGACACGAGAACAAGCTGAGGCCGTGATAGACCGCGTCGTCGCGTTCTATGAGGATCATCACATCTCCTTGTTCGGTTATGGACTCACCAGAGGCAATGGTGGCTTCGCCATCAAGATCAACGCTCGCCGAGGCTTCAACCCACCGCCGGAAGTTCCCGATTTTGATGGTGTTCCGGTCGTGGTGGAGTATTTCAATGAGGGGCCGTCTTTGGCCAGCCTGAGAGAGTGAAGCATTTCCCGTATTGGCGTTAGTAATTCGCGAGCATACAAGACATATCCGCTACGATGCAGAATTCGCCTCGTTCCACTTGGTCCTGTCTCACTGAGGAGCAACTGCTCGCGCAGTGCGACGTGGATACGTACCGTGCCAGTGGGCCCGGAGGGCAGAAGCGGAACAAGACGAGTTCCGCGGTTCGCCTGCGCCACACGCCAACAGGGTTGCTGGTGATTGCGGAGGAATCGCGCTCGCAGCATGAGAACAAGGCGAAGGCGCTGGTGCGCTTGCGACAGGCCTTATACCTGGATCTTCGCGAGGAATTGTCTGTGCTCAGTGCCGATGCCATCGCGACTCATGCGGATTATTGCTTTGCCCGCAATCATGCTGACAAACTCCACATGAACGCGAAGAACCCGCGATTCTGGCCCGCGGTCGGCGTGGTTCTGGATGTGCTGAACGCCGTGGATGCCCGGGTGAGTGAGGCGGCCGAGTTGCTCGGCGTGTCGACGGGCAACCTTATCGACTTCCTGCAGACCGATCCGAAAGTGTGGCAAACCGCCAATCGCCTGCGCGCCAGGTATGACCAGAAACCCTTGCGATGACGATTCTCGTTGACCGCATTCGCACGCTCCGTTTAGCATAAGTGAACTTGTTGCCACACCACCTCAAGCCCGCTGCCATGATGCATCTTCGATTCATCCCTGCGTTTCTATGCGTCGCGTTCATCCTGCCCGCACTGGCGGAGCCACCGAAGTTGCCGCTACCCGCTAAAGGGAAGATCAATTTCGACACGGACATCAAGCCAATCCTGGATGCACACTGTGTGAAGTGCCATGGAGCCGAGAAGCAGAAAGGTGGATTGCGACTTGATAACCGCAAGGACGCCCTGCTTGGCGGCAACAGCGGTGCGGTCATTCTTGACGGCAAGAGTGCCGAGAGCCGGCTGATTCACGCGGTTGCGGGGACCGATCCGGATGCGAAGATGCCGCCGGGTGACAAGGAACTGTCACCGGAGCAGGTCGGCAAGCTGCGGGCGTGGATCGATCAAGGTGCGGACTATGGAACCTCTTCCACAAGTTCGAACGCGAAACCAGCTAAGTCAAGCCACTGGGCCTTCCAGCCCGTGAAGCCCATGACAGCTCCCGTTATTCGTGGTCCTGTTCGCAATCCCATCGACAACTTCGTGTGGGCACCGCTGGAAAAACAAGGCATTGCCCCTGCTGTTGAAGCCGATCAGGCCACGTTGATCCGTCGGTTGCATCTCGACCTGATCGGCTTGCCGCCAAGCCCCGCCGAGGTGGATGGCTTCCTGGCGGACGAATCACCGGATTCCTACGAGAAACTCGTCGATCGCTTGCTCGCCTCGCCGCATTACGGCGAACGGTGGGGTCGACACTGGCTCGATGCGGCCCGCTATGCCGACAGCGATGGCTACGAGAAGGACACGGGCCGGCCCTTCGCCTGGCGCTACCGCGACTGGGTGATCAATGCCCTGAACGCCGGCATGCCCTTCGATCAGTTCACGATCGAGCAACTGGCCGGTGACTTGCTGCCGAATGCTTCTGTCGAGCAGAAGATCGCCACGGGTTTCCACCGCAACACGCTCACGAACAAGGAAGGCGGCGTCGATCAGGAAGAGTTCCGCGTGGCCGCGTGTGTGGATCGCGTCAGCACCACGGGAAAGGTCTGGCTTGGCCTCACGATCGGCTGTGCCCAGTGCCACGATCACAAGTACGATCCGCTCTCGCAGCGGGAGTTTTATCAGTTCTTTGCCTTCTTCAACTCGGATCGTGAACTGGACATCAATGCACCACTGCCCGGGGATGCGCAAAAGGTGAATGCACAGGCGGCGAAATTTGAGACCGTGACGAAGAAACTCCAGGCTGCCATCGCCGAGGCGAAGGCGAAGAAACTTCCCGCGGCTCAGATCAAGAAACAAGAGGCTGCACTCGCTACCCATCTGAAGAAAGCACCCGCGGTCAGCAAGGCCATGACACTTGCAGTCGGGCCCACAAGACCCACGCATGTCATGATCCGCGGTGACTTCCTGCGGAAGGGTGTGGCTGTGAGCCCAGGCACACCGGGCGTGCTGCCAGCACTGAGCGGTTCGTCGCGGCTTGATCTCGCGAAATGGCTCGTCTCCCAGGAGAATCCGCTCACCTCACGCGTGATTGTGAACTGGGCCTGGGAGAAGTTCTTCGGCCGCGGGCTCGTTTCAACACCCGACGATTTTGGCACGCAGGGCGACAAGCCCAGCCATCCGGAATTGCTGGACTGGCTCGCGCACGAATTCCGCGGTCACTGGTCGCTCAAGAAGTTGCATCGCACCATCGTGCTTTCGGCAACCTATCGCCAGAGTTCCGCAACACGGCCGGAGATCATGAAACGCGATCCGCTGAACGTGCTGCTCGCCCGGCAGTCACGATTCCGACTCGAAGCCGAGATCGTGCGGGATAACGCGCTGACCGCCAGCGGCCTCCTGGACCGCAGCATCGGCGGACCATCGATTCGCCCTCCGCAGCCCGCTGGCATCTCCGAACTCACGTATGCCAACAGTGCGAAGTGGGTCGAGAGCACTGGCCCTGATCGCTACAAGCGCGGCATGTATGTCTGGTTCCAGCGCACGAGTCCGTACCCGATGTTGATGACCTTCGACTCACCTGATTCCAATGTCTGCACGGTGCGGCGTGAGCGTTCGAATACTCCGCTGCAGGCGCTGACCTTGCTAAACGACACGGTGTTCGTGGAGTGTGCCCAGGCCCTGGCGAAACGTGTGTTGACCGAGAAGGCGGAGGCGAGTGATGCGGCGAAGGTGGTGTACGCCATGCGTCTCTGTGTCGGTCGACCGATTACAAAGGCCGAGCAAGAACGCTTGTTGGAACTGCTCGACGAGTTCCGCACACTCGCCGCAGAGGACGATGTTGCCGCGGCAAAGTTGCTCGGCAGCCACAAGCCCGTGGGTGTGCCTCCCGCAGAGGCGGCGGCATGGGTGGCGCTGGCGCGAACGCTCCTGAATCTGGATGAGTTCGTGACGCGGGAGTGAGGTGAGGTCGCTCCGCTTCGAAGACCGTGCGTCGCAGCTACACGAGGAACAACTGATGCATCCGCTGCAGGAACTCGCCGCACAATCACGGCGTAACTTTCTCGCCACCAGCGCCAATGGTGTGGGCTTGCTGGCGCTCGCATCGATGCTGCAGCGCGATGGCCGGCTCGTGGCTGCGGATGCCGCGAACCCGCTGGCACCGCGTCCGCCACACTTCGCACCCAAGGCCAAGAACTGCATCTGCATCTATCTCGAAGGAGCACCTTCGCAACTCGATCTCTTCGATCCCAAGCCCAAGCTGAACGAGTTGCACGGCCAAAAACTCCCGGAGTCGTTCACCAAGAACGTCCGCTTCGCCTTCTTGCAGAAGGAGACCGCGAAGATCCTCGGCAGCAACCGCACCTGGAAAAAGCACGGCCAGAGCGGCATGGAACTCTCCGATCTGTTGCCGCATCTCGGTACGATCGTCGATGATGTCTGCTTCGTGCGTTCGATGCACACCGAGGCGTTCAACCACCACCCCGGCCAGCTGTTGATGAACACGGGCAGCACCATGTTCGGCCGGCCGAGCATGGGTAGCTGGCTGAACTACGGGCTTGGTAGCGTCGCCGAGAATCTCCCCGGCTATGTCGTGCTCAATGCCGGCCGCGGCACATCGGGCGGCACTTCCAACTGGGGCAGCGGCTTTCTACCCAGCACCTTCGCCGGTGTGCTCTTCCGCAACCAGGGCGAACCTGTGTTGAACCTCAATAACCCTGCAGGGCTCTCCGATGCGATGCAAGCGAAGACCATCGAGGCCGTGAAGGATTTGAACGGCATTCGCAATGCCCAGATTGCGGACCCGGAAGTGAATAGCCGGGTAGCAGCGTATGAACTGGCGTACCGCATGCAGACCGCGGCACCCGAACTCATCGACCTCGCGAAGGAAGACAAGAAGACACTCGATGAATACGGCCTCGATCGCACGGAGCCCGAGATCAAGGCTTCACGTGGGGGCGGCAAGGGGCAGTTTCGCGCCTTCGCTTCCAACTGCCTGCTCGCCCGGCGGCTCGTCGAGCGCGGCGTTCGCTTCGTCTCACTTTTCCACGCCTCGTGGGACCACCACTCGAACCTCGATGCCGAGTTGCCACACAACTGTCTCATGGCCGATCAACCGGTGGTCGCGCTCATCAAGGATTTGAAGCGGCGTGGCTTGCTGGACAGCACACTCGTGCTCTGGCTCTCGGAGTTCGGCCGCACGCCGCTGGGTGAAAATCGCGGCGGTAGCACGAACGTGACGGGTCGCGATCACCATCTATTTTGCTTCACCATCTGGGCGGCCGGCGGCGGCATCAAGGGCGGGCAGGTCCTTGGCAAAACCGATGAGTTCGGCTGGAACATCGTGGAAGAGCCGATTCACATCAACGATCTTCACGCCACGATTCTCCACCTCTTCGGCATGGATCATTTGAAGCTGACCTACAAGTTCCAGGGCCGCGACTTCCGCCTCACCGACGTCGGCGGCAAGGTCGTGCCTAAGATGATGGCGTGAGTGCAAACTGCACCTTCGCCACCATCGCACGGGGAACTCATGCAGCCGTTGCTCGTCGCCGAGAACCTCACCAAGGACTACGGTTCCTTTCGTGCGCTCGATCGCCTGAATCTCACTCTGCAAGCCGGCGAAGTCTTCGGCCTGCTTGGCCCCAATGGCTCGGGCAAATCCACCGCCCTGCGCTTGATGCTCGGCTTCCTACAGCCCAGCCAGGGCCGTGCCACCATAGCGGGGTTCGATTGCTGGAATGCGGGCGTCCAGGCCCGAAAGCGCGTTGCCTACCTTCCCGGTGAACTCCGCCTCTACGAAACCATGACCGGCCGACGCCTCGTGAAGTTCCTCGCGGGGCTTCGCGGTGAAACCGTCGGCGTCGAAGTCGCAGACCTCGCCGAACGTCTCGACATCGACATCGATCGCCCGCTCACGCACATGTCCTCGGGGATGAAACGCAAAGTCGCCCTGCTCACCGTGCTCGTGCCACACGTGCCTCTGATTATCCTGGATGAACCAACAAACACGCTCGACCCCAACATGCGAGATGAACTGCTCGAACAACTTCGGCAAGCGAAGAAGCGTGGCCAGGCGGTGCTCTTCTCCTCGCATGTGCTCCAGGAAGTGGAAGCGGTCTGCGATCGCGTTGGCATCCTGCGCCAGGGCAAACTCGTTCACATCCAGGAAATGTCCGAACTGCGCGAAGGGCGTGCCGTGAGCGCCCGCTTCACCGGGCCGCTGCCCACGACTGGGCCCGATGGATCGCCGCTCGACGATGATGCTCTCGTGAATGGCAAACTCGCCCTTACATACCGCGGCCCGCTGCCCACTCTGCTGGAATGGTTGGCGAAACAATCGCTGGACGATCTCCGCGTGGAGCCGCTCGGGCTCAGCCCCATCTACCGTAAATTCCACGGGTGATTATTCGATGACGCTCATTCTCGTTCGCAAACTGCTACGCGACCTGCGCATGGCCCTCATCGTGCTCGGCCTGCTGCTGTTCGCCTTTTCCGCGTTGTGGGTGAAAGTGACGCAGCGTGTGACAGCCGAGATCACACCGTTCGTCACCACGGTGACATCGTTTGCAAAGTTGCCGCCAGAATTGTTCGAGAAGGTGATTTTCCGCGGGCCGGGCAAGGTCTCGCAGGCAGTGCTCGGCGGTGCGGACCTGCGCTTCGATCAAGCCACGGATTTTCTCGCGGTGGGGATGCTGCACCCTGTCGTGCTCATTCTTGCGTCGGTGTGGGGCATCGGCCGGGCTGCGGGTGCAGTCGCGGGGGAACTCGATCGCGGTACGATGGAATTGCTCCTCTCGCAACCCGTGCCGCGGAGCCGCCTGATCGTGGCCCATTTCCTCGTCGATTGCGTCGCAATTCCGACGCTTTGCCTCGCCTTCTTTGCTGGCACGCAGTTTGGCCTCTTCGCAGTTGGTCCGTTCGAGGAAGACTATACGGCACTGCGCGAATTCAATGAGACGAACCCCGCGGGCATCCAGCTTCCTGTACCCGCCACGCCGCGCGTGATACCTGTCTCCGCGAAGACCGAACTCCCCGCGCTTGTGAACCTGGGTGCGCTCATCTTCGCGCTCAGTGGAATGACCATTGCCATCTCGGCTGCGGGACGCAGTCGCTGGCGGACGATTGGCTTCGGCTTCCTCATCGCCATCGTGATGTTCGTGGTCAACGTGCTCGGTCAGCTCTGGCCCGAGGTTGGCTTCCTGAGGCCCTTCACGGTCTTCTACTATTACCAGCCGCAGAAGATCATGCTTCGTGAGGACTGGGTTGCGAATCTGGGTGAAGCCTGGGCCGGAGTCTCGCTTGGCGTGCCCGTTGTGTTCGTGTTGCTCGCGGTCGGCGTCGCGGGCTACCTTCTGGCCTGGCGGATCTTCACCCAGCGTGACTTGCCGGCACCACTGTGAGAACGAACTGTATTCAAGTTGCCGGGCCCGCACAACCGATAGAACCGGCACACCCCGGCGCACCTTCCGATAGAAGGTGGCACGAGGGTTCCGGGGGATGTCCGATGAAGCGGTTGCTGATGATCGCAGTGCTGGCAGCGTTCGGAACGATCGGCTGCAAGAGCACGAACACCGATACCGAGTACGACCATAACATGCCCTTCACGGGTGCCTCGAACACCAAGGCCCCGGCCAATGGTGTGGTGCAGACGCAGTACCGCCCTGATGGCGGCATGGGCGTGCAACCGGCCGGTGGCGTAACGGCCAAGGGTGCTGGGGTTGTGCCCGCGGTGGGCACCAGCACTAGCAATTGCTCCAACGGCTCGTGCCCCACAGGCACCTGCCCGAACACAGGCTATCAGCGCTAAGGATGGTGTGAGTGGAGGGAGCTCGATTCCACTCACCTGGTCTACTCATGCGAAATGAATTGCTGTCGCTGGCACCCGAATTCCGCCGCAATCCCGTGACGGGTTCCTGGGTGGTCGTGGCTCCGGAGCGTTCGCAGCGGCCCATGGCTCTCACGCACGCGGAGCCACATCCACGAGCGAATGGTGATTCACAGCCCTGCCAGTTCTGCCCCGGGCAGGAAGCGGATACTCCCAACGAGGTGCTCGCCTACCGCGAACAGGGCTCGCCCATTGATGGCCCCGGCTGGCGACTCCGCGTGGTGCCGAACAAGTTCCCGGCTGTTCGGCCCTTGAAGAAGCCTGGCACCACCTCGAATGATCTCTTCGCACACGCGTCAGCCTTCGGTCGGCACGAAGTCCTTATCGCTTGCGCCGATCACCACACGAACCCCGCCGCACTGAGCGATGAGCAGTTCTGCGACATGTTTCGTGCGTATCGTGAACGTCTGGTAGCACACGATGCGGATGAATCGCTCGTCTATGCCGCGGTTTTCCAGAACGTGGGTGCCGAGGCGGGCGCTTCGGTCGGCCACACGCATTCTCAAATCATCGCCACACCAATCGTGCCCGATGGCATCCGCCACGAACTCGAAAGTGCCGAGAGTCGCTTCGCCGCAACGCACAGGTGTGTTTTCTGCGACATTGTGACCCACGAACAAAGTGATGAGGTCCGCATCGTTGCTGAGAGCGCGAACTTTCTCGCCGTCACAGCATATGCGCCGCGGTTTGCCTACGAGATGTGGGTGCTTCCGAGGTCGCACGCCAGCGGCTATGAATCGGCCTCCCCTTCGCAGTTGGAAGAACTCGCCTTGTTGATGAAGCGTCTGGTCCACGGACTCGATAAGACGCTGGACTCACCTGCGTACAACTGGTTCTTGCACACCGCTCCGCTTCGTTCGCCGGAGTTGCCGCACTTCCACTGGCACTTTGAAATCATGCCGCGAACGAGTCGCCCCGCAGGCTTTGAGTGGGGTTTCGACTGCCACATCGTGGCCGTCTCGCCTGAGCAAGCGGCACGTGAACTCCGCAAGCAAATGCACTGACTTCGGCCGCTTCGAGGGGCCGGCTCGACAGGTCACTCGTTCATTTCGCAATAGATTACTTGACTGAAAGGCTCACTCACGAATTCACGAGCTTCACCATGCGCGTTGGCATCTTCGGCGGCACTTTCGACCCCGTTCACATGGGGCACCTGATTCTGGCCGAGCAATGCCGTTCCCAGGCTGGGCTCGATGAAGTGCGGTTCGTCCCCACCTATGCACCTCCTCACAAGGCGAAGTACGAGATCACCCGGTTCGAGCAGCGTTGCGACATGCTCGAATTGGCCACGGCCGGGCATCCACATTTCCGCATCGAACGCATCGAGAAGGAATTGCCGCCGCCGGGCTACACGGCCGAGACGCTCGCAGAATTGCACAGGCGTGAACCGGAGAATGAGTTCTGCATGTTGATGGGTTCGGACTGCTTGCCTGATATGCCGGGCTGGTATGAACCCGGTCGTGTGGTGCAGCAAGCGGAACTGGTGGTGGTGCCGCGACCGGGTGTGATGCTCTGGACCGGTGACCGCCTGGCCATGGCACTGGGTCTCGATTCATCTCAGGTGCGAATGCGTTACGCGGCTTGCCCCATGATTGAAGTTTCCAGCCGCGAACTCCGCCGGGCCATCACCGACGGAATGAGCATTCGCTATCTGTTGCCCCGTGCCGTCGAGGAGTATATCCGCGAACGAAAGCTTTATGTGGGGCGGTGAGGAGAAGCGATACGCCATTACGCATCCTCGGTGAGCATCTCCATGATGGGATGTGTGCCGGACGCGCTGGGGCCATCGATGGTGAATGCGGACTTCATCGGCATCCGCAGGCTGAACTTGCTCCCCTTCTCGGCAACGCTTTGCACGATGATGTCGCCACCGTGTTCACGGAGAATCTTGCGGCTCACAGGTAACCCAAGCCCGGTGCCGCGGCTTCCCTTCGTGCTCACGAACGGCTTGAAGATGTCCTCCGCCTTCTCCGCCGGGATGCCGGAACCATTATCCAGAACGATGACTTTGGCCCATGCTCCATCCGGTTCGAGTAACGCCTGCACGGCCACCTTCGGATTCGGGCGATCTTCCACGGCATCAATCGCGTTCGAGATGATATTCAGCACCGCCCGGTGGATCCCTTCCGGATCGCAGGGCACGGCATTCACGCCCGTTCCTTCGTGCCATTCCAGCGTGACGCCACGCTCGATTGCCCGCCCGCGCACCATCTCGATGGCATCCTCGCAAAGCTTGTTCAGATCGGTCGGCTCAATGGCTGGTTCGCGTTCCTTCGAGTAGCTGAGCATATCGAGGATGAGTTGATCGATGCGGCTCTGGTTGCGTTCGACGAGCTTCCAGCCCTTGCCGAGCAGGTTGGTATCGTTCTCGGCCATGGCGGTGCGAACCATGTCTGCACCGAAGCGAACGCCGTGCATGATGTTCTTGATGTGATGCGAGAGCGCGGCGATGGTGTGTCCGATGGCTGCGAGCCGCTCCGCGTTCACCAGTGCCTGGTGGTAACGCGACTCCTCGACGGCGATGGCCGCCTGGTGAGCGATGGCGCTGGCCAGGTTCAGGTGATCCTCGCTGAACTTGCCCGACTCTTGACCGCGAGAGACGAACTGCGACAGATTCGATTGTGTATCCAAAAATAGCACACCGAGCACTTCGCGACGGCCCTTCATTGGCACGCAGATCGCCTCGCGAATGTGGTGCCTGCGAATGCTCTCGCCAGAGCGAAATCGGGCATCGGTCTGGGCATCCGAAACGAGAACACCCTTCGATTCTTTCAAGACGTAATCAACAATGGTCCGGCTGACGGCAAGTTCTTCCTGCCGGTTCACACCTTCGCGATAGCGGACGGCCTTGGGTTCCAGCTTGCCATCTGGAGTACGCAACATGAAGCAACCATGATCGGCCAAGACGGACTTGAGCACCAGTTCCATGACGGTGGCAAGTAACTGCTCGACATCCAAAATGTGGCTGACGGCTTCCGCCGTTTCATAGAGTGCGGCAAGGCTGGCGAGGCGGCTTTTGAGCCAGTCCGAAGCGGCGCGATCGGGGCGGGCCAAAATCTGGCTGCCGAGGTCCGCAGCCGAAGTCCGCACGATGGCCGATAGGAATTCCGGATCGGCTTGCGGTGATTGTTCGCCATGCAGGCGGACGCGTTCGGTAAGTTCGTCGCCACCGTGGGGCAGGTCCGAACGGGCCGCCGTGTACATCAGCACCGACTGACCCAGCGCGATGGTGTCGCCGCTGCGGAGCGTGGCGGTGCCGGTGGGCTGCCCGTTGAGCAGCGTCCCATTGCCGCTGCCGAGTTCAACGAGTTGGTAGCCGCCGACCGGCAAGCTGCGCAGTTCAAGATGGCGGCGCGAGACCTGGGTGTCGTGGAGATGCACCGCGTTCGCCGAGTGCCGACCCACCGTCACCATCGGCTCGGTGAGATCGAACTGCTTCCCTTCATCGACACCGCGGATCACGATCAATCGAGGCACGGGTTATTCCGTTCAAGGAAGGCGACAGGAGATACCGTAACCCGGCCGATGTGGCGGGGCAACACGCGAAGTTCGAAGTTCGCGCGGGGGTGTCAGTCTAAACCTGTTGCAGGAATCATTTCTCCGTTCATCACACTCCGCTTTCCGCTCGAAAGTCGAATGGCATTGCAACGGTCTCGCAGCCTGGGTAAACGGGGCGACACGGAGGGCACGCTCATGTCTGGCGAGCATTACATTGAACGGCTGCTCGAAGATGAAGGTCTTGTCGGTGCGCTCGACGACACCGAGGCGAGTTTGCTCATCGAGACACTCACGGCACGGGCGCTGAACGCCTGCAAGCGAGCCGCGTCGGATGCGGACGCCGAGAGTGCAATCAGTGCGATTCGCCGCTATGGCCGTGGTGTTTCGAGAGTCGTTTCGACCTGGCGTGATGAGGGCGCAGCCAAGGCTGCCGAGGTGGCCCGGCAGAATCAGTTGCCCTGGCCGCCGACGCTCGCGAACGCACCCGGTGATGTGCTGCAGTGGTTGCTGGACCAACCTGGCTCCTGAAACCATTCCTACGATTCAATAACCTTTGTCAGCCCCCGCGCGAGCAAAGGATCACTCATTTTTTGGAAGGCACGGAATGCCCGGACCACTCGCGCCGATCGTCGCCAACTTCTTGTTCGAGAAGATGAAAACCTGGGTCAGCACGCGGTCAAAATCGAAGCCCTTGCACGGGCGAGGGCGTGGCAAGAAGTCGCGTGGACTGCTCACACGGCTCATCCCCGGTGGCGGCCTGCTGCCCATCGGTGCGCTCTTCGCGGCGATCGGCGTGGCAATCGGTTGCCTCGGCACGGACAAGATCGGAGCCTGGCTCGGTCGCAAGATCGACGCGGTCCGGCACGATCTCGCCTCGGGCCCGGTTCGTGTCTACTTCACGAACCCCGACGGTGATCCGGCCGATGCCAATAACATCGCCCATGCCTGTGTCGGCTATATTGATGCCGCCAAGGAATCGATCGATGTCGCGGCCTTCGAACTCGACAACAAGCTCGTGGTCGATGCCCTCGTGCGCGCCCGGCACCGTGGTGTCGAAGTGCGAGTCGTCACCGATACAGACTACATCCACGAGTACGGCCCCACGGCTCTCAAAGCAGCTGGAGTCGGCGTCGAGGAGGACCACCGTAGTGCCCTCATGCATAACAAGTTCATGGTCTTCGACAAGAAAGCCGTCTGGATGGGCTCCGTCAACTTCACCGAAAACTGCATGTACAAGAACGATAACCACGGACTCTATCTCGAGTCGCCGCAACTGGCCGAGAACTACACCACCAAGTTCCGCTGGATGTATGAGCAAGGTGAATTCGGCGGGGCACCACGTGGACAGGTCATTCCACACCCACACATCAAGTTAGCCGATGGCACGGTCATCGAGAACTACTTCGCCACGCATGACCGCGTCGCTGATCGAGTTATCGGCGTGGTGGGCGAAGCCCAGAAGAAGATTGACTTCCTGGCCTTCAGCTACACGCACGATGGCATCGGCAAGGCCATGCTCGATCGTCATGCCGCCGGGGTTGCCATCCGCGGTGTGTTCGAGAAATCGCAGGCCGCCAGTGGATTCTCCGAGTTCAATCACTTCCGTCATGTTGGGTTGCCCGTGTTCGTCGATGCCAATCCCCGCAACATGCACCACAAAGCGATCATCATTGATGACACCATCGTGATCTGCGGCTCCTTCAACTTCTCCGTGAACGCGGACAAGTCGAATGACGAGAACCTGCTGGTGATCCGCAATAACTCGGGCGTTGTGAAAGCCTTCAATGGTGAGTTCGATCGAGTTTACGGCCTGGCAAAGGCCAATGAAGGTAAGTGACGAGTAGGTTGTGGTCGCAAACAGGGACAACCCGCCGCAAGCGGTGGGCGTCCTGTGTTGTTGCACACCATCACTTCTTCGAGTGATGAGAACAGCCATCACCCTGGCTTCGTGTGACAATCAGCTGTCACGACACCATTTTGTGAATCGCCGATTCCTCACCACGCGTGTTCCCATGTCGTCGATGCATGAAGACCCTGGTGGCTATGCGGACACTGGCTGGTGGCGCACGTACTACACGGGAATCGCGCTCGATTTCTGGCAGTCGCTTCTGCCGGCAGAACGGGCTGTCCGCGATGCGGATTTCCTGCAGGCCGCGTTTCGTTTGCCTCTGGGGTCAAAGATCCTCGATGTGCCGTGTGGGGAAGGGCGTGTGGCCCTGGAGTTGGCGAGCCGCGGCTTCGACGTGGTGGGTGTCGATATCTCCACCGGCTTGCTGAAGGAGGCGGCGCAGCGTGCGAGCCTGCGTGACCTCTCCCTCACGTGGCACGAGGGCGATATGCGGCATTTACCCTGGCTCGGAGAGTTCGACGCCGCGTTCTGCTGGGGGGACAGTTTTGGCTACATGGACGAAGAAGGGAACCAGGCGTTTCTCGCTTCTGTCTGGCAAGCCTTGAAGCCAGGTGGGCGGTGGGCCATGGAAATGGGCATGGTCGCCGAAGTGCTCTACACACGCTATCGCGAAGAGCTTGATCGTGATGTCGGCGGGATCCACGTCCACATTCGCCGTTCGTTTAACCCGCGTCTGGGTCGGTTGACCGTGGACTACACATTGAATCGAGCTGGCACCGTGGAGCAGCACCAGGCTTCCTATCGCATCTATAGTTGCAGCGAGATTTGCCGCATGCTGGAACGGGCAGGTTTCACCATCGACCAGCTTCACGGCGGGGCCGATGCTCCGTTCCAGATCGGCTCGGAGCGACTGTGCCTCGTCGCGACAAGGTGACCGAAACCAGATCGCGAACATCCCTTCAAGCACACGAGTTGGTGCTCGGTGCGAAGTGGAGCCCGGTACGCCTTTGAATAACTGCACTGATCACTTCGATGCTGGCTTCAGCTGCTTCTCGATGATCTCCGCAACTTGTCCGCCCAGGGCCGCGGTGCCCTTGGCGTTCAGGTGAACGCCATCCTGTGAGAACCACTCAGGTTTTTCGAGCACCAGTGTGAAGAGATCGTCCGTGGGGATCTTCTCCTTCGCCATGAGATCGGCAGCGGCCTGATTTCGGGCTTTCACACGCTCGGTTCGCGGGTCGAGTTGTTCCACCTTCTGGGCGACGCGCACCGGTGTGGTGCTGCCCCACACCAGCCTTGCACCGGGAGCCCCTTTGCGAAGGGCGGCCACGAGATCGGGCAGTGCACGGGCGTATTCGTCCTCGGTGTAGCCCCAGCCGTGCATGCCGTTGTTGAAGTGCACCACGTCGAACTTGGCCTGTCCCAGAACGAGTTTCACCTCATCGAGCAGGGCAGGATCGCCGAGGCTTTTGCTCGTGGCGAGCCGGCAGACGATCGCCTTACCCTTCAACTTCTCCTCGACTGTCTTGTAGTAACCGCGGGTGATCGAGTCGCCGATGAGCAGCACCCGCGGCTGGTCGGGAATGCTGTTTCCTGGCACCCACACATCGAGCCACTCGATATTCTCGCGCACCACACGTGGGGGTTCGACAGCGGAGGCAATTGGGGTCACGGCGAGTAGTGTCATCAGTGCGAAAGCGAGACGATTCATAAAAGCCCTCCGGCCAGCAGGGAAAGGATGGTCCAGAGGTTGTACGAGTCGGCGCGCGAAAGAACCGCCATCCAGATGGAGGCGGTTCCTTGAGATCACGACTGGCGTTCAGATTTAGCGACCAACACCGCCGTAAGTTGGGAAGACGATGCCACCGGCTCCGAAGCCGCCGAAGCCGCCGAAGCCGCCCCCACCACCTCCGCCACCCCCACCGACGCCGCCACCGCCGAGGCCACCGGAGTAGATCGTGCGGCCGCGGAAGTACACCGCCATGACGCTGTCGTTGCGGAGGCCTTCAGCGCGGGTGTTGCCGATCACCACGCGTTCGTGGGCTTCCTGACCCGAGACGCCGGAACGTGTGAGTCCGTCAATCAGGGCGACTTTGCGAAGCGCATCGAGTTCCGGATTGCCGCTTGGCTCGATCTTCATGGGCGCGCCAATCATCGCGAAGCGGCGAAGGATGCCATCGACGTGGCGAGCCCCCGTGTCGTTCAGCGTGGCAGTGCCTTCAAGCCAGTCTTCGCGGTAGACCACGAAGTACTCGGCCAGTGCGTTATCGCGCATGGTGTTGTTGGCGTGCTTCACGTTGTAGCCGATGGGAGGCGGCACCGTGGCTGGGCTCTTGCAACAGCGCCAGTAGAAGGACCAGCACTCGCCGAATGTCACGCCGTCAAACGCCTCGGGGCCGACACGCGTGCCGGGACCACAGAAGCCCTTCTTGCACGTGGTGCAGGCCTCCGTGGTGCATGGAACACCGGACATGCCGTCATAGTAAGCCGGTGCGGTGCCGGGCAGAGCGGCAGGTGCACTCGGCGGCAGGACATCGGGCTGGGCCTGGCCGCTGACGACGAAGACACCGGGCTCGCCGCTCGATTGAACCACGATCCGCTGAGGAGCGCTCGGAAACAGTGGTTGCTGTGCCTCGGCGACACCAGACCAGAAGCTTCCCAGGCCGACCGCCACGGCGGCGAATCGCCGGGCCAATCGCACTATCCTGAAACCCAACATATCTGTACCCTCCGTGATAATTCCGGGGTTCATTCCAAACTATGCGGCGGCGGCCGCGGGCGTTGCCTTGCGATTTGAGGATTGCGTTTTCAGCGACGTCCAGCCATGAACCGGCATGCCCATCGCCAGCTTTAACGCACCGACCGCACCGGCATAGGTGGCATCGGTCACGCGAGTCACCTTCGCACCACCGTATTCCTTGAGCGATTCCTCGATGACGCGATCGAGCCCCTTCAACTGGCTGCCACCGCCACCAAGGATGATGTTGTTGCGGAGCCGTTGCTGGAACTCAGGGTCGAACTTGCCAATGAGATCGCGAACGGCCTCGATGATTGGGCCGACGATGGACATGCAGGCACCCTTGAGTGGCTCGGTCACGTCCACCGGTGTGGGCTTGCCGTTGATGGGCAGGTTCACCAGTGCCGCGTCGTTGAGTGCGTTGACGAAGCCGTGGCGTTCCTTCAGATCGCGGATCATGTTCCGCGACACCTGCACGTTGGAGTGCTTCACTTTCAGCCGCTTCTCAAACTCTTCATCCACCGAATCTCCGCCCATGGGGAGAGTGATTTGCTCGTCATCGGACGGGTAGACGCCATAGATGGGGCAGATGTCGATGGTGCCGGCACCGATGTCGATGACCAGGGCATCGGCCAGGCGGTTCATGCCGTAGGCGATGGTGAAGGGCTCGGAGACGATGGCGACGGCATCGAAGGCACCCTCGGCGGCATCCATGATGAACTTCTTGTTCTTCATGCTCGCCCGCGAGGGCACGCCGATCACGCCGTAAACGGGCCGCCCCTTCTCGGGCTGCACCATGTTCACGGCATACTCGATCACGAGCTTCGTGGCGAGCGCGTGCTTCTGGGTCTGCTTCTCACTCATGCCGGCCATGCTCGCATCGACATATTTGAGGGCACCCTTCTCGAAGGGCCGCACCACATCCAGGGCCAGGCGATGCTCGACCAGGTCCTTGCCGAAGACGATATCGCGGCCGAGCATGGTCCGCGCGATGTGGTCCTTGGGCCAGCCGACGGCCGTTTGCAGTACATCGCGATAACCCGATGAACTCGCCACCGAGGTCTTGAAGGTTCCGAGATCCATTCCGACGTAAACGGGGCTGGCGTGCGACATTGGCTTTCTCCGTAGTGTTGAGAATTCACTGCCATGGTTCGGGGCGAGTGGCGGGGGCTAGGCGATCGCTTCACGCCATTCGAGATCAAAATCATCTTCGGCGGCCGGCCCGGATTCCGCGTCCGCCTCCAGAGGCAAGGCATAACCATCCGGGTCGACAACCACGGGAACTGGGTTCATCGCGGCGAGCATGGCCAGGTTCTGATTCAGGATGAACTCGACTGCTGCGGAGTTATTAGCTTCTTCCACCTGCTTCTTCTGCTTGACCTCGTCGAGATAAGTCGGGCCAACGTCGAATCGCTCGGCCGTGTCGGGTAGCGGGCCAGCGTTCAGATCACCCATGAGGCGGATTGCGTTCGGATCGATTTCAGGAGCAGGCACAAAGAGGGGCTCGGCGGCCTTCGGTGCAACGGTGGTCCGGCGTCGGCCCAGTGCCATGGCGGCAATGCCAAACAGGAAGCCGAACCCTGCGACAGCGAGGGCAACCAGGTTTTCCGTGGTCAGGAACAAACCCTGGCCAGGCGATGCGGGAACGGCGGCTTCGGGTGCAGCTGCACGGTCACTGGCCGATTCCCGAACCACCACAATCGTGGGTGGCGTGGCCATGGTGGCGGCTGTGCTTGCGGAGACGCCGGCCGGAGTCAGTGAACCCGGGAGTTTTTGCGGTGCCAGCCACGGCTCGCTGGCATGAGGGATCGGCGTGTTCAGGGCTGGGCTCGCGTAGCTGGCGAGCACGATTTGGCGCGGTTCCGGTGCCGTTGCGGTGCGTTCGGCGATCACGTTTAACAGATTGGCGGCCGCCTGGCTGAACTTGTCGGTGCCCTCCCGCACGGAGCGGAGTGTCTCGATGAAGGCATCGGCTGCTCGTGCGGTGTCATGCGTGGCCGGTGCTTCCACGACCGGAGCCGGCGGCGCGATGGGAGCCACCTTGCGGATCCCATAGTAAATTTCGATCTCGACAGGGACCTCGGCCGGTTGCACGACGAGAACCTGGCTCGGTGGTGCGTCCTGAGCCGACGCGACTGAGACGTTCCCCGCAATCGCAGCCAGAACCCCAGCGGATGATGCGAGCCGACGGATGCGGTTACGGGCGTCCATGCACGGCCTCCCCATGATTCACGACAGTCCCGAAACGGGTCTCGCAATCAATATCGGCCATCCAGCCCGCACGTTTGATAGAAACTGCGCAACCGGCCCGAATGGCACGATCGGCGCGTTTCTGTAGCTGCGGAGCGGGGAGTCGACTCAGCCGAAAGTTGAGATCGCGAGGGCTTGACTGGAAGTGCAACGGTGGTGAAGCCTTCGACACATCGGACTGCCGGGTGGGCTGTCCTGTGTCCCCCTGTTGCGAAAGCACGGGAGTTTGCAAATAATAAGGCACTTCCCTTCCAGGTTGCTGTTGACCGTGATGGACTGGTCATGGATTTCTCTCAGGATGATCTCTTCGAAACCATCGACCGGCTCGTCGTGACGTTGCTGGGCCGGGCTGGTGCGGATCGACCACCCATCGATGCGTTGCGGATCGCTGAGGAGCACCTGGGGATTCCGATCGAGTACGCGGAACCCGACGTGGACGAAAAGCCCACCCGACGTCACACGGCGGGGATCGTAATTGCCCCAAACATGACGCACGAGCAACAGCATCTTGTTGCGGCTCGTGGGATTGCCCGGAGCTTGATGCCGGATTTATTCCGCAAGCTCGATATCCCACTTGGGCCCGAGAATCGTCAGGCGGCCAACCAATTCTGCGGTATCCTGGCGTCTCGACTGTTGGTGCCGACGAGGATGCTTCGGAGCGCCCAGCGGAACTGCAAATCCGATGTGCCTCTGTTGCAATCGCAGTTCTCGACGGCCAGTATGGAGGCAGTGGCAACACGCCTCCTCGATCTGGATCAACCGTGTGTCATCACCCTTGTGGATGATGGCGTGGTGGCATCACGACGAGGAAACGCGATGTCTGTTTCAAAAAAAATGACAGACGCAGAAGCAGCCTGTGCGGAACGTGTGATGGAACTTGATTTGCCGCATCGAGTTCGGCTCGGTGGCTGGACAGTGCACGGCTGGCCCGTCCCAAATCGAGCTTTTCGCAGAGTGGTCTTACGAGCAGTGCCGGACGACGTATAATGGTGGAACGACAAACAGGATGCGGCGGCCGCCAGCCAGCACATGGGCGGCCGCCGGTGTTTTTCCTATCGCAAAACACGCCCTCTCCTCGCGGCATTACACGGATACGTGCCCGCTGGGGATCGCGAAATTGAAGCGTTACCCGATCGATCGCAGTCGATCGAGTCGAAACGTACCGGAGTGACGGCCATGATCGAAGACGATCGCATCCCGATGACGCAAGATGGTTTCGACAAGCTCAAGCACGAGCTCGATCGCCTGCGCAGTCACGAGATGATTGAAATCACCAAGCGTGTGGCGACGGCCCGGGAGATGGGCGACCTGAGCGAGAATGCGGAATATCACGCCGCCCGCGAGGATCAAGGGATGCTCCAGGCTCGCATCAACGATCTTTCCGATCGGTTATCCCGTGCCGTGATCGTCGATACCAGCACCTTGCCCAAGGGCACAGTGGCCTTTGGTAGCAAGGTTCGTGTGAAAGACCTGGACATGGACGAAGAGGAAACTTTTGAGCTGGTGGGTCCCGGTCAGGAAAATCCCGATAAAGGACGCATTTTAACATCCAGCCCCATTGGCCAGGGCTTGATCGGACGAAAGAAAGGCGATACCGTGGAGATACCTGTCCCACGGGGCACCATTCGCTTCAAGATTTTGGAAATTTCCCTGGCCAGTGATCTGTAGGGTGTCTATCTAATGATAATGCTTGTGCCGGCATCTCAATACGACCGGCACAATCCCTGAGTCGTCCAATGAAGTCTGTGCTTTTTTTGCACCTTTGTTAATTCTATCACGATCCAAGATCTCACAATGATATGGCTGCGTGCTGAGGTTTTGGATTATTCCGGCAAAACTCTCGTCTGTTCCGGCCTCGACCTATTGACGGTGGGTTGAATTCGTCGAATGCTTCCGGTAGAGGTGGTTTCCATCTCACCCGGCCCCGCCAAGGAGGCGGCATGTCGGATCCTCGGCTGCACAGTATGCACCTCGAAGGCCAGCCTCGGCGGGATCAGTTTCGTGCTGCGCGTCAGATGATACAGGCCGCGTGTGGTTCGTTCACCATGGCGGGTGATGTGCGAATGCTGGCGTCCGATGAAAAGCTCGACCTCTCAACAGTGGCAGTCCCACCGGGTGGATTGCCTCTCGCCACCGCCGGCCGCTTCGCGTTCTACCTCAAGGATGGAAACGACGTTTTTGCTCTGCACGTTGGCATGAACAGCGTTGGTCGACTCCCCGATAACGATGTCGTGATTCGGGACGAGTGTGTCTCGCGTCGCCACTGTGCCGTCCTTGTCCACAGCGATCTGCGTTGCGAACTGCACGACGTCGCCTCAAAGAACGGCACCCTGCTCAACGGCAAGAAGATACCCGGCCCATCCCGTCTGCAGTCCGGCGATCAGATCACACTCTGCAACCGCAAGCTCACATTTCACATCACCGAAGGCATGTCCGCTGCCGCCTCCCAGGCCGGTTAGCGTTCTGTTGCCCCAACGACTTCCTCCTTCCCTTCTCACCCGCTCTGCCACAAAATTAACAGCGAAGTCTGACGCTTCTCCGGGAATGAGGCGCGAGTATGATCGTTCCGCTTAACAAGATGCCAGCAAAACCGCCCTTGATGAACGGCGATTGCCTCAGTCGCGATGAGTTCGAACGACGCTACCACGCCATGCCGAAGGGGACACGTGCCGAGCTGATCGAGGGAGAAGTCTACATGCCATCGCCAGCCCGCTGGGAAAGCCACGGCGCACCGCACTCGGATGTCAATACCTGGCTTGGAACATATCGCGCACATACCCCGGGAACGGATGCCGGCGACTCGGCCACAATCCGGCTCGACCTGGAAAATGAGCCGCAACCGGACGCCTCGCTCATCGTGCTCCCGTCTCACGGCGGTCGAGTGAAGATCGATCCGGATGATTATCTGCTCGGCTCGCCGGATTTGATTGTCGAGGTGTCGGCGAGTTCCGCCAGCATTGATCGACACCGCAAGTTCCGGGCTTATCAACGCAATGGCGTCCGGGAGTACCTCATCTGGCGCGTCCTGGACAGCAAACTCGATTGGTTCGTGCTTCGCGATACACAGTTCGAACTGATGTTGCCCGATGCGGATGGGTACTTTCGAAGCCAGGCGTTTCCCGGGCTCTGGCTCGACCCGGCTGCGCTGATTCGCCGTGATCTGGCAACTGTGCTGGCGGTGCTCGCCCGCGGTATCGCCTCAGACGAACATACGGCCTTCGTGTCCAGGCTCGCTGCCGCCGCTCCTCAAGCCTGAAGCAATTCTTTAGCACTTCGCAAAACTCTGGCAGCCCGCCACCGCTCTCCGGCATTTCAGGGATAAGCCCGGTCGAAGTGATCGGGAAAAACAACTCTGGCAACCTGAGAGGGCACGATCATGTTTCGCAAGATTCTGTTGGCGGTGGTGGCGGGTATCGGCTTCTGTGGCAGCACCAGCATCGCCCAGGCTGGCGACGCGAAGCAGCAAGTGCAGGAACTCTTCAACGAGGAAGCCAAGCTCCGCGATTCGAAGAAGTATGTCGAGGCGATGGAAGTGCTCAAGAAGATTCTCGAAGTCGAGCCGCGGAATAGCTGGGCCTTCAGCGAGGCAGCCTGGCTGCTCAACGAGAACAAGCAATACGAGCTGGCCATGGCACACGCGGAGCAGGCGATCGAGTTCAATATCAACAACAGCGACGCCTGGCGAGAACTCGGCTACTCCCTGATGATGCTCAATCGATACTCCGAGGCGTCAAAAGCACTCACCACTGCGGTACAAAAGAATCCCCGCAACTGGCACGCCCACGACTATCTGATCGAAAGTTATGAGAAGATGGGCAAGTTCAACGCTGCCGCTACCGCTCGTGCATCCAGGGACAGCGAACTCGCCAAGGCGAGGGCCGAGGAAGCTGCGAAGGTGACTGCTGAAGGCGAATAATTTCATGAGTCTGGGGCGTGTACAACGCGAAAATCTCTCGGCCACCCGTTGCAGCGGGTGGCCGTTCCGTTTAGGTTGTCTTCGCCTGCCCGCTTTTCCTCTCTGCGGAGTTTCACCCCATGCGTTCGCTCCTGCTTTTCACAGTCATTGCCTTCACGGCCAGCACGGCCCAGGCCGATGTCAAGCCGCATCCGATTTTTTCAGACAACATGGTTCTGCAACAGGGCACCGAGGTGGTGGTCTTCGGCAAGGCCGACCCGGGAGAAGAGTTCAAGGTCGGTGTCGGCAAGGAAGGCGGCCCCGCGCTCGATGTAAAGGCGGACAAGGACGGGAACTGGACGGCGAAGTTGCCTGCCCAGCCGGCGGGCACCGGCTACGTGCTCTTCATCGACGGCAAGAACAATATCGAGTTCAAAAACGTCGCAGTCGGTGAGGTCTTCGTTTGCTCCGGCCAGTCCAACATGGAGTGGTCTGTGAACGCCGCCGAAGATCCGGCCAAGGTGAAGGCCGAGGCCAAGCACCCAAACCTGCGGCTCTTCACGGTGACGAAGCGTACCGCACCCGCACCGATCACGGACCAAGGCGACCTCGGCCACTTCACGAAGTGGGTCGAATGCAGCCCCGAAACGGTCGGCGGCTTCTCCGCGGTGGCCTATCATTTCGGCGTCAAGCTCCAGAAGGAACTAAACGTCCCCGTTGGTCTCATTCACACCTCATGGGGCGGCACACCCGCCCAGGCCTGGACCAGCCTCGAGGCGCTGGATGCCGTGCCCGAACTGAAGTACTACGCCGATACGGCTCGTGCCGCGGCCAAGAAGTACGAGATGGATGCAAAGAACTACGATCCCAAGAAGGCCCAGGCAAACTACGAGGCAGCCCTGGCGAAATGGAAGGCTGCGGCCGAGCAGGCCAAGAAGGACGGCAAGCCCGCACCCAAGCAGCCCTCCAAGCCAGGAGCCACCATCGCCCCGCTGGGTCCAGGCACTCCCGGTGTGCTTTATAACGCCATGATTTACCCGCTCCTGAAGTTCCCCATCAAGGGTGCCATCTGGTATCAGGGTGAATCGAACGCGGGCAAGGCTTTTGAGTACCGCACGCTGTTCACCACCATGATCCAGGACTGGCGCACACGCTGGGGTCAGGAGTTCCCCTTCTTTGCCGTGCAACTCGCGCCGTTCCGCGGTGGTGCCAGCGGCGTCGATTATGCCGAGCTGCGTGATGCACAGCTCTTCGCGACGAAGAAGCTCAAGAATGTCGGCATCGCCGTGATCACCGATGTGGGGAACGAGACCAACATTCACCCTGTCCCCAAGCAACCCGTCGGTGAACGCCTTGCCATCTCAGCACTGGGCATCGCGTACGGCAAGAAGATCACGCATAGCGGCCCGCAATTCAAGTCGATCAAGATCGAGGGCGACAAGGCCATCGTGACCTTCGACTCGGTCGGTGGCGGGCTCCTGGCAAAGGATGGCGAACTCACCGGCTTCCAGATCGCGGGTGAGGATCATGCCTTCCAGCCGGCCAAGGCCGAGATCAAAGGCGATTCCGTCGTGCTCAGCAGCGACAAGGTTACGAAGCCCGTCGCGGTACGTTATGGCTGGGTGAACTTCGCCAAGCCGACGCTGAACCTCTTCAACAAGGAAGGCCTGCCGGCAAGCCCCTTCCGCACGGATGAAGCGCCCTACACCACGGGTCCTCAGCCGAAGAAGTAACTCGCCGTGTGCATGATGCCGCGACGCGGAGTGATCGTCGTGGAGCGCGTATCCCAGACGCTCCGCAACGATGACTTCGCGTCGCGGCTACAGTTTCAAATGGAGTTCCCGCATGCCCGATCGTGTGGTTGTCGTCGGTGGTGGCGTCGTCGGTGCCTGCTCCGCATACTACCTCGCGAAGGCCGGCTGGCGCGTCACCATTCTTGATCGCGGCGGCTTCGGCAAGGGTTGCTCCCACGCAAACTGCGGCTACGTCTGCCCCAGCCATGTGCTGCCGCTGGCCATGCCCGGTGCCATCACTTCGACACTTAAAACACTCTTTCAGCGCAACTCGCCGCTCAAGGTTCGCCCCGGCACTGTGCTGCGAAACCTCTCCTGGTTCCTCGGCTTCGCCCGCAGATGCAATCGCCGCGACATGCTCACGGCCGGCACGGCCATCCAGGCTCTGTTGAACTCTTCCCGGCAATTATTCGAAGAACTGATTCGCACCGAGCACATCGACTGTGAATGGCAATCGAAGGGCCTCCTCTTCGTGTTCCAGACGCTGCACGCGTTCGAACACTATCGTCACACCGATGAGTTGCTCCGCGAGCAATTCCAGATGCCGGCGAAGAATTTCGACGCAGACGCACTCGCGGCACTTGAACCCGCCCTGAAGCCCGGTCTCGCTGGCGGCTACCTCTACGAATCCGACGCTCATTTGCGGCCCGATCGCCTGATGACCGAACTGAACCGGGTGCTAGTCGGGTTGGGCGTGGAGGTGCGTGAGAATTGTGCGATGATGGGGCTCGTCCGCGAGAGCGGTGTGGCGAAGGCGGTGCGGACTGTTCAGGGTGATGTGGAGGCCGAGGCGTTCGTGGTGGCAACCGGTGCCTGGACGCCGCAGTTGAATGCGGAACTGGGTTGCAAGGTGCCGATCCAGCCGGGGAAGGGATATTCGATCACGATGCCGCGACCCGCTGTGTGCCCGACGTATCCGCTCATTTTCGAGGAGCACCGCGTCGCGGTCACGCCCTTTCAAACCGGCTACCGCATCGGCTCGACCATGGAATTCGCGGGCTATGACGAGACACTCAACCGCTCCCGTCTCTCCATATTGACCGAAGGTGCGAAGTCTTATCTGCGTGAACCGGTGGCAGAACCGGTGCAGGAAGAGTGGTGGGGCTGGCGGCCGATGACTAGCGATGGCCTGCCCGTGATCGACCGCACTCCGGCCGCTCGCAACGTGCTCATTGCGGCCGGGCACAACATGCTGGGCTTGTCGATGGCCACCGCCACCGGGAGATTGGTCGCGGAGATGCTCAGTAACGAAAAGCCGCACCTGAATCCGGAACCGTATTCATTGCGGCGGTTCGGCTGAACGGCTCAACGATCGGGTATCTCGATAGGGATCGGCACTGGCGACTCATTGCGATCCGCAGGCACATCGCGAACCATGAGCTTCACCTTGAACTTCTTCCGCTCGCCATCGCGTGTGGCCACGACATCGACGACCGCTCCTGGCCGAAAAGCTGTGATGTGAGCCACCAGTTCTTCAAAGGTCTTCGGCTCCGCGTGGCCGACGCGGACGATCACGTCGCCCGAGGTGATGCCGGCGTTAGCGGCCGGTGTGCCGGGCTCCACTCGATCAATCGTGAGTTGGCCGCTGGGAGCACTCGTCGCAAAGTACGCACCCAGATAGCCTCGGCCGAGCGGATCAGGCGGCGGATCGGCGGGTACGGGTGCAAGCGTCGGCGAACAGAGGCACCAGCCGATGGTCAGCAACGATAAAGCGGACATGACCCCTCCTGGCGTTCACGCCACGGCCGCTTGAGAGGTAGCAGCACACCATCAGTCATTGCCGAAGTCGCAGGCCGTGTCAACGGGGAACCCGTTTCTCACAACCCATAAAACTTCACGGCGTTGTCGTGGAACAGCTTGCGCTGTTGATCCTCGGGCCGGTTTCGCACCACGGTCAGGAGTGCCGTGGCCCAGTCCGCGTATTTTTCGACACCGAGCAGGCAAACAGGCCAGTCGCCGCCAAACATCACGCGATCGGGGCCGAAGGCTTCCAGCGTGTGGTTAATCACCGGGGCGAGGTCGTCGAGCGTCCACTTGCCGCGTTCGGGTGCGGAGGCGATGAAGCCGCTCACCTTGCCGACAAGGTTCTTCCGCTTCGCGATCTCGGTCATGTCGCGCTTCCATTGCTCGCGTTCCGCGGCCGTGTGCTTCAAGTTGGCGTTGCCGCAGTGATCGAGGATGAACCGCGTGTTTGGGCACTGATCAATCAGCTTCGCGAAGTCTGGCAACTCCGCGGGTCGCACGCACAGGTCGAAACTCAGGCCGAGGTCGCCGAGCAGTTGAATGCCCTTCACAAATTTCGGATCAAGGGCGTACCCCTGCGGTGTCTCCTTCACATGCAACACCTGGCGGAGCCCCTTGACGTACTTGCTCCCCTTGAATTGCTTCACGTACTTCTCGAAGCCTTCCGAGTTGGGCCGCCCCGAGAGCACCGCGGCACATGTTGGCGTCTTGCCACTCGCACAGAGTTCGAGCAAGTAATCCGCTTCCTTTTGCTGCTGCTCGGGCACGACGTCCACTTCCATGTACACGGACTTCACCACGTTCAGGCCCTTCGTGGCTTCTGCATACTCCTTGGGCGTGAAGCTGTGACCGAGAATCTTGCCTTCGGGCGTGGTCGGGTCGAACCACCCCAGCTTGAGCTGATCGAGATCCCACAAGTGTTGGTGCGTATCGACGATGGGCATCGTGTTCGGATCGGTCACAGGTGTGTCCTTCTTCTTCTGGGAGAAACTGACTGCGGCCGTGGCCGCAACGGAAGCGGTGCCGAGGAATTCGCGACGGTTCATGGAGAGAATCCTGGGGTGGCATGATGTCGGCATGGTACCACGAAACAGCGGGTTCCGTGAATACACTATCGCCATGAACACACCGCAGCGCATTCTCGTGACCGGATCGGCAGGGCGACTCGGCCGGGCCGTCGTCAAGGAACTCACTGCCCGAGGGCACCACGTCGTCGGCTATGATGTGCGGCCCACACCCGGCATGGCTGCGGAGCAATCGGTGGTCGCGAGCCTCGGTGATGTCGAGGCGCTGCACCAGGCGGCCAACGGCATGACGTGCATCATTCACCTCGCCGCCACGGCGGATGATGCCCAGTTTCCACGTGGCAACCCGCCGAACGATGGTGATAACTTCATCTCAGATCTGGTGCCGAACAACATCATCGGGCCCTATCAGGTGATGGAAGCGGCTCGCAAGTCTGGCATCCCACGCGTGTTGCTGGCGAGCACCGGGCAGGTGATCGATGGCCAGCTTCGCACCGGCCAGATTCCCGTGACGATCGAATCACCCCCGCGGCCGCGCTATTTGTATGCCTGCACCAAGGTGTTTCTCGAGGCGCTCGGCCAGGTGTATGCACGCCAGCACGGCATCGGTGTTGTCGCCGTGCGGCTGGGTTGGTGCCCGCGCGACGCGGGGCAGGTCGCCGAGATCGCCGGGGCGGAACTGTTCCAGGATGTGTTCCTGAGCCCGGGCGACGCTGGCCGTTTCTTCGCCGCCGCCGTGGAAGCCCACACGCTCCCACCTTTCGCAATCCTCTACGCCACCAGCCGCTTCACGCACACTCTTCGTTATGATCTCAGTGAATCCGCCCGCCTGCTCGGCTGGGAACCACAAGAACGATGGCCCAGTGGTGCCAGCGAGTTCGGCGCGTGACGCCTCCAGTGACGACTGACACCCTGTTGTCACTGACCCACGACCGTGGCCAGGATTTCGGCAGCATGGTTTTGTGGCAGCGAGAGGTGGCCTTCGCCGGCATAGATGCGATAGGTGGCACCGGGGATTTGCTTCGCGAGTTGCGGGGACATCCACTGCGGGGCGAGGCGGTCTTCCGTGCCGTGGAAGAAGATCACGGGAACCTGAATACGGCAGAGCGGCAATCCCCACGGACCAGGCAAAAGGGCAGCTTCCGCCACAGGACCTGCGGGGCCACCCTTCGTGGCGTCCAGCATGATACCGGCCACGAGCGCGAGCTTGGCCGGGTCTTCAAGCATCGTCTTCTCAATTGGCGAGAGCGGAATCAACTTCTTCGCGGCCTCCGGTGACCGCTTCACGATGGCTCGGCCCGTTGCCATGAACGCCTTGGCCGATCGAGGGCACGAACCGGCGAGCCGTGTGAACCAGGCCGAATCGCCGTTGTCGCGGCCTCTCAGGTGCTCGGCCACGGGGCTGGCCATCACGGCCCGCGTCACACGCTGCGGCATCGCCAGAGCCGCGGCCAGGGCGAAAGGCGTTCCACCCGAAGTGCCGGTGAGTGCAAAGCGATCGAGCTTCAGGGCATCGGCACACCTCTCCAGATCCTTCGCCCAGCTGCAGAATGAGGGACGGGCGACCGGGTCCGAATCACCGATGCCCGGGCGATCGAACGCGATGAGCCGCAAGTTTGGGAAGGTACAAAGAGCCTGGGCGAGCACCTCCGCTTCACGGCGAGCGCTTGGCAAGCCGTGATGATAAATGGCGACATCAGATCCCGTGGGGTTGCCGTGCTCGGTGAAGGCGATCCGTCGGCCGTCGGGCAGGCGAATGCAGCCGGTTTGCGAGGCAGCCCCGATGCGTGACGGAAGGAGCGCACAGACGGCACCGGCAGCACTCAATGCCAGGAAGTCACGCCGGGAAGGGATCATGCTGGCATCCTGCCGCGATGAATGGAGAACGGGCACCACTCCGCGTCATCGGCGTGTCAGGCGGCGTTCTTGAATCGGAAGCGAGGCGGAGAAGAAGTGCGAATGCGGATCGGTGGCACAATCCGCGTTTCGAGAATTGACGAATCGAGGCACCCGCCTGTTCTGGCGGGTTTGTGGATGCTCACTCCTTAACGCACCACCTTGAAGACCTGACCGTCGTCACGCAGCATCTCGATCTTGTGGATCACGACCACGCGAGTGGGGCCGGCCCGGCGTTCGTCCACGCGGGCCGTGAGTCGCACGGCCGTGATGCCGCGCAAGTTCAGGTCGCGGATCGCCGGGATCATCTCGGGTGCCGGGATGAAGCTCAGGTTGCGGGGAAGCTGGCCGCTCGGGAGTACGAAGAAGAGTTGTGGCAGTTGCGGGATTTCGCCGATCTTTGGCAGCATCTCGGCTTCGAGGATTACGGACTGGCCCACGAAACGGTCGGGTTCGCGGTTTACGGTCGTGAGTAAGTCCTCATCGTCACCGCCTTCACCCGGCATGCTGCGAACCACACGATCATCCCGGCCGATGAGGTCCACCCGAGCCACGCGAATGTGGGTGCGGCTGTTTGCTCCCGTTTTGCCGACACGAAGCGTGAGCCGCACCGGCACGCGATCCGGGAAGGGCGTTTCGGGGAACGCTGCCACCAACTTCGCATCACCCAGGAATACTAGGCCACCCGTGGGATCGTTGTCTTCGGTCCAGACATTGACTTCGTTCAGGTTCCACAGTGCAGAGGAACTGAGGTCCATTGTGCCGCGGACGGCCACGTCCTGGCCCTGGTACCGGCTCAGGTTTTGCAGGAAGGTGGACATCGGCACGGTGTCGGTCGCCATGCGAATCTCGGACAGTTTCAACTGATACGCTACAGGTGCAGAGACGATCGGTGAACCCACACGCGGCGTGAGGACGGTTTGCACAAGCACGGTTCGCGAGGCACCGCGATTGGGTAGGCGGATCTCGCTGATCGCCAGGCCCTGGTTGGGTCGCGGCACGTCGAAGCGGAGCGCACCGGTGAGCGGTTTGAAGCCGGCACCGGGCTCCTTTGTGGCCGGTGGTTCACCTTCGCCGGCCCACACGAAGTAGCGAATCGACTTGATGCGGTCGAACGGGTCGATCACGGGGAGCACGGCGGCGAATGTGGCTTCGCGGTCGTTCGTATCGAGCGGAATAAATACAGGCGAGAGGGTACGAGCGTTTAACACATCCAGTAGTTCGCTTGCCGGGATGGCGAGTCCGATGCCGCTGCTTCCCTTGATGGTGGCGACAGCGACGCCGACGAGGTGTCCGTCCACATCGAGAACGGGGCCGCCGCTGTTGCCGGGGTTCAGGGCGGCATCCAGCTGCACCATGATCACGCGGCCCGATTCATCGCGGCGAAGACTCGAGACGGCTCCTTTGCCGATCGTGATCGCCGGGGAACGACCGCCCGTGGCAAAGGTGTCGCCGAAAGGGAAGCCATAGGTGAGGATGGTTTGTGTCTCGGTGGGTTGCACAGCCGCACGGGGTTCTATGGGCCGGGGCAGTTTCTCCACCTCTTCGACGCGGAGCACGGCCAGGTCCACTTCAGGGTCGTACGCGAGAATATCGGCCGGGAATGATCGCTCGCTGGGCAGGCCGCTGTCGAACACCACGGTGACCGAAGGCTTGCCACTGCCGCTATCGGTGACGCCGAGTGCATCGCGAATCACGTGATGATTCGTGGCGATATAACCGGTGTCGCCCTCGGCACGGATGAGGAAGCCCGAACCGGTGCTCCCTGTTTTGCCGACACGCACCTTGATGTAAACCGCGGCCTTCTTGATCTCCTCGAGCGTCATCTTGCTGGCCGCGGCATCCACCCTGGGTTCATCCGCATCGGCAGGCAAGCCGAGCGAGAGTGAGGCGGCAGACGCCCCGGCACCGGGTCGCAGAGATGCTGCCAGACGGGCGGGCGTGGCCACATTCACTTCGCCCTGGAATAACTCGAGGACCTCGGCGGGAGCATCGCGCTCGTTCGGATTATTCACAGCGAGCGGATCAGTGACGACGGGCTTTGGGGCGGGTCGGGGCACGACCGGTGCGGGAGTCGGCTTGGGTGCCTTCACCTCTTCCGGCTTCCTGTCTTTTGAGCCGCCACTGAGTGCCGCGATCACCACACCGCCGATGATCAGCAAGGAAACACCCACACCGATGGCGATGCCCACCGGGAACTTCTTGGGTGCACTCTCCTGGTTCTGTCTGCTATAAGTGGGACGCTTGGGAGCAACCACGGGCTTGCCACGACCGGGGACTTCACGCCGCGGACGTGCCGGCTGCGGCGCAGGTTCGTTGTCCTCCAATGGCAGACTCGACCACGGCGAATCACTGGCTGTCGTTGACACAGCCGTGCTGGATGTCGGCGAGTCCGGCAACGCGAATGGCTTCGAGCATTTGGGACAGTCGATGGTCGTTCCGGCATTCTCAGAAGCAATTTGCAGGAGTGTCTGGCAGTGAGGGCAACGGATGCGCATACTGCAATCCCCGAGGGAGTTTATGTCCGGGTGTGTCGGAGAGGCTTTTGCCTGTTTGCGAGTCCAGTCAAAGCCACGTTATCGCTCATGACAAGCTATCGCAAGCAGAAATCGAAATGCGAAACGCACGTATAAGAATTGTTCAATCAGGGGAAGCAATCGGCACGAATGAGCCATCCCACTTCGGTGGCACAGTGCGCCGGGCCGCGTCGATTACTCGCATGAGGCACTGGGCGGGGGCGTCGGCCGAAAAGTAGTCATCAAGCAGCTTGTAGGCGTCGTTCCATTTGCCATCGGTGAACAGGCGAACGGCCTGGTGCCAGGCACCGATGACGGAGGGTTGCGACGAGCGATTGTCACAGGACATGAGTTCGTAGACTTCGGTGGCCGCCATGCCTTTGGGGATCGCACGGCCCAGCATGCGTGTCTGCCAGTCGGTGCCGGTGCCTTCGAGGGTGACAAGCCGGTCGGCGACCTCTTTATTTACAAGCACGCTGACACCAAAAGCCTTGGTCATGGTTTCGAGTCGGGCCGCCAGGTTCACAACGGGGCCGAAGAGATCGACCTCGGCCAGATCGGTGGCTCCGAGTCGGCCCGCGAGGGCACGGCCATAGGCGAGGCCGACACCGCATTTCATGGTCTGCATTCGCCCGCCGAATTCCCGCTGAATTTGAATGGCGGCCCGCACGGCGTTCTGAAGCTGGTCGTCGATCGGATCGGGCCAGCCCCAGAAGCCCATCACGGCATCTCCCTGCACGCGGGCCACCACGCCATCACAAAGGGCTATGGCCTGGCTCATCATGTTGAGGGCCGAGGCGACCTTCTTCCAGGCTTCATGCAGCGATTCTTCCTGTTGCTCCACGTGGCGGGAGTAGTTGCGGAGATCGCAGAATAGCACAACCACGTCGGTCTCACGCGGCTCGAGGATATTCTTCTGCGAAACGGGATCATCGAGGTACTTCCACATGCGCCGCGGCAAGGCCTGCCGGAGCAGGGCATTTTGCCGTGTCAGCTTGTGCGTTTGTCGAGTGACCTCAAGTAACCCGACAATCACCTCGGCCAGCTTCTGATATTCGGTGAGGTCGCGGACCACACCTTGGTCGGACGCGGAGCGCTGGCCGGAGAGTCGACCTTCAAGGTAAAGCGCATACTTCGAACCATCCTGGAATGGCGTGCAGATGGCCCATGGCGTGACATCCTGGTTGTACAGGGCGGCCAGCGTCATGTCGCCAATCGACTTCGAAGCCAGTTCGGGAGAACTATCGGGATCGGTCGACCAGAAGTGGAGCCGACTCTGCAATTCCCCAACGGCTCGGTGGACGAGCTTCCGGGACGGACTGAAGCGGTTCGGATCATTCACCGCGGTTCGGCGGGCATGGTGGTGCAAGATACCCAGCGGAAGCGGACCACCTGGCGCGGCATTGGGTGGGATGAACACGATCCCCGCGGCGTCGCTTTGTGGGAGCGCATCCAGCACCACTTTAAGCATGAGGCGGAACATCGCCTGTTCGTCGGCCGCGGCCCGCAGCACCGTTGGGATACGCTCCATCGCTCGCAGCGCCGCGGCCGGGTTGGCGAATTCGATCGCCTCCAGTTGTGCCCGTGTGTGCGGGACTTCGCGCTGGATCAGGGTGCCATCGATGGGGCTGGCTTCTGAACCGGTCTCATCTTGATGAAAGGTGAAGCGTGTTTGCCCGATCACGAACCACTGGCCCGACGCGACCGTGCATTTCTCCACGGCCTTGGCGTTGAACCAGATATCATTCGGTTTCGAGAGTTTTGAATCGACAATATCACGGCGCTGAACAGTGACTTGCTTCCCGTCCCACTGCACGAACGCATGAAACGGATTGCCCGAGATCATGGGATCATCCGGGATGGCCAGATCCGCTCGTGCGGGATCTCGGCCGAGGCGTAGCATTCGACCGGCATCAGCAAGTGCCAGCGTGGTCCCGTACTGCTCGGGCTCGGCACTCGTCGATTTCTTGTTTTTGGGCTCAAGGATGGTGACGGCAACGAGCTTGGCCATCAGGCGAGGTTCCCGGGCGATGATCTTTCGTGACACTGAAACTTTAGGCGGATGCCCGTCCGTCTGCAACGGTGGAAGCAAGACGGCCCGCAAGAAGTCCCTCAAAACGCGAGCGAAACTTGCACGAACAGACCTTCCAGCGAGAGATCCGCGGACTCCGAGACGAAGCGCCCCTGGGAGATGTCGTCCGTGAAGCGGGGCTGATCGATGAGGTTAAACCAGTTGGTGATCTCATACCCGGCGCGGAAAGTGAACGTGCGATATTGCCAGCCGCCACCGATGCCCATGCCGAGGACGGGAACGACCTTGCGGACGTTGTTTGCAGTCGCGACATACACGCTGCGGCCAGCGCTGTTTGTCTCGATCAGCGGGTTGTTGGCCTGGCCGGTGAGCAAGCCGCCCGATCCGCGGGCATAGAGATGGAAACCGTGCCAGCCGGCGAGCACAGCTTCACCACCGAGCATCGGGCCGAAACCCTGGAACCGCGATGGCGCCGAGACGGCGGCCGAGCGGGCATCGAGGCCGCTGTACGCGACATCCAGATTCTGCCGAATGTTCGCGAAGCGGAAACCACCCATGGCACGAACAGCGAAGTGCTCATCCACGAGGATGCGGCGGCCCACGGCCATGTCGTACAGGTTGTACTCGAGATTCGCATCCGCGACGGCAGCGAGTGCCTGATCCGTGAGCCCGGCACGGGTGAGCGTCGGAAACAGCACCTGCCCAGGCCCGGCCTGCACAACGCCGTGAGCAGCGCTGCGAAAGTACGTGTAGCCCGCGGACACATCCCAGCCGCGGGAGAAGCGGTAGCCGAGTTCGGCACGAAAGCCGCCACTGAGTTCGTAGTTCAGCGATTCAATCGGCCCGGTGGTGGAGAGGCCTGTCGTGGCATTGGGAATGACGACGTCCAAGGCACCCCGCCGCGGCCGGAGCACGAGCGCTTCCGTCGAGACGAAGAAGCCGGCTTCGTGTGGGACGGTTGGCGCGAGATGCCCCGGAGTTCCCGGATACCAGTGATGCGATTCGGCCGGTGGCGGAATCAGGTCTGTTGCGAGCGCCGGTGGCGTGAGATCCTTCAAGGGCGGGCACGGCTCCACGGGCAGGACTACATCAGGCAGCGCCGCCGGTTGCGTGGGCGTCACATCCGGCAGAACAGGTTCATCCGCGATTGCGATAGACGAGAAGCTGCCACCCAGCACGATCACGCTCAGGATGCAGCGCCACACTAACCCGGGCATGGGCGGCCTCCATCTGCCAGTGGCAATGCCAAATGATGGGCCCATAGCGACATTTCGAAATGGGCTCAAGACGAGTCTCAGACAGGAGCCCAGTGGGGTCTAACCGAATTTTCGTGGGATAAGAATTCCTCCGCAGGAACGTGGTCCTGCAGAGCGGAATTCGGCATGAAATACCAAGCAAACCGCCGTAATTCTGCTCGTGCCACCCCCCAGAGAAAATGGTTGCACCCCGACTCGCCATTCCGCTGCGTTTCGCAGGTGCCACGTGCACGGAGTGTGGCTTTTCTTCCTCACCTCGTAAAAATCCGTGCGGCTTGCGGAGTGTAGCTGCGGGAGGCAAACTGCCACCCGCAATAACACTTGGATGGGGGGTCAATCCGATGAGAAAGTGGCTCGGGCCGGTGGGCGTGATGTTTCTCATGGCCGGACTGGTCGTCGCGGCCGAGGGGACGATCAGCAAGATCGATCTGGATAAGAAGACCGTCACGATCACGGAAGGGGACAAGGACAACGAGTACAAGTTAAACGACAAGGTGGAGGTGACCCTCGCCGCAGGCAAAGCGAAGGGTGGCAAGGGGCAGTCCAAGGAGGGCACCTATGCCGACTTCGAGAAGGCGCTGAAAGTCGGCGAGAGGCTGACGTTCGAGGCGAAGGACGGCGTGCTGACCGAGGTCAAGATCACCGGGATGGGGAAGGGTAAGGGCAAGGCGAACGATTGACGCCAATCGCATCCGCCGCTGAACGCCCGGCTCGTGCCGGGCGTTCTCGCTTTCATGCCCGGCCCACAGAACGAGGGGCGTAAAAACGTGTCGGCAAGCGGAGTGTATGAGTGGGAGTGAATGATGAGCGAGGAGCCGGCGAAACGCCACGAGCAGTTCTTGAGACATTACTCGGCCCATGAACCCGCGATCCGGGCGTTCGTACGGCGGTTGGTTCCGTGGCGTACCGTCGTGCCGGATGTCATGCAGGAAGTGGCCATCGTCCTCTGGAAGAAGTTCGAGAACTTGACTGATCCCGACGAGTTTCGCCGCTGGGCGTTCGGGGTGGCGAAGTACGAGAGCCTGGCGTGGCTCCGCGACAAGCGGCGGGATCGTCTCGTGCTTGCGGAAGACGTTCTCGAACAACTCGCCCAGGATGCCACGGCACTCGAACCGGTCCTCGAATCCCACCGGGCCGGGCTGGAGGCGTGCCTGGAAAAGCTACCTCTTGATCATAGGTCGCTCCTGGTTGCCGCCTACGTACCGGGGGCTCGCATCCAGTACGTCGCCGAACGGAGCCGCCGGACGGTCGGGGGCTTCTACCAGTGGCTGCACCGCGTGCGGTTGCAACTGCTCGATTGCGTTCGCCGGGGAATGGCTCTGGAAGGTGCGAAATGACCGACCCTCAACACGCGATCTGGCTGGAGCGGGTCGCCCGCTACATTGAAGGGACGCTCGCGGCCGAGGAGTTCAAGCCGCTCGAAGAGGCATTGCGAACCGATTCGGCGCTCCGGCGGGTGTACCTGGAGTACGTCAATCTTGATTCGGCTCTCGCTGCCAGTGCGGCACTTGGGCTTGTACTGAATCTTGTGTCAGGTGGACGGGATGACTATTACCCAGTCCTCGTACCTGACGGAGATTCCCACAATGGATGCGATCCTCAAGAGCCAAGCCGAGCAACTCGCCCGCGAGATGGCGACTCAAGTCACCACTCTCGACGACCTCAACGGTCTGATGCGGACCATGATGAAGACCGCACTCGAACGCATGCTCAACACCGAGATGGACGTCCACCTTGGACGCAGGGCCCAACCGACGGCTACCGACAATCCAACGCCCAACACGCCGACACCCAACGCGACCGAGAACGCGTCCGCGGCTCCGAAGAATCGCCGCAACGGACATTCCCAGAAGACCGTCAGCGGTGATATGGGCGACCTCCAACTGCGGACGCCCCGTGACCGCAACGGCACCTTCGAACCCCAACTGGTCGGCAAGGGTCAGCGTCGGCTCGACGGCTTCGACGAGAAGATTCTGGCCCTCTACGCCAAGGGGATGACGACCCGCGACATCCAGGACATCGTCAAGGATCTGTATGGCGTGGAGGTGTCGCCGACACTCGTCAGTGAGATCACCGCCGACCTCGATGCGGAGGTGAGTGCCTGGCGGACGCGTCGGCTCGATGGGGTCTGGCCGATCGTGTACCTCGACGGCATCGTGGTGCATGTGCGTGGCGAGAATGGTCGGGTGAGTCAGCACACGATGTACGTCGCGATCGGCGTGAATTTGCAGGGCCGCAAGGAACTTCTGGGGCTGTGGCTGAGCGAGACCGAGGGCGCGAAGTTCTGGCTGTCGTGTCTGACGGATCTGAAGAATCGCGGCGTGAGCGACATCTTCGTGGTGTGCGTCGATGGCTTGAGTGGTTTCCCCGAGGCGATCCGCACGGCGTTCCCGCAGACGAAGGTCCAACTCTGCATCGTGCATCTGGTGCGGGCGGCCTTGAAGTATGTGACGGACACCGATAGCCGTGAAGTCGCGACCGACTTGAAGACGATCTACCAGTCAGCGACAGTGCTCGAAGCGGAAGAGGCGTTGGAGAAGTTGGCGACGAAGTGGGAGGTGAAGTATCCGACGATCGTGAAGCAGTGGCGTCTGAAGTGGAGCGACATCATCACGCTGTTCGAGTTCCCGGCGGCGATCCGCAAGGCGATCAATACCACCAATGCGATCGAGAGTGTGAACAGTGTGATTCGGAAGTTCACGCGGAACCGGAAGCAGTACCCGAATGGGGAGAGCGCGTTGAAGCTGGTGTACCTGGCGATTCACGAGGCCTCGAAGAAGTGGACGATGCCGATTGTGGGTTGGAAGGCGGCGTTGAACCACTTTGCCATCGTGTTCGAGGGCCGCATGCCCACGCGACCCACAAACTGACAGCAACCAACGTGCCCGACCTACCTGACACAAAAGAATTTACAGGCCCGGTCGCCCGCCGACCGACAAGCAGCGCGCCACCGCCAACGACTTCATTGTGAGCTTCAAGAAGGCCGCGACCTCCGAGAAACTCACCGACATCGACCGCCGAAGCCTACAAGCGTACTGCCACGCGCTGCTCTGCTCGGCCGAGTTCCGCATCCTCAACTGACCGCCCCGGAGACACCACCCATGTTGAATCTGACCCGCCGCGAAGCACTGAAAGCGGCGTCCGCCGGCTTCGGCTACCTCGCCTTCTCCGGGCTGGCGACGCACCACGCCGAGGAGAAGAAGTCCCTGCTGGCCCCCGTGCCCCGCACTGGGCGGCGAAGGCGAAGCGGGTGATCTTCCTGTGCATGCGGGGCGGCCCCTCGCACCTCGACACCTGCGACGACAAGCCGCAGTTGAAGAAGGACGACGGCAAGGCGTCCAAGTACGGGGCGAAACTGTTCACCTCGCCGTGGGATTTCAAACAACGCGGCAAGAGCGGGCTGTGGATTTCCGACCTGTACCCGGAGTTGTCGAAGCACGCGGACGACCTGTGCCTGCTGCGGGGGATGCACTGCGACCAGCCGAACCACGCCCAGGCGTTCGTGCAGATGCACACGGGCAACTTCCAGTTCGTCCGTCCGTCGCTCGGGGCGTGGACCCTGTACGGCCTCGGCACCGAGTCCGACAACCTACCAGGGTTCATCTCGATCAATCCGCCCACGAGCGTCGGCGGGGCGCAGAACTACGGCAGCGCGTTCCTCCCCGCCGCGTTCCAGGGCACGCGGTTCAACATCGCCGACAGCAGCGCCCGGAACCGCCCGGTGGACCGGATGCGTCGGGGCGAAACGAATCCGCT
>JBGSZR010000113.1:0-5430 GCA_041750275.1 Gemmataceae bacterium
TCGCTTCGCAGATCGCCCGGTCCTCGTCCGTGAGCCGCACGATGTACTTCTTGTTCATGGCAACCTCCGTGTTGATGTGGAGGTTCCCCGAAATCGACGGTTGTGGCAACCCGAACAATTAATCTGGACGGGGCACTAGTCTCGAGAGTCAGAAGGACACGAGAGCGGTTCGGCGCTACCGGCTCGCTTGAGTGGTTGAGGCCGAGAGTCCCGGCTGGCCGTCTCGTCGCCGAGCCAGGTGGCCCACCCGACCGTCCGCTGGACGTACACTCCATACGCAAAGAACGGGACGAGGTAGCCGACCAATCCCCCGGCCGCGATCCTGGTCGGTCCGCCCGCCAGACGCCCGACGTACAGCCCGGCAGTGATGGACATACCGAAGGCCAGGAAGATCGCGCAGCCGATCCTCAAGTTCCGCCAGGAGTATTCCCGGAACGGGACGGTGTAGTGGGTCTCCCCGACATGCCCGTACTCGACCTGCCGGCGGCTGAAGTTGAGCATTGCCCGCTTCGGGGTTGGAAGGATCATCGGCAGCATCAGGAGGGCCAGGATTGAAACCACGGCGAGTATGGCACCGAACGCGAGCCCGACCAGCGCATCGCGACACAGCCCACGGCCGGCCCGCTCTGGCGACCGCGGTTCGTCCACCCCTCCCTTCATCACGCCCTCCGCCGCCGAAAGTATTCATGCATGTTCGTGGGTGAATTATGGAAACGGATCCCCCAGCCCTTCTCCCGTAGGCAGCGCATGGATATCGCCACGATTCTCGCCCTGGAGGCTCGCATATTCAACAATGTTCTGTGCTCGTTTGAACCCGAGTCGCAAGACGCGACCTTCTGCACGGTTCGCACAACACTTGAAGAACTGCGTCGCGAATTGTGGCGACAACCCGTTGTCACTGTCGTGTTCTAGGCCTGCTCGCAGGCGGGGTGGCTGCATGATCTGGGCGAGTCGTTCGAATTGCTTCCGTTATCCCGACACATGCGTGGGGACAATACGCAGGCGTCGAGGAGTGACTGCTTATTGGTGAGGAAGGCGTTCGCCAGGTCCTTCACCCGCAACGCTGCCAAATTCAGGGCGTGGCGTTCAGCCAGCGTGGAACGCGTCCTCTTTCTTCACGGGCTTCTCCAACGCCGCGACGGGGTCGGTCCACGGACCGAAAGAGCCGAGTTTGCCGTGAATCGTCTCTGCCCAGCGTTTTGTTGCGTGTGGAAACGATGGGAACGCAGGAAAAGGCTTGCTCGGCTTCGTGTTGCTTATATTATGATCGGACAAGGTGAACTCTCGACTCCATAGGGTGTCACTCTGATGAGGAGTGGTGGAAATGACACCACATCCGCCTGATGACTTACAGGAGTTCCAAATTAGGTGTCAAGCGATGGGGGGCGAGATCGCACATATCGCTGAAACACCAGAGATCTGAAGCACCTGGAGAGGTGGCTGAGTGGTCGAAAGCACCGCTTTGCTAAAGCGGCGTACGGGTAAAACTGTACCGCGGGTTCGAATCCCGCCCTCTCCGTTTTCATTTGTCTCCGATGGCTCTTCTTCGCTCTTGAACCCTTGCAGTCGCAAGGGTTTACTTGTTCCAGAACTCTTCTCGTCCTGCCCTCCATCCGCTTCAATGGTTTCCTCAATCGCACCCGATTGAAATCGCTGATTACCGGCTGCCACTGCATCCGGCACTGCATCCGAATTGCGGCCCTCGGTGCCAGTTGCTCGAAGAACGACGGTTTCAATCGTCGGTTCCACGTGGTTCATTCGAGGCAGATTCTGCACTGCAACAAGCTGAAGGTGGCCTTCGTCATCGGGGAGCAGAAGGACAGACATTGGGCTCGCAAACCGCGACCGGGAGCATCGATCCAAAGGAAGCAGACGTGGTGATCGAACTCAAGCGAGTCGGGCCAGGCAAGTGAGAAAACGGGGCCGTGTCAGGTCCGCGTACAACAACGCCCAGCAGCCAGTTGCCCATGGTCACCCGCACTCGCAAGGGTAACGCGAGAGCACCGGGGCAGGGCATGACGCTTACACCCGAAATGGCGATCCGGCTCCCAGGCGTAATGGTTCAGGACACCGCCTCACCCGCCGTGCTTCTTCCCCTGCAGTTATTGCTGTGTCTTCCTGCCCGGTCGATAGCCCTTGTTCTTCGGTGGCTCGGCCCCGCGCTCGCCGGGCTTCTCGCCGTTCGCGGGGTTGGCGACCGTGTGGTAGTGGTCGCCGCGAAGGGCAGAGTTTGCCTGATTTCGTCGCGACTCGAGCGATTCCTTGGGTGGTTGAGCCGGGATCAGCCCATCGCAGCCGCCGATGAGATCGCTGCGGCCCGCCTGTAAGAGGGCTTCGCGCACCTCGAAGTTATTCCCGGGTTTGAAGAACGGCATCAGGGCCTGCTGCAGCTTGCGATCGTTCAGTTTCTTCGCCGTCTCCACGGGCTTCTTCGTGAACGGGTCGATGCCGGTGTAGTACAGACACGTGGCGATCTCGAAGGGCACGACACGTTGCAGAAGATAGAATCTCGACACCGCCCGCATCAGTCGCGGAATCCACCGATGGGTTACGAAAACGAGACGTTGTGGTAGATTTCCTGCACGTCATCGCACTCGTTTAGCATGCCCAGGAACTTCTCGAACAAGGCCAGTTCATCCCCACTGATCTGTTTTGTTTCCCGTGGTAGAAAAGTGATTTCTTGGACGTCGAGTTCGAGGCCCGGGAACGCTTCGAGCAAAGCGGTTTTGGCTTTGTAGAATTCGCCGGGGGGCGCGAAGATCGTAACGGTTTCGTCCTTGCTTTCGACCTCTTCGACGGCGACGTCCGCGGCGAACATGGCCTCCAGCACTTTCTCTTCATTGCTGCCAGTGAAAGATATGACGGCCAAATGATCGAACAGCATCACCACGGAGCCGCTGGCAGACAGCTTCGAGCCGGTCTTGGTGAAACAGTTGCGAACGTCGGAGATCGTGCGGGTGTTGTTGTCGGTCAAGCAATCGACGATGACCATCGAGCCGCCGGGGCCATAACCCTCATAACGCGCCGCCTGGTAGTTCTCGCCTCCCGCACCGGCGGCTTTCTGAATCGCCTTTTCAATCACGTGGCTCGGCACGTTATCGCGCTTGGCTCGGTCAATGACGTTGCGCAGCGCCGGATTGGCGTGCGGGTCAGGCACGCCGTTCTTGGCCGCCATGTACAGTTGCTTGCTGTACTTGGAATAGATCTTTGAGTTCTGAGCGGCAGTCTTGAAGATGGAATACTTCCGCTTCTCGAATATTCTGCCCATACGAAGTCTGCCTCTCTACTTTTCAAAAGGAGCCGGGTCTCGCGCCGCGCCATTGCGTCAGCAAGAGCCGAAATACCGAGCCGTTAGCGTTTCTTCCCCTGCCGCCGCTGCTGTGTCTTCCTGCCCGGTCGATAGCCCTTGTTCTTCGGCGGCTCGGCCCCGCGCTCGCCGGGCGTCTCGCCGTTCGCGGGGTTGGCGACCGTGTGGTAGTGGTCGCCGGGGAGGGCAGAGTTTGCCTGATTTCGTCGCGACTCGAGCGATTCCAAAGGTGGTTGAGCCGGGATTAACCCCTCGCACCCTCCGATCAGGTCGCTGCGGCCCGCCTGTAAGAGGGCTTCGCGCACCTCGAAGTAGTTCCCGGGTTTGAAGAACTGCATGAGTGTCCGCTACAGCTTGCAGTCGTTCAGTTTCTTCGCTGTCTCCACGGGCTTCTTCGTGAACGGGTCGATGCCGGTGTAGTACAGGCACGTGGCGATGTCATCGGCCCTCCGCATAAAGCATACGAGCTTGGGGAGAGGTGGCCGGTGTCAGGGCACGGACGGCAACTCGCTCAGGAGGCGGCAGTCGTCCTCGAATCGCTTCAGGGCGCGCTCGTAGGAACCCGCCGTTTTCGTGAGCACCAGGGTATAGGGACTTCCCTTTCGCTCGAGTGCGTGTTTGACGTCGCACTGGTGCCGGCCGATCTTCTCGATGAGATGCCGTCGCTTGTCCTCGCTGGCCGGTATGCGGCCTACCTCGTGCGACGGGTCGGCGAGAAAGGCGTTGAGTTGCGAGCAGAACTGGCAGCGGCACTCGACTGTCGCGGGCCGTGCCCAATCGGTCGGTGGCGTGGGTTCCTCGGCGGTGGCACGTTCGAGTTGACCTCGCACGGCCACGAGCCATGACCGGAATTGCGGGCGCACCGCGCCGAACCGCTGTTGCGACCACGGGACCAGCAGTTTCAGCGCGGGAACCTGGCCGTCGTCCAGGGTGAACTCGTTCGGCAACTCCCGCACGAATCGAATCACGCGCGCCACGTCCTCCTCGCTCTCGCTCGCGGCCAGCGCTTGGAGCATTGGCGGGAGCGATTTCTCGGCGGCGGTCGCTCCCGGGCTGTAGCGCGGCGCATAGGCCGACCGATCGGGACGTGGTTCGCAGAACTGTGTCACGGCAATCGCACACAACTCCCCGGCCAGAATCGACCTGTCCGGGTCGGGTGACGAGTCGCAACAGACCGCAGACAACCACTCGAAGTCGCGCTGCGGCATTTCCGATCGCCGCCCGTACTGATCCGCCCGAATGGTGATCAGGTGCTTCAGTTCCTGGGCGAAGGCGGCCCATCCGAACTCCTGGCACGCGGCCACGACGAACGCGCTAAGCGGCAGCACCTCATCGTGTCCGGCGAGTTTCGTCAGGAACGCCGCGACGGTGTCCCGGTCGTGGAGCGCCAGCAGGTGCTTCGGGAAGTCGTCGAGCGGCGACGCGTCCACACGCGCGTAGGGCCAGTAGCCGGGGGAGCGCTTGGGCCACTCGGTCACGACGGCGGCGGCGAAACGAATACAGTCGCGGCGGGCCGCTTCGAGGTGCTTCTTGGGCGCTTTCGCCAGTTTTTTCGCCATCGAGCAGAACAGCGGCACGCTGGCGGCTGCACCGGAACTGGCGACGACATCGAAGTGACGCTCGCGGTGCCAGACGACCAGCGCCGACCGGTGATACCAGCGGTCGAGCGTGTTGCCGGCGTTACCGGTGTACCCTTCATACTCCTCGGAGGTCGGCTTCCAGTCGTCCACGGGAATCGAGGAGACGATGGCCGACAGGTCGAGGGCGATTTCTCCCCACGGCTGTTTCTTGCCGTCCAGGTCGGTCCACTCGGAACCGTTCAGTTCGTCTTCATAGGTCTCGCCGATCTTGATCGCGTGCCGCCGCCGGGGGTGATGGGCGCGGTGAGAATACCCGTAATCGAAATTGCCGTCGTCGGCGAACTGCGACAGGTGGCGCGAGACCTGCGCTAGATGCACGAGGCAATCCGCCGTCGCCGCCGCCGGCACGACGAGGTCGGCGAGTTGTCGGTCCGCGCCCTTGAGCAAGTCGAGCGACAACCCACGTTCGGTGTAGTGATGCTCCAGGGCGAACACGAGCGGTTCCGCCGGCTGCCGCGTGACCCACCCCCGGATCGCTCCGAC
>JBGSZR010000114.1:0-17592 GCA_041750275.1 Gemmataceae bacterium
ACCACCGGGTCGAGGCCGTCGGCGCACCTTGCTCGCCGTGCTGCTCGTGCTGGTCGCGCTGGCCGGTGTCGGCATCGGCCTGCTGTACTGGTTTGCTCCGCCGCGCCCGCCCGCCAGTGTGGCGATCTGGATCACCACGGAACCGGGCAGCGCGAATCCCGTGCCCTGGGCCGCCCAGGATCGCGCCGCACTTCTCGAATCCGGCGTGCTGGGGCGATCGCGCGAAGACACTGCCGCCAATCCGCATCGCGATCAGATTCGCCTGCGATTCCAGGCACTCGCGAAGGCTCCGCGGCGTGAACCGCTGGTCGTTTATCTCGCCGCCCCGGCCGCAGTCGATGCATCGGGTGCCGTTTACGTGCTCCCCGCCAATCCACTGGGCGATCATCCCCGCAATCACCTGCCACTCGTCGACTTGCTCAACGCCTTCAAGGATTGCCCGGCCCGGAACCGCCTGCTGGTATTGCACCTCACGCCACCACCGGAGAACGCACTGTTCGCTCCCCCCGACGGCGAACTCTCGGCGGCCATTTATCGCACACTCGAAGCCGTGCCAGATGCGGGCCGTTTGTGCCTCATCGCCTGCGGACCGGGTGAAGTGCCTCACGCCTCCGCCGACCTGGGCCGCACCGTCTTCGGCTACTACCTCGAAGCGGGACTTCAGGGTCTGGCCGATGGCTGGGGTGGTGATCGCGATGGCCACGTGACCGTGAATGAACTCGCTGCCTTTGTGCGGTCACGCACCGCGGGTTGGGCCGAACTGAACAAGCGTTCCCAACAATCGCCCACCCTGGTCGGCACTCCAACGGATTTCATCTTGCGGAGCTATTCCCGCTCGCGTTTGCTCGAAAACTACCCGACTGTTCCAACGACTGCAGCAACGGCCACAGCCTCCCCGTTCAGCTTTCCCGAATGGCTGAAGGCCGGCTGGCAACAGCACGACCGCTGGCTAACCGAAGGCCGGGCGAACACGGCTCCGCGGGCCTACACCTTGCTGCGAGCGGCACTGCTCGATGCGGAACGCAACCTGCTCGCGGGCCAACCTGCTGGCGAGGTGCAACGTGCACTCGAAGGCCAGTTGACTCAATGTGACACACTCGCGAAAGCGCTCTCCGTGGTGCCGACTCCGGATCCGCTGCCGACTCTCGCCGCGCTATTCCCGGGCTACGTGTTGCCCGAGCCGGCACTGCTGGATGAACTTCGCGCGGCCTCGACGCGTGCCGATGCCGCACCCTCGCCAGCTGTATCACCGGACAAGCCTGCCGCACCGCCAGCACTCCCCGCGGAGTTCGATGCCTTCAAGGCCAAGCCGTATCCCGTGCTGGCACTCACCGTGTTCGTGCTGTTGACCGAGGATTCGCCCTCGGCCGCACAGATGCGCCGATTCGCGCAACTGCTTGCGATGAAGGAACCGGTGCCGAAGTTCGCCGAAGCCTTGCTTATCCAGCGTCTTGCCGTGCTCGCCGCACCGGATGCGATCGTGACCTGGTCCCCCCAACGCGCTGCACTCGCCCTGCAAACGGCACGCAACCTGGAGGATGCCGCGGCGCAACCCGAACTGGTCTGGTCTGCCCGGCCAGCACTGGATGTTGCGTACCGCCTGCGAGCCGATGCGGAAGCGTTTCTGTTCGCACCCGGTTATGCACCCACAGAAGAAGCCGACAATCGTTTGAAGCAAGCCGCGGCGGCCACGCTTCAACTTCGTGTTTTCGCGAACCAACTTCGCTTGGCGACCGCGACTCGCGGTGAAGCCCTGCGCTGGCTCACCGGTCTCACACCAGCCGTTGAAGCGGGTGCCGTTCCCCTGTCTCTTGCATTGCCGTTCGCCGAGAGCACGAAGCGACTCGAAGACGCACTTCCCACCGCTGCTCAGCCGATCACGCCAGCCGAACTCGGTGCGAACACACAACTCTTGCGTGACCGCGTGCTGGCACTGAACGCGGCACTGGAAGCGGTGAAGCAACCGTTTCGTGCCGATGCGTTGGCCCGCATGCGTGCTCGGCTGGAAGCGGGCGAGGTGGATCCGACATTCCTCGCAGAAGTGGACGCATTCCTTCGCACACCTTTGCTCGCGACGATCGACCGTGCCGCTCTCTGGAACGCATGGGCCGTGCTTGCGCGCCGATTGTGCGACGACACGCTTCGCAAGGATGCCGCAGCCGACGAATCGTTCCGTCGCGATCTGGCCGAGCCGCTCGCACCCGATCCACGTTTGCAACCGAACACGCTCATCAGCGATCCCGAACGCACCACACGCCGAACGCAGTGGTCGCTCGCGCTGCTCGGAGTGGGGGGCTACGCTGAAACCACCCAGGTCGCTGCCGATCTCGTGAAGTTCATCGATAACCCGCCCGCGTTCGACGCACGCTTGCACCGCGTCTGGCTCGAAGAAGTGCCCGCGGCTCTCACACCGCAGTCAGCCCGGCTCGCGCGAATCATGCCTGCGTTCCCTTCGCTCGCATTCCTGAATGAGCCCGCACGCAACCCGGATACATTGCTGCGCCAATCTCAAAGCCGAGCCGAGTGGGCCTGGCAAGCAGCCCGCTTCACCTACGAATCACTCGACTCCTCACCCACGGAATCGGGTCAAGCCTTCAGCACTGCAGCCGCTCGCACCTGCGCAGCGGCCGCGAATCCATCACCGGAGCCCTACCTCGAGCTCGACGCCGTTCCGGGCCTCACGCTGAAAGCCGATCAGCTGGAATCCGAGTTCGGTGTGAAGTTGCGATTGCTCGGTTCTGCCGAGCGTCGCAGCGTGGCCGTGAATGTCTTCACACCGTCCGCTGAGTGGGTGAAGGCAGTGGGGAAGGCTTCTGCCGAATTCGACCCGATTCGCGGCGAAGCCCTGAAATTCCAGGTCGCCGTGGGCGAACGTCCAGCCTTGCACCCCCAGTTCAAGGGTGTGCTCGTCGAGGCGACACTCGCCGATGGCCGCACCTATCATCGTCGTGTCCCTGTCGCCCTGGATGATCTCGTCAATCGCCTGACACTTGTGGTTCGCCCCCTCGCCGAGGATGCCAAACCTGTTCGCTCGATCGAACTGCGACCCAACGGCGATCCGCAACCATTCGAGGTACGCCTGGAGAATCCGGGCCGAAAAGCCCAAACCGTCATCGTGCGCTTGCCGCAATACGACCGCGAAACCGAGAAGGTCACCGTCGCGGCCGGGCAGGATGTGAAGCTCAAGTTCAAGCTGCCCCCACCCACGACACCGCCGCCCGTGCCAGCCACGGCACCCAAAGACCCGACTCCAATTGATCCCTTTGAGCCCGTGAAAGGAAGCGAACTTGAGGTGCTGTTACTCGATCCTGCCAACCCCGAGAAAGTGTTGCAGCGGTTCCGCGTGCCCGTGCAGGTGCTCGATCCTTCCCAGTACATTCTCATCGATCAAGTCGCCTTCACACCAGCGGTCGGAGCCCGGCCCAACCGCTTGCAAATCGATATTCTTCCCGGCAAGGTTCCACCTGGCCCAGCGGTGACGGTTGCCGCCACACTCCCGTTCGAGCGCAACCCGGATGTGCTGCGAGTGCAGGATGCGAACCTGAGTGCTCCGCTTCCCCCCGCGGGCAAGCCTCTCACGCTCTACGCGGAAAACACGACCTTCAAGAGTTCGAGTGGCGCGAACGTGCTGCTCACCATCGCTGCCGACGAGACGGAACGCATCTTCACATATCGCGGCTTCCTCCCGCCCCTCGGTGGCACGGTGCAACTGAATCCCATCACGTATCCGATGGTCCGGGTGCGTGCGAAACCGCTGCCACTCGAAGGGCAGGAACCGGCCCCGCAACCGCCACCCACCGGGCCGTTGCCACGCCGCGAGTACGTCGAACCTGTCTACGCTTCCGGCCTCGTACCACTGCCTCTGGAACTGGAAGTGGATAACGCGCCGGAAGGAGCCACCGTGCAGATTCGACTCGGCACGCTCCGCCCGGACAACAGCGGCAAGCTCGCCTTCCTCCCCGACGTGACATTGCCACTCTCACCCGCCGAAACGCCAATACCGGCCAAGGATCGCAAGGCGAAGGTGATGTTTGATGCAAAGGGCGAAATGCTCACGTTCAAGGGTTCGCAGCGCGATCCGCGTGCCGTGCTCCCCATCGAGGTGCTCGTGGGCGAACGCGTAATCGAAGCCCGCCTCATCGGGCGCAACGGCAAACCACTCACCGATCCCGAAAGCAACGAGGTCGTGGGTCGCACGCGCGTGATATTCGATGGAGCCAAGCCAAGCGGCATCGCATTCGTCGCACTGGAACCGCGATTGCCACAAGGGAAAACGGTGCTGGTGCGTGCCACAAGTGATCTGCCCGTTTCGGGCGTGAAGGAGGTGAAGTTCTTCCTGGGTCGCCCAGTGAAAGATGGTCCACCGCCCGCAGCCACACCGGTGCCAGGTGTGTTGTTCGATCCGAAAGCGAACGAGTGGCGTGGAGTGCTACCGATCGAGGGGCTCAAGGATAAACACGTGATTGGCGTGCAGGTGATCTCGAAAGCGGGTCAGGAGCGGGCAATCTCTGCTGAGGTCGAGCTCGTCGATCCCGCTGAACTCAACAAGCCGCTGCCTGGCACGATTGCTGGAACCGTCACGGATAACGCTTTCAAACAGAAAGACCTCAAAGTCTTTCTCTATGATGCCGGTGCCAAGCCGTTGAAAGAAACCACAACAAACTCAGAGGGGTTCTACGAATTCAAGGATTTGCCGCCGGCAACGTATTTTATCTACAGTTATCACGTGCCAACACGTCGTGATAAGAAACTGCGCGTCGATCTCAAGCCGGGCGCGAAAGAGATCGTGAACCTGGAACTCGTCCTGGGTGGAGCAAATTGAGTTCGGTGGTGAGATGTTCCTGGTGTATGATGCCAGGAAATCCGAACTCCTTGCCACCGAGCTGCCCATGAGCCGCCAACTGGCTGTCTGCTTCCTGACCATCACGACACTGGTCGCGGTGACACTGGCATTCCAAGCCCGTGCCGAGGACCACCCTGTCCCACCTCCGCTCAAGCAAGCTCCGCCGACCTCATTCGAGTGCCGCTGGGCGGACACAGCCATCAAGATCGATGGAGTGGTTGATGATGCCGCGTGGAAACATGCCGAGGTCATCGATTGCTTCCATCTTCCCTGGCTCAAGGAACAGGCCCGCCCTGCTCGCACAACCACCAAAGCCCGACTGCTCTGGGACCGTGAATATCTCTATTTTTATGCCGAAATGGAGGACAGTGATTTATTCGCCGATGTCACCAAACACGATGGGGATACCTGGACAAATGATGTCTTTGAACTCTTCATCCGCCCCGATCGCAGCAAAACCGGATACTACGAATTCCAGGTGAACGCTGCGGGCACAATCTTCGATTGTTTCTTTCCGAAATACGACCTCTCGGATTTCGGAAAACGCATCAAGGATGGTGACTTCCATATCGAAGCCAAGGCGAAAATCCATGGCACACTGAACCAGCGTGAGGATAAGGATTCCGGATGGAGCGTGGAGGGACGCTTGCCCTGGACCGATTTGCTGCGCACGGGCGGCCGGCCTGAACCTGATGAATCGTGGGCCTTCAATCTGTGTCGATATGATTATCACAAGGACTGGAAAAACCCTGAGATTTCCTGTATCTCACCGATTCGCGAGAAGAAAATATCGTCCTTCTTTCACCAGTCTGAGGATTTCGCCACCTTGAGGTTCAAGGGGGTCGATTCGACCACTTCCGCAACTGCGATCGGTATCGAGAAGCTGGAGCCGTTGACAACCAGTACAGTAATCGGCTTCCCCGATCCACCGCCACATTATCGCGCGACCCGGACACTGGCGAACTACCGACCCGGCTTTCCGATCATGGCGAAGTTGATCCCGGGCACATCGCAAATGTTGCTCCTCACACAACCGCGCTCTTACGGACCGACCACGCTCCATCGCTTCGAGTATGCAGATTCCACGACCGAGGCCGAGGTGGTGAAAATCATGGAGACGCCCCACGGAGGCACCGCCTACGACATCGCGTTTCATCCCCGGTTTATCGAAAACGGATATTTCTACATTGGCTGGAACGGCGAAATAACCGGCATGAAAGGGAAACACTCGCAAATCAGTCGGTACACGATGAAAACTAGTGCACCATATGATGTGGACTTGAAAAGCGAGAAAGTCATAATTAGCTGGGAATCCGATGGTCATAACGGGGCTGCCGTCTGCTTCGGCAATGATGGCATGATGTATGTCACCAGTGGTGACGGCACATCCGATTCGGATACCAATGTCATGGGGCAGCGCACCGACACGTTGCTCGCCAAGGTGCTCCGGATCGATGTCGATCACCCCGGTGCTGGAAAAGCATACACAGTGCCGAGAGATAATCCCTTCGTGGAGGATGCTCGATTCGTACCCGAGACTTGGGCTTATGGATTACGAAACCCGTGGCGAATCACGAGCGACCCGAAAACGGGACACATCTGGGTGGGGCAAAATGGTCAGGATTTATGGGAGTATGCCAACTTTGTTCGCAAGGGTGACAACTACGGTTGGAGTGTGACAGAGGGCAGTCATCCCTTTTACCCGGAACGTAAAGCTGGCCCGACACCCATTGTGAAGCCGACCGTGGAGCATCACCACTCCGAAGCGCGATCCCTGACCGGCGGCATTGTCTATCACGGCACCAAACTCAAGGATATGCAGGGTGCCTATATCTATGGCGATTATTCCACAGGTCGAATCTGGGCCGTCAAGCACGATGGCAACACCGTGCAATGGCATCGTGAGATTGCGACCACGAGCATGAAGATCACTGCCTTCACCACCGATCCGAGTGGCGAGCTTATTATTCTCGATCACAACAAAAATGGTGAAGGTGGTTTTTTTACACTGGAGCCGAATCCTGAGGTTGGCAAACCCAGCAACTTCCCACGGACACTTTCCGATTCAGGCCTATTTGATGCCGGGCCGGGCCACAGAGTGAAGGCAGGGCTCATCCCCTACTCCGTGAATGCACCATTTTGGTCTGATGGTCTCCACAAGGAACGATACATTGCTCTCCCGGCCGGGGAGAAAATCGGTTTCAAGCATAACCAAGGCTGGGATTTTCCGGATCGCACGGTGCTCGTCAAGAGCTTTGCGATCGATGAGATAACCGGCGATGTTGCAACTCGCAAGTGGGTGGAAACGCGCTTTCTCACCAAACATCAGGGCGAATGGTTTGGCTATAGCTACGAGTGGAACAAGGAGCAGACAGACGCCACGCTTGTGGATTCGAAAGGGCTCGATCAAGAATATGATGTACGTGATCCGGGCGGTGTGCGGAAACAGATGTGGCATTTCCCCAGCCGAAGCGAGTGCATGATTTGTCATAGTCGCGCGCAGAACTTTGTTTTGGGGTTGTGCGAGGCTCAAATGAACAAAGACCACGACTATGGAGTTGATCGCATTGAGAATCAATTGCGCGCCCTGGAACGATTGGGAGTCCTCAAGGTGGACTGGCTGAGTGATGTAAAGGATCCGGTCAAGGATCCAGCCACTCTACAGTTACCAAATCAACGCGTTGGCCGGGCGTCCTCCATGCTTCACACACCGCCGGGCAAACTGAACCGACTTGTCGATCCTTATGATGTGAAGCAGGATCTGGATCAACGTGCCCGATCGTGGATGCATGCAAATTGTTCGTCGTGCCATATCCAGGCAGGAGGTGGAAATGCCTTGATGGAACTCGAGGCAAAGCCACTACTGGAAAAGATGCGAATTGTGAACGTGAAGCCTGTGCATCAGACCTTTGATATCCCCGATGCGAAACTTCTGGTGCCGGGTCACCCTGAGCGCAGTGTGATCATCCATCGGCTTGGCATGCGTGGCAACGGCCAGATGCCGCCACTCGCCACGACTCGTGTGGATGAGCGAGGACTCGCACTGATGCGCGAGTGGTGTCAATCTTTGAAGCAACCATAGCGCCACTCGCAGGACGAGATCGACATGGCCAGCTATTCCGAATATTTGAAGCTCGACCAGTTACTGGTATTACAGGAATCGGGCGATGAACATGATGAGATGTTGTTTATCATCATTCACCAGGCATATGAGTTGTGGTTCAAGGAAGTCTTGCATGAGCTTGATTATTTGATTCGACTCCTGGGAAAAAATGATTTACCCCGGGCCAGTCAAACCATCAAGCGTGTTCTTACCATTCTGAAAGTGCTCGTGGCCCAGGTGGACATCCTCGAAACGATGACTCCACTCGAGTTCGGCACCTTCCGCGAGCGACTGGAAACGAGCAGTGGCTTTCAGTCCGTTCAGTTTCGAGAACTGGAAATTGTGTTAGGGAAAAACGCGACCACCATGATCGAGCGCTTTTCAGTCGGTTCGGTCGAGCGATTGAAACTGGAGCAGCGACTATGTTCACCGAGTTTATGGAATGCCTTTGTGGCATATTTGCATCGCGACATCGCACCATTACAAAATGACCCGCGTGATCTCCAGCAAATCCTGGTGAATATTTATCGCTCGAACCCAACCATCGCGGCATTTTGCGAACGGTTGGTCGATCTCGATGAGGGATTGCAAGAGTGGCGTTATCGCCATCTGAAGATGGTAGAACGAACGATTGGAATGAAAGTCGGCACCGGTGGATCCAAGGGTGCTGACTACCTGCGCACAACACTCCTGGAGCCGGTATTTCCGGATCTGTGGGCGATTCGCAATCAATTCTGAACTATCAAGAATTAATTGGCATACCAGACCACGCCATGCGGGCAGCCTCTCCCACACCTTCGCTCAGCGTGGGATGGGCGTGTGTGCAGCGTGCGATGTCCTCGGCACTGCCGTGATATTCCATGATGGTCACACACTCGGCGATGAGATCGGAAGCACGCGGGCCGAGAATGTGCACTCCCAGGACGCGGTCGGTTTTTGCATCCGCAATCACTTTGACGAAGCCATCAGTCTCATCCATTGCCTTGGCTCGGCCTGTTGCGACGAACTTGAATCGCCCGACCTTATAGTCTATACCTTTTTCTTTGACCTGTTCTTCGGTGAGTCCTACGCTGGCAACTTCGGGCCATGTGTAGATTACGCTAGGGATCGCGTTGTAATTCAAGTGAGGCTTCATGCCCGAAAGTTGTTCGGCGAAAACAACACCTTCCTCGCTCGCTTTATGGGCGAGCATGGGCCCGGCAATCAGGTCGCCAATCGCATAGATATTGGATACATTCGTTTGGAAATGCTCATCGACACTAATTTGCCGTGTCTTTTCGTGGTATTTCACACCCACATCGTCGAGGCCCAGTCTGTTCGTAAATGGGCGACGGCCCACAGCCACGAGTACACGGTCGCCCGTGAAGGTAACGGGCTTGCCATCTTTTCCTTCCGCACTCACCTCAACGCTATCACCCTGAACTTTCGCACCGGTCACCTTGGTTTCGAGATGAAACTCCATCCCCTGCTTCTTGAGTAACTTGAACATCTCCGCGGCCACCTCACCATCACTGATGGCCAGAATGCGTGGCAAGAATTCGATGACGGTGACCTTGGCGCCCAGTCGCTTCCAGACGGAGCCAAGTTCAAGGCCAATATAGCCGCCACCCACAATGATGAGATGCTGAGGAACGGGGTTGAAGTTCAATGCTTCGGTCGAACTGACGATGTGCTGGCCATCGAACTTGAGAAAGGGGAGTTCCGTGCTCTCACTTCCGGTGGCGAGCAAGATCTTTTTGGCCTCAAGAATTGTCTGCTTGCCATCCTCGGATGTGACCTCGACCTTGCTGCCTTTTAAGAGTTTCCCGGCTCCATAATAGGGGGTGACACCATACTTCTTGAAAAGGTAGGCGATGCCGCCAGTGAGTTCCTTGACGACCTTATCCTTGCGAGCGAGCATGGCGGGCAGATCGAGCTTCACATCACTGACGAGAACGCCGTGACGTTTGAGTTTGTGAAGAGCGGTGTCGTAGTGTTCGCTGCTATCGAGGAGGGCCTTGCTCGGGATGCAGCCGACATTCAGGCAGGTGCCGCCGAGAGCTTTGCCTTCGCGCATGTCGATGCAGGCCACGTTGAGTTTGAGTTGTGCGGCGCGGATGGCGGCGCTATAGCCGCCGGGTCCAGCGCCGATCACCACGAGGTCGTATTGTTCTGCCATGTGACTGCACTCTTGGTTCGTATGGGTCGTACGCGGATGATATTAGATTTCTAATAACATCCGTTCCGGATTCTCCACGCATTCCTTGATGCGAACCAGGAACTGCACGGCTTCACGGCCATCGATGATACGGTGATCATAACTCAATGCGAGATACATCATCGGGCGAATCACGATCTCATCATTAATGACGACAGCGCGTTTCTGGATGCTGTGCATGCCGAGAATGGCGGCCTGCGGTGGATTCAATATCGGCGTGCTCATCATGGAGCCGAAGATGCCACCGTTGGTGATGGTGAAGGTGCCACCTTCAAGATCGGTCACGCTGATTTTGCCTTCGCGGGCTTTCTTGGCAACCACACCGATTTCCTTCTCGATATCGGCAAATCCTAACTGGTCCGCGTCGCGAATAATCGGCACCATCAAGCCTTTATCCGTGCTCACGGCGACGCCGATATCGTAGAAGTGCTGCATCACCAGATCGTTGCCTTCGATGCGAGAATTCACCAACGGGAAAGCTTTGAGTGCCTCAATGGCGGCTTTCACAAATAATGACATAAAGCCGAGTTTGATGCCGAATTTCTTTTCGAACTTCTCATTGTATTTGCCACGAAGTTCCTGAATGGCGGTCATGTCCGCTTCATTGAATGTCGTGAGAGTCGCGGTGGAATTCTGTGACTCCAGCAGGCGTGAAGCAATGCGTCGGCGAATGGTGGACATCGCCTGCCGTGTCGAGCGTTCACCGCTTGCCGGACGTGCTTCAACCTTTGGTGGGGCTTTCGCTGCGGGTTCCTTCTTGCCTGCTGCGTTCTGCGCGTCCTCCTTGGTGATGCGGCCATCGGGGCCAGAACCGTTCACCTGTTCGGGCGTGAGGTTCGCTTCCGCGAGAATGCGAGCCGCAGCCGGGGACGGAATTGCCGAACGGGTATCCTCCTCCTTTTTGGCAGCCTTCGCGGGAGGCGGGGCAGGGGGGCTGGCCTTCGCTTCGGCCGGCGCTTTCGCATCAGTATCGATCTCAGCCACCACGGATTCAACGGCGACGGTTTCGCCTTCCTTCACCAGGATCTTGAGCACACCTTCAACCTGTGCGGCCACTTCCTGGGTTGCCTTGTCCGTGCCGAGTTCGAAGAGAAGATCGTCCACTTTCACGAACGCTCCATCCGCACTGATCCAGCGGTTGATGGTCGCTTCGGTGATCGATTCGCCGGGTCGCGGCACCTTCACTTGCTCGATCGGCATGAATGATTCCTCTCGAAAGAAAACCCACGGATGCGGTCCGTGGGTTTGTTGCAGATGCATGTCGTGGAGCGCAGGCCGCGCTCCGCTCCGCTGACTTCGCGTCGCGGCTACACACGTTGGCAGGCTACACGGCTTTGGCGGAGCGTCGGCCGGGCTTGCCGTTGCGGCCGATGGCCACGTGGTGCGGGACGGAAGAACTGAAGGCGGCTTCCACCAGTTCGGCCTGCTCCACACCATGCACGTGGTGGGAGCCTGTGGCCGGGCTGGCACTGGCATCGCGACCGACGTATTCGAACGGGAAACCCATGCTGCGGAGACGAGGTTCGACGAATGTCCAGCCGCCCATATTTTGTGATTCTTCCTGCACCCAGACCCATTCGTGGGCCTTGCGATAGCGGCCGAGCACCGATTTGATTGGGTTCTCGGGCCAGGGGTAAAGTTGTTCCAGCCGGATCAGGGCCGTGTCGTGCGTATCTTCCTTGTCACGCCGGGCAGCGAGATCGTAGTAGACCTTCCCGGAACAGACAAGCACTCGCGAAACGGCGTCGGGTATGGAGTGTTCGTCGTCAATCACTTCGCGGAAGCTGCCCGTTGTGAACTCGCTCACGGGTGAGACGGCGGCTGGCAGGCGGAGCAAGCTCTTGGGTGTCATCACCACGAGCGGCTTGCGGAAACTGCGTTTCACCTGGCGGCGCAACAAGTGAAACATCTGGGCAGGTGTCGTGGGATAAGCCACCTGGATGTTATCCTCGGCACACATCTGCAGGAAACGCTCGAGGCGGGCCGAAGAGTGCTCAGGCCCCTGGCCTTCGTAGGCGTGAGGCAGGAGCAGCACGAGCCCGCTCGCCCGGTTCCATTCGATTCTCCCGAGGTGATGAACTGATCGATCACCACCTGCGCCCCATTGGCGAAGTCGCCGAACTGTGCCTCCCACATCACGAGCGACTCAGGATCGTCCATCGAGTAGCCGTATTCGAAGCCGAGCACAGCCACTTCGGAGAGTGAACTGTCGTACACTTCGAATGGAGCTTGCTTGGGATCGAGGTTGCCGATCGGGTAGAACGGTTTACCGGTCTCGAAGTCGATGACCACGGCATGGCGATGGGTGAAGGTGCCGCGGCGGCTGTCCTGGCCGCTGAGGCGGACGGGTGTGCCCTCGAGCACGAGAGAACCGAAGGCCAGCGATTCGCCGGTGCCCCAGTCCACCGCTTTTCGCGTGACGATGTTCTCGCGTCGCGTGTTGAAAGTCTTCACCAGGTTTGGATGCGGTGTGAAACCCTCGGGCAGCTTGCCAATGGCGTCCGCGATGCGATCGAGAAAGGACTCGTCCATGCCGGTGGCGACGGCCTCATGCGAGTAGTGATTCTGCAACCGCTTCCAGCGAGCCCCGAAGCCTTCCATGCCGCGGCGGCGGGGCGGGCCGCTCTTCACCGCCTTCAGCGCGGAATCCATCTTCGCGCGGTATTCCGAACTCAGCGTGTCCGCATTTTGGATTGCCTGCGTCAGCTTCTCCTGGAACGCCGAGTCGATGGCATCCGTGATCTCGTGTGTGAAGGCACTGGGCCCCTCGGCGAGGTGCATGGCATACACCTTGCTGATGGGCGGGCGATTGCGGATGTTCTTGTATTCCAGAGGCTGGGTGAATGCCGGCTCGTCGCCTTCGTTATGGCCCCACTTGCGGTAACAGACGATGTCGATCACCACATCACGCTTGAAACGCTGACGGAATTCCAGTGCCAGTTCCGCGACGTAGACGCACGCTTCCGGATCCTCGGCATTCACGTGAAAGACGGGTGCCTGCACGAACTTGGCAATATCCGTGCAGTATTCGGTGCTTCGTGAATCGCGGGGATTCGTGGTGAAGCCGATCTGGTTATTCACCACCAGGTGAATGGTGCCGCCAGTCTTGTAGCCGGCGAGGTTGGAGAGATTGAGCGTCTCCATCACCACGCCCTGGCCGGAGAAGGCAGCGTCGCCGTGGATGAGGATGGGGATGCCGGTGGCCCGTTCGAGATCAGCGTGCAAACGCTGCTTGGCGCGGGTGCGGCCTTCCACCACGGGATTCACGATTTCGAGGTGGCTGGGGTTCGCGGCCAGCGACAGGTGAATCTTGCCGCCGTCCGCCGTGGCGATATCCGCGGAGAAGCCGAGATGATACTTCACATCGCCATCGCCGCTGAACGAATCGGGGACATAATTATCCTCGAATTCGTTGAAGATTTCCTCGAACGGCTTGCGGAGCACATTGGCGAGCACGTTCAGCCGGCCACGGTGGGCCATACCAATGACGTACTCCTTCACGCCGAGCGCAGGGCCTTTTTCCACGATTGCATCGAGCACGGGGATGAGCGTCTCACCGCCTTCGAGCGAGAATCGCTTTTGCCCGACATACTTGGTGTGCAGGAACTTCTCGAACAGTTCAGCCTGGTGCAAGGTGAAGAGCAGGCGGAATTGCTGGCGATGGGGGAACTCGGGCCGGTTGTGGCTGGACTCCATTCGCTGGGCGAGCCACCGCCGCGCATCCAGATGCAGCATGTGCATGAACTCGACACCGAGCGTGCCGCAGTAAGTCTCTTGCAGTGCCTCGACGAGGTCGCCGAGCCGGGCGTTGCCCTTGATGCCGAAGTACATCGAAGCATCGACAGTGGCATCGAGATCGCTCTCGCTGAGGCCAAAGCGCGCCAGTGAGAGCATAGGGTTGGGCGGTGGCGGCGGGTTCAGCGGATCGATGTGCGCCTGCAGATGGCCGAAATCGCGGTACGCCGTGAGCAGGCGCACGGTGGCTGTTTGCCTCAACACGGCTTCGTGGGAAGAATCCGCCGTGAGCGTGGCGGCCTCCGCTCCGATCCTCCCCGAGAACTCCATGCCCGCGAAGAAGGCACGCCAAGTCGGATCGACCCCGTCAGGATCGTCGCGATATTGGCGGTAGACCTCGTCCAGCAATTCTCGGTTGTGGGCGTTGGCAAAATTCGCACGGCTCATCGTCACAGTGCTCCGAGGCTCCGGGAGATGGCGGAACCGAGCCCAATGGGAACGTCCTCTTACTGATAGGCGAGATGGGAGCGGAAGCAAGGACGAATGAGGGAGCAGTGGCTTTCTTGAAGTATCGAATTCCTCAGGAGGCAAGTGATTCCGTAGTCCGAAATTCGCAGTGCGGACTGCGGAATGAAAGCCGAAGCCAGGGGCCGCTCAGGTCACAGCTTGCACTTGAGTGATTGCGATGGCCGCTGCAAACGAGGCCACCCTCGTCACGCGATTCGCACTTGTGCAGATGAAACACGAGCATGCCTGACTAAAACAGGAAAACCGCTTCACCCACCAATGCTACCTGGAGAAGGCCATGGCCGACGTTTCGCACGCCGTGCTTGAGAAGCTTCGCAAATTCGACACGCCCACGATTTGCAATGTGCTCGAACTTTTCGACGCGATGCCGCGAACAACAGGGTACATGGATGGCCGCATTCAGGCATGCTATCCGTCGCTGCCGCCGATGGTGGGGTTCGCCAGCACGGCTACATTCCGCGCTGCCGCACCGCCCCGCCACGGCGATATTTATGCCGGCCTCGCCAGACAGGTGGAACACCTGGCCGCCACCCCGGGCCCGCAGATCGTCGTGTTCCAGGATCTCGACGATCCTGCGGTCGCAGCCACGTTCGGCGAAGTGATGTGCACCACCTACCAGGCCTTCGGTTGTGTCGGCCTCATCACGAGCGGAGCCGGCCGCGATCTGGATCAGGTGGAAGCCCTGAAATTCCCCTGCTTCACCGCCGGCACGATCTGTTCGCACGGCTACACACAAATCGTCGAACTCGGCGGCCCGGTGCGTGTGGGCGGCGTCTGGATCAACCCCGGCGACTTGCTCCACGGAGACCGCAACGGCGTCACCACCATCCCGCACCACCTCGCCGAGGCCACGGCCGACGCCTGCCCCGAACTCATGGCTGCGGAGTCGGTGGTTCTCGACTACCTGAAAGCCGGCAAACCCACCCCCGCCGGCTACGCCGACGCTCGCACCGAGTGCCAGCGACAGATGGCCGAATTGAGCAAGCGGCTCAAGTCGCTCGCCCGCTGAGCCGATGACAGTGGCGGCGGCGGATCGGTTGACGATAATCGGCACAACCGATACGATTCACCGAGCCGACGCAGAACAGCAAGGCCTCGTAGCCAAGTGGTAAGGCAGCGGTTTGCAAAACCGTTATCCCCCGGTTCGAATCCGGGCGAGGCCTCTCAGTTCATGTCTAAGAATGTTACGTGTTAATCACACAGAGGCGGGCCTGACCGCCCCCGAATTCCCATAGCCGATGCATTGTGTAAATCTGCACAACACCCATGTTAGTTTCTTTCGACGGTAATTCGGCTCCTCAGGCGGAGGAAATCGAAGACCGATTGGAACAGTTCTCGGTATGTCAACTTCGCCCACTCATCCTGGTCGCGGTTCGACTTCAACAGGATGTTTGTGTTCATCTCGCTCTTCAGGCGCTCCTGCCGCCATGAGTCGCCATCCAACACGTTGTTTCCCAGAGTCAAAGGCGGTTAGAGATGGCGTCCCATTCACCAGACTCCGAGGGCCGATCACGCCAGGGAATGTTGGTGCGAGTGACGAACAACCAGGCTTCGAAGAACTGGCGATCAGGCACCTTGGACTGGGGGCCTCGTCGAAGAGCTTTGGCATTGTGAACGATTGGCCCCATCACCGCCCAGGGTTAATCCGTTATCATGTATCATGTGCCAAATCTCAACACGCCATGCGGAGCGGTTGTAAACCTCACTAATTTATCAACTCTAATAGTCTAATCCGTCGACAGGATCTGAGAAACTATGAGCCGCGCTCGCATCGAAGCATCTGTACATTTAACAATTTAACTATTACACATGATCGATCACAACGTGCTCACCGAGCAAAATCTGAACTTCGCTCCTGTCGTGAAGTATTTAGCCCTGTTCTGCTGAGCGAAATTCGTCATTTAAAAAACTCAACTGCATTGCGGAAGAGTTGCAAGCCATCTCCTTCATTCTTGAGGCCGTGCCTTGTCCACTGGGGGTGTTGCGTCCCAAAGAGGTGGCGATCCGGGTGGGGCATCATGCCCAGCACGCGACCCGTGTAGTCACAGATCCCTGCGATATCGTCCTGTGAACCATTGGGATTGATGGGATAGGTTCCGCGGCCGCCCACCGAGTCACTGTAACGGAGCACGACCTGACCGGCCTGAGCCAGCCCGCGCATGATCCACTCCTTACGACAGGTAAAATTCCCTTCACCATGGCCCACGGGCAGTGTGAGCTGCTCGATGCCCTTCAGAAATGGACATTTTCCCGGCGTCACCTGCATGTGGACCCAGCGATCCTCGTACTTGCCTGACTCGTTAAAGCCCAGCGTGGCAACGGGGCCATCCTCATCGGGCGGAACGAGCAGTCCTGCTTTTAGCAACACCTGGAAGCCATTGCAGATGCCAAGAATCAGCTTCTCTTCGTCACGGAATTGCCGAAGTGTCTCTGCGAGAAAGTGCTGAAACTGCAAGGCGAGGACTTTGCCAGCTCCAATGTCGTCGCCATGACTGAATCCACCGGGAACGACCAAGATCTGAAACTCGCGGAGAAGCCTTGGGTTCTCGCGAAGAGCATTGACGTGGATGCGCTTTGCCAGGCCACCGACCATTTCGAACGCAAGTTGTGTTTCCTCGTCGCAGTTAGTGCCGGGGGCCCGGAGAATCAGGGCATTCGGGCTGGCCATGACGAATAATCCGTGAAGGAAGACAATTCCGCTTGACCACAAGCACGCGGCATCTCAGACTTGTTCTACCTTTCGCATGCCCGGTATCCAGTGGGCCAGGCGGAACGGCCCATTCTTGAAAGCCCGCACCACGGGTTCGGGTGATTTGTTTTCTTTTTTTTGATCGGCCGGTTGACTCCCGGCGGGTCGAGTCTTAACATCACTTTACCGCTGTGACGAACCGGTCACGAAAGTGCCACCGGATCCTGAGGCGGGTTCAAGCGATCTTTGACAAGTGGGATGTGAGGAGCCTGATGGGGGTCGGGTCAAAGCCGAATTGTCGGCGGACTCGATCCTCGGCTCGGATTGCTGAGGGGCAACCCGCAAGGGTGATCCTTGGTGATGCTGAGCCACTTTGAGTGATTGAGTCTGCTGGCGAGTCGGTGGTCGAACACCACAAAAAGCTCTCGGGGAAACCTGAGTTCGAACATTTTTGAAGGGTTTGATCCTGGCTCAGAACGAACGTTGGCGGCGTGGAT
>JBGSZR010000115.1:0-23481 GCA_041750275.1 Gemmataceae bacterium
GCCGCCTTGCAGTGCCCGCCGCCGTAGCCCCAGCCACCGCCCCGGCGCACCCGGTGCGAGGCCCCTTCGGCGGTGGAGGTCAATTGCCACACGTTGCCGTGCATGTCACACAGCCCCAGTTTGTTCGGTGGGTACGCCCCGACCCGCGTCGGCCGTCCCAGGTACGGACCCTTCTCACCCTTCCCGAACGGATAGTCGCCGTCGAAGTTCGCTTGCTTGGAGGAGATGTCGTTGGTCGGATTCTCGAAGTAGAAGTGGTACGAACACTCGTCTTCAGAAGTGGCACCACCCCGACAGGCGTATTCCCACTCCGCCTCCGTCGGCAAGCGGTACACCCATCCACTCCCACGCTCTTTTTCATTCAACTTCTTCAGAAACTCCTGACAGTCGTCCCATGACACGCTCTCCACCGGGAACTGCTTCAACTCCTCGTCCTTGATGTCCTTCACCTTGTCCTTCCCACCACCGTCGCGGGAGAACCAACTGGGGTTCTTGCCCATCAACTCCGTCCACTGACCCTGCGTGACGGTGTGAATCGCGATCTCGAAGTCCTCCTTGATCTCCGTCTTTTTTGCCGAACCCTTCGTCCCGTTCCAGCCCAGGTACGTCGTCCCCTTCTTCAGCGGCACGAACTTCATCCCCAACGGGCCGTCCTTCGGCTTCGGCGGATCGGCCGCCTTCACCTCACTGCCCAGCACCACGACCAGGCACAACGCACACACTCGCGACACGTTCATGCTCGGGCTCCTGTTCCAGACACGAGAAGTCGAGTATCGCCGCCACGACACCCGGCCGCCATGCCCTCTGGTGACACGGTCGCAGACGCTTTCTCCGCGGCCGGTGTGTGCGGGAGGGTGACCGGTCCAGTATCGTCTGGTGGGGGTGAGCGTCTTGCCGTGTGCGTGAAACGCAACTGGCGATTCACCAGATTTTTGAGGCGATGGGAACCATCTTGGCGGGCGAGAACGAGAACAGCAACACAAAATGAACCGTGAAGTAGGGGCGGCGAAACAAAGTGTTCCCGACGCTCACTCGCTGGCCATTCACGTCAACACTCCACGATTGAATTGCTATACTCTTGGCACGCTGTGAGCGCGTTCGCTTCTGGGAGTGGCACATGTCCGAACCGATTCTCATCGCCAAGAACGAGCACGAATACGCCTTGCTTCCGCGTCTGGCGAATCGGCATGGGCTTATCGCCGGTGCCACCGGGACGGGCAAGACCGTCACGCTCCAGACTCTGGCCGAAGGCTTCAGCCGCATTGGCGTGCCGGTGTTCATGGCCGATGTGAAGGGTGATCTTTCCGGCGTTTGCAAGCCCGCCGTGCCACCCAAAAAGACCGTGATGGCCCGCGTCGAGCAACTTGGCCTCACGGACTTCAAACCCGCGGCTTGCCCCGTCGTCTTCTGGGATGTCTTCGGCGAACAGGGCCATCCCGTGCGCGCCACCATCTCCGAGATGGGCCCACTGCTCATCGCCCGCCTGCTGCAACTCAACGACATTCAGACCGGTGTCCTGGCCATCACCTTCAAGGTCGCCGACGAGAACGGCCTGCTCCTGCTCGACCTCAAGGACCTGCGGGCGATGCTGAAGTACGTCGCGGACAACTCGAAGGAAATCGGTGCGAAGTATGGCAATGTTTCCACCGCCAGCATCGGTGCGATTCAACGCGGGCTACTGCGGCTCGATGAACAGGGCGGTGAGAAGTTTTTCGGCGAGCCCGCCCTCGACCTGATGGACCTGATTCAGACGGATGGGAATGGCAAAGGCATCATCAACATCCTCGCCGCAGACAAGCTGCTGCAGTCACCGCAGCTGTATGCGACGTTCTTGCTTTGGCTGCTTGCCGAACTCTTCGAACGCCTCCCCGAAGTCGGCGACCCGGACAAGCCCAAGCTCGTCTTCTTCTTCGACGAGGCGCATCTGCTCTTTACTGATGCCCCCAAGTCGCTGGTGCAGAAGATCGAACAGATGGTGCGGCTGATTCGCTCGAAGGGAATCGGCGTGTACTTCGTCACGCAGAACCCGCGCGACGTGCCTGACACCGTGCTCGGCCAGCTGGGCAACCGCGTGCAACACGCCCTCCGTGCCTTCACGCCGCGCGATAAGAAAGCCGTGCGGGCCGCGGCCGAGACGTTTCGCGAGAACCCCGATCTCGATGTCGCCTCTGCCATCATGGAACTGGCCGTGGGTGAAGCGCTGGTATCGTTCCTCGATGAGAAGGGGACGCCGGGCATTGTGCAGCGGGCCTGGGTGGTGCCGCCAGCCGGGCAAATTGGGCCGATCACGCCGGATGAACGAAAAGCCGTGATGGCCAGTTCGATCGTGGCCGGGCACTACGAGCAGATGATCGACCGCGAATCGGCGTACGAAATTCTCACCGGTGCCGCGGTCGCAAATGCCAGTGCGGCACCCGCCCCGGACCGCAATGCCGAGGCGAAGCTCGATGAGTTCAAAAAAAAGCAGGCCAAGGCACCCGAGAAGGAAGCGGCTCCGGCCAAGGCACCGGCCCGGCGTTCCGATAGCCTGCTGGTGAGCTTCTTCAAGTCGACATTCCGCTCGATCGGCACGGGCCTGGGCCACGTCATCACCCGCGGCCTGTTCGGCTCCATTTTCGGCGGCACCAAGCGCAAGAAATAGTCGAATTTCGTCGCGATCAAATGGCAATCACCCGCCGAGTTCGGCGGGCTAAATATCATATTCGCGTCGTTCTCCCATTTACTCACTCCCCGAAATTCACCATGCCTCCGACACTCTCCGCGTTCGCCAGTGGCCTCACCGCCGAGACAGCGTTCGATGTGCTCGCCATCGCCCGCAAACTGATGGCCAGCGGCAAGGATGTGATCACCCTGCAAATCGGCGACAGCCCGTACCCCAGCGCCTCTTCGGCACTGGCCGCGGGCAAGGCCGGCATCGATGCCGGGCAGACGCGCTACGCGCCGTCGCTGGGGTTGCTCGAATTCCGCGAGACGATCGCCCGCACCGTGAAGAGCGAGTTCGGCATCCCCGCCACCGCGGAGAACGTGGTGGTCGCACCGGGAGCCAAGCCGTTCGAGCAGTACTTCTGCGAACTGTTCCTCGAGCCCGGCGACGAGGTGCTCGTCTTCCAGCCCGCGTTCCCGACTTATGAACCGAACATCTTCCGCCGTGGTGCCGTGCCGGTCTATCGCCCACTGAAGCTGGAGAACAGCTTCCGTCCCGATCTGGCCGAGATCGAGACGTTCGTGAAGTCCGGCCCGAAGGCAAAGGCGATCTTCCTGAACTCGCCACACAACCCGACCGGCGGCGTGGCCACCAAGGCGGATCTCGAAGCGATTGCCAACCTCGTGCGCGGCACCGGAGTCGCGGTGTTCAGCGATGAACCGTATTGCCACATGGTGTGGGAAGGCAAACACCACAGCTTGCTCGCCGAGCCCGGGATGATGGAGCAGTGCGTCGCCGCATTCACCTTCTCAAAGAGCTACAGCATGAGCGGCTGGCGCTGCGGCTACGCCATCGGAGCCCCACGCTTCATTGACCTCATCGGCAAGATGATTAACACGTCCGTCTCGTGTGCCCCACCCTTCGTGCAGCTCGGCGGCAAGGCTGCCCTGGAAAACGACGCAGTCGAGCGAGACGGGGTGATGCAGAAGTTCCGGGCCAAGGTGGAACTGCTCGTCAGTGAACTGCGGAAGGTTCCTGACGTCACGGTGCTGATGCCGGCCGGCACCTTCTATGTCTTCCCAAAAGTGGAACCGATCTGCAAACGCCTCGGCATCACCTCGCACGGCCTCGCCATGTACCTGCTCGAGGGCGCGGACGACAAACGCGGCGTGGCCTGCCTCGGCGGTGAATGCTTCGGAGCCGCAGGCCAGGGTTTCTTGCGCTTCAGCTGCGCCGAGCCCGACGAGCGATTGGTGGAAGCCGTGAAGTTCTTCGCCGACGCCATCACCCGCACCGATCGCGTGAAGGCCTATCTGGAAGCGAACCCGAAGTATCGGGTAGGATAAGTCCAAGTTCGAGAGTTGGCTTCTCTTTCAACCGGCAATGCATCAGCCGTAAAGATGTGCCATGATGGGTCTCAAAATTCGGTTGTTCGACGGGGAACCAATTGAGAAGGCGTTGAGGCGATTAAAGAAGTTGGTGGAGCGTGAAGGCATACCCAAAGAGATGCGTTCACACATCCACTTCGTGGATGGAACAGAGATTCGACGGGCGAAGAGATTCAAGAAGCGATTCAAAGCCCGCGAGGCAAGACTACATGCTCAGATGGCGGATGGTACTCTATCCATCAAATCGCTTGACAAGGCGAAGAGGCTATTTTGGAAACGGACTGGGAAGCCATAGAAAAATTGAGAGGAGTATGTTGCTGTGTTCGGTCACAGCCATGAGAAGAATCTCCAGTACAACCCTGTAGTGTGGTATGAATTCGACTGCATCTCTCTCGACTGAAGAACAGTTACACAGGGTTGTGATTGCACTCGGTGAGGCGATTTCTCGCGAGATCGCGGCAGAGAACAATGCGAAACGCGAACGGGAGCGAGCAAACCGAGAGCGAGAGAATGCTGTCCGCGCCGAGGAGCATTCTAACCAGGGGTATCACCTCCTCAAGCGGCAGCGAGAACTGGTTGATCACCTTACACGGCTGCTCGAACAGGAGCGAGTTGCAAACTCTGCACTCTTGGCCAAACTCCGCGAGCTTGGCGTGAACCCCGACGATGTGCTGAAAGCGACCGGGTGAGTGCTCAGCCTGCTGCGAGTCACGACGACATGTGCTTCCGCTTCTCCAGCTCCTTCATCACGTCCTTCAAGCTGAGTGTGTTGAACACATCGTCCTTCGTCAGCCAGCCGCGGCGAGCCACATCCACGCCAAACTTGTAGAGTTCGAGTTCGCCGGGGCTGTGGGCGTCCGGGTTAATTACGATGGGGATGCCCAGATCCCTGGCTCGCTTCACGTGAATCCAGTCCAGGTCCAGCCGCGAGGGCTGGGCGTTGATCTCGATCATCTTGCCATGCTTCGCCGCGGCTTTGAGCACCTCATCGAGGTTAATTCGGTACGCGTCGCGCTTGAGCAATAAGCGTCCCGTGCTGTGGCCAAGCATCGTGAGATAAGGATTGGCCAGGGCCTTGCAGACGCGGGTGGTTTGCTCCTCTTCGGTCATGGCGAAGTGGGTATGAACACTGCCCACGACATAATCGAAGCCCGCGAGAATCTCGTCGGAGTAATCGAGCGAACCATCTGGCAAGATGTCCGATTCGATCCCCTTGAGGATGCGGACACCCTTGAGCTTCTCGTTGACGCGGTCGATCTCGGCCCACTGCTTGCGGACCACCGCCACAGGCATTCCGCGAGCGATGGTGAGCGATTGCGAGTGGTCGGCGACGCCGAAGTATTCGAGGCCGAGCGCTTTGGTCGCGAGTGCCATTTCTTCGAGGCTGGCCGTGCCATCGCTGTAAGTCGTGTGGTTGTGGAAGACGCCGCGGATATCGCTGGCTTCGAGGAGTTTCGGCAGCTTCTGCTTCTCGCTCGCTTCGATTTCACCGGTGTCCTCGCGGAGTTCGGGCGGCACGTACTGGAGGTCCAGCGCCTGGTAGATGTCCGCCTCGCTCTTCGCCTTCAGATCGCCGAGTGCATATTCGTTGAGGCTCCAGCCGCGGTCGATGGCGCGTTGCCTCAGGCGGATGTTGTGCTCCTTGCTGCCGGTGAAATAGAGTTCCGCGAAGGGGAACTGCTCGTCCGTCACCACGCGGAGGTCGGCGTTCATGGTCACCTTCTCCCCGTGGGCGTGCATGGTGGCGATGATGCTCGACTTGGTCGGCCCGTGGTTCACCACCTGCACCACCTGTGGCATCTTCACGAAGGCATCCATGATCGGGCCTGCATCGGCACTCGAAGCGAGAATATCGATGTCGCCGGTGGTCTCCTTGCGGCGGCGAAGGCTGCCGCACACGCCCGCACGAATGACGCCTGGCAAGGTGCGGACCTGTTCGAGCAGTGTTTCGCCGAGTTCGAGAGCCAAGTCGATGCGGACGCGGTTGCCGACGGTGCCCAGGAACTTGATCCCTTCGAGGATCTTGTCCTGCGTCTTCTGGCCGAAACCTTTGAGCCCGGCCACTGTCCCGGCATCACACGCGGCCTGGAGTTTCGCGATGTCGTCGATGCCGAGCGAGTCGTAAAGTGCCTTCACCTTCTTGGGGCCGATGCCGGGCAGGCGGAGAATCTCCAGCAACCCGGCGGGCACCTCCGCACGCAGATTCTCCAGGTACGGCAGTGAGCCCGTGCCCACAAGCGTGCTGATCTTCTCGACCAGCGCTTCGCCGAGGCCGCGGACCGTGCCCAGTTGCTGTGTGGCGATCAGTTCCTTGAGGTCGCCCGGAAGCTGGCGAATGGTGCGAGCGCCGTTGTGGTAGGCATTCGTGCGAAAGCTGCTCTCGCCCTGCAGTTCGAGAAGTGTGCCAATCTCATCCAGTGCATCGGCGACTTCATCCTTCGACATGGCCTGCCTCACACGTGGCGGCGGCTTCACCCGCCGGGTTCACTCCCATCATACAAACGAAAACGGCGGGCATGCCCGCCGTTGTGAGAATGGAGACGGCGGACTGGCCCGCCGCCCGGTGGCCGATGGATCTCAGGCGGCGAACTTGAGCGTGGTCGCCACGGGCTCGGCCTGGGCAGCGCGCTTGCGGGCCGGGGTGTGGAGAATGATCTCCAGGCCGTTCACAATGCGGTCTGGGCCGCGGCCATCGATCAGGTTGCGGGCACAGCGCGTCATGCCTTTCCGCTCCATGGTGTCGTCCAGGATCAAATCAACGGCATCCTTCAATCCTTCGAACGTCACCTCCGCGGCGTCGCCCAGGTGCGTGGCGATCCCCTCTTCGTCCATGCGCTTGGCGCTGGCTCCGTGGCGTGCGGTGGACGAGAGGATGAGTTGCGGGATGCCGACCACGCAGAGTTCGAGCGACCAGCCGTCTCCACCAGTCACGGCGAAGTGGGCCCGCACCAGCCGCGTCATCAGTTCCTTGCTCTCGGTCACCACTTCGACACGGCTGCCGGACGCGGCTGCCAGGTCCTTGATGTCGTCATAGAAGGGGTTGTGCGTCCGCATCGCCACTGAAATCTTGGCGACCTTGTCCATTTCGAGAAGCTGCTTCGTCCGCTCGAGGGCCTGGCCGGTGAGGTCGTCGTCACCCATGGCGACCAGTGCCTTGAACGGCGGCAGCGGCTCGGTGGCTCGAATGGTGCGTTGCCGACGGAAGACGCCCCGGCAAAGCGCGTACTTGTGGCCGAGCAAGAGTTGCGTGCCGGGCTCGGCCTTGTACGCCTTGCGGCCCGGTGCCATCAGCGGGTTCACCACCACATCGGCGGGATAGTCCTGGCCTCCCTTCGAATCGAAGGCCACGACGAGGGCACCCGTCTTGCGAAGTTCCTTGAGATAATCAGGTGTCACGCCTTCGCCAGCCACGACCACCGCGGCGGCGTTCAGTTTCCGCACCATGCCAAGCGTGGCAGACAGGTCGCCAGGTTCGCCGATGCGTTGCTGGGCGGGCGCCCAGTCGTTGTTGCCACGGTTGATAACGGTCGCCAGCGAGAGCGGGTCGAGATAGCTGAGGAAGTGCGTGCCGCGCCGCCGCCGTTGCAGGGCGGCCGCCAGCGACAGGCACTGGTAGAACGGCTCCCAGCCAGCGTCTGGAGTGCCATCGCAACGAAACAAAATGGGACCACGAGTCGCGTCCATGCGCACCGCTCCTGCTCACAACGTGATGAGTGAGGCGCGACATCTTCCGGGAGAACGGCGGGCGTGCGACCGCTGTTCATCCATTGTTTCTGCAACAATGGCGCGTTCACATGAACGGTGGTCAGCACCGCTCGCATGAACCAGTGGGTTCAGACCCACCGCTCGCCTGGGAGTCGTCGCGCACAAACCGGTTGGTGAGAAGGGATCGCCACGTGGTGTGAATCGATGAAGCAGCGCGGGGAGCGCTCGTTGGCGAGTCCTCTAGACACCTCTTCTCCGGCGGGTCGTTCCGTGACCCTGTCGCCACACTCTCGGGTTCCGGTCCTCGAGTGTCGCGAGCTCAGCCTTCGGGTTCCGGTCCGTTGGCCGAGCGGGCGAATCGTAATTCGGAATTCGTCTTCGAGACAAGTGCAGTTTGCGGCTTCGAAATCGAGCCGATGAATCGCAACGATTGTTCCACATGGAACGCTCCACTCAGGCAAGTGAACCCGGAAAGGGGCAGTTCCGGCGCACGCGAAAGGCAACACAAATAGTGCCCTGCCGGCCACCGCTCGCCTGAACGTGCATCACAGATCAACAGTGCCCTGACGGGCACCGCTCGCCAAAACGCGATTCACGGCCGCACCGCTCGTCGTCTCGGTGCGCCGCTTCACACAGTTCGGCTTCGCGCGGCTGGCGGACTTGCTATCACCCTGCGGAACGGAATACTTCAGGAGACTCGCATGGAAGCGACCGCCAAACCCCGCCTTGGACGCGGGCTCAACGCACTCCTCGGCGATCTGGGGAACGACCCAGCACCCGCCGCGAACACGGGAACCAGCCACCTGCCGCTCGAAAAGATCCACCACAACCCGTATCAGCCACGGAAATTGTTCGATGAGGACGAACTCAAGGCCCTCACCGCCAGCGTCCGCAACCACGGAGTGCTCCAGCCCCTGGTCGTGAGAAGCACGGCGGAGGGCTTTCAGCTCATCGCCGGTGAACGCCGACTGCGGGCCGCTCGTGAAGCCGGGCTCGCCGAAGTGCCGGTTCATGTGGTGAACTTTAATGATCAGGAAGTGTTCGAAGCCGCACTCGTGGAGAACATCCAGCGCAGCGATCTGAACGCCATCGAGAAGGCCCAGGGCTTCAAGGAATACCTCGACAAGTTCGGGCTGACCAACGAGCAACTCGGGGCCAAGCTCGGCCTGGACCGCACCACGATTAGCAACCTCATCGGCCTGCTGAACCTGCCGGTGGAAGTGCAGGACGCCGTTCGCACAGGCCAGATCAGCCTGGGGCACGCGAAGATCCTGAAGGGAATCCCCGAACCGGAGCGACAAATCGCTCTCTGCCGCGAAACGATGCTGAAGAATTACTCGGTCCACGCGCTAGATCTGGTCGTGAAGCAGCAGAAACTGGAAGCCGCCGGTGCGGCCCGCCAGGTGACCGAAGCCCCAGTGATCGAGAAGACGGCCCATGTGAAAGGGCTGGAAGATGATCTCCGCCAGCGCCTCGCCACCCGCATCGAGATCAAGTTGAAGGCCAAGGACAAGGGCCAGATCGTGATTGGCTTCGAATCGAATGACGACTTCGAACGCATCGTCGAGGCGCTGAAGCGCTAAATCGCGAAACAAATCGTCTCAGGCGAGCGGCCCCCGTCAGGGGGCTCTTTCGTTTCCCTCTCTGAAACACCGAGCAGAGTTCGTCTGTTCAAGAACAGCCCGCTCACGCGGGGCCGCTCGCCTCACACTCTCAAACACCGAGCAGAGTTCGTCTGTTCAAGAACAGCCCGCTCAAGCGGGGCCGCTCGCCTCACACTCTGAGACACCGAGCGCAGTTCGTCTGTTCAAGAACAGCCCGCTCAAGCGGGGCCGCTCGTCCTTCACCGCACTTCTCGCGGATACTCTTCCCCCGCCTGCAGCAATCGGTTACGCTTTCGGTCGCTGTTCCAGACGTCACGGAGGATCAATCATGCGGACACGGATGCTCTCCCTCGTTTTGCTCGCTTTCGCGCTCGGTTCGACGGCCGGGGAGGATGTGAAACTCGAGTTCCAGAAATTCGCCTCGTCGGCGGGCAAGTACAAGATCGAGTTCCCCGGTGCCGTCAAAAACGAGACGATCGAGGTGAAAACGGACAGCGGAGCGCAACAGCTGACGCTGGATTCCGTCTCCTTTCCCGGATCGTCCGCGGTGTTCATGGTGACGTACATTGATGTCTCCGAGGAGACGGCCAAGGCCCCCGCAGCCACGCGGCTCGACAAGATTCGCGACGCCAGCAAGGGAACGGATGGCAAAGTGCTTTCCGAAAAGGATCTGAAGGTGGGCGTGGAGAAGTTCACCGCTCGCGATGTGGTCATCGAGAAGCCGACCGTCGTGATTCGTTCGCGAATCGTGCTCGCGGACCGCCGGCTTTATCAGGTAATGCTGCAGGGCGATCAGAAATTCGTGACGTCGGAACTCGCCGAGCGGTTCTTCGACTCGTTCGATGTGACAAAGTGACCACGGGCTGTGAATCTCAACAGGGCAGCAGGACACCATGCGAACCGCGCTCGCCACAATCACCTGGATGTTCGTTGCGGCGGTCGCGCTGGCCCAACCCTCGACGTTCGCTCCGAAGAAGGGCCAATTCACTGTCAGGTTTCCGGGCGCGCCGAAAGAAAACACACAGTCGACCCAGACCGCCCTGGGTGAATTGGACGTGTACACCGCGACAATGGCCACCACCCAGGGAAATGTCTATCTGGTGAGCTACACGGATTTTCCGCCCGGCACTATCAAACCGGAGGGTGTTTCGACACTCTACGATGGTGTCCGCGATGGACTCAAAAAAGATGGCAAGATGACCGAGAAGGACCTGACGCTCGGCAAGGAAAAGCTGCCAGGCCGGGAAATTCTCATCGACAAGGGGAAGCAACAGTTGCGTTTCCGGGTCGTCGCTCGTGGCAACCGGCTTTACCAGGTCGCCGTCGTCGGAGATGACGAGTTCGTCAACGGAAAGGACGCCACGGCTTTCCTCGAATCGTTTGAGTTGAGTAAGTGAAGTTACACCGCCGAGGCGGAGAGCCGAAGCGAACCGAGGCATGAGCAGGTATCCGGTCTACCAGCCCGCAGCGTTCATCCTCACGAACGCACCAGGCTATCGAGGAGAGGCGGATTAGGGTTCCTGATGCTGATTTGGGTTGCCTCTGTGGCGAGTTCTTGAAGATGTTCTCTCAGTGTTGAAATAGGTTCCACGCGTCTCATACCTTTTTGGAGTTCACATGCGCGCGATTCTGGCAGCAACGTTGGTCGTGGCCTGCACCGGCTTCGTCCAGGGGCAGGATGAAGACAAGTACGTGAACAAGGCCGGCAAGTACTCCATCGCCTTCCCCGACGGGGTGAAGGTCAAGACGATGGATCAGGACAGCGGCGGCCTGAAAATGTACACCGCCTCGGGTGAAGCGAAGGGCAATGCGTACGTTGTCATGTATGCCGACTTCCCGGCCGCGGTGGCGGATGTGCCCACGAAGGTCCTGTTCGATGGCGCGGAAAAGGGTGCCGTGGGCGAAGGCGGCAAGCTGGTGAGTTCGAAGGACTTGACCCATGGGCCGAAGAAACTCCCCGCCCGCGAGATCGTCATCAACAAGGACGGCTCGAAGCTCCGCACGCGCCTCGTGCTCTCCGGCACCCGGCTCTACATCGTCATCGTCGGCGGTGAGAAGGACTTCGCCGATAGCGACGAAGCCAAGGACTTCATCAAGTCGTTCGAAGTGACCAAGTGAACCTGGCCGGGCTGTCACCTGTCCATGAAAGTTAATAGGATAGTAGTGTTCGCCGAGAGCTGGACTCTCGGTGGGCAATTCGGGGCATAGCTCAGCCCGGTAGAGCGCCTGGTTTGGGACCAGGAAGTCGTCGGTTCGAATCCGGCTGCCCCGACTGAATCCAGTCATGTGTTGCCAGTTGCCAAATCTCACGTAGTTTGGTTAGCGCCTCCGCTCATATCGTGTCGCCACTGCTCCCGAGGCAAATGCCACCTGGCTCACCATCTGCAAATCAATTGCAAATCAATCGGCTTCGACAGTCCTGCGAGCAGCGTCGGCCCGTAGCCTGAAAGCCTGGGGTGCACCACAAACTCGTATTCATCGATCAAATCCAGCTCTGCGAGCGCCAACGGAAGCTTGAGACCTCCCACGAACAAACCCGTCCCCGGTTCCATCTTGAGCCGCTGAACTGTTTCGCTCAAATCTCCGCGGACCAACTCCGCGTTCCAGTCGACCTGCTCGAGCGTGCTCGACACAACGTACTTCTTGGCCGCGTCGATCTTATGGGCAAAGGGTTCCATCCAATCCGGCATCCAGTCGGGCCGGCGACCGGTCCGTGCCACCGGACGCCAGGCCTCCTCCATCATCTGGTAGATTACCCGACCGAAGAGCAATGCATCCGCCCGGGCGATGTTGTCGGTATGGTGGCGGTGCATCTCCTCGTCCGGAACGATGGCGAGATGATCGCAGCATCCGTCTAATGTGACATTGATGGAGTATCGAAGGGGACGCATTTTGTGGAAGCACCTCTGAAGTGAAGTATGGCATGGCGAGCCAGAACGGCCGACTCGCCACGGGTCGCAGACACCCCGGCGTCCTCCAACGCCTCGATTCTGCCTGATCCGTGGTCTGTGGCCTGGAACGTGGCCACGAAAAGCTTCGTTCCCATCGCCTCGTGTTTCAATCGAGCACCAGTTCACCGCCACGCACTTCTTTGACCACCATTTGAATGAAATGCATTTTGCGAAGCACGGCACGCGACATGACAAACGGGTAGAAGTCGTGCTGGCCCATGCTCCGTGAGAGTTCGTTGAGCACGGTCGTGAGTTGCACCCAGGAGTTCGTCAGGAGAATCACCCGTTCTGCATCGGGAACGGTTGGATCGTACAGGTCCTGGACTGTGAACGGTTCGATCGCCTGCTCCACATCTTCACCATTGAGGCCGAATCGGAGTGCGGTGTCGAGGCTATCGACCACATGAAGATAGTGTGCCCAGGTCTCGGCCCAGTCCTCCCATGGATGCACCGAGGCATAAGAGCTGATGTGTTCGTCTGCCCAGTTGGCGGGTGGGCCTTGCTCGTAATTTCGCTTGAGCGATTCTCCATAGTCCTGCCGTTCATCGCCAAACAGATCTCGGAACTTTTCCAGCCAGGGCGTCTTGGCGACCAGTCGATCCCAGTAGTAATGGCCGATTTCATGACGCAAATGCCCGAGGAGCGTTCGATAGGGCTCATGCATCTGGTGCCGGGTTTTTTCGCGGATCGAGTCATCCGCTTCTTCCACGTTCAAGGTGATCAAGCCGTCATCATGACCTGTGAGCACGCGTGGACCCTTCTGGGGTGAACGCAGAAAGTCGAACATGACGCCATGCTCGGGATCCTCGCTTTCTTTCGAGACGACCGGCAATCCCAGGCTCAATAATTGCGCAACCAGACGGCGTTTCGCATTTTCGATCTTGCGCCACCAGAGGCGGTTATCCGCGTCGTCCAGATCCGGAATCGTGCGGTTCAGCCTGCAGGAGCGGCAGAGTGGCTCTTTTTCAGTGGTTGACACGAGCCAGTTGCAACCCGCTGGCGAGTGGTAATTTTCGCAACGCTTCCAGGTCTGTGTCGCATCCGCGTCGAGTTTCCACGCGTTTGGTTGCGACGTGGGCAACAAAGCTCGCACCTGCAGCAACTCGGGTACGTACCCGAGCTGCGCCTCACAGCCCAGGCACTGGCTGTTGTTGAAGTAGACCGGGCGTCCACAACTACAAGCGAATGTGGATTTGCGGCCAGATGGTTCGTCCGACCGCCACGCCTCGACCAATTTCTTGGTGATCAACTCGAAGATACTGAGCATCAGTGGGTAACCTCTCCGCGGGACCGCGACTCTTATTCCGGGTCAAGGCGATGATATTTTTCCCTCGTTGAGGATTCCTCAACGGGGTAGGCGCTCGCACGAGTGATGATCGATGCCCACCCTCAGGGGTGGCAGGTTTGAACTGATCGTTCTTCCATGCAAAAACGAGGCCATTTCATCTTGCCATGGAGTCCATCGTAAGTCCAACCGTGGAGTTTTCGAAATGCGATTTCCCCTCATCGCCGGTGCAGGCTGTGAAGGCTTCGGGTGCCGGGACACGTGCTACCACGAATTACACCTGGGCCGGTTCTCGACGGCTCAGTGGTCGGCAACCCAGGATCACGGCGACCGGGATCACGCTCAGATTCAGATTCACGAACCAGGGCGGGTACGGCAGCATCGACATGTTAAAAACAACGGCCGCGATCGTGAGCAAGCCCACGATCACTCCCGAGGCGAGGCTGCCAGTGCGGCGAGCCACCCATGCTCCCGCAAACGCCGCGAAGCCCCAGAGGGGAACGACGACTCCCAGCACCCAGGGTGGATAGCGTTCCACGTGTTGACACATCTCATCTTGCGTGCCCCCGAAATCTGCGGGCAAGGGGTGCACCACGGAGCTAAACAACTCGACCGCGATCACCAGGGTCAACACCACGACCAATCCTGCAGCAATCGCCACAATATTCCGCAACACTGCCTTCATGCCATCGCCCTCAGAACGCTCACGTCTTCCAACCGGGCAGCGCGGCGGCTTGCTTCACCCACTTCAGGAACTGTTTCTCGTCGAGCGGCTCCTGACCCGACACGTGGAGGTAGCGCACGTCTTTCTGCTTCGATTCCACAGGCGGCAGTGGGCTCAACGAGGTGCCGCGGAAAAATGCGATCTTGATATACTTTGTGATGCAGTGGAAGGCCAGGAACCATCCCTGGCCCGGAGTACCGTAAAATGGCGTGTTCCACTTCACGGCCTTGATCACATTCGGCACCGCCTGCACGATGAGCGTATCGAGTTGCTTCCCGATGCCGTGCTTCCAGTCTGGCATCGCCGCGATGTACGCCTGCACAGGAGCATCGCCATCGGCTTTCGCGATCTGCGGATTGCCGCCTGAAAGCAATTTCACCGGTGCGGACCTGGATGTGGTCTTCAAGTTCGAAGCCGTGCACCGCAGATTTTCCGCGACTGCGGCCTTGACCAAAGCCTTAAATGCTTTGGCATTGAGCGATTCCCCTTCCCGAATGTCGATGGCACGCCGCGTGGTGCCCTCCAGGCTGGCGTTGAAGAGCCTTTGCGGGTCCGGCAATGCGGCACCACGAGCAAACGTGAGCTTGACCACCTGTTTGTAGGTCTCGCCCGTGCAGACGATCCCGGCGTGCGACCACACCGGCACGCCGGCCGGCTTACTCGGTTTGACCCATTTGCACTCCTCCACAATCGCCGGGTCTGCCTCGTGGAGGAGCTTGCGAACCTCGGCCAGCGCGTCGGCACGCCAGTCGCTTACTGGTTGGCCCGCTTCGACTGCCTTGCGCGGCTTGCCACCACGCTTAGTCCGCGCAGCCTGTGCCTTCTTTGCGGCCATCCGTTGTTACCCATGGCTTGTGATTAATGGCGCTTACGAGACTGCGCTCAGCGCTCAGCTATCCAGGTCGCTTTCGGTGAAGAGGGTGAACCCTTGCAGGTTCAACGTGTTCACGGCCGTCTCGAAGTCCTCGACATGGAGTGCGACTGCGGTGCTGCCCATCGGACCGACACCGATCAAGAGTGGGTACGCGTAGCGAATGTTGATCTCGGCACTCAGCAGCGCCTTGCAGATGGTCACAAGCGGCTGGTCGTTGTCGGGTAATTTCACCACGAGCAGATCGCTCTGAGTAAAGGGCAGGCTGGCACGTTCCAGAATTTCGCTAGCACGTTCGGGGTTGCTGGGCACGATGCGGATGATGGCACAATCCGCCGTCTCGATAATCGTGAGCGCGACCAGTTTCACATCAGTTGATTCGAAGCACTTCACGAGTTCGAGCAGTGCTCCCATGCGGTTGGCGAGGAAGACATTGAACTGGCGCACACTGGGCCAGTCGTGGCCGCGAGCCGTGGCAAAATCGATATCGGATTCGTCGCCGAAACTCATCGCGTTCCCTCGTAAGCGGTAAACGCAGTGTAACATCGCTCCGGAGTGTGGAACAGGGCGCGTGCTGTGCGTGGGTTGAACGGGCTTGAGCGATTGCGCCGATTGTCTGCAACACCCGTGGGCAAGAATTGGCGATTCCACGGGTCGGATTAGCTGCGGGATTTGGGTATACTATCAAGACGCGTCATGCTCCCAGTTCGGGAACTTCTTATGCCGGCCAGCACCTCACCGCTTCGCGTCCGGCTCGCGCTGGCATCGTCGCTGTTGTTGCTCGGCGTGTGGGCCCTGAGCGCACAGCCGGAACCGACTCCCCAGCCACCTGAACGCATCCTGATCACACCGGCCGAGCTGCAGAAACTCCACGACCAGATTGAACAATTCAAGCAACAGGCTTCACTACGCAAGCCGATGCCGCCGAGCACTTGCCGGGTGAATGCCCGCATCGAAAAGCGTGGTGAGACGTCGCTCGCCGCGATACGCCTCACGTTTTCGTTTCGCACCACCGTTCCGAAGACAACGGTTTCACTGGGTGCGAAGCGTGCTTTTCTCGTGGATGCGAAGCTGGACTGCCGCGGCGGCTTTCTCGGTTCGGCTCTTGATGTGCTATCGGGCAAACGCAAGATTCCCATTCTCGATGCCACGGACGATGGCTTCACGGTGCTGATCGACCAACCTGGCGATCACACACTGGTGCTGGATTTGGAAGCGCCGGTGGTCGGTCGCGGCACCAAGACGGAAGTCGGCTTTGAACTCGGTTTGCCGCGGGCGGCCATCACGACACTTTCTCTCGAGACGCCTGGCGAGATTCGCCGGGTGAACCTCACGACTCGAACGCCCGACAACTCGCAGCCGGCGAAACCACCCGAACTTCGCAGGCTCTCGGGTGTCGAGGTCAAGTTGCTGGCCCCACAGCCGGAGGGTGGCTACCCGCTAGGTCCAGTCGATTCACTCGAAGTGAGCTGGGATCCACCCACGTCCAGTGCTCAACCCAATGAAGCCGTGTTGAGTGCGGAGTGGGAAGTGGTGTGCAAGCTCGCCGAGCGCACCATTGAAACGGAGGCGAAATTGCGGCCACACGGCTCCACACGAATTTGGCGGGTGGTGCTGCCCAAGGGGTCTGATCTCCGTGCGACTCGAGCGGTGCGCGAACCGGGCATGGATATCGGCCCGCTGCTTCTCCCCGTGGTCACGCGCCCCGCCGACCCGAACAAGCTGGTGTGGACGATTGAAATTCCGACCGGTTCGTCCACCTCGGACTGGATTTTCTCCGCGACGCTGCGCCAGGATCGCGTCAAAGAAGTCGACCCGAGTAAACCCGTCTCGATTGCGGTGGGCCCGTTCGCGGTGCTCGATGTGGCCCGGCAGTCTGGTACCGTTCGCGTAAGTGCCACAGGCAGTGTGCGTTTCGAATTCACCAATGGCCCGGAGATGCAACGCCTGCCCACAGCCGAAGCGGGCGACAACGGCATCACGGACTTGCTCTTTCGACTGACCACAGGTCCCACCAACGGAAACATTCCCGCTCCACTCTTGCAGTTCAAAGCCTTCCCGGTCGCGGGAGCCGTGCGCGTGAAGCCGAGTTATCGCCTCACACTGACGCCTGTCGCCTGGCAGGTGGAGGCGGACCTCCTCATCACACCCGTGCGGACCGAGATTGATTCGTTGACGGTGGAAGTGCCCGTGAACTGGCGTTCTCTTGTGGCAGAGCCAGCCGAACTGGTGGAAGGCGTTCTCCAGGACGAGAGCACCGAAGGCACGCGTCGAACCGCCACGATCCGACTGGCAAGCGGGCAACGCCGACCCTTCGAATTGAAGCTGCGAGCCAGTTCTCCACTCGGTGAAACCCCGGGAGAAGCCGTGGTGCTCTTGCCGCGCTTTCCTCGAGCGTCGCAGCGGGGCAATCCTCTGGAAGTTCGCGATCGCGATGCCACCGTGACCGCGAGTGTCGGTCCGGGATTGGAAGTGCGTGGTGCCGGTCGGGAATGGGATGGGATCAACGCCACGGCCTGGGGGACGGCGCTGAGCCGCGAACCTGGCGAGTCCGTGAAGCCTGGCAGTGCAGTCAGCGGATCGTTCGAATTTGGCGTGGCACGCGTGGATCTGGCCTGGGAGCCTCGTCGCACCGAGATGATCGCAGAGATGCGGGCAGACGCTGTTGTGGAGCGCCGCCAGATTCGCATCATGCAAACGATCCAGCTCCGCGGTGCGGAGGGGTTACCCGCCACGATTCGCCTGCGAGGACCGGTGGCTCTGACGGGCATGAAGGCGATGCCCCCGCTGCGGGAAATCGCTCCGGGTGAATGGAGCGCGGAGGCGGTGCCAGCGGCGGGTGTGCTCAAAATCGAGTACGCTGTGCCCAGTGAGAGTCATGGCGCTCCGCCAGGCGAAAGCTGGTCCGCTCCCGTCCCGCTGTTCTGGCCGACCGACGCCACACGAACGGAGACCACGGCCAGCGTGGCCATCGGAACGGGCGGTATTCAGATTCAACAGATGGAAACAGCGGGCTGGCGAGAGATACCCGCGACGGAGGGCGATAAGCGGGCCGCCGTTCCTGCGGCCCAGTTTGCCTGCACAGGAACAGAAGTGCCAATCTCCCTCATTCTTCGGAAGGCGGAGGGCCCAGGCGTCACCCTCCTGGGCGTGTCACGAGCGTACATCCGCGTTCGCGTGAGTGCATTTGGGCCCACCGAATACGATGCGCGTTTCCGCATCCAGCACTGGCAAACGGATTCGATCGCGATTCACGTGCCCGGTGCTTTAGTTGGCGAGAGCCCGGAGGTCCTGCTGGATGGCATGCCAGTCGCTGCAGGATTCCGACCGGATTCCGACGATTCAAGTGGAGTCATTTTCCACGTGCCGCTGCCGGCCTCACGGATCGATTCAATCAACCTGGAGGTGAAGTACCAGTTATCCGGAAGTGCCACACTGCGGCCGCCGGCGATTTCCGGAGCCACCTTCGATGGCCCGATCCGCTGGCAGGTCATGCTCCCAGCCGGAGTGGTGCCTCTGGTGCGCGATGGTGCTCTCTCGGAGCAGGACTGGAGCTGGCGAACGGGCGTGTTGACACCGACCGCGAGCCGATCCGCGGCTGACCTGGAACACTGGTTTCGCACCGGCGTCGATCCCCCCAATCCAGGAGCGGGTGCCAGCGGCGAACTCGTCTTGCGCCAGTCGCAACCCATGGACATTCGCATCGTCGCGGTGCCACGATTCGGGTTGCTGGCACTCTGCTCGGCAGCGGCCTTCGCCTGTGGCTTCGCCGTCACGCAATTGCGAGGCTCCATCGGCGGCCCGCTCGTGGCTTTGCTCGGAGGCATCGCCGCTGCCGCCGCCGTCCTTTTCCCACAACCCTGTTCGCAAATCGTCGGAGCGATTCAGCCCGGCATCGTGGTGCTGCTCCTGCTGCTCGCAGCGCTGGCGTTGCGGAAATGGGCCGCTCGGCGACGAGTGACTCACCTGCCAGGCTTCACCCGTCGCCGCATCGAACAACCGTCCGTGCCCTCAACCGCGAACACAGTCGGTTCCGCAATCAAGCCACCGATGCCGAGCGGCTCGACGGGGTCGGACCGACCACAGCCTGTCGAACCGCACCCGGCCACGGGCAGTTGAATCGATCGGGAGATGGCTCAGTCATGTTTCAATGGCGTCTTCTCGTGCCACTGTTTGCACTCGTCGCTGCCTCCGGGCTTGGCGCTGCGATCCATGCCACGTCGAACGATGACCCCTTCCCCATCAAGAGAATTGCCATCACGGAAGCGGAGCGGACGGTGGCGCTCAAACAGCTGGGTAATGGGCCCGTCGTGCAGTTGCCGCGTGCAGAGTTCGAAGCCCGCGTCCAGGCTGCGGCACGAGCGCTCGACCGCTCGAAGTCGGCACCCCGCCTCACGCGTGCGGAGTACGAAGCGACACTCACCGCGAACGAAGATCTGGTTGGCTCGGCCAAATGGGAGTTGCTGAACCCTCGCCAGGAAGCTGCCCCTTTTTATCTCGACACACTGAAGCTCGCACTCACTTCAGCCTCGTGGGCGGACCGCTCTAAGGCCATTGTTGGCATTCTGGGCACCGGCTTTTCTCCCTTGCCCGCCGTGTGGGTGCCCGGCGGCGGTCCGCATCTTCTGAAGTTCAGCTGGTCTGCTGCGGGCAGCGATGCTCCCGGCGAGCGTCGCTACGAACTGCGCGTTCCACCAAGCCCAAATGCCAAAATCGATCTGATCCTGCCAACGAACCGCACACCGCTACCAGCCGGAGACGTGCTGCTCACGGGACCATTCCGCGTGCCGGGCCATGAGGATCAGCACCGTTGGTGCTTCCGCTTCGGCGAACGCACAAAACTGGAATTCGCCATCCGCGGCCCCGGCAATCCCTCGGCCTCCGAGACTGTCATGGCCACGCTGAACGCACGCCACGAAGTCGCGTCCGGCCAGGTGACTTGCTCTTTTGAGTATGATCTCGAACCTCTGCATGGTTCAGTGGCCGAGTGGGTGTTTGCCGTTGATCCCGAATTGCGAGTGACCGATGCCGTGGCCTTCAACCGTGCGGGCTGGTTCGTCGATGGGCCACCAGACGACCGCCGATTGCACGTCACCTTGCGGCACGCCGGCAACGGCGGAAAGGTGCTCATCTCAGCCGTGGCCGCACCTGGCACCAGCGCGTTGCCGATGATTCGCCCCGTGAATGCCATCCTGGGCACGGAAAAGCTCGAAGTTCGCATCGCCCCGGACCTGAAGCTTCTGGGTTGGAGCCCCGGCGACTATCGCCTGGTGGAGAGCGCGGGCAACGCCGAGCAGATGCGCACCGCCAGCTTTGTAGGTAGTCTGCCGCCCGGCGGCGCGAATCGCGCTTTCCGAATGCCTCCTTCCGCCTTCGTTCAGCCAACCTCGGCCGAATTCACCACGGAAGAAGGAATCGAATGGCAGGTGGAGAATGGCCGGGTGGTTCTGGTCGCCCGGCTTGCAATCCGGGTGCAGCGTGGACCACTCTTCGGGCTCACCTTGCAAACACCCACGGGTTTCTCACGTGTGCGAGTGAATGCCGACTCGGATGAACGGATCGGGCACATCCGCGATACGGTGGCACCGCATGGCATCGGCATCGAGTTCGGGCGACCGTTGCTGGCCGGTCAACTGGCAGAGATCACCCTGGAGCTGCGCGGCCCGGCACTTCCTGGCACGGGCAAGTCCGCACGATTGCCATTCCCCCATGTGGTGCCACTCGGATCCAGCGAGCGAAAAGGTTGGCTTAGCGTGGCTTCCGGGCCGGGCTGGACGCTCGCGGCAGACCTCACCTCCGGACCCACCACGCCTCTGGACCGGGCCACGGCGGAATTCACACCACCTCTCGATGCGATGCGGACATTTGCGTTCCAGGGCCGCGATCCGGATGGCTGGCTTCACCTCACGCCGGTCCGCCCGGAACTCGAAATTGCAACCACAATTAGTCTGGCCGAGGTCGGCACCACTCTCACGGCCAGCACGCAATTCAAGGTGGATGTGAACTCGGGAGTTATTCAATCGCTGGTGGTGTGGGAGCCGGGTTCGCTTCAACCGGGTCGCACCTGGAGCACGCCGGATGTGACCAGTGCCGTCACAGCCACACCAGTACCGGTTCACGCCTCACTCGGTCTCATGCCGCCGGGGGGCTTCTCCACGAACCCGCAATCAGCGCCACCACTCGGCACCTACTGGCTGCTGCGTTTATCAAGACCCGCAGCGGCAACCGTCACCATCGAATCCCGAGCACCGGTTCTCGCATCCGCGGCGGATGGGGGAACGACCCTCCTTCCGGTGCTTCAGGTGGTCGGTGCCGAAGCATCAAAACCGCAATTCGAACTCGAGCCCGGCCTGGCCTCACGCTACCAGGTGGAGGCACACCCACACGGGATCGTGCTTCATGCGAACACAACCAAGGCTGCAGTCTCGGCTCCAGACTTTCGCTTTGAAGATCTGAAACTCGACACCCATGTGTCCGAACAGGCACTGGATGTGCTTCTCGAGGGAAGCGTGCTCGGCGTGCCCGGCACCTCGTTCACCGTGATCTTGCCACAGGGAGCTGTTGCCCTGACGAGCACTGTCGCCGAACGCAGCCTGGGCCTGGGTCACGGCGGCGACAACACTGTGCAGATTCCGGTGATCTCCGTGGACTCCCAATCGTTCGCCGTGCGCTATCGCATCCCCCTGGATCGTCCGAACCTCGCCGTGAGCCCGCCTCCGGTGTTGCCGGGTGGCCCCCACGTGATTGCACGAACGTGGAGCTATTCCCCCAGCTTGCTGCCGCTCGGGAATCGGATGGGCGATGCCATGACATTCACGACCGCATCCGAGGCGTTTGCCGCCAGCATCCTGCTCGCCGGCGTCCTGTTAGCCCTGGCCTGGCGCGGCTTGCACCGCTGGCCCTTGTTCACCGGCCTGGCCTTGTTGCCTTTCCTCGTGGGGTTCGGTGTGCTGGCCGGACCGCGTGGAGACGCGTGGAGCCGGGTCGCGATTGCTCCACTCGCCGCCACCGTGCTCGGCTTCGGCCTCGCGGTGTTCACTCGTCATCGCATACCCCGCCAGACGGCGGTGATCTTGTTAATCCTGGCAGGTCTGTTCAGCAAAGTGCCCTCACACGCCCAGTTCCCGGCCACCGAAACCGTGCTTGTGCTCAGCAGCCCGGACAGCGAAACAGTCTTCGCCACGCAGGCCCTGCTAACCCGCCTGGATGCCGCTGCACGCACGCCGGAACCCCGCACCGTCATCACTTCCGCCACCTACCACGGAAAAGCCGACGACACCACGGCCCAGTTCACCGCGACCTTCTATCTCCACAGCTTCCGCGAGGGTGCCACGGATGTCGCCTTGCCCCTCAGCGATGTGCGACTCGAGAAGGTCACCGTGGACGGCAAGCCCGCGTTCCCCACGGCCCTCACCCCCGAACTCTATTCCGTCTCCGTGCCCGGTCCGGGCGAGCATCGCATCGAGGTGAGCTTCGTCACCCCCATTAGCGTGAACGGGGCGGAGCGCGAAATCCGCTTCGGCACGGCGGAAGTTCCCTGTGCCAAATTGCAGATGAGTGTGCCCGGCAACCCGGAGCAGCTCACCGCGATCGGTCGACTCGGGGCCCAGAACCGCAAGCCTTCCGGGGCCAGCCTCGAACTCACAGACGACCTCGGTGCGGGCAAACTCGTGCAGATCCGCTGGCGGCAAGGCACACCCGGCGATCCCGCCATCACGTATCGCGAAGCCTGTGTCTGGAACGTCTCTGAAGCGGAGTGCGAACTCCACGCCTGCTACTTGCTCCGCATCGACCGCGGTTCCGTCGGCCGGCTTCGCGTGGATGTTCCCGCAGAACTGCTCGTGACGCGCGTCTCGGTTCGCTCGCAAGATGCCATCACGGCCACCGACCTCGTCCGCGACTGGAAGCTCGGTGCCGAGGCCAACGGCATTCGCCCCCTCGTCGTCGCCCTGCTCGGACCCGGCGATGGCAAGCTCGTTCTCAACATGGAATGTGTGCCGCGAAGAGTCAGCACCCGCACGCCCACGCTGCGTTTTCCACGCCTCAACACGCCCGGAGCCGTGCCGCTCCCGGATGGCATTTTCTATGCTTTCCGCGCCGAAAAACTCCTCGTGGACGATGTGCCCCGCCGCGATGTGATCGATCTGACTCCGGATGAGATGCTCTTCCACTTCGGCGGCATCGCAGAGCTCAAGCTGGATGCGGCGGCACCCGGCCTGGTGTTCAAGCCGATCGGCCTGAAGTCAAAGCCGGAACTGTGCCCGGCGCTTCGCCCCGCCCCTGAACCCGCCTCCACATCCGCGAGCACC
>JBGSZR010000116.1:0-8514 GCA_041750275.1 Gemmataceae bacterium
AAGTGAATCGCCGCACCCTTCAAGGTCCGGAACTTGTTCCTGACCCGGCGCTACCGCGCGAGAATCAGACGATGGTAGAGCGCCAGCAACTGCGGACCGTACCGAGCGGAATCGAACCGCGTCGCGGCGGTTCTCCGGGCGTTGTCTCCGAGACTTGCCCGCTGTTCGGGGTAGGCGACGAGCCGCCGCACGGCCTCTCCCAGCGCAGGCGCGTCCCCGGGTACCACCCCGAGGCCGTCGTGCCCATCGGTGAACAATTCCATCGCGCCACCAGCGGCCGAAACCACCACGGCCCGGCCGCACGCCATTGCTTCTACGATTGTCAGGCCGAACGGTTCCGGCAGCGTCGAGGCGTGAACGACAACGTCGAGTGCACAGAACGCCCCGGCCGGATTCGAAAGGAACGGCACGAACCCGACGCGGTCTGCGACCCCGCGCTCAGCGGCCTCGGCCCGCAGTTCGCCTGAAGTGAACTGCGCGGATGTGTGATAAATCGGGCCGCCGATGATGTACCATCGTACCGGCAGATCCGGCGAATCGATGGCGAGATGTCGCGCTGCGTCGAGGAGCACCAACTGCCCCTTCCAGCGTGCGTAGGTGGCGATCAGCCCGACCCGAACCGTGCCAGGCGGTGACGGCGGGAGCCCGGCGTGCGCGTCGAGGTCGATACCTGGGCCTGGCATAAACCGGGCCAGATCGACCGTGTTCGGGATCACCACGACCGGCACGCGCCCGAGCGATGAAGCGGTGTCGCACGCGACGGCATTCGAGATGGCAACGGTCGCCGCGACCCGTCCGCGCATGCGGCGAAGCACTCGGGCGGCCATTGGCCGCAAACCGTAAAAGTCGTGCAGGTGCCAGACCACCGGGACCTGCGGCGGCACCGCAAGCCGTGAAAGCAGATGTGTCTTGATGCCATTCGAGTGAACAAGGGACGGCTTGAACCGCCGTATCGCAGACCGCATCCTCGCCACGAAATGCACCGTCTCCGGGAGTGCTTTCGCCGCCTCCGCGAGAAGCTTTAGCCGGCCCCGCCACTTGCCCGCCGTGCGCAACTGGCTGTCTCCCACTGTGCTCAGCGCTGCGGGCATTGCGACTACTTCCGCCTCAGCCCCCAACTCGCGGACGGCGGCGAGCAGTGGTCCGTCGTTCGGGGCGATTACCCGCACGATCATGTTCGGCTCGGCATCGCGGAGCCCGGCGACCGCGGTGAGCAGCACGCGTTCCGCGCCGCCGATCGCACCAATCGGGCTCAGGAACAGCACGCGCATCACCCGCCCCCGCTCGACCATGCACGATCCGCGAGCCGGAGGTAGGTCTCGCCAATCACGCGAGCGTGTTCCTTCCAGGAGTACCGTGCCGCACGGGCCAGCCGAATCTCGCACGCCGGGGCGAAACGATCGTCCGCGAGAACTCGATTCACCGCCGCGGCCCACGCATCGACGTCGGCGACCGGGCAGTACACGCTCGCGTTGCCGCCAACCTCGCGCAAGACCGGGATATCGCTTGCAATTACCACCGCCCTGCACGCGAGCGCCTCGATCACGGGTAGCCCGAACCCTTCGGCCTCGCTTGGCACGAGAACGGCAGCCGCTCGCCGGTACAGTTCTGCCAGTTGCGTCCGGGTCAGGTTCGAAAATTTTACGATGCCGCCCCCCAAGCCCAGCCGTACGATTCGTTCGGCAAACACGGCTGACCACGGCGGCCCGACCTGCACGAGTCGCGTGCGGGGGTTCGTCTTCCGCACGGCAGCGAAGACGTCGAGGAGCACGTCGATGCGTTTGCGCGAGATATGACTCCCGACGTGTAGGAGGAACTGGCCATCGGGCACGCCGGGTTCGGGTAGTTCCACCGGCACGCCTGCGTCGGGGGTGAATTCCTCAGCAACCCCGAGCGGTACATGAACAAGTTTCTCGGCGGATAGGAGACGGGCTTCGACGAGTTGTCGACCGATTTCGGCCGAGTTATGGAACACGACCGCGGCGGCTTGCAGGCCGCGCAGGGTGCGCCGTGCGAGCCGCCGGAACCACCATGGGCGCGGTTCCTGCGCGGGTTCGAGCAGGCAGCGGAATGCATCGAGGTCGTGACAGTACACGCCGGCGCGCCCTTGCGGTGCTGCCAGAACGACGTGCGCGTAGGTGTGATCGACAACGTGGAAGAAGTCAAAGGTGGGCCGGTGCCGACGCACGAACCCTGGGAGCACGAGGTGCCGGTTGATGACGCGGTCGGCGTTGAACGCTGCGTTTCGCCGGCCGAAGACGGGAAGCCGCTGGAACCGCCGGCGAAAGGGCGTTTCGAGGTCTGTGACAGAAAGGCCTGGGACAGACGGCAAGCAGGCAAGAAGTTGATCGGCGCACAGGTCCATGCTGGGCCAGCGTTCGGCCCGAAAATCGCGGACCACACCCAGACGCGGCGGGCTATTCCTCTCTCCTGGGTCGGAGTTGATCGAAGAAGTCGAGATACCGGCGGGCGACGGCAGACCAGGCAAACTCGTCTTGCGCACGTTGCAACCCTCGTTCAGCCAGTTCTCGACATCGGGCGGGTGTGGCGATCACTTCCCCAATGGCTCGCGTCCAGCCGACCTCATCCTTCTCGCGAACGATGATCCCCGAGTCGCGGATCACATGAGGAATTTCCCCGCTGTCGCTGCCAATGACGGGGACTCCCGAGGCGAAAGCCTCAACAATCATTCGCCCGAACTGTTCCTTCCAGTTGGGCATGGTCTGACTTGGCGCACAGAGCACGGTCATGGCGTTCAGATAGGCCGGAACATGATCGTGCGTCACGTCGGTACACAACCGAACGCGGTCGCCGTGCCTGGCGGCCCAGGTTCGCATCTCCGCTTCCATCGGTCCCGCACCGACGAATAGCCCGCGCCAGTCTCCGGTGAGTTGGTCGAGGGCCCGCATCATCAGCCCTAACCCCTTATCGGGAACGAACCGACCCAGGTAGCCGACGACCGGCGGGCCGGGTTCCCATCCGAGCTTTTGCAGAATCGCCCGGCCCGCGTCCGGGTCGGGACGGAAGCACTCTACATCCACACCCAGCGGAATGCGAGCCATTGGTTTGTCGTAACCACGCCGGACCGAAAGCGATTGAGCCACCAGCGAGCCGCTACAGATCCACCCCGCCGCGCGTCGCATGGCGTAGCGTTCGATCCAGCGGAATGGTGGAGGGTACGACTTGTTGATGCTCTGCGCCGTGCGGAACACCAGAGCAGTCCCGGGCCGTGTCCACCACGCTACCTGTCCGCCCGCCAGAATGTACGGTTCCTCCCAGCAGTGGACGACGTCCCATCCCTCCCGGAGGATGGATCGGAGTTGTCGGCCGTACAGGAAAACGTGAACGCGGCGCGTGAAGTACGCCTTCACTGGAACGAGCCGGCACGGTTCCGGGTTGGCCGCTTCCAATTGCACCGGACGGAGGTCGTTACCACCGTGGAAGTAAGTTGGCGCAACGGCTGTGACTTCCCACGAATCGCCTCCCACGCGGGCCATTTCGTGCGCGAGGCGGCGATTCATCCCCACCACGTAAGAGTGCGCAATCGACAGGAGCCGACGCGTGCGCTTGCCAGTTGGGAGCGTGGTCGTTGTGGTGGAGGTAGAACTCGGGCTGAGTGCTGTTGTGGTCATTCGCACACCATCCGTTCTCCGGCTACGATGGCCTTCCAGAGCGATTCGGCGTCCGCGTGTCCGCTCGGGTAGGCCAGGATTTGGAATTCGCCATCGGTACTGTCCAGTTTCCCGCCCGGAACAAGTGGCCGAATCGTGTATTCCAGCCCCACGAGGGCAGCAACCACAGCCTGATAGGTGTGGTGTAATTCGATGATCATCACCGGTTTGGCTCGTTCGAGCATTGCTCGACCGCCCTTGAGTACACCCGCTTCCGCTCCTTCCACGTCCATTTTGATGACGCGTGGATCGGGCAAGCACTCCGTCGCGGCAAGCGAATCGAGTCGGCACACCCGTACGCGCGTAATCCCGCTTTCGGCGGGCGTTTCTCCGGCGTCCGCGAGTCGCCCCCAGGTTGGTGCATGGGAAGTGCGGAACTCCGCCTCACCGTCAGACTCACCCAGCGCCACCTGATGCACCGACACATGACGAAACGCATTCAGGTCGGCGTTCACACGGATGAGTGCGGCGTTTTCCGGGAGCGGTTCAAAGCAGACAACCCACCCACTTTCCCCGACACACCGTCCGGCCAGGACCGCGGTGAACCCGACGTTCGCGCCAATGTCGTAGCAGGTCATTCCCGGGCGGAGTAGTCGGGAGAGCGCGAACTGAACGTCGGTGTCGTGTGTGCCCAGGAGGAAGCCAACGGCGGAGTTTCCGCCGATGAATTTCAGCCCGCGGCCAGGTCCCTTCTGGATTTGCCCCTCGCGATTGCGCAGGAGGTTCGGCACCCAGTTGGTTGCCCACCGCATGATGCGGAATCGCCCCCGCGCCGCTGCCGCCGCCCGAATCCAGGACGCGGGAACGCGGTCGAGTAGTTTGAGCAAGAATCGCATGGTGTCGTCTCAATCGTGGTGTGGATTGTCGCACGGGTGATTTCAAACCGCCTGCCAGATCACGCAGCGTTTCAGTCCGTTGGTGCTGTCGTCGGCGATGGTCCATCCTTCGGGAACCGGCAGCGCCGCAAGCGACGGCCAGAAATTCACATCGTCTACCAACAGGTAACCGCCCGGCTTGATCTTCGCGATCACCCGACGGATGCAGTTGTTCCGGTAGTGTCCGTCCACGATAACCAGATTCAGCGACTGATCCGCGAAGTCATCGGCGACCCGCACATACATCGGCATCGGATCGTACTCGGCTCGCTCGCCCTCCGGCTCTGGGTGCTCGAGCGGGCTGAACCGGTAGTCCACATTCGTGATCTTTTTGGCCGCGAGTTTGTTTGTCACCTCAGCGTGCCAGTTCGCGTTGTGCTCGACGCTCGTGAGTTTCGCCAGTCGTCGGGCGAACCACGCCGTACTTCGACCGCTGCCGTACTCCAGACCCACCATCGTTGGCACCAGATGCTTTTTGCAGAACTGAACCGTGCCGGGGCACAACCACGGACTGTTAGGGTGGAGCTTTTCCCAGACGAAATATCGGAGCCGGACGACGAATTCCCGCGGGTGCGTTAACCAGTGGCGCAGGTCCATGATGCTCTCTCGGGTTAGCGGCTGGCAACTTCGCGATAGACGGCCATTGTCTGGCGTGCGACTTCGTCCCAGGTCAGGCGCATTGCCCGCTGGCGTGCGGCTTCGCCCAACCGCTGGCGCAGGTCGGCGTCGGCAGTCAGCTTGCGGAGTGTTTCGGCCAGGGCATCCGGATTCCACGGATTCTGGACAATTAGTCCGTTCACTCCATCTTCGATCACCTCGACGGCGCCGGCGGCCGAACTACAAACCACGGGAAGGCCGGTCGCCATAGCCTCGGTCGCCACCAGGCCGAAGGGATCGTAGCAAGTGGGAAAGACAAAAATATCGGCAGCGGCGTAGTATCGCTCAACATGGGAGGTCGCGGGGAGCAGGTGAACGCGGTCTGCGACGCCTTCGCTTTGAATCAGGCTTCGGTAGGGTTCGGTTGGGGAACGAGCGACGCCCGCCAGGTGGAGGCCGGGAACGCGCCGGACCGCCTGAATCGTCGGGGTCAGTCCCTTCTGGTAGTCGCCGACATACAGCGCCAGCGGAGTGGTGTCGTCCACGCCGATTTCTTGGCGAATGGTCTGACGCCAGATCGCTCGGTTTCGCGGATGGAAGGTCTCGGTATCGACACCGTGGTGGATGACTCGAATGGGGGCTGTGGGGCGGTAATAGTGCTCCAGATCCGCCGCAACCCGGTGCGACACCGCAATCACGCGTTGGGTCCCATGTCCGGAATAGGCACCACGTTCAAACCACGATGCCATCGAATGGAACACACGCTTGCGCCACGAGGGGCGGCCCAGACGTTGTGTCATCGCCTCCAGCCAGGCATCCTGACACATATGAGCTGTGACAACATTTTGGCGGAACCCACAAAAGCCCTGCGAGTGAATGATGTCGAAACGGCCCGAGAGCTTCCAGGTTACGGGGAGAGCGAACGTCAGGAGTGTGGTCATGACGTTTCGCCGAACGGCCGGGACGTGGTGAAACGTTAGCCCCTGGGGGTTGGGTTCATCGAAGGTGTTGCAAAAGACATGAACCTCATGGTCCTGACTGTAGCGGCTGGCGAGTTCGGCCACGTAGCGGCTGTGGCCGTAGCGCCAGTTATAATCATGCAGGATGTAGGCAATCCGCAGGCGGTCGATGGATCGAGTCATCGAGCACCCTCCAGAGCGAGTACGCGACACGAAACACGGACCGGAGAACGTAGCGTTGCGATGGTGTTCGCCAGACTGAACCGTTCGCGGTAGAGTGCCGCCCCCGCCTCCCCAAGCGCCACACGCTCCGCCGGGGAATGGCTCAGCACCGCCGAAGCCGCTGACGCGAGTGCGTCGGGGTCGGGAATGGGAGCGAGCGAGGACCACCCCAGACTCCTCCACAGCGCATCACTCAGTTCGCCGAGGTTCGTCACAACCGGAACGCCGTTCGCCAGCCCGGCCATGGCGCTTGTTCGACGCGAACTGATTCCGTCGATGAACGGCTGAAGCAATATGTCGCAACCGCGCAGTCTGGCGGCGAGTTCCTCCGGCGTGCTCTCTCCCAGCGCCACAAGCCGACCACCCAGCGCCGGCTGACGACTTGCCATCGCATCGCGGAAGGCCAGTCCCCCGCGACCCAAAAGCACGGTGGATCGCTCTTGCGATTCGTTCAGGAGCTGGACCAGCGCCGGCTCCAGTAGGCCAACCGTGGCCGGGCCGTAGGTCCCGAAATGTCCGATCACGATGCCTGACGCGGAGCGGATCGATTCAACTTCGGCGAAATCGGGGACGTTGCTCGGGATTGGGAGCCACTCGGCCGGTTTCGCTTGCGGGCACAAGCGATTGAGGAGCGGTGCCCAGGCGGCAGTCGAGATGAATACGCGCTCGGCTGCCCCGGCGACGAGACGGGCCATGGCCCGCGTCACCGCCCCAAGTAGCGCGTGCTTCACCGGCCGCCGACTGAACGGGAACGCGACCTCATGAAACATCACCCACAACGGGGCCAGTAACTGCGCGCGGGTCGCGACCCACAGCGTGAACGCCAAGTTCATCGCCTTGTACCCGTAGGCGTGCGGCACGTACTGGATCAGGATGCGATCCGGGCGAGTGCAGGCGAGAGCGCGGTCGAGCGCGACCAGCCCGCGCAAACCGAAGTGGTCCGGCAACCGGACCCGCACCACGCCCGGTGCCTCGTCTCCTGTTGCGGTATCCCACGCCGGGGCATACACGGTCACCATGTCCCCTGCGGACGCGAGCGCGTGAGCCACTTGGTGCGTGTAGTCGGCGACGCCGCCCGGCTGAGACGGGTACTCGCCAGTAATGATGGCCCAGTGGATGGGCGGACACGTCGTCAGCGCTGCCCCCTCGTTGTTCGCGGCAACCGCGTGCAGAAAGCAATCGCCCGCAGCGTTCGGATGTAGGCGGTCGGCAAATCCCGCATCTCCGATCCGGTCGGCAGCGGACACGTACGTCGCTCCCAAACCATTGCTTCCCAGAGGAAAATGAGGATGCACGCCGCACCCCACCACCCGCCGAACTGGGTGGCCGAAAAGTAGACGAAGAAAGCGATGCCGGAGGTCGCGCGTACCCATGGTCGTGCCGCGGCCGGGGCCGTCCGAAAAAGCAGCGCGGCCGGAACGAGGTATGCAAAATAGTACGCGACCGTGTGAAACATCGTTTGCCCCGACTGGCCCTCACGTTCCGGTCTTGCGAAGTGCCGTCAGGAAGAACCGGGAACGGAGTTTCTCAGGAGGAGCTGATGCCAGCGGGATTGCGTGCTGGTCGCATTCCGAGTGGACAAATCGCTCGAACTCCGCCTCCTGGAAATACGACAGCACTTCCTCGAACGACCCACTGGCCGCTTCCAGACCGCACCCGACGTGAACTTCCACGAACCAGTCGTGCCGTGCCGCGAACGTCGCCAGGGCACCGGCCAGCGCACGGCACTCGAACCCCCCGACGTCGAGGAACACCACGTCCGGGGTGCCGAACATCGTTGTGAGTGCATCGAGGGTCACGGCGGGAACCTCAATGACCCCGCCGTAGGACGCCCAGTTCGGGGAGCGGGGCCGGTACAAGTGACCGCGCGACGCGTCGGAGTATTACAACCCTTTCGCTTCAGTTACAGCCTGCGTTGCAATCCCATGAAACACCTCGGCCAGACAGCGGACGTGCGTGTCCGGGTTGAACCGCTGTGCGGTCTTCCAGGCCCCCAGGCGTAATTGTTGAAGGTGCTCGTCGGTCGCCAGTGCGCGGACCAGTGCGGCGACTAACTCCTTCGGGTCGGGGCGGTCGCCGGGCGCGGACTCGCCGGAAACACCCGGGGTCAACCAGTCGGGGATCCCGCCGGTCGCGTAGCCGACTGCGGGCAAGCCAACGCACCCGGCCTCGACCCCAACCAGGCCGAAC
>JBGSZR010000117.1:0-34046 GCA_041750275.1 Gemmataceae bacterium
GGGCCGCGCTGGGCGCGCCCCGATTGCATTTCCAGAGGCCGTGGCCGTGCAGCGATGCACACCGAGTTCCCCTGCCAAAGCGACAGCCGCCATTCACGCACCGTTCGGCTTTCCTGGCAGAATGACACCACGGCAACACCCTTTGCATTGCCATAAACGACATCTATTCATGCACTTATCGCCTTCACCAATACCGGGCACGCTTATTGCTGTAATGCGTTGCACTCGGAATGTTGTTCCGAATCCCGCATCCACTTGCCTTGCCGGAGAATCGCGATGGGGCTTCAGCCAATCGCCGACCGCATCATCATCCGCCGTGAAGCCGCTGACGAGAAGTCCGCGGGCGGCATCATCCTCCCGGACAGCGCCCAGAACAAGCCGCAGCGCGGCACGATCGTGGCGGTCGGCCCCGGCAAAATGAAGCCGGACGGCACTCGCACCACGATGCAACTCAAGTCGGGCGACAAGGTGCTCTTCACCTCTTGGGCCGGCGACGAGTTCAAGGACAACAAAAACAAGGACGAACTGCTCGTCATGCACGAAGGCGACGTGATGTGCGTGATTGAGTAATTGTTAGAAGTGATCAACGCACGCTCGCCAATGGCTATGGGTGGGCGTTCCAAACCATAAACATTCCCATTCCACCCCGAAGGTTTCCACATGTCCGCCAAGCAGATTGCATTCGATCAGGAAGCCCGCGACGCCATGAAGCGCGGGATCGGCAAACTTGCCCGCGCTGTGAAGGTGACGCTCGGGCCCAAGGGCCGCAACGTTATCATCCAGAAGTCCTTTGGCAGCCCAACCGTCACCAAGGACGGCGTGACGGTGGCCAAGGAAATCCAGCTGCCCGATCATTACGAGAACATGGGTGCTGCCATGGTCAAGGAGGTCGCCAGCAAGACCTCCGACGTGGCCGGCGACGGCACCACCACCGCCACCGTGCTCGCCGAGGCCATCTTCAACGAAGGCCTCAAGAACGTGATCGCCGGCACCAACCCGATGCTCATGAAGCGCGGCATGGAGAAGGCCGTTGAGGCCATCGTCGCCAAGCTCAAGGAAATGAGCATTCCCGTCGGCGGCAAGAAGGGCCTCGAGAACGTTGCCACGGTTGCCGCCAATGGCGATAGCGTCATCGGTACCATCATCGCCGAGGCGATGGACAAGGTCGGCAAGGACGGCGTCATCACCGTCGAAGAAGCCAAGACGATGGAAACCGGCCACGAGTTCGTCGAAGGCATGCAGTTCGATCGCGGCTACCTCTCGCCGTACTTCGTCAACAACCCCGAGACGATGGAAGTCGAACTCGAAGACGCATACGTCCTCGTGTACGAAAAGAAGATCAGCGCCAACCGCGACCTCGTGCCCCTGCTCGAGAAGGTGCTGCAGCAGGGCAAGCCGCTGCTCATCCTCTCCGAGGAAGTGGAAGGTGAGGCACTCGCCACGCTGGTGGTGAACACCATTCGCAGCCAGGGCCAGTTCAAGGTGTGTGCCGTGAAGGCTCCCGGCTACGGCGATCGCCGCAAGGCCATGCTCCAGGACATCGCCATCCTCACCGGCGGCAAGGCGATTTTCGAGGACCTCGGCGTGAAGCTCGAAAACGTCGTTCTCGCCGATCTCGGCACCGCCAAGAAGGTGAAGGTCGACAAGGACAACACCACGCTGATCGTGGACACCAAGGACAAGTCCCGCAAGGAAGCCCTCGCCGCTCGCATCACCAGCATCCAGAAGGAACTGGACAAGAGCACCAGCGACTACGACAAGGAAAAGCTTAGCGAGCGCATCGCCAAGCTCTCCGGCGGCGTCGCCAAGATCAACGTTGGCGGGGCCACCGAGAGCGAAGTGAAGGAAAAGAAGATGCGCGTCGAGGACGCCATGCACGCCACCAAGGCTGCCCACCAGGAAGGCATTCTCCCCGGCGGCGGCGTGGCACTCCTGCGGGCCAGCGACGGCCTCAAGGCTCCCGACTCGCTCACCGACGATGAGAAGGTCGGCTACAGCATCATCGTTCGCGCCTGCCGCGCTCCCATCAAGCAGATCGCCGAGAACGCAGGCGAAGATGGCAACGTCGTCGCCAAGGATGTGCTCAGCAACAAGGACAAGAACCACGGCTACGATGCCCGGGGCGGCGAATACTGCGACATGGTCAAGAAGGGCATTATTGACCCCACCAAGGTGGTGCGAAGTGCCCTGCAGAACGCAGCCAGCGTCGCCACGTTGCTGCTCACCTCGGATGCGATGATCGCCGAGGAGCAGAAGAAAGACGACAAGAAGGGTGCCGCAGGCGGCGGCTACGACGACATGTACTAAACCCTTCGATTCGACACGCAAGCCCACCCATGATTTGGGTGGGCTTTTTCATTCCCGCAACTTGAGCAAAAAAGACGAGATTCTGTCGCAAGTCTGAGAGATTTCCGCATTCTCCCAGTATCTACTCTTGAAGCAAGAGCAGTACTCAAGCGAACCATTCCCGGAGAAGCACCATGTTGTCACTTACTCGTTACCTCGCCGCGGCACTCATCTCCGTCGCACTGTTCAGCGGCGCGGCCTCGGCTCAATCGGGTTATTACTATCCTCGGCCGAGTTACAATCCGCCACGCTATTACCCACCGGTGTACAACCCGAATCCCGGCTGGCCCAATGGCGGCTACAACCCCTCGGGCCGGTACGACCCTCGCGACTGGTGGACCACCCCGCCCGGCAACATCCGCCCGCAGCCGGTGTACCCGGTCTATCCGATCTACCCTGTGCGGCCGGTGTACCCGGTTTACCCCGTGACGCCCGTGGTCCCCTTCCCGATCTGGTAATTCCAGAGGTTAGACATCGCGAACACCCGCCGTCGGCACCACCCGACCGCGGGTGTTTTGCGTTTGCGAAGAGTGACGGTATTTTGCTTGTGTGGCGATTCGGAATCGGTCAATGTGAGGCCATTCCTGCATGCCGAACCGAGATCGTGAATGCCCACAGCTGATGTGTTGGACTTCGACAAGTTGCTCAGCCCCATTTCGGACGAGCAACCCGCCGGGGAAGACCTGCGCGGCAACGCCGGGCCGACGTCGCTTTATTACAAGGTGAAGGACGCCCGCAGTGCCGCACGTGCCGCCGAGCGGCAGATGGAAGGCGGCCTCGCCGACGCCCCGACCGCGGATTGGAAAGCCGTCACCACCCCCGCAATCAAGGCGCTCGGCGAATCGAGCAAGGATCTCGAAATCGCCGCCTATCTCATCGAGGGACTTTGCCGTACCAAGGGTTTCGCGGGCCTGCGCGATGGCTTTAAACTGACACGCGGCTTGGTCGAACGATTCTGGGATAATCTCTACCCCACCCCGGACGAAGAGGGTATCGCCACGCGGGTCGCCCCGCTCACCGGACTCAATGGCGATGATGCCGAAGGCACCCTGATCGCACCGATCAACCGCATCGCACTCACGGATTCAGCAAGTTTTGGCGGCCTCACCTTCTCGAACTACATGCAGGCCGCGGCCACGGCTCGCATTCTCGACAAGGACACGAAAGAGGAACGCATCGCTGCAGGGGCGATGAACACGGAGTTGTTCCAGAAAGCCGTCGCAGAAACCTCCACAGAATTTTATCGCGATCTTTACGAAGACCTGAATGCCGCGATTGAAGAGTTCGCCGGCATGGGCAACGCTCTCGATGCGGCTGCCGGTTCCGTGGCACCACCCACATCGGCGATTCGCACGGCACTCGAGAATGTGCTCGATGCCATCAAGGATGTGGCCCGCGGCAAGCTCCCTGCCGCACCGATTGACGAGAACATCGAACCGAGCGAAGAGTCCGGCGAGACGAGTTCAGGGGAGAATTCTGATTCGGGCGAGGATCGCGGCTCCGGCGAACGCCTCCCCACGATTCGCAATCGCAACGATGCCCTGCGTGCCATCGAGACACTGGCCGAATATTTTCGTCGCAGCGAGCCGCATTCCATGATTCCATATGCTTTGGAGCAGGCGGTGCGCTGGGGCCGCATGTCGTTGCCGGAACTGTTCGCCGAGTTGATTCCGGACGACAATCCCCGTGAAGCCCTGTTCAAGCAGGTCGGCATTCGCGCCGATGGCTGAGAGCCCTGAAAGAACAACTCGTGTCCCGCAGTAACACTAATCCTGCCCCGGCTCTTTCGAGCCGGGGTTCCCACAGCGAGGTGACCCATGGCCGAGAGCGTGCACAGCAAACTGGACCGGGTTCGCAAGCCGCGGGTCCACATCACGTATGAAGTCGAGACCGAGGGCGCCGCGGTCGTCAAGGAACTCCCCTTCGTGGTCGGCGTCCTGGGCGATTTCTCCGGGCAGCCCACTGAGCCGCTCAAGCCGCTCAAGGATCGCAAGTTCGTGCAGATCGATCGTGATAACTTCAACGATGTCATGGCTCGCATGACACCCGGCCTGAACATGCGCGTCAAAAACACGCTTCAAGACGATGGCTCCGAACTCGGTGTGCAACTCAAGTTCAACAACATGGACGACTTCTCTCCCGAGAACGTCGCACAACAGGTCGATCCGCTCAAGAAACTGGTCGAGACACGCGACAAGCTCCGCGACCTGCTCACCAAAATCGACCGCTCCGAGGACCTCGAAGGGCTTCTCGAGAAGGTGCTCTCGAACACCGACGAACTCAAGAAACTCAAGGACCAGCTCGGCGAAGGCAAGTAAGCGGACGCGATCTTCACCCCAATACATTCGCACACAGGAACCCCATACATGAGTCCCGAACAACAGGCCGCTGGCGGTGCCGCGACCACGACCACCGAAGCCGGCAGCTTACTCGACCAGGTCATCTCGGCCACCAAGCAGACGGAACGCTCCCGCGCCGAAGACCTGATCCGCACACTTGCGGACGAAGCTCTCAAGGGCACCGTCACCTATTCGAAGAACGTCTCGGTCACCATCAACGATGCCATCCGGGCGCTCGATCGCTCGATCTCGAAGCAACTCAACGCCGTGATGCACCACCCGGACTTCCTCAAGCTGGAAGGCTCGTGGCGCGGCCTCAACCACCTCGTGATGAACAGCGAGACCGGCACCTCGCTCAAAATCAAGATGCTCAACGTCTCCAAGAAGGATCTCTTCAAGGACGTGGACAAGGCCGTGGAGTTCGATCAATCGCAGGTCTTCAAGAAGCTCTACGAAAACGAATTCGGCACCCCCGGCGGCGAACCGTACGGCTCGCTTATCGGCGACTACGAATTCACCAATCATCCCGAGGACCTCGAACTGCTGTCGAAGATGTCCAACATCGCGGCCGCGGCCTTTTGCCCCTTCATTTCCTCGGCCGATCCGAAGCTGTTCGGATTCGACGGCGGCTGGACGGACCTCTCCAAGCCGCGCGACCTGGCCAAGATCTTCGACACCGTGGAATACGCCAAGTGGCGTTCCTTCCGCGAAAGCGAGGATAGCCGCTTCGTCACACTCACCATGCCGCGTACGCTCGCCCGCTTGCCGTATGGCAGCTCCACGAAGCCCGTGGAGGCGTTTGGCTACGAGGAAGCGGAGTTCGACGCCGCCGGCAAACCCAAGGCGATGACCCACGGCGACTACTGCTGGATGAGCACCGCGTACGTGATGGGGGCGAAGCTGACGGACGCCTATGCCAAGTATGGCTGGTGCGTCGCCATTCGCGGGGCCGAGGGCGGCGGCAAGGTCGAGGGACTCCCCGCCCATACGTTCGTCTCGGACGACGGCGACCCGGACCTGAAGTGCCCCACGGAAGTCGGCATCACCGATCGCCGCGAAAAGGAACTCTCCGATCTCGGCTTCCTGCCGCTCTGCCACTACAAGAACACCGATTACGGCGTCTTCTTCGGGGCCCAAACCGCGCAGAAGCCGAAGAAGTACGACCGCCCCGAGGCCACGGCGAATGCGGCGATCTCGGCTCGGCTGCCCTACATCATGGCATCGTCGCGCATTGCCCACTACTTGAAGGTGATGGCTCGCGACAAGATCGGCTCGTTCATGGAAGCCTCGGACTGCGAAGCCTGGCTGAACCGCTGGATCGGCAACTACGTGAACTCGAATCCGAACGCCGGCCAGGAGATGAAGGCCAAGTACCCGTTGGCCGAGGCGAAGATCCAGGTGGCCGAGATTCCGGGCAAGCCAGGATCGTACAACGCCGTGGCTCACCTGCGGCCGTGGCTGCAGTTCGAGGAACTGACCACATCCTTACGCATGGTCGCCCGCATCCCGCAGCTTGGGAAGTAACCCTCGCGGCGTAGCCGCGTCGCGGCTACGCGGTTTCATTCATCGGATCCATGATGAACCCGCAATCCGCGCGCTACGAAACCACCTTCGCCGAACCGGCGGCTCCAACCACCGGTTCGCTGCTCGATTCTGTGCTGGCCGCGACCGATGCCAGTGCGGAGCGCCGACCCGCAGATCCGATGACCACGGGGCGGCTCGATCAGTTCCTCCGTGAACGCGATGTCGGCACCGCGCTGAGACTCTGGCTCGGCACCATTCCTGATGTGCCGGTTCCTGAACTCAAACGCAAGCTTTCGCTCGCTCTCAACCGCGATGTGGCCCGCGTCGACGAACTCGTCACCAGTCAACTCAACGCCATCCTGCACCATGCCGAGTTTCAGAAGTTGGAAGCCGCGTGGCGGGGGCTCTGGTACCTCGCGGACAGCGTGCCGGAGGGGGCCAACGTCAAGATTCGCGTGCTCAATGTCACCTGGAAGGACCTGGTGAAGGACCAGGAACGGGCGCTCGAGTTCGATCAGAGCCATCTCTTTCGCAAGGTGTACAACGAAGAATTCGGCATGCCCGGCGGCGAACCGTATGGCTTGCTTATCGGCAACTATGATCTCACACACCGACCCTTTCCGGACCGCCCCACCGATGACATCGCGGCGCTGCGGAGCCTTTCGAACGTGGCCGCCGCGGGCTTCGCGCCGTTCGTCTCCGGCATCGATCCGCGTTTCCTCGAAGCGGAGTCGTTTGCCGAACTGGAAATGCCCTTTGACCTGCACCGCACCTTCGACCAGCCCGATTTCCTGAAGTGGCGTCAGTTCCGCGAGTCCGAGGATGCCCGTTTCACGGCACTCGCACTGCCACGCGTGCTGTACCGTCGACCCTATGGCGATGCACCGGGCCATACGCACGGCTTCGCCTTTCGCGAGGACACCGCGGACCCGAATCGCCGGGGGTATCTCTGGGGCAGCCCGGTGTTCGCACTCGCCGCGGTGGCGGCACGCGCATTTGCGGATTCCGGTTGGCTCGCGGACATACGCGGCACACGACCGGCCGATTCCAGCGGCGGCCTCGTGCTGGGGCTCCCCAAAGTGGGCTACGGCACCGGCACGGCCGAGACGCCTCGGTCGGTGATGGATGCGCATCTCACTGACGCCCGCGAGAAGGAACTGAGCGATCTCGGCTTCATCCCGCTCTGCCACACACCCGGAGCCGCAGAGGCCGGCTTCTACTCCACACCTTCCGTGCAGAAGCACAAGATCTACGACGACCCGGTCGCCACAGCGAACGCCCGTCTCTCGTCGATGTTGCACTACATGCTCTGCGTGTCGCGTTTCGCACATTATTTGAAGGTGATGATGCGCGACCGCGTGGGTGCGTTCACCACACCGAAAGAGGTGGAGGCGTATCTGAACCGCTGGCTCTCGGACTATATCGTGAGCAATGACGACGCCAGCACCAGCATGAAGGCTCGCTTCCCATTGCGCGAAGGCCGGGCCACTGTCCGCGAGATTCCCGGCAAACCTGGCGCGTACCAGTGCACCGTCTTTCTTCGGCCCCACTTCCAGCTTGATCAACTCAGCGCCGGCATCCGCCTCACCACGCAACTCACACAGGCCTCCACGGGGTCTTGATCGACACGATCCTTCACAGCACGATGCTGAGCGACTGGCACCCAGACGCTTCGCTTATCAACCAGAAACTCTCCGCATGAAACGCTTCCTGCCTGCACTTCTGCTCGTGATCGCGGTTGCTGGGGCCAGTTCCGCAGCCCAGCCGAACATCGTCTTCATCCTGGCGGATGATCTCGGCGGAAGCGACCTTGGCTGTTATGGGAGCACCTTTCACGCCACGCCGCATCTCGATGCCTTGGCTCGCCGCGGCATGCTTTTCACGAACGCGTATTCCGCCAGCCCGCTCTGTTCGCCCACCCGCAGCAGCTTGATGACGGGGCTCGCACCGGCTCGCATCGGCATCACGGCACCGCAGTGCCACCTGCCGGAGGTGCAGCTTGAAAAGAAACTCGTGAAGGGCGGCCCCGGCACCAAAGTGCTGGTTGCGGATTCCCTCACACGGCTAAAGACCGATTACGTGACGCTGCCAGAAGTGCTCAAGCAGGCCGGCTATCGCACGGGGCATTTTGGCAAATGGCATCTGGGGCCTGCACCGTATTCCCCGCTTCAGCATGGTTTCGATGTGGATTTGCCACACACTCCGGGACCGGGCCCAGGCGGCGGCAACGGCTACTTCGCACCCTGGGCCTTCTGGAAAGGGCAAGGAAAAGCAGGCGACCACATCGAGGATCGCATGGCCGAGGAAGCCGTCCAGTTCATCCAGGAGAACAAGGGCCGCCCCTTCTTCCTGAATTACTGGGCGTTCAGCGTCCACTCGCCCTGGATGGGCAAGGAGGCATTCATCGCGGAGGCGGCCAAGCGGGCAGACCCCCACGCGCCGCAACGCAACCCGGTCTATGCGGCGATGGTGCGAAGCCTGGATGATGCGGTGGGCCGCCTGACGGCAGCACTCGATGCCAACGGACTCAGTGAGAACACCATCATCATCTTCACGAGTGATAACGGCGGCTGGCACAATGTCCCGCGAGAGGCCACAAACAACGCGGCTTATGCCGGCATCCCCGTCACCAGCAACGCACCCTTTCGCAGCGGCAAGGCCAGCAATTACGAGGGTGGCACGCGCGTGCCACTCTTCGTGGTCTGGCCAGGCCACATCAAGCCGGGCAGCCGCAGCGATGCCGTCGTTCAGAGCACCGACTTCTTCCCGACACTCGTGGAGATGACAAAGCTGCCAAAGCCGGAAGCTGTAAAATTCGATGGCATCAGCATCGTGCCGGCTTTCTCAAATCAAACTCTCAAGCGCGAAGCGATCTTCAGCCATTTTCCCCATGGCGGCCGCGGCGATATCGATGGCTTCCGACCCGGCACCTGGGTTCGCAAGGGCGACTGGAAGCTCATCCGGTTCTTCGCGGATCACGACGACCGCAGCGACCGACTCGAACTCTACGACCTCAAGAACGATGTGGGTGAAACGAAAAACCTGGCAGCCGAGAAGCCAGAACTGGTGAAAGAACTGAACGCACGGATTGACGCGTTTCTGAGGGAGACTGAAGCGGTGGTGCCGATCGCGAACCCGGATTACCGTAAACCCGCGGCCGCGCTTGCGGGATGGACAGCCAGCAAGGATGCGGAGATCGAGTCAACGGACGGGGTCATTCTGCTCAAGTCGACCGGTGGCGATCCATTTCTCGCGACGCGTGATCTGCCGTCGACGGCTGGCCCGTTCACGCTGGAAATCGCCATGCAGTCGAAGAGCCAGGGGAGCGGGCAGGTCTTCTGGAGCACGGCTACGGACAAAGGATTTCATCGCGATCGCTCCGTTCCCTTCGAGCCGAAGCATGACGGGACGTTGCACTCTTACCCGGTGAAACTGCCTGTTCCGAAGGCGATCACCGGATTGCGAATCGATCCTGCGACGGCGGCGGGCGAGATTCGATTCGAATCGATTCGCTTGAAGGATCAGGCAGGGAAGGTGCTGAAAGAATGGCCGGCCGCGACCCCTCCGAAGAAGTGAGCAACCTGTGCCGCTCAAGACGCTGCGACCGGATTCAACGGTTCGCTGAGTTCGAAATCGAGCAGCGGTTCATCGGCGAGGCGGGCCGCGACGCGGACGGTGAAGGTGCTGCCGCGGCCGAGTTCGCTGTGCAGTGAGACATCGCCGCCGAGCAGTTTCGCGAGTTCGCGCACGATGGAGAGGCCGAGCCCGGTGCCGCCCTGCTCACGCGTCATCAGGTTGCCGGCCTGGCGGAACTTCTCGAAGATCAGGTCCTGTTCTTCCGGAGCGATACCGACGCCGGAATCGCTAACCGTGAAGACGAGGTCGTGCCCATCGGTGGCCGCCTTGAGCGTCACACGGCCGCCTTCCGGCGTGAACTTGACCGCGTTCGAGAGCAGGTTGGTGAGAATCTGGTGCAACTTGCCGGCATCCTGACGCACGCTCCCCGCAGCCGGATCGGCGATCACTTTCAACTCGATGTTCTTCTTCTCCGCCTGAGGTCGAAACATCGCCGTGGAATGTTCGCACACATCCGCGACATTCAGAAGCTCCGGATGCAACCGCATCTTTCCGGCCTCGAGCTTGGCCAGTTCCAGCACATCGTTGATCAGCGCGAGCAATTGCTGCCCGCTGGTCATGACGTTCCCGGCATAGCGGTGTTGCTTCTCGGTGAGATTCTCCGCGGCGAGCAGCACCTCACTGAAGCCGATGATGCTGTTCAGTGGCGTGCGCAGTTCGTGGCTCATGGTGGCGAGAAAGTCGCTCTTGAGGCGGTTCCCCTCATAGAGTGCCATGTTCACGCGGGCGAGTTCATCCACCTTGCGGTCCAGGTCAGTGATGAGTTTCTTGTTGCGTTCCTGTGTGTTGGTGAGGTTGCGAATCATGCGGTTGAAGGCGTGCGAGAGATCCTCGAATTCGTCACCCGTTTGAATCTCGCTGCGAATGTTGAGTTCTCCGGTGGCAATCGCGTCGGAGACCTCCTTGAGGTGCTTCACGGGCTTCACGATCACATAGCGAATGATGAGGTAGCTGCCGGCGATGATGAGGAGTGAGGTGCCAATGGCGAAGGTGATGAGCAGGGCCCGGTTGGTGTGGAAGCCTTCCTCGATCACCTGCGTGGAGAGTCGAATCCGCACGACGGCCATGAGTTCACCCGGCTTGAGGTCCGGGTTGGACTTCTCTGCAGAGCCAAATTCCCCCATGCGTTCCGGATCGGTGTGGCAATCGACACAGGAGGCACCGGCACGAATGCCGCCATAGTAGTAGTACGCATTCTCCTTGGGGGCCTGGCGAGTCTCTTCATTCTTGGCCGGGTCGATGAGGAAGCGGCCCACGGCTTCCATGTCGTCCGCTTCCGGCTGGCTGGCGCGATCCTTCGAGAACGGGATAATGAGTCGTGTGCTGTATCCTTTTAACTGGTCGGGCCAGTTGGCCTCGGCCTGTTTCTGGAAGTCTTTCATGGCTTCCAGCTGGACATCCTTCACGTGCAAGCGTGCGACCGTGGGGGAAAGCAGAGCACGGCCTGTGGTCTCGAGTTGATCGTATGCGAGTCCTTCGGTCTGTCGTGCGTAGACCCAGAAGCTACCGGTCATCAGGAGCAACACGCCCGCACCCAGCAGCCAGCGGCATTTCCGCTCGAGGCTGGTCTCACCGAACAGTTTCTTGAACGCACGATAGGACATTGGGGGGAAGCTCTCAGCCGTCAGCTATCAGCGAATAGCCAGACGGATCACCATGACTCAGGGGTTCGTCTCCGGCCTTTCCTTGCTGGCTAAAGGCGGAAAGTTAACGGCTCGCTCCAGGCCGCTGGCAGCTTCCACAATAGTGCGTCGCCCGGCCGGCGAGTCGCATGCACTCGATGATTGTTCCGCACGCATGACACGCTTCACCGGTTCGGCCATAGACGGCGAACTCATTCTGATAGCCGCCACGGAGCCCGGAGCCACCGACATAGTCGCGGATGGTGGAGCCCCGTCGTTCAATTGCACACGTTAACACGATTTCGATGGCGGCGCGAAGCCGATCCGCTTCCGCATTCGAAAGAGACGTACCGGTTCGCTGCGGATGCAGCTTCGCCCGGAAGCACGATTCATCGGCGTAAATGTTCCCGACACCGGCCAGGAGTGTCTGATCGAGCAACAGGGCTTTCAGATTGCGTGTGGATTTGCGAAAGGCGTTACGAAAGTAGATGGCATCAACCTGGAATGGCTCGGGCCCAAGGCAGGCTTCGGCGAAGCACGCTTCGAGAGCATCCGCGTCCGGGAATAACGTGGCACTGCCGAATCGGCGGATATCGCGAAAACGGAGTTCATTCTGATCCTCGAGCGCGAAGACCAGATGCACGTGATCACGTTCCGCTTCGGCTGATGGCACGACCGTGGATTGCCCGGTCATACCCAGGTGCACGAGCAGGTGCGGCGAGCCCGCATCAAGAACAATCCACTTGCCGCGTCGACGAATGCCCGCGATCCGTGAGCCAACGAGTCGGGCGTTCCACGCAGCATCCCAGGGCTTGCGCAGCGAGCGCGAACCGTGCCGCACGCTCGTGATGTGCCGCCCCACGACCAGCGGCCGCAAGTCTCGCACAACGGTTTCGACCTCAGGAAGCTCGGGCATCTTTTCAATGCGGAATGGGAATGCGGAATGAAAGACAACCGCCGCCGCGACATCACTCCGTTCGAAGGCATCTTACCAGGCGCGGCAATTCGGGCGAACCTCGCTTCGCCTCTCGCCTCATTGCTACAATTCTTTCGTTGCGTTTCTGCGGCTTCGCGTGAGATTCTCGATGACCCACATGGCAGTTCCGGATGTTCGCGGACGGTTCGGTGCGTATGGCGGCCGTTATGTGCCTGAAACGCTGATGTTCGCACTTGATCAACTTGAATCTGCGTACCGTGAGGCGAAGGCGGATCCCGCGTTTTGCGGCGATTTCACACGACTGATGAGTGACTACGTGGGCCGGCCTTCGCGCCTCTATTTTGCCGAACGACTGACGAAGCACGCCGGCGGAGCCCGCATCTTTCTGAAGCGCGAGGATCTGAACCACACCGGTGCCCACAAGATCAACAACGCTCTCGGCCAGGCGATGCTGACGAAGCGCATGGGCAAATCGCGTGTGATCGCCGAGACAGGCGCTGGCATGCACGGCGTCGCCACCGCCACGGCTGCCGCGCTCTTCGGCATGGAATGCCGCGTCTACATGGGTAGCGAGGACATTCGCCGGCAAGAGTTGAACGTCTTCCGGATGCGGGCGATGGGCACGGAAGTGTTCCCCGTTGAGAGCGGCAGCAAGACCTTGAAAGACGCCACCAACGAAGCGATGCGCGAGTGGATGAGCAGTGTGGAGAGCACGCACTACATCATTGGCAGCGTGGTGGGGCCGCATCCATTTCCGATGATGGTTCGCGATTTCCAGAGCGTGATTGGCACGGAAACGAAGCAACAATGCCTCGATCAGATCGGCCAGTTGCCGAACGCCGTGGTCGCCTGCGTGGGGGGTGGCAGCAATGCCGCGGGTATGTTCTTCCCCTTCGTGGAAGATGCGGGCGTGGAACTCATTGGTGTCGAAGCGGGCGGCCACGGCAAGACGCTTGGTGGTCACGCCGCCACGCTCAGCCAGGGTGCCCCAGGCGTGCTTCACGGCAGCTTCAGCTATGTGCTCCAGGACGACGACGGCCAAACCGCGAACGTCCATTCCATCTCGGCCGGGCTCGATTACCCCGGCGTCGGCCCCGAACACAGTTACTGGCACGATGAGCACCGCGTTCGCTATTGCAGCGTCACGGACCAGGATGCGCTCGACGCTTTCCACCTCTGCGGCAAGCTCGAGGGCATCCTCCCCGCACTCGAAACGGCCCACGCCATCGTTGAGACCCTGAAGGTCGCCGCAAAGCTCGGTCCGAAGGACGTGGTGGTGCTTTGCTTCAGCGGCCGCGGCGACAAGGACTGCGCCGAGGTGGCGCGGCTCACCGCGAAAGCCTGATCTCCGAAACGAAACGCGGTTGGCACTCCACCGGCTCCGTAAAACGCATCAAATGAGTCAATATCTTGTCTTCGCGTTGTTGGCGGCCGGGGCGGGTGCGTGCATTGCCATGCAGGCGTCCGCAAATGGACGGTTCCGGCACAACCTGGATAGCCCACTTTTTGCCGCGTTCTTCTCGATTTGTGGCACGATTCTCACCGCGGCAATTGTGATGTTGATGGTGCGGCCGCCGGCTCCGGAGATGGCGAAGCTGCGTGAGACCGAATGGTGGAACTGGATTGGCGGCCCGCTGGGTGCCCTCATCGTTCTGGCCGGGGCAGCTCTCTCGCGGGAACTCGGTGCTGCACTCTTCATTGCACTCGTGGTCGGCGGGCAACTCCTTTGTGCCATCCTGCTCGACCACTTCGCACTGCTCGGCTTGAAGCAGCAGGTCGTGACGCCGGGACGCATCCTCGGCGCACTCCTGGTGGTGGCCGGCGTCGTCTGCATCAAGTATCTGTGATCAGTGGACGCGCTTCGCGTCGCGGCTACGCGGGGTTCCGGTTTTTCACTCCGCATTCTGAATCCCGCAAACTGCACCCCCTCATGAATGCAATCGATTCCCTGTTCCAGCGTTTGCGAGCCGAGAAGCGCAAGGCGTTCATGCCGTTCGTCACGGCGGGCGATCCGGATATTGACTTCACCCGCGATTTGCTCTCCACGGTGGCAGAGGCCGGAGCGAATCTCGTGGAGATTGGCTTCCCCTTCTCGGACCCCATTGCCGATGGCCCGGTGATCCAGGCGTCGTACACGCGGGCTCTGGAGAAGGGGCTGAAGCTGGCGGATATCTTCGCTGCAGTGAAGGGGACCACTTCGGCCACCGCGTTTCAGACGCCTCTGGTGGCAATGGCGTCGTACTCACTCGTGTTCAAGAAGGGGCCCACGGCCTTCATTGACGCGGCTCAATCCGCGGGGCTGAGTGGAGCCGTGGTGCCAGATTTGCCCGTTGAGGAAGCAGCCGAGCTGGCGAAGCTCGCCGCGGACAAGGATTTCAAGCTGATTCTGCTCGTGACACCGACCACGGCTCCGGCACGGGCCGAAAAGATCGTGAAGGCGTGCGGCGGCTTCGTCTATGTGGTCAGCGTCGTTGGCATCACCGGAGCCCGCGATCGGCTGCCCGTTCAATTGCACGAGATGATCGCCCGATTGCGGGCCATGACGGACCTGCCGCTGTGCGTCGGCTTCGGTGTGAGCAAGCCCGAGCACGTCCGCGAATTGAAGGACCTGGCCGATGGCGTGATTGTCGGCAGCGCCCTCGTGAAGAAGCTCGAAGCGGCTGCGACCGACCGAGCCGCGGCACTGAAAGCGGTGAGCACGCTCGTCGCTGAACTCAGCGCGGCGTTAAAGGATTGAACCCACGCCAGCCACGAGTCAGATTCGCGCGAACCCGTTCCCACGCTTCACGCGGCTTCACCTTCGCCAGGGGCCGCAATCGGGTGTGCAGCGCACTTTCGACACGCCCGAACAACAAGCCGCCCACGATCGCGACACCGCCGGCCAGCCAGAGCACGGTCACGTCACCGGTTCGGCCGACACGTTGGGCGGCGAAGAGCACCAAAAACATCAAGGGCACGTGGAACAGGAACAGTCCATAGGTGCAGTCACCGAGGCGTGCGAGCCGGTTGGTATCCTTCACCTGGCGAAAGCGAACCGCCAGCCACACGGCGGCGGCACCCGCCACGCCCCAGCAGGCCCAGGTGAGTTCGGGTGGCATGGGCCGGTAGCACATGTGGTGCAGCAACCCCATCTCGGTCAGCAGCACCAGCCAGCGCACACGCTGCCCCACATCTTTGACCTGATAGACGAGCACACCCAGCAAAAACGGCACGTTGCATCCCGAGAGTGCGATCGTGGTCCAGTGCGGGAAAATATCGAACAGGTAGCCCGGCCACAGAGCCATCTTCACGAGAATCGCGGCAAGCCAGATGCCGGTGAGAAGCGGGACGCGTCGCCAGCCAACCGCGAGTGCCATCGCGGCCACGGCGACAGAGAGAAACACTTCGTACACCAAAGACCACTCGATCCCGAGAAAGTAGAGCACGTGCCCCTCGCCACCGGGCCAGAGCGTAATCGTGTTCCAGCCCGTGAAGTGAATCATCCAGCGGTGATGCTCGGTGAAGAAACGCAGCCGCATGAAGGCGATCACACCCAGGAGTGCCATCCAATAGCCGGGATAGAGCCGCAGAAAGCGTGCGAAGAGGAAACGACCGGGTGATGCACTGCGAATCGCTTGCGCCAGCACGAAGCCCGAGACCGCGAAGAAGAGCGGAACCGGGAAGCCTGCGAACAGCGGAAACGAAAGCCACGACCGGCTCACACCCACAAGTGTCGGGGCATGGCAGCCCAGGTGATAAAGCACCACACCCACGGCGGCGGCCACGCGCAACAGTTGTATGTTGTTGAACCGCACGACCGCCCCCTCGATTCGTGAGCCGGCTTTCGTTCGCATTGCTACGATGGCAACAGATGTTTGAGCGCATCCTTAAGCGAGAGCCGCGATCCGCGTCATGTTTCGACGATTATTCTTCTTCGACCTGGTGCTTCTCGTCGTTGCCGTGCTGGCAGTGCTCGCGCTGTCGCGCGCGTTCCCCCATGCCAGCAGCTTCCTGCTCGGCACCGTGGTCGTGCTGGTCCTGGCCATCCCCACCTGGCTGCGCGAACGCCACCACCTGAGTGCGTCTTTCACACCCAAAGGCACCGAGCAAATAAACTCGACAGGTATTCAGGATCGCGCACATAGCGGCACAAACCGCACCAGTCAAGCCGAATTGCGTGCCATGAGCGGCCAACTTGCTGCCACCATCAATCAGCTTGAACACGACCGCGAGCAACTGCTCACGATCCTCTCGGGCATGGTGGAAGGCGTGATTGCCATCGATGAGACCGAACGCATCCTCTTTGCCAACGATCGTGCCAGCCGATTGTTAGCGTTCAATCCCGAAGCGGCGGTGGGCAAGCGACTGTGGGAAGTGGCCCGTCAGCCCGCATTCCAGGAGATGGTCCGCAAGGGTCTTTCCAGCGATGGCCCGCATCGCGAGGAACTCGACTGGAAGGGCACCGGCGTCAAGAGCCTGGCGGTATACGTCTCGCGCTTTCCGGGCCACGGCATCCCGGGTGCGGTGGTGGTGATTCACGACACCACCGAACTGCGTCGCCTCGAACGTATGCGTCAGGACTTCGTTGCCAACGTCAGCCACGAGTTGAAGACACCACTGGCCGTGATCAAATCAAACATCGAGGCGCTGATCGATGGTGCGGCCGACGATCCGGATGCCTGCAAACTCTTCCTCGGCCAGGCTGCACACGAATCCGACCGACTGGAATCGCTGATCCAGGATTTGCTCAGCCTGGCCCGCATCGAGTCCGGCGAGATGGGGCTCGAATTCCAGGCTATCCCGCTGGCACGAGCCATCGAGGATTGCGTGGAACGCCATTCGGCACTGGCGGAAGTCAAGACTCTCACCATGGTGGAGAAGCCGCCACCCGATTCACCGCCGGATCTTGCCGTGTGGGCAGATCGCGATGCCCTGCGGCAGGTGATGGACAATCTTGTGGACAACGCCATCAAGTACACGCCGAACGGCGGACGCATCACGATTCGCTGGGCGATCGTGGGTGAGCGTGTGAGTTACGAAGTGGAAGACACCGGAGTGGGCATTGCCGAGCGCGATATCCAACGAGTTTTTGAACGTTTCTATCGGGCCGACAAGTCGCGCAGTCGTGAAATCGGTGGCACCGGCCTGGGTCTCGCCATCGTCAAGCATCTGGTGCAACTGTTGAACGGCGAAGTCAGCGCCACCAGCCAGCTGGGCAAGGGAACGATCTTCAAAGTGCTGCTGCCCAGGGCGAAAGTGCCGTTTCCGCCACAACCCATTCCTGGTGACCATGCTCGAGCAGTCGATTTCCCTTAGTGCGCAAAGGTCAATGAGGGTCGAGACTCTCCATCCACTCGTGCGAACAACTGGATTCGATTGTGGCACAGCACACTTCAGCTGCACCCCACAGCTATTCCGCTCGCTGGGTCTTCCCCGTCGCGGGTCCACCATTGGCCAATGCCATCGTGGTGGTGCGTGACGCCAAGATCGAAGCCATCGAACCGGCCGGAAGGCGCACTGCGGATGTGGACTTCGGCAATGCCGCGCTCATTCCTGGACTCGTCAATGCCCATACCCATCTCGATCTCAGTGGTGCCCGCGGCCTCATCCCGCCAACCGATCCCGCACACTTCACCGACTGGCTCCGCGGAGTGATTGCTTACCGCCGAACCCGGACACCCGAGCAACTGCAGGCTGATATTCGCGCCGGTCTCGCGGAGTGTCTGAGCCACGGCACCACGCTCATCGGCGACATCTCCTCGGATGGTGGAAGCTGGGAAGCCGTCGCGAATTCACGAGCACGAGCGGTGGTGTTCCGTGAAGTGCTCGGTCTCACCCCCGCAGTCGAGGAACGCTGGAACGCGGTGTGCGATTGGGCGATGGCACGTCAGCACGCATCCGCAACCTGTCGGCCTGGAGTGAGCCCGCATGCCCCGTATAGCGTGAGCGCCGCCGTGATCGCGCAGGCGAGCGCCAGTGGTTGGCCGAGCACACTGCACCTCGCCGAATCACCCGCGGAACTCGAACTGCTCGAACACCGCCGTGGGCCATTCGTCGACTTCCTCAAGGAGATGAACGTCTGGCACCCCGCTGCCCTGGCGAACTCACTGGCGGATGTGGTGCGTGCTTTGCATTCTCCTGGCCCTGCCCTCTGCGCCCATGCGAATTATCTTCCATCCACAATTCAACTGCCACAGCCTGCCACAGTGGTCTATTGCCCACGCACGCACGCGGCCTTTGGGCATCCCCCGCATCCCTTCCGTGCCCTGCTTGAACAAGGCGTTCGCGTCTGCCTCGGCACCGATAGCCTGGCATCGAACCCCGACCTGGACCTGCTCGCCGAAGCGCGGTTTCTCCATCGACTTTATCCCGATTTTCCCACTGATCAATTAGTGCGAATGATCACACTCACGGGTGCGGAATCGCTGGGTTGGGCGGATGAAGTCGGAAGCCTGCAGCCGGGCAAATCCGCAGATATGGTGGCTGTACCCTTGCCCGATCGCGACGCGGCCGATCCGCACTCCTTGCTCTTCGCCAATCAGGCAGGTGAACGCCGCACCGTGTTCAGAGGTGAGATGCGCGTTCCTGTTCCATCAGTTCGCGGTTGGGCCGAATGAGCAGCACCAGCACGAGCGAGATCACACCCACACTGGCGAAGGTGCCGAAGATGGCATTGAGCGGCACCTGGCGATCGCGGAGCTCGCCGAAGCCCCAGTCCGCGAAGCCGCCGCAACTGATGCTCACGAGGTTCATCACGCCATAGCCCGTGGCCCGGAGTTCGGGTCGCACGATTTGCGAGAGGATCGGCATGTTATTACAATCGAAGAAGCCCCAGCCGAGGCCGAATAGCACGAGGAAACAGATGGCAATGACGAGCGTGCCGGCATTGCCGACGCCGAAGAGTGCGGGCACGATCATCGCCATGCCGGCAGCGCTCACGTAGATGCGGCCGCGAATCGTGCGGTGCATGGCGCGATCGGCAAGCCAGCCGCCAAGCAGCGCTCCACCCAGCGCCGCGACATTCACAAACAACGTCGCCGACACACCTGCCTTCCCCTGCCCAATATCAAAGCGATCCTTCAAGATGGCTGGCATCCAGTCGCGCACCACCCAGCCGGCCAGCGCGGGCAGTGTGAAGTACAGCACCAGGATCAGGAACGAGCGGTTCGCGAATAGTTCCCACGCCGCCCGGGTCGGGTCGGTTCTCAAGCGGGGTAATTCCGGGCGCTGCGGGGCATCGCGCAACAGCAGCAGCAGCGGCACGGCATACAGAATGCCCACGACGCCGGTGACAGTGAAGGCGAAGCGCCAGCCGAGATCGGGCGAATCGGCAACATAGCCGCCGAACCCTCCGACAATCACACCGCAGTAGATGGCCATCTGATGCAAGCCCACGGCTCGCGAGCGAGTGTGGCCGGTGTGGTAATCGGTGATGAGTGCAAGTGCCGCGGGAATATAAAACGCTTCGCTGATGCCCATGAGGGTGCGGGTCCAGAGCAGTCCCTCATAGGTGGTGACTTGCCCGGTGGCCCACGTCACCGCGGACCAGACAAAGAGGCTGGCACAGATCGTGTACCGCCGGCTGAAGCGATCGGCAATGTAGCCGCCGATGGGGCTTAATATTGCATACACCCACTTGAATTGGCCAAGCATGTAGCCCCAATTGGCCTCGCGTTCGATGTCCGGGATCGCGGCCATCACCGAGTACTTCATCGACGCAAGCATCTGGCGATCGAGGTAGTTCAGCAGAGCCACCGGCCAGAGCAGAGCCACGACGAGCCAGGCCGTGCGCAAGAGCCGTGGACCGGCAGGTTCATGTGGCGTCATGGAGAGATGGGGGCTGGATGGCAGGTCTAACGAAAAACGCGGGGGCTCGTCACCCCCGCGCGATTCACTGGCTTCGGATCACTCAACGCACTTCACCATAATCACGAATGACGCCCGTTTGCCGTACGGCACTGTTGGGATCCGTGGCGTTGATGTTCGCCTGCGGTCCCGGGTTGCCGAAACGTGCATTCGATACGCACGAACCGGCCTCCACTGCACGGGGCAGCGGTGCCGTCGGCGGCAGCATCACACGGTAAATCCCGGGTGCAAGATTCACGAGCGGCATGGCCACTTCCGCCGTGCTGGCGATTCGCGTCACCACTTGCTCCGCACCAATGCCAATGACCAGCGGATCGCCCGCCCGCAGCGGCACCGGTACACCATCCGCATAGACCGCGGCCGGGTTTCCATTCGGGTCCGCATTGGCTGCAATGTCGATGTACATCGACCCGGCCGGCAACGAGGCTTCCAGTGTGGTGAAGTATGGCGGACGCACCGGGCCGCCCACGCCGACGCCGAGCGGGTTGTTATCGTTCGGGTTCAGCATCAGGTTGTTGCGATCGATCACCGCATAGAACTTCGACCGCATATCCCCCGGCACCTCGCGATACGCTTCGCGACCGAGAATCGGACGATTGTAGTTCTGCCCGGCGATGGTGGGCTCGCCGCTGGTGAACATTGGGTTGCCCGTGTTGTTCGTCCGCACCTCGAAGTACCCCACCGTGAAAAAGGCCACGAAGCTGTTGCTCACGGTGGTGGTGTTATTGAGAATCTTGCGAGCCGCCTCGGCCTGCTGATAGGGGTGATCCACGCTGCCAGGGTTTAACGGCTGCCACAGCAGAGGCTGTGTGCCACCATTCGTGCGCAGAATCGTGTCCTGTAAGCCGCTGGCACCGGTGAGAGGTCCCGTGGCGAGTTCGCTCACACCGAACGGTTTGAACGGCCGATCCGGATTGGCGAACGTGGGATCATCGTCATAGGTCCGGCCGGGCACGGGTACCACGACCGTCGTGCTTCCATCCGCGAGTGTCCGCGTCGGCATCGACATCGTCCGCGTGTTCAACCAGCCGTTGAACCAGGTATTGAAGTTCCCACCCATCGAGCCATTGAAGTTGTTGCCGGCTTGCGGATCGAAGAGTGCCTGCAACACACGCGGGTCTTGCACGGTGTTGATGTTGATGCGGCCGTGAACCTTGCCGCCCATGGGCACGCCGTGCGTCCAGGGCTTCACGCGAAGCAAACTCAGTGAACGGTACAGACCGTTATTGGTCCGATTGTTCGTCACGTCGAAGCCGGGCACAGGGTTGCCAGGCGAAGTCGTCGTTTCGGTGCCAAGCCAGGGGGCGTGGGCCATGTCCTTACGGATGGTGCTGCTCCCGGCCGGGTACTCGCGCACGAAGTCCTGCGTCAACTGGTGCGGCGGCACCGCAGCCACGTGCAGCAATTCGAGTTGATTGATGAGTGGTCGATCGAGATGCAACATCATATCGAACGGCGACATGAGTGTGTCGGCGGGAGGTGTGGCAGCACCGCCAGGTCCACCGATTGTCAGTCCATTGTGCCGTCCGAACGTATTGAGCGGTTCTCCGCCTCGGTCTGTGCTGCGCTGGTTCAGGACACAAGAACTCGGGAAGTTGAATGTCGGCGGAGCTGGTGCTGCCTGTGCGGTTGCATTCGCGTGCCCTGCGTACGGTTGAACTTTACCAATCGCGAATCGCTCAGCAACCGGGTCATAGCCGTTTGCGACCATCGCAGACCGTTCCATTCTCGGCGTCATCTCACCATTCAACCGCGTGACCGCATCAAATGTGTTCACGCGATCCATGTAGTCCACTGTGAGATAGGGATTCACGGGCATCGCAGGATTGAAGGTGGTCCCGGAAGGATCATTCGCAGGCAGATAGGGATTTGCGAGCCGCTGCAGTACCACCATGTGGCGCTCCAAGGCCATGCCACTGACGAAAGCATAATCCACTGCTGGCATCATCATTCCACCCGCCATCGGCACGGTGTAGGTCATGCAGTTCTGAGGACCCATCGGCATAGCCGCTGGGCCAGTAGACTGAATCATGTTGGACCAGGGAGCACCTGGTGGCATGCCACCAGGCGGATTCGTCGGATTGAACTCGAAGGGCTGAGGGCTCACCCCCCCCATGCCTGTTGGTGGCAAGCTCGGCCCGACAACCACGATGCCGTTGGCAGCATTGCCACCTGGCGCGTAGTTTCCGTTGTTGGGGCTGACCGATGTCGCGGCCCCCATATTTACACCTGCGAAGTCGTACTGGATTTCGGGTGTGAGGGCCGTTGGGAGGGCAGGGTTCCCAGTGGTGTTGGTGCGGTCCTGCAGGTTCGCTGCCGCCGTGCCTCCATTACGAATGATTTGCAGCCGGTAGGGATTCGAACCACCAGGGCCCGGTGTTCGCAGTTGTGCACTTCCATCGCCGAGCGGCCCCGTCGGGCCTGCCAAATAGGGCGTGGATGTCGGGTTCAGCAACTCCACCCAGAATCGAATTTGCGCCGGGTTCGTTGGGCCTGCCATCATGTCAGTCCCCATTTCTCCCGGCGCGTTCGCGATCTCGCTATAGACTTCATTGATCACGAGACGCGGCTTCTCCACACCGAACACGGCCGCACCAGTTGTGATGGCTCCCGGGATGGCATTTGGGTCAAACGGGTTCAAGGGATTCGCCGCATTCCACACGAAGAGCGTGCTCACATCGTCGTTATCGATGTAGTCCACAATGTTCGCGGCCAGCTGGGCCAGGTAACGCAGAGCATCGTACTGTGGTGTTCCAGGCGAGGCAGGACCAAATAATTGCACATCGCCCGGCTGATAAGTCGCCATGCCCACGGTCGTGGTGCTCGTGTAAACGGTCACCGAGACGCCGTTCGAATAGCCACCGGCCACCGGTGCGAAGCCACCGCCGGTGCTGAGCACGAGGCGGGCGAAAATGTCGCGGGCGAAGTTGTGCCGCTCCTGCTGGGCTGCCCCCGAGTTGGCCGCGTTCATTGGGTTCAGCGCGGTGGTGGTGTCATTGCGGTAATCGGTAAGCGGTCGATTCAGGTTCAGTGGAGCCAACGGCGGCGACGCATACGAACCCTGGTTGTAATTACCCGGCTGATTGAATGGGAATGCGCTCGGCACACCGGCCATTTGAAACTGCGTACCGGTGCCCGGCACCTGGCCCGGCGTTGAACCAGGGAAGTCCAGCGTGGCACCGAATGTTGTCACCACCAGCCGATTGCGGTGGGACGCATCGAGTCCGTTCGTGGACGAGATCAGTGAGTTCGTGGGTGGGGCCAGCGGAGCCTGCAGTTTCGCCAGATCGAGTTGCTGGTAGAAATCGAGATCGGCACCGAAGCGACCGCTGAGCCGCCTCAGATCGGTCGGTGAAAAGGTGCGGAGATTGCCGGACTGTGCGGGCCACTCGGCCGGGTTGAATAACGAGGGATGATTAATCTGCTTCGAAGGTTGTTGCACGTTGTCGTCGAAGCCGGTGCCGTAGCTGGGGTAGGTCGCATAGGGGGAGTTGCCGCCGTTGCCGGGCGTCGAGATGATGCCGCCGTTGGTGCCATCCCAGTTCACCTGGGAGACCGATTGAAGCATGTGGGCGGAGCCGGGCGGTGGAGCGGGCGGCTGCGGGGCAGAGTAGGCATAGCCGATGCTGCTCACGCCGGCACGATTGCCGAGTGGGTTCGGATTATTGTTATTCCGGGCCTGCACGACACTCTGGGCATCCGCACCGAGCACATAGTTCAGGTTCACTTCCCACGGTCCGACTCCGGAGTGTGAACCATGTGTGCCGCCATTGCGATTATTCCCATGTGCACTCAGGTTCAGGCAGCCGTCCTTGTCCAGGATGAGGGCGGCGACGAGTGGCTTGATCCACTTGCCGTTCCACTGGCGAGCGGGCAGGCCGATATCGATCCAGATGCTGTCGTTTCGTGCTTCATATTTGCCATTGCCGCTGTTGTAAACGAAGCCGCCGGGCAGGTTCTGCACGTCGCCGGTGTACGAGCCGTCTGCGTTCGCGGGGCAGTAGGGGAAATCGCTCACCTGGCCGCGGCCATCACCCGAATCAGCGATGTTATCCTGCGGCCGGGGACGAAGAATCGTGTAACGCCCCTGAGTATTCGTCCAGTTCGGGTTGGTGGGTTGGAGGTTGCCGAACTGCCACTCCCGATAATACGACGGCACCAGCACTTCACCCGTCTGCGGGCTGACGGCGGCCAGGGCCAGGTTGTTGGCATCGAAATAGGTGTAAGGTGCGTTCTTGGGAATATAGATGTTGGTCGCGGATGGTGTGATCGCGGTATTGAGTTGAGCGCTCGTGCGTGGCTGCGTCCACTCGGGATCATAGACATTTCCGTTCACCGCCGTGTGATTCACCACGTAGGCACGATCCGGCAAACCCGTGGCCGTGCCATGGAATGTGCCCACGCCATTAAATGGTGTGAGGTTGTTGCCGATGGTGCCGTTCCAGCCATACATGGTGCGGGCCAGGCTGTGGCCGCGGAGGCTGTTTTGCAGGTCGGTGGGGGCGGTATCGCCCGCGTCGTAGAGCAGTGCACCGAGGAAGGCGTTGACGACGTCGGTGCTGTCCGGAGTGTCGATGTTGCCCTGCGATTGCGCCTGTTTGAAGATGCGCGACCCGTCCGCCTCCGCACCGGAGTAGAAGACGAAGGTGATACCCACGACCGCGAAGATCGTGAGCAGCGCGAGCACGACAATGAGGATCGCGCCCCGCCGCGTGCGAGTGTGGTTCGAAGTGCGGAGGATCATCGCTTCAGTCTCCGGTTGAGCGGGCGCAGTGCGGGACAAACAGCGGGCAATCACATGTCCACAATGAACGTCGATTGCCGGGCCATCTGCATCTTGGTGTCGTAAACGCGAATGCGAATCTGCAGCGAGCGAATGCGCACATTCGGTGCCGGCGTGCTGCCGGTGTCAAAGGTCGAACTCGGCAACGTCAGGTACGGGAAATCGGTGTCGCCACCGTTGTTTGTCAATGGGGTGTTGGTGATCGCCTTCACCTCGAATGAGAGCACATTCGAGAGCAGGATATCATCGCCCGAACGAGAGTTAGTATTTGTTCGCGGCCTCCCGACGAACGTATTTGTTGGAACGTTGAGGCGGTTGTTCGTCACCACATCCGAGAGCTTGCTCACGTTCGCTCCGTTCATGTTGAACACATCCGCGCGGTACGGATCGCTGGTTGCAAGTGGCTGCAGGCGAGTATTCTCGCTGTCATTCATGGCGAGCAGCCTTTGCCGTCGAATAAGCAAGAATGTCGGTTGTGGGGGATACCCTGCGTCTCCACCCGTGCTCTGCCCCGGATCTGGCACCAGGTAATAAGCAATCTCCGCCGCGGGGCTGGTGGCGGTGCCGCCAGGGACCGAAGCTGTGAAATGGTTGGCATCGACGTTGCCGGACATGATCGAGGTGAACTGCAGCACGTGGCTCGTGGCCTTGGAACTCGTCAGCCCATCGGAGTCTGTGCCTTCGCTAAAATATCCCGGAGCGCCGACGGTCGCGGGGCCAGCGTTGGAACTACTGATGAAAAAGTATCCGCCGCGGGGTGCCGAATCGCCGAGGTCGAAGCGGTAGTCGCTGAGCTTCGTGCGATCGCCAGCCCGACCGGCCACGGGGTCTGGCAAGAAGTGCTCGGCTGTGAGATCGCGTTTGACAACTTCCCCGGCCGAGCGCAATTGATCCATCATGTCGCCCTGGGCACGCACGTGCCGGATGGCGTCGATCCCCGTCTGAAAAACGGAGGCGAGAATCGCCATGATCAGCACGCACACGGCCGCCATCACCAGGAGTTCCACCAGGGTGAAGCCGGAACGGGCCTTGTGGTGCCGGGAGCCTGTCGTTGACCGAAGCATGATGGCCCTCACAGTGGGCGTGTAAGTAATTCAATTCCGTGGTGGGGCCGGTTCGACACCACCCCTATTCTTTCCCTCTCCCCTTGAGGGAGTGGCTAGTTCGACCTTGCAAGCCGGGTGAGGGAATGCCGTCGCCATTCGCTCCTCGCGTTCCCTCACCGGTCCCGTTCCCCTCACCCCCTCTCCCTCAAGGGGAGCGGGGAGAAAGAGCACCTCACAAATCACGGTGTCAGATTCGGGCGCTGGAACACGTCGACGACACTGGCCATGGTGAGAATATTTCCCGTGTAAGCGGTACCACTGCCATCGATGCGGCGGATGGGCGATTCCAGTTCCACTGTGAGGTTGCTACCGGTATCGGTGACACTTGAGACTCGATAGAAATTAGCCTGGCGGAGATTGTTATTCACATCACCGGCATCCATGATCCAGCTTCCCTTCGAGAGCCCCGATGTGAGTGGCAATGTCAGGCTCGTGGTGTTCGGCGTCATCGTGGCGGTGAAAGGTTGCTCGGCATTGGGCGGATAATAGTCCGGGCTCCGCTTGATGAACACGACCACTTGCATCGTGGCGGTCGAGGTGTCGCCGTTGCGTGGACGCTGGAGCACCCAGAGCCAACTATAGAGCATGTCTCGCTCGACATTCGGAGTCGAGGTAATATCCGCATTGCCATTCATGCCATAAGTGATGCCATCCATCATGGTGCACATGCGAAGGGCAAATGCTCGTTGGGATGCTACGGGGGCGTTCGAGACGAGCCACATGTTCACCCGTGGCGTTCCTGTGAGGTAAGTGCCGCCTGCGAAGTTCGGCGCACCCTGTGAAGTACGGCCAATCGGATCGACGAAGACGGGGTAGCTGGGCTCACTGGCATTCGCTGCGGTGAGAGCGGGCAGCGTCGACGGGCTGATTGTGCCCGGATTGTCGAAGGCACCAATCAACGTGGTGTCATACTGATTCTCCACCACATACATTTTCCAGTAATTGCGCATCACACCATCCGCCGAACTGGCGGCCTGCGAGGTGCGGTCGTCCTGCAGGGCCCGGCTCATGTTGAGCATGCCGAGCGGGAAGAGCGTGAGGATGGCGATCGTGCCCAGCGCCATGATGAACAGGGCGACCAGCACTTCGGTCATCGTCAGGCCGGATCGGCGTGTCATGGTGTGGTGCCTCCAAATGAATATCGTTTCGACTGGCGAGCGGCCGACGTCAGTCGGCTGTTCCTTCGCGCACGTCGCCCATCTCACAGATTCGCATTTCGCATGATGCAGATCGTACATCACATTGTGTTCGGCGCTGCTTTTGAACAGCCGACTCACGTCGGCCGCTCGCCTTACCGCGTCAGTTCCCGTAACCGGTCGCGCCTTGTTGCGCGAGTTGGAACGGGTTGCCGGTCCAGGCGACGGGGAACACACCGAGTGAGCCGGACTTGGTTTTCAGGGCCACGACTTGCTGTTCCCCGCCCAGCTGGAAGTTGCCGAGCGGTGCCGAATAGGCACTGGGGTTGCCGCCGGGCTTCGTGTAGTTGCGGACCCAGAGGTTAATCTGGCCCACGTTGCCCTGGGTGCCGAAGGCCGGGGCAATCTGGCCGTTGGGAGCGAACAGGATGTCGTAGTCCTGCGTGTTGCTCCCAGCAGGCTGGCTCGACGCCAGGTCGATGCAGATTTCCTTCGGCAATTGCTGTGTCGGTTCGCCGATCTGCGGTTGCGGGGCACCGTAGATACCGAAGTGGTTGATATCCAGTCGCGTGGCGGCTCCGAGATTCGGATAGCGATCCAGTCGGATTTCGCCGGTGGCGACTGTGATACTGGTGATGTGACACCAGAAGCCCACACCGTTGCCATTGAGCGAATCGAGCACGGTCGGAAGGAACAGTGTGGGCCGACGCCCCGTGGCGATATCCGATTGAATCTGCGTTGTCGCGGCACCGCCATTCAGGATGTAGCACTGTTGACCGTTTGGCGGACCGGCGGGATACGTTGGCGGCAAATTCAGGACACCGTTGGTCACGGGATAATCGAAGCGAATCGTCGGCTGAGCTCCCGGCGGCCCGGCTGTGGTGCCGGCTCCTGTCACGCCGCCGCTCATCGTGGGTGCGTTGGGTGTGGGCGTGCCCAGGAGCACCGGCGGCGACTCAATATACTGCATCTCCGTCACCCAGCGGTTGTCCGTCTTGGACGGATTGTTGGGGTCGGCACTCACGATGAGACGCACGCCGCGGGGCAACCCATCACGGGCGGCGCGGGCCTTGGCAATCATCAGCCATTGCCGCGTGAGGCTCGCGCCATCCGTGGTACGGTCCTGGTCGAGCACGTCCGGCACCACCAGCAGCGCCAGCGCACCCAGCGCGATGAGCACCGCCAGTGACACCAGCAACTCGACCAGTGTGAAGCCCCGGCGTTCGCGATTGGAGCGGAGCATGAATCAATCCCCCTGGATGCCGAGGCGACGGACGCGGTAACCCCAGAAGTCGTCGGTCGTGCCTGTGGGGTCGTTTTCAAATGACTTGTTCGGGCCAAATGAGATCACGGTGATGAGCTTGTTCTGCCCATCGAAATCAGCCCCGACCCATCCCTCCGCGGTTCTGCGGTTATTCCAGCCTGGTAACGACCCTGTCGGATCCAGTGAATCCTTGCTCGTGGAGTTGGGATTGATAAAGGGTGGTGCTTGCACTTCATTCACGCCACTTCCATAGAAGCGGCGGAAGGTGATGGGGTTGCCGTACACATCCTTGAAGGCTCGCCCGGCATTCGTCTCGGTCTGGCCGGAGTTGGTGACCTCGTCCGAGATCGAGTTGGCACCACCCGACGACTTCTCTGTGAGAATCAGATAGAGCAGCGCGGCGGCTTGCTCGTCGGCAGTGCCGCCCGCGGGCATGTTCGCGAATGTGCTCTTCCGCTTGATCTGCACACCGTTGATCGGTGTCGGCGGCACATCACTCATTGCCTCGGCCCGCGACTGCGGGAACTCGTTGCGAAGTTGCATGTAGAGCCAGAGTGCCCGGGCCCGCTTCTGGTCGCCGCCGCAATAATTGACGAGGCCATCAGGAACGGGCCGCTTGGTGTTCGTGGCCATCACATCATCGACCACGGCTTTCCATTGTTGATCCACGGCCTCCTGGAGTTTGAGCACCATCATGCTCGTGTTCTTGGCTTGCTGGGCGTAACGCACCTTGGTCACCGCAGCTGCCGTGATGGCGGCGAGCAAGGAGATGATGCTGATCACCACCAGCAATTCGATGAGTGTGAAGCCCGCCCGGCGGGGGTGAAGCACTCGCATGGTCGTTCCCTCCGGTAGAGTTATTTCTGTTGGACGAGCAAACCTTCATTGAAATTGCTCATATCATCGCCGCCACGCGATGAGGTGGCATTGGCCCAGTCGCCCACACCCGGCGTCCAGTTGGGGCCATTGCCGAACTGGCCATTCTTCCCGGGCGAGACGAGCTGGAAACCCTTCTGGTTGAGCACTCGGCCACCTTGTGAATAGGGCGAGAGTGTCGTACCGCTCAGGTATGCGGACGAGGGATACGACTGCGTGGTGGGATCAAAAGAGAAGTACGCATACGGGAAACCAAATGGATCGAGCATGCGGCCAGTAGCTTGATCAACCCTATTGCCAGAAACATCAATAAATGGCCCAATACGATCACCACCTGCCTGACCAAACGGATTCTGTTTGTTAGTGGAGAAACCTTGATATTGAGATGCAACCCATGGGCCACCGGTTAGGAAAAACGTTAATGTCTGGTTGCAGTCGAGGTCTTGATTGGGAAGATTGGTGGCACTCAGATTCAAATAGGGGAAGACGGATTTCAGGTAAATGGCTTCAGGTTCAGTGCCGGCATAGCTGGGCCGCAGTCGGAAGGTTTTATTCGTTGGCTCCCCGCCCGTGCTGGGAATGTAATGCACATTCATCTTGGTCTTGTAGCTGGCTATGGCGTTGGCGATCTGGGCGATTTCGCTGGCCTGGTTGGCGCGGCGGGCGGAGTCGCGAATCTTCTGCACCGCGGGGAGGAGCAGGCCGATGAGCACGCCGATGATGGCGATCACCACCAGGAGTTCGATCAGGGTGAAGCCCGCACGCCGGGCCGCGTTCATGCGCGGAGTCATGGGTTGGTTCCTCGTGTCAGGTCAAGAGTCTCAGGCGAGCGGCCTGCCTCAGCAGGCTGCTCCATCCAGGCATTCAGTCGCATTCCGATTCACATATTGTAACTGCGCTTGACTCATTGTGTTTCGCGTGATTTTGAACAGCCCCCGGACGGGGGCCGCTCGCCTGGCACTATTTCGACAGGCCTTCCAGCAATTTAATCAGTGGCAAGAACAGTGAGATCACGATGGCACCGATGGTGAAGCCGAGGAACACGATCATGATCGGCTCCAGCAGCGAGATCAGGGCCTTGACGAGGTTATCCACCTGTTCGTCGTAGAAGTCGGCGATCTTCGAGAGCATGGTGTCGAGGTCGCCGGTCTCCTCGCCGACTTCGACCATGTTGGTGACCATGTCGTCCACGAGCCGGCTTTCGCGGAGCGGGTCGGCGATCGTTTCACCTTCGCGGATCGATTCGAAGATGCGCTGGAACATGCGCTCGAAGACGGCATTGTTGGAGGTCTCCTTCACAATGCTGATGGCTTCGAGAATCGGCACACCCGAACTGATGAGGGTGCCAAGCGTGCGCATGGTGCGTGCGACGATGGTTTTCTCGACGAGGTCCCCCAAAATAGGGACCCAGAGCAAAGCTCGATCGAGGGCGTAATTACCGGCCCGCGAGAGGCGTATGAGTTTCACGAGCAAATACATCGCCATCGGGAACATCGGGATGGTCCACCAGAAGTCGGACATCCAGTTCGAGACCTTGATGAGCGTCTGCGTGGCCCAGGGCAAGGTGAGGCCGAACTCGTCGAAGATCTTTTTGAACTTCGGGATGATCGACACCATGATGAAGGTGAGGATCGCGACGGCGACGAAGATAACCACGGCCGGGTAGACCATGGCCCCGATGACCTTGGCCTTGAGGCTCGCGGCCTTTTCGAGGAACTCCGCAAGTCGCTGCAAAATCACTTCAAGGGCACCGCCGGCCTCACCGGCGCGGACCATGTTCACGTAGAGCTTGTTGAAGCACTTGGGGTGCTTGCTGAGTGCCTCGGAGAGGCTGGAACCGCTTTCGACATCTTCGACGACGTCGATGAGCGAGTTCTTGAGCACGGACGGCTTCATCTGCCGTTCGAGGATGCGCAGCGAGCGGAGCACGGGCAGGCCGGCGTCCTGGAGCGTCGAGAATTGTCGGGTGAACGTGACGAGCATCTTGCCGGAGACGCCACCCATGGTGAAGGTCTTGCGGCTCTTGCCGGTCTTCTTCTTCTTTTTGCCTTTGCCCTTGGCTCCACCACCGCCGGCTGTGAGCTTGGTGACGAAGTAGCCCATCGCCTTGATCTTCTGCGAGGCTTCTTCCTCGTTGGTGGCCTCGATGGAGTCCTTGACCTCGGCCCCGGCGGTGTCGAGCGCTTCGTACTTGTAGCTTGGCATCATCTCTCCAGTGCGGAGCTCGGAATTCGGAATGCGGAATTAAGCAAAGCGGACGATTGTGATTGAAGTAATTCTCACGTCCACAGCTTTGCGATCTCAATTGCCGCGATGGGCCCGTTGGTCAAAGTCTGTCACGGGCTGTCTTGATAGACGCCACAACCATGGCGACGATTTCACTTGCTTCGTTGTGAAGGTCTGCGAGCACTTCGCGTTTCACAATTTCACCATCCATGAGCAGTTCGAGCCAGTACTCAGATTCGTCAGCTTCTTCCTCGACAACACCGAGCTTTGCAATGAACTCTTTAGTGGAGCGAGCACGACAGGCGGCTCGATAATTCGCCCCCACTGATGTCGCACTGCGAAGCAATTGCTTGCCGATGACCTCAGCCGAGAGGCGGTTGGACGGCAAGGGAATCCACCAGGCGAATCACACGGAGGGCGAAGACTTTCGTCCGCGGCCGGAGTTGAGGTTCGGAGACGGCCATGCGTTCTATCTCCGGAAGTGCGAATCACCAAAAAACTCTCCAATAATTTCGCCTTCACACTCCTCACTGCCGAATTCCTATCGCTTCTCTTTTCTTCTGTCTTTTACTCCGCACTCCGCGCTCCGTACTCCTCACTACTCTACATCGGTTACGGTTTCGCGTACCACTTCATCGAGCGTGCTGAGGCCGGCGTACAGAGCGCGGAGGCCGGCGTCGCGCAGGCTGGAGGAGCCCTGCTTGCGCGTGTAGTTGCGAACCTGATCCGTGCTCGCGCCCCGGCTCACCATGTCGCGGATATCATCATTCATGATGAGCAATTCATAAAGACCGCTGCGCCCCTTGAAGCCGAGGTTGTTGCACTTGTCGCAGCCTTCGCCGAAGTAGAACTGGCGGTCGCCGAGTTGCTCGGCCGTGATATTCAACTCCATCAACTGTTCACGTGTCGGTGTGTAAGCGGTGCGGCAATTCTGGCAGATCTTGCGAACCAGCCGCTGGGCTTCGATCGCTTCCACCGTGGCCGTGATGAGGAATGGCTCGACGCCCATATCGCGCAGGCGGGTGATGGAGGAAGGGGCATCGTTGGTGTGCAGCGTGCTGAACACCAGGTGACCCGTGAGCGAGGCTTGAATGGCGATGGAAGCCGTCTCGAGGTCGCGAATCTCACCGACCAGGATCACGTCCGGGTCTTGCCGGAGGATGGCACGCAGGGCGGCGGCGAAGGTGAGGTCGATTTCGTGATTGATCGGGCACTGCACGATGCCATCGATTTCGTATTCGACCGGGTCCTCGGTGGTGATGATCTTGGTCTCGACGTCGTTCAGTTCGGAGAGTGCCGAGTACAGGGTGGTGGTCTTGCCAGCACCGGTGGGGCCGGTCACGAGGACGATGCCATTCGGCTTCTTGATGACCTGCCGGAAGGCGGCGAGGATATCCGGGGTCATGCCGATGCGGTCGAGGCTCAGGCCGACGTTCGAGCGGTCGAGCACCCGGATAACGACGCTTTCACCGAAGAGCGTGGGCAGCACACTGACGCGCATGTCGACGGGGTTGCCGCCGACGTTCAACTCGATGCGGCCGTCCTGCGGCAGGCGGCGCTCGGCAATATCGAGGTTGGACATAACCTTGATGCGGCTGGCGATGGCCGTGGCCAGGTGGCGCGGCGGCGGGACCATCTCGTAGAGCACGCCATCGCAGCGATACCGCATCTTGTATTCATCTTCGAACGGCTCGAAGTGCACGTCCGAGGCGTGGTCGCGAATGGCCATCAACAAGACCATGTTGATGAGCTTGCGGACCGGGGCGGAATTCGCCAGTTCGTTGAGGTCGTCCAGGTCGATGGAGTTTTCGCGGCCCGTCGAGGCTTGCCCAATGCTGGAGTCGGCTTCGATCTGGGCATAAACCGAGGTGATCGTCTCTTCCTTCTCGGCCGTGTACGCCCTCACGAGCAGCGAGTCGATCTGGCTGGACGGGGCGAGCACAGGAACGACGTTCGGGATGCCGAGCAGGTTCTTCAGGTCGTCCATGGCCTGAAGGTTGTTGGGGTCGGCCATGGCCACGGTGAGGGTCGAGCCGTCGTACGAAATGGGCACGAGCTTGTAGAGCTCGGCCATCTGCTTCTGCACGAGCTTGACGGCGGCCGGTTCGGGCTTGGTTTCTTCGAGATTGGCCACCTTCATGCCGTGGACTTCGGCAGTGGCTTGCAGCAACTGATCGTCGGTGACCAGAGCCCGCTCGATGACGAGATCGGAGAGCGTCGATTCGACTACGCGCATCTCTTCGTAGAGCGATTCGAGTTGCGGGCCGTCGAGGAAGCCAAGGTCTTCGAGCTTCTGGCCGAGTTGACGTGTGTTCGCGTCGATGTGCGAGAAGCGGTTCTTGGGCGGGGCCGGTTTCTTCGCGGGCTGCGGCTTGCCGGCGGCCGGGCGTGCTGCGCCCGGCACAG
>JBGSZR010000118.1:0-19079 GCA_041750275.1 Gemmataceae bacterium
GCCGTGGGAGGAAAACCCGCCCCGGCCGACGGCCTCGCACTGGGTCGGGCCGGAGGGTTCGGAGGGGGCACAGGCGATGCCGGCGTCCGACTCTACAGCCTCAGCCAGGGAGCGGGCAACAGCCAGGACGTGCTCAATGGCTTCAAGCTCGATGCCGAAAAGGCCAAGGATGTGCTGAAAGACCCCAAGGCCACCCAGGAAGAACGCGATCGCGCCACGAAGAAGGTTGAGGAGTTCAAAAAAGCAGACGGCGAAAACGATAAGGCCCAGGCGGAACTCGCCAAGAACGTCCGGAACGAGAACTTCGTTGCGGGCTTCGGCTCCAACGGCGGCGAGGAGTTTCTGAGCTTCCTGAACATCAGCGAAGCCTTACTCATCAAGGGCGGCAAAGACTGGGAAGACTGGGACGCCAAGATGGTGAAGGGACTCGAGAAAGCCCAGGACAAGAATGGGAGTTGGTCCGGCCAACATTGCATTACGGGCCGCACCTTCTGCACGGGTGGGGCACTGCTGGTGTTGATGGCCGACCGCACACCGTTCCCGGTGGAACTGCTCAAGAAGGACGACGCGAAGCCATAAGCTCGTCGCGAAGGGCAGTTAACTTGGCCGGCGGGGTGGAGAAGCGCCGCCCCGCTGGCCGCATTCTTCGCGCGGAGTTCTCCCAATGTCGCGCCTCATCCTGCTAATGTTGCTGTTCGTCGGCTGCACGAAGGCACCCCCGGATGCGGGGACGATCGAACTCACCCGCGACACGGGCAGCACTCACAACGCTACGGAACCCAAGCCCAAGGCCGACCCGCTGCGGGCCGGGATCGATTTCCTCCTCAAACAGCAATCGCCTGATGGTGCCTGGCGTTCCGATCTCTATGCCACCTTCAAGGATGGCCCCGCACTCACGCCGCTCGTTGTCGTCGCCCTGCAGGAAGCCGCAGCGGAGAATGGCCCAGGAAACGACGCCGACGCCACTGTTGATTCGCGTAAGCGGGGCAGCGACTATCTCGCTTCGCTCGTCAACGCAGATGGCTCCATCAAGGGTGGCAATGGTGACATCGATTACCCCGTTTACACGGCCGCACTGTGTGTCACCGCGTTGTCGCATCCCGAGAACGCGAAGTTGATCAAGGCCCGCGACGCCTGGCTCCGCTACTTGCTCGATCGCCAACTCACCGAAGACCTGGGCTGGAAACCAGTCGACAAGCAATACGGCGGCTGGGGGTATTGCCGACTCGTGCCGCGCAAGCCTGAACCGAACGCGATTGCGCCACCGCTGATCGAGTCCAATCTCTCGGCCACGATCTTCGCTCTCGAAGCCCTGCGAATCGCCGGTGTGAATGATCCCAAGCGCTACGAAGCCTCGCTCACATTCGTGCGTCGCTGTCAGAACGCCGACGGCGGCTTCCACTTCATTTACGACGACCCTGTGCGGAACAAAGCGGGTGCGTTTGAGGGTGCTCCGAATCAGCCACTCCGTTTTCGCTCGTATGGCAGCACGACGGCCGATGGCTTGCGCGGCCTCTTATTGTGTCGGAGCGACGAGTCGGCCGCGATCGAGCGGGCCAAAGAGTGGCTGCAGACACACTTTCGTGCGGACTCGCATCCCGGCGATTACGTGGCCGCGCATGAGCGCAATCGCGAAGCGGTTTACTACTACTACATAGCTTCGGTCTCGAAGGCGTTTCGCCAGGCAGACGTGACGGAAGCCGCTGGCGGGGACTGGGCGACAGCGATCACAGCCGAGCTTGTGAAACGGCAGACCGCCAATGGAAGCTGGAAGAACCCCGCTGATCTCGTCCGCGAGAACGAGCCGATCGTCGCCACTGCCAACGCGCTGATCGCCCTCGCAAGCTGTCGAAGGAACTGACGGCGCGCGTAGATTGCGATCAAATAAACAAGCCCGCAGTGTGAGCAAGGGGTTCAAGACGCCTTGCACACGCTGCGGACTTGTCTCATTCGCGAACTGCGGCCGTCGCCAATTAGTGATTGAAGAGGAACGCCGGGCTGTTGATCAGAGCCCACGTCAGATCCTGGGCACCCAGCACGCGGGCGTCGCTTGGAGGAGCATCCGCAGCGTCGGCGGCCAGTGCGGCGTACTCCTTGTCCGTTGCCAGGTACATAGCACGGAGCTTTGCCTTCTGCTCGGGCGTGCGTTTCACGACCGGCGTTTCCAGCAAAGCGGCCTGTTGCGGCGTCACGGTGCTGCCCAGCTTCGGGTTCTTGTCCGTCGTCACCGAGAGGCGGAATTTGCCGATCACGTGGTTGGTGCCAAAACGCTGATCGAACACGGCTGTGACTTCGATGCCACCGGGTGCAGCCACCTGTTGCTGGAAGTTAAAGATCGCCGCATGATCCTTGCCGAACTGGGGCGCGACGGCCCAGCCTGTGGCCGGGTTGTTATCAATGGCGTTTGCGACAGGGAAGCTTGCCTGCTGGAAGGTGGCCACGGGTTTGACCAGCTTCACGGGCTTAAACTTGTCCCCTTTCTTGCCGAGGTCGCGGCTGGTGACCTTGAATTCGTGGAGCACGAAGTTGCCGTTTTCCGCCCGGCCCGGGCCCTTGGCTCCGAGGCTTGGATCGCTGAGCGCTTCGAGGCGAAGTGCCGTGATTGGTTCTGCCAGCTTGGCCTGGCCGACGACGGTGTAGATGTCCACCTGGGCCGTCTTGCCGCTGGCGAGGACGGTGCCGTCCTCATTGATGGTGAGCGTGGCTCCTGGGCTGGCCGCGGCGGGCGTCGGCCCTTGCTTCGATTCGGCCTTGGTGATCTCCAGCACGGTCCAGTTCGTGGGCTTCTGCTCGAGCAAGCCCTTTTCCCAGGCCGCTTGCTTGGCGTCGAGTGTCTTCTTATAGGCTTCGAATGCGTCGGCCTTCACCTTGTGCTCGGCCATCATGGCGGCGTGATCCTTGCCCGCCGCTTCGATGGCTTTGATGCCGGAGGCTCGTTCTTCCGGTGTGGGGTAGCGGTTTAAAACCGAAAGGTAAATCTCCTCCACCACCTTCGCATCGTCCTTCTCCGTCAACACGAACTTGTTCAGGTGGTTATTGGGGTCCTTGATGGCATCCGCGACGACTGGCCCGTTCACCATGGCCATGATGGGGCCGAGGTTCATGCCGTCCGATCGTTCGCATTCGCAGGCACTCTCGCGAACGGGTTTGCCAAATAAGTCGAGGAAGCCGCCCGGCAGATCGACGTTGCCATCGGTGAGTTGAGCAGCACGTGAACCCGGCGGCAACCCAGGCAGGCGGCTCTGGGAACCCGTTGCTCGATGGATGGAATCGTACAGCACCTCGGCCGGAAGCCGGCGGGCGAGTGCGTGCGAATAGTTGATCTCGTCGTCCTTATTCCACTTGTTCGTGGCAATCGCGAGTTGGTACGTGCGGCTCTTGCAAATTGTGGCGATGAGTTGCCGGGTGTTGAATTCGCTCTTCACGAACTCGGTCGTGAGGCGGTCGAGCAACTCGGGATTGGTGGCGGGATTGCCAGCCCGGATGTCGTCGATCGGTTCGATGATGCCGACGCCGAGCAAGTACGACCAGAGTCGGTTCACGTAGCTCTTGGCGAAGTACGGATTGGTGGGCGAGGTAATCCAGCGGGCCATTTCGGTTCGCCGTTGTGCAGCATCGGGCTCTTCAAGTTTCACGGGGAACGGGAACTTCGGTGGTGCCACCAGTCCCGTGCGCTCGTGCTTCACCTCGCCGCCCTTGCTGTCCGCAATGATCTCGACCATCGGCACCGCCCCTTCCACGGCGCTGCCGCCGATCTTCTGCCCTTTGTACTTGGGATCTTCGGTTCGCGAGATCTGGGCGAAGAACGCGGCCATGTTGTAGTACTGATCTTGCGTCCACTTCTCGAAGGGATGGTCGTGGCACTTGTTGCAGTTGAAGCGCACGGCCAGGAACAGTTGCGTCGTGTTCTCCATCGCCGCGTCCGGAGTGCGGAGAATCTTGTAGTACGACGCGGGCGGATTACTCACATTCGAGCCGCTGGCCGTCAGAATTTCGTACGCGAACTTGTCGTAAGGCTGGTTCGAGGCGACGGCATCCTTGATCCACTGGCGGAGGGCTTTCGCGCCTGGTTCACCCAGGAACTTGCGATTCACCTGAAGAAGGTCAGCCCACTTGTTCGTCCAGTGTTCGACAAAAGCATCGCTGCCGATCAACTTGTCCACGAGTTCATCGCGCTTCGCCTTGCTATCGCGTTGGTCTGCCACGAAGGCTTTCACTTCGGCCGCACTCGGCGGCAGGCCGATCAGATCGATGGTGACTCGGCGAATGAAGGTGGCATCATCGCAGAGCGGCGCGAGTTGGATCTTCACCTTCTTGAGCTTGGCATCGACCAGTTCATCGATGTAGTTGTAAACCGGCTGGGCTTCCCAGGCGTAGCCGCTGCGGTCGCCCATCACGTATACGGTCGAAGCGGAATAAGCCCCTTCGTAGCGGGCCAGCATGGTGGCTTCCCCGCGGCGAACCGTGGTGACGAGCCCCGTTTTGTCGACCGTGGCCACCTCGCCGTTGCTCGTCTCGATGAACGCCTCGGCAGTCACGTCGCGAACCGAACCATCGTGGTAAGTCGCGAGCACGGCGAATTGTTGCTTGTCGCCGATGCGGGAAACCGTGGGGTTCTTGGGGTATACTTCGAGCGACTTCACACGCACGGCGTCGAGATCGAGTTTCACGCCCTGGCCAATCCAGCGGCGAAGCATCTCGTAATTCGGATCACCCGGCTGCATCATCACGCCGCCCTGGTGCGGTACGGCTCCGGCGGGCTTCAACAGCATCAGGCTCTTATCCGGTGCGGCCCGATTGAAGCGGCGGCCTTCGAGATCGTCCGTCAGCGCCCGGTGGTCAAAAATGGGATCGTAGCCGCGGAGTGAAAGCTTGAAGCCCACTTTGCCCTGGGCGGCCCCGTGGCAGGTGCCGGCGTTGCAACCGAGCTTCGACAGCACGGGCTGCACGTCGCGCACGAAGCTGACCGGTTGATCGGCCTTCGCACCCGCGATGTTCACCGGCACCTTCGCGGTCTTGCCACCGAGTGACACTGCGATGTCGCCACTGCCATTGGCTGTGGGGCGCACCTGGCCCGTTGCAGAAACGGTCACCGCGGATGGGGCTTCGATCTTGGCGAAACGGGTCGCGTCGACGGTCTCCCCACTTTCAAGCGTGGCGGTCACGAGTAATTGCGAATACGCGAAAGGCCCATGAAGCGACACCGAAGCGGGCCGCACTTCCAGCTTCGCGACCTTCGCACCCGGTGGCAGCGATTCGGGAGCACCAGCGGTTGCCGAAGCCGCATCGGAATTCGGCGTGGGCCGAGCGTGGGCCGTAAAAAGGGCCAGTGTTATGGAAGCCAGAGCGAGGAGAGTGCGAATCATATTGGTATCTCGTGCGGTGTGTTATTCGAGTGAGGATCCGGTAGCGACCGTCACGGGGTAACGGGCGTCGGCAGAGCTACGAATTCTTTGAGCAGTTTGCCCGTGGCGGGATCGTGAATCCACACCTTGCCATCAAAGCCTGCGGAAGCGATCGACTGGCCATCCGGCATCCAGGCGACGGCGTACGCGGGCCCGCTGACGTTCTGGCAGACGACCTTCTTGCCGGTCTCTGTTTCATAGATGCGAACTTCGCCTTTGCCATCGAGCGAACTCGCAGCCGCGAAGAACTTGCCATCATTATTGAAGGCCATGGAAGAAATGCGTCCCGGCATCTTCTCGTACTCGCGCACCTTGTTCGCATCGTCGCCGATGACGCGTTTTGATTCACGGTGGATCTTGTAGAGCCGGGGGGCACCATCCGAACCGCCCACGATCACTTCGTCGTAAGGCTTGGGCGGTACTCCTGGCGTGTCCGGTGGAACTTTTTGCATCTGCTTCTGGGCGGGAATCTGCAGCGTTTGCGAGAAGATGCGAAGCGATTGCGGCTCGAGGTTCACCGGTCGGCGATCGACAGCCATAAGCCCGCCCTTCAAGGCACCCGGCGTGATGCTCGTGACATTATCGACGAATCGCTGCGTCGGCACTTCGGTCATCTTCATGCTCATATCACGGCCGACGGAGAGCAAGTATTCGCCATCCTGGTTGAAGACAGTGCCGAGCACCCAGTCCGAATGGGTGCCCATGAAGAGCACTTGCTTGCCCGAGGTGGCATCCAGCGCTCGCACCGTGTTGTCCGCACAGCCAACAGCGATGAGATCCCCCCTGGGTGACCAGCTTACACCGTAGAGCGTGTCGAAGGTGAGCGGTGCAGAGATGACCAGCTTTCCCTTCTCGTGGTCCCAGATCTGGACTTCACCAAACCGGCCCGGTGAACCACCGCAGACCGCGAGCCGCTGACCGTTGGGGCTGAACGATACGGCGTTGATGCGTTCCGAGATGCCGATGAGCCGGGCCTTCAGCGTGTAGGTTTTGGCATCGAAGAGCAGCACCTCGTGATAGCCCGAGACGGCGAGATACTGCCCATCCGGGCTAATGGCGAGCGCTGTGACCACCGGAGCCGCGACGTAACTTGGCGGGTGATCTGCGTCGATCACGGCAGCTTTCGCCGAAGCGGGCGTGTCGTCTGTGGCACCCTGGGCGATCCAGTCGGAGAGCAGTTTGACCTGTTCCGGTGTGAGCGGGTCGCGGCCCTTGGGCATCTCGGCCTTGCCGTTCGCATGCACCTTCACCTGCTCAAGCAGATTGCTCTTTTCAGGCTTGCCCGGGACCACGGCGGGTTTGCCCGTCTCGCCTGCACGAAGGATTTCGGCATGCGTCGAGGTGATGTAGACGCCCTGAGCCTTCGCCGGCTGGTGGCAGCCGTTGCAGTGCTGGGCGAAGATGGGTCGCACGTCGTTGTAATAACTCACCTGACCTGCGATCGGAGCCGCGGGTTTCGGTGGTTGTGCCGTGAACGCCGCGTAACCGGCGAACAAAGAAAGCATAACCGCGATGAGGACGCGGGACGCGGACATAAGCGAGAACCCCGGCGAGAGGATAACGGAGCAAACGAGTACAACGGGCAGGAAGATTCAGTTTACCAGCGCGAAGGGGAAGGATTCAAAGAGATTCTCGGCAGAATGCACCTGCCACCGGTGACTACTACAGGGCGGGCTGCAGTGTGAAGTTGCGTTCCAGAAGCATTGATCGCACGGCCTGGGTGAATGACACGGCGTCTGGATTATCCCCGTGCACGCAGATCGACCGTACGCCGTATTCGCGCACGAGGCGTTCCACCTGCTCCACGGCTTCGGCGGGGTCGTGGACGAAGGCATCGGGTTCGGAGCGTGGCACGAGTGAACCATCGGGGCGATAGCGGCGATCTGCGAATCCTTCCGGGATGAATTGCAGCCCACGGCGTTGGCAGGCTGCTTCGAGTCGGGAACCTGGCAGGGCCACAACCGAGAGGCCAAAGTGCTCGACTGCGACCACGAACGGTTCCGCGATTGTCTGGTCACGGCATGCCTGGTTGTACAGGGCACCGTGGGGTTTGACGTATTTCAGTTCCTGCCCCGCCAGGCTTGCAATGGCGGATAACGCGCCGAGTTGGTAAGCGACGAGAGCGACCACGTCGTCGGGGCGAAAGGCAAAATCGCGCCGGCCGAAGTGTTCGCGGTCGGCGTAGCCAGGGTGTGCGCCGATGGTGGCACCGTGTCGCACGGCCAGTTCGAGTGTGGCGGAGATCACGGCTGGATCGCCAGCGTGCAATCCGCAACAGATGTTGGCAGAGGTGACCAGCGGCATCAACTCGGCGTCGAAACCGGCACCTTCGCCAAGATCGGCATTCAGATCGATTTGCATAGATCTCGTCGAATCACGGGCGAGGGCTGGGCTGATCAGTCCTTCAGGGCGATGTCCAGGGACTGTGAACCAGCCTTCACTTCCACGGTCAGCCCGGACGCGCTCATGGTGGTGAACTTCGCCGGAAGGAGTTCTTTGTCGTCCTTCTGCGAACTCACGGCCACGACATACTTCCCGGCGGGGAGTGATTCCGCCACGGTGAATGCCCCATCCTTCACATCGGCGATCACGACCTTCGGCTTCGCCTGCGTGAGGCTCACAAACGTCACCGTTCCGGTTGCGAGTGGCTTGCCCTTGTATGTCACGGTTCCGGAGACGCCTTTGCTCTTGGGCATGGGAGCGATGCCGGGATCGGGTTTCTTGTCATCAGGCTTCTTCGTGACTGGCGGAGTCGTGGGCTTCTTGTCGTCGGGCTTCTTCGTGAGTGGCGGAGTTGTGGGCTTCTTGTCGTCGGGCTTCTTGTCGTCGGGCTTTTTGCTCATTGGGGGAGTGACAGGTTCCTTCTCCTCCGCCTGAATGGCTCGCAGTTTCGCCCGCACGGCTTCGATCGTTTTGTGCAACGTGACCGCACGCTCGGCCAGGCTGTCTTCCTTTTCGGCCGCGGCCAGGCCGTTGTCGATCATCTGCTGAACTTCCGGGTGGTGTGCAAGCAACGGTCGCACCGTTCGCAGTGATCCTTCATACAGGCGATAGGCACCGCCGTAGTCCTTCAGCGTGTTGTAAAGGTCGGCACCCTTGTCGTGGACATCGCGGAGAGTGTCGACCACGAGCTTGTCGAACGCCTTCGGATCGAGAGGTGGCTTTGCATCCTGTGCCGAACTCGCACCGATCGTGGCAGTCAGCACCACCAGCGCTCCCAGGTATCGTCCGCCGCTCATCGGTCTGGTCCTCACAAGGGTTGACAGTGGAGAGTGTTTCCCCCGCCAATGATACTTGAGCGGGTCGGGGTTGCAACGCAACTTACGTTCGGCTTAGCATTGCTGGCCGCGAAGCGGTTCGATTCACCGACCGGGGCAGGGAAGCCGTGGCCGACAAGCTAACGCAACAGATCACCGATGCCCTGGGCAAATCAGCCGCAGAAGCCGGCGGGTTGCCGCTCCTTGCCGTGAAGAACGAGCCCGGGTTGTTCCCCGCCGCGGCCCGCACCGCCGCTCAGAAGGCACTTGCCGATGGCTTGCTCCGTCTGCTCCGCACCGAAGTTCACGGCAAGCAGACCCGCGAGCTATTTGGATTAACCGATAAGGGCTGGGAATTCCTGCTCGCCGCGGTGAACCCCAAGCAAGTGCTCGAAGATTTCGTACGCGCCATCGAGGCTCGCCAGGGAGAAGTGGGCGAACTATTGAGCACGGCACGCCAGATGGCCGAGAGCCTGCACGGGATGAAGGACGCCGTGGCACGTGTGTTGCCGCGAATCAGCACAGCACGAATCCTGGAACCGGAACGCGAATCAACGACGCCGACTGAACGAGGTGTGCGAACCGGACACCTGGAGCCACTTAACGGAACGACTGTTATGCATGCGACAGCACTTCTGGAAGCGCCCATCTGTTGTGACCTGGCCGAGGGTGTGCTCGCACAGCTTGCGGACTGGTCCGGGTCGGCTGGTGAAGACTGCCCGCTGCCGGAGCTTTACCGGAGCCTCACGATGCGCGAGCCGCAACCAACACTGGGTGAATATCACGATTGCCTGCGGAAGCTCCACGCTGAGGGGGCGATCTATCTGCATCCGTGGACCGGCCCGCTCTACGCCTTGCCCGAACCCTCGTTCGCCTTGCTCGTGGGGCACGGCATCGCTTACTACGCTAGCACACGATAACACTCGCCTGACTTAGGGAGGCATCAGGATGGCCGCCACCGCCGCATCGGCTTCAATCTCGAACCGTTCCCGCGATGTGCTCAAGCGAGCGGGGAATCCGTTCCGCAACTACTTCGCACGCAACCCGGATGATGAAGTCTGTGCACGTTATCACGTGTCCGAACTCTTCGCCGCCGAGCGCGACTTGCTGCAGTCGATTATCGATCTGTATCGCTACGACCCGATGACGCATTCGGAAGTCGTGCCGGTGCTTGGCAACAAGGGAGCCGGCAAGACACACTTGCTCCACAGCATCAAGCACGGCACCGGGGGGCAGTGGCAATTGCTCGTCACGCCGGGTGTGTATCAGAAGGACACGGATTTTCTCGAATATCTTCTCTTCCAGATCATTGATACGCTCCTGGGAGGTGGCAAGCAGAAGGGTCAGCGCCCGCTCGACTACATCGGCGAGCAACTCGTTCGCCGCCAGCTGGGTGTGGCTCTGCGTTCCTTGAGTGCAGAGGAAAAAGTCGCTCTGTTCCCGCCGCCGGGGATTGGTCGCCTCGGGGCTCGCTTCGGGCTCGGCAAACGGCAGGCGGAAGAACGAGCGGACTGGCTCGCCGAGAACTTGTCGGGCTATTCGAACTTCGCCCGCATGCCGGTGCCGTTGCCGCAGGCACTCGAGGATGCGGGGCTGAGTCCGCAGAAGGCGTTTGAACTCGTCACCGCTCACGTGGCCCGCACCGAGTCGCACAACACGGCCGGGCTCATGCGTCGGCAGATCTTCGCAGGCTTCGCCAAGGCCGCACTCCTGAAGGACGAAGCGGATCTGGCCAGCTTCCTCACGTTTGGCTTCGCTGAACTCGAATTCCATGTTAGACCGACGCGGCAAGATTTGGTGCTGGCACTGTTCAAGGTGCTCACCGAACTCTTCCGAAGCCTGAAGACGCCGGTCGTGGTCGCCTTCGATCAGCTCGAAGATTTGCTCCTGGCCCGCCGCTCGGATGATGCTCACAAGACCGCCGAGGCATTCTTCGCGGGCATCGTGAAGGTGATGCATCAGATTGATGGCCTGCTCTTCGCCATCTTCGCCGAGCGTGGCCTGTGGAATCGCTTCGTACCATCGCTTGATGGCTACATTCAAGATCGCCTGAATAATCCCGTTCATGTGCCGAAGCATGGCACCGTGAAGACAATTCGCCTCGAAGCGCCGCCTGCGGATCTTGTTCGACAGGTGGTGGAGGCCCGGCTCGGCCCGTGCCTGGATGAGTTGCCGCAAGAGGAACCTCGCACACCGATCACGCCATTCGATGACGACCAGGTTTCGCGCATCGCGGCCACGGAGCCAACGCTTCGCGACATGCTCCAGCAGTTTCGGCACCTGTTTGATCACGTGGTGTATGGGCCAGATGATATTGGCACCGAGACGCCACGGAGATCGCCGAGCGTGGGGCAAGTGGAAGCAACCGCGCCGATGCTGGTGAGCACGGAGCCGCCGCACGTGGTGAACCGCGTGGAAACGCTGGTGCCGGCGCTTCCGCCCGCTCCGCGTTCCGTGCCGTTGCAACCGCTGAATCGCATCTCTCCACTGCTGGATATGACCGAGCCCGAGATCACCTTCAAGCAGGTGACGGTGGTGGAGACACCCGCCGAAGCGCCCCGGGCATTGCCACCCGCGACCGATGATGCCGAGATGGCGACGGGTGTTCCGATTGAGACACCAGATGCGGCGGCCGGCGAGGTGCCGCCGGTCGCTACCTTTCCCACTGCCACGACCGAGACGCTTCCGGCTGTGGCGAGTGCGAACCTGACGACGGCGGCGCTGCAGGAAATGTGGGATCAGGAGCAGCGTGCCGCACGACGCAAGCTCGAGCCAGAAGGAGCACTCACCGGTGCGACACGGGAACTGCAAGCCGGGCTCGGTGCTTTCCTCGCGGCCTGCCACGAGCATGGCGTGAAAGTCGGCTCGTGGCGGCTTCAGCATGTCGTCACGGAGTGGTCCTTTGGTGATCATCCGACCTATGGCGTGGTGACACTGGCCCACTGGGCCTGCAAGGATGCCCAGCCGTGGAAAGTCGGCATTGGCCTCTTTCTCGCACGCGGTGCCGGCAAGCCAAAGGATCTCGAGGTGAAACTGTCCGTGATGGATGTGCAGCCCGCCATGGTGGATCACCTGATCCTGCTACGACCCGAAGATGACCTCGCGCTGGGTGGCAAGAGCAAGTCGCTCTGGGCGGATTCCGAGCGGCGCGGCCAGCACGCCCGACTGGAACCGGCCACGCTCGATGGCTTCGCCCAGCTCTACAGTTTCCCCCGCTGGCTGGCCGCGGTGCGTGAGTCGCTACCCGAGGGCACACCCCTGCCGAACCTGGCTGATGTGATTCAGGAGAAGTGCGAGAAGCTCCTGGAGCAAGTGTGCATGCCGATCCAACAGTGATTCCCGTGCACACGAAGCTGTGTGAATCTACGAACCGCGTGTGATCCTTTGGAAGAATCGCACGCGGTTTTCCCTATGATTTCCTTGCCTTTCCTCGCATCTTTGGCGTGCAGTGCGGCTCCTCCATGACATACGAAGAAGCCCTCGGCTTCTGGTACGGCCGGATCAACTACGAGGTCCGCGCCGCCGAACCGGCGGATCTCAAACTCGAACGCATGCGCTCGCTCTTGCAGCGGCTCGGCGACCCCCACGAGCGCATGCGGCTCATCCATGTCACCGGCACCAAGGGCAAAGGCTCCACTGCGGCCATGATTGCCTCCATTCTCCGTGCCAGTGGTTATCGCGTCGGTTTATTCACATCTCCGCATCTCGAGCATGTTGAGGAGCGAATCCAGGTCAATGGCGTCCCCATCCGTCACGGGGAACTGTGCGCCCGAATGGTCGAACTCGCATCCGTCGTGCGCGAGATGGAGGCGGAATCGAACCTCGGCGTCACGTTTTTCGAACTCGGCACGGCCCTCGGCTTCCTACACTTTTGGCGGCGACGCTGCGAAGTGGCGGTGATCGAGGTCGGGCTGGGTGGCCGCTTCGATTCCACGAATGTGTGCCGGCCTCTCGTCTCCGTGATCACCAATGTGGGCTTCGACCACACGGCCCAGCTCGGGAACACGCTCGAAGCGATCGCATACCAGAAGGCCGGCATCATCAAGCGCAGCGTGCCCGTTGTGAGTGGTGTGGAGCAACCCGGGCCGCGTGAAGTCGTTCGCCAGGTCGCTGCTGAGATGCATGCACCACTCTGGGAACGCGGGACGGAGTTCGATTTCCAGTGCACAAGTGAGAAACTCGGTTCGACTTTGATGGTACGCATCGTGACACCCCAATGTCACTATCCGCCGATCGCACTCGGAATGGTCGGTGAACACCAGGCCGCAAATGCCGCGACCGCAGTAGCAGCCATCGAACGGCTGCGCGACACAGGCATGCCCATCTCAGACCTCGCTGTCCGACGAGGCCTTGAAGGTGTGCGTTGCCCGGCCCGGATCGAGTGCATTGGCAGCGAACCCACCATCATCCTCGATTCGGCCCATAACGTGCCCTCCGCCGAGGCGTTGGTTCGAACGCTTCGGGAGTCGTTCCCCGTTCTGGGACGCAAGTCGGTCGTCTTCGCTGTGTCATTTGACAAACAGTTCGCTGAGATATTGGGCATTCTGGCCCGCTACTTCGACTACTTTTATCTGACGAAATACGGCAACAATCCGCGAAGTGTGCCGCCCGAGAAACTGGCCTCACTCCTGTGTGAACAGACGGGTCGCAAGGCATTCTCGGTTCATTCAACAGCAACGGAGGCGTGGAATGCGGCTCAAGCAGAGGCCACGCGGAATGATCTGATTTGCATCACGGGATCAGTTTTTCTGGCGGGCGAACTGCTGCCACTTCTTACGCGTTGATGGAAGCGAGCCGTCCTCCTGCCGGGACCCCGAGTTCTTCTTTTTGGCCCAGGGCTTGCTGATGCAACGCTTCTCATGGAACTCGACGGCAATTGGGCTCTGGGCCGTCTATCTCACCGTGGTCTGCACGCTGCCTCTCCTGAAACCTCTCGCAGGAACCATTTTCCCGATCTACGCATTCGCGGGTGAAGACTTTCTGACCGGCCAACCGCTGTATGGAGAGCAGCATCTCCCGTTCGACATCTTTCGCTACAGCCCGCTCGTGGCTGCCCTCCTCGTGCCATTCTCCTGGTTGCCGATGGGTGTGGGTGGCTTGGTCTGGCGTTTGATTGGTGCAGCCATTTTCCTGACAGGACTCGCGGCCTGGGCACGGCGCGTACTGCCCGGTCGGCCACGTGCGGGCTTCTTTATCTGTGCGCTGCCGCTGTCACACGCGAGCCTGTTTAATGGGCAGGCGAATCCACTTGTGGTGGGGCTCCTTCTCTGGGCCGCGGTATCTGCGTGCCGAGATGGCTGGTCCAAGGCGGCACTGCTCATCGCGGTGGCGTCGCTGTTCAAGGGCTATCCGCTCACATTCGGTCTCCTCTTGATGCTCGTGGCACCGTTTCGAATCGGTGTGCCGCTTGCACTCACGCTGGCTGCCGGTCTGGCGCTGCCGTTCCTTTGCCAATCTCCGGACTATGTTTCGACGCAGTATCGCTGCTGGATCGAAAACCTCCGATATGACGATCGCACGCAGTTGCCGCTCCACGCAGGCTATCAGGACGTGCACATGCTCTTGCGCGTGCTCGGAATCGAGGTGGCTAGGCCAGGCTATCTCTTCGTGCAGGCGGCCATGGGGGTTGGCGTGGCTGCGATTGTGGGCAGGCAACTGTGGCGAGGTGAGATGCGGGAGCACCTGGTGATGAATGCGTTTGCCCTGAGCCTGTGCTGGATGACGCTATTTGGACCATCGACCGAATCATCCACCTTCATGCTGCTGGCACCCGTGATGGCCCGCGAACTCGTCGATTACCGGGGCCAGTCTCGACGGTCACGGCTCACTGTCATGATTGGTGCCGTCCTGTTTCTAATCAGTGTGTTTGCGTATGCTTTTCCGCATCAAATTCATCGGCCACTGATCGCGACGGGGATCCAACCTCTCGCCGCGATCCTGATTAGTGTCACCGTCGTCGGGCGTGTGCTTAAGAAAAGTGAGGTCACGCCGATGGCGATGCTCGAACCAAAGGCGACTCGTCAGGCGGCCTGACGTGCGGCGATCAACCCGCGGATGCACGATCGGGCCATGAAGAGTTGCCCCAGGGCCCCCACCACACCCAGCAAGGTTGCGGCGACCGCCAGCCGCAGGGACCAGAAGTTCGCTTTTTGCTTCGCCGATTCGACGCGATCATGTGCATTCAGCAGGGTGGCATCGATTTTGTTCGTGACGCCCTTGCCCTGTTCGAGTGCCTGATGCACCGCCGCATATTGCTCGTCCGTCAGTTTCGCGTTGGGATGATTGAGGGGCAAACCCAGCACGGAGCGGGCTTCGCGGATGTCATTGGTGGCCTTATCCAGATGATCGCGTGCAGCCTTGACCTGATCCGGTTGGATTCCGAGAGCAGCCTGTTCATCCGGCCGATCGTCGAAGACATCCAGAGCCGCCTGGGCGATGACGGCCGTTTCGGAAGCGATGCCGACGGCATCTCGGGCACGCTCCATGTCGGTTGGAAGCTGCTCGTTGGCCTGCATCAGGACGAAGCGCATAAAGGGATCGCTCGGTGGCTTCGGCGAAACGGCCGTGATGCGAGCGGCTTCCAGATCGATCTCCGCCTTCGAGATCACATCACGAACCAGGGCGATTGCCTTGCCGGCCACGCCGATGGCCGCGTTTGCCTTGGTGGCTGCATCATCCACCTGGCGATCCGCTTCCCGCTTGGCCCACCAGGCTCCATAGATCAAGGCCAGGAAAGCCGCGAAACCGAGTACCGAAACACCGAGCCCCAGGTATGAAGCGATCCGCATCTGTGTGCCCTCTGGAATGTGATGCAGAGAGAAGTTTAGCTACGTGACTCAAAAGAACCCAGAGCGGAATCGAGCCACGATTGGTTCGATTCCGCTCTGGGTTCACGATGTCGTGAGACAGTTTCCGTGGGGTGTTAGACCAGCTCTGCGATTGGCTTGCCGCCGTTGATCATGGGTGTGGGACGGCCGGTCGGATCCTTGTAGTGCAAGTCCTGAGGCAGGCCAAGCACGTGGAACACCGTGGCCATGAGATCCTGCGGGCCAATGGGTTTGCTCTTGGGCACTTCCGCCTTCGCGGTCGATTCGCCGATGGCCTGCCCCATCTTGAGGCCGCCACCGGCCAGTGCGAGTGTGCTCAGCGGGGCCCAGTGATCGCGACCGGCTCCGCCGTTGATCCGCGGCGTGCGGCCAAACTCACCCGTGATCACCAACAGCACATCCTGGTCCATGCCGCGTTCGGCACAATCTTTCACGAACGTCGAGACGGCGTGATCGACCACCGGCCCGAGTTTCTTCATGGACGTGCCGATGTTGCCGTGCATATCCCAGCCGCCGAACTGAATCGTCACGAAGCCGACGCCCGCTTCGCAGAGCCGGCGTGCCATCAGCATTTGCTGGCCGAGCCCCGAGCCATAGCGATCGATGACCTTCGGGTCCTCTCGCTTCACATCGAAGACGTTCTTGGCCTTGCTGAGCACAAGATCAAATGCTTGCTGCTCGAACTGATCCATACCGCTCATCAGGCCGCTGGCGTCCAGCTTGCGATCGACGTTATCGAAGTTCTTGAGCAACTCACGGCGATTATCCAGGCGATCCGCTGGCACCGACAGGTTCATGTTGGTGCGGGCCTTGCCGGCGACATCGAAGGGCGCGAAGGGTGCACCGAGCCAGGTGGGGCCATCGCCGAGGATGCCGTTCATTCGCACGTAGGTGGGCAGGCCGGTGGAGGGGTTGTTCGCCCCGCGGTAGCGTGAAACGATGGAGCCGATGCCGGGCTTGTTGGGTGCGGCTCCGTTATCGGCGGCCGCAAAGTCGTAGCCGGTCATGAGCCAGTGGGTGCCGCCGCCGTGGCCGCTGTTGCGGTGGGCAAAACTGCGGAGGAAGGCCATCTTGCCCGCAACGGTGGCCATCTTCTCGAAGGTGCCGCCGAGTTCCACGCCGGGCAGCGTCGTCTTCACGGAACCGGTGGTTGAGCGATATTCGGCCGGTGCCGTCATCTTGGGATCGAACGTTTCCACGTGGGTTGGCCCGCCGCCGAGCCACAGCCAGACCACGGAGGTACCCTTTGTGGGGGAGCCGTTTGCCTGCGTGGCTGCGCGTGCCCGGAGCAGGTCCGGCAGCATGAAGCCGGAGGCACCAAGTGCCCCGATCTTGAGGAAGTCGCGACGGTTCGAGCCATCGCAATCCGGACGGCGGCGTGAGCCTGTGATCTGCAACATGAGGGAACTCTCGGCGATTGGAATGGGAGGCGGGAGTGATCGACGTAGCAGGTTCGATGCGCGTTACACCGATGAGTGAATGATTAACACGCATCCGAATGGCCGTCAATCAGAAATCGGCCCGAAAGTTGGAAGATCGAGGAGGACGCGGCGTGCGTACAGGAACCAAGAGGTAAACCGCATGACAGACCCAAATCACTCCTCGTGCAGGCCTGTTGCTGAGGGACTTGAGAATCACTTCGCGGTCCAGCCGCCGTCGACGGTGAGCATGCATCCGGTGGTGTAGCTGCTGGCATCGCTGGCGAGAAAGACGGCGGCACCCTGGATTTCGTGCATCTCGCCCCAGCGACCCATCGCCGTGGCACCCACGATGCCCGCAATGAACTTGGGATCGTCCTTCACGGGGATGTTCATCTCGGTGAGAAACGGGCCGGGGAGTATCGCGTTGACCGTGATGCCGTAGGGGGCAAGTTCCACAGCAAGGGCCCGCGTCATCTGCACCACGGCTCCTTTGCTGGAGCAATAGGGCGTGCGGTCCGCCAGACCGGCAACGCCGAGTGCACTCGAGAGGCTGATGATGCGGCCATAATTGCGAATCTTCATGTGCGGCACCACAGCCCGGCAGGCGAGCCAGACCCCTTCCACATTCACCTGATTCACGTGGCGAAATTGTTCGAGCGACAGCGATTCGATGGGCCCGCGCGTGTTCACCCCTGCATTGTTCACCAGCACATCGATGCGGCCAAATTCCTTCATGGTGAATGCCGCCGTGCGTTCCATATCCGCTTCACTCGTGACATCAGCCTTCACGCCGACGGCCCGGCGACCGGAGGCCGCGGCTAGCTGGGCTGCAGCGGCACCAACTTCTTCCTCGTGGCGACTCACCAGCACCAGGTCCGCACCCGCCGCCGCGAGTCCGGAGGCCATTGCGAACCCCAAACCCTTCGAACCACCCGTGACGATGGCAACGCGACCGGTGAGATCAAACAAGGTGGAGCCGATCTTCGGTGTGGACATCGTGAACCTCATGACTGAAAGAAACAAAACTCACTACAGAGCCGCAGAGAAGACGCTTGCCATGACAAGTATTCGCTGTTCTCAGGCTACTGCTGATCGAACAGGCTTTTCTTGATTGCGTCGAGGCCAACGAGGGGTGCGGCGCAGGTGTTATTCTCGCACACATACACGGTGATGGTGTCGTTCACCATGTGGCGGTCCTTCAACAATGACAAGTCGAGCGGCGGCCGTGAGTACGCTGTCTCATTTGTGGAATCCTCAACATTGTGAAACAGCAGCACGCGGTTGGGGTGGAATGAGCCTTGTAGTGCCTGCAGCACCGCGCGTGTATCCGAGTCATCACGCTTTCCGAACACCACGACTTCCTGCACAGGGCCCAGGTGGAAGTCGAGGGCGACCAGCATTTGGCCGGAGGCGGCGGGGTGGTCGGTCATCATCTCGCGGTAGCCACGGAGTGTCTCTTCGGCCCGGCTTGCGAACTCCGGGCGGTCAAGAAACTTCGCCAATCTCAAGAGTGAGATCACGGCCATGGCGTTGCCGCTGGGGGTGCTGCCGTCGTGCAGGTCCTTGGTGCGGGCGATGAGTTTCTCGTGATCGTCCGCGACGAAGAAGAAGCCGGGGCCATCCGGATCGGCGAAGTGCTTGAACATCACATCTGCAAGTTCCATGGCGCTAGACAAATGCTTTACATCAAATGTCGATTCATACAGCGTGACCAGTGCATCGGCGAGAAATGCATAGTCTTCGAGGTAACCCATTAGCTTGGGCGGCAGCCCCACTCCGGCGGTGCGGAAGAGCCGGCCATCTGCATCACGCATCTGTGTGAGCAAGTAATTTGCGGCACGTGCTGCAGCCTCGACGTACTTCACTTCTCCAAACGCGGCCCCGGCCTTCGCGAACGCGGCGATCATCAGGCCGTTCCACGAGGTCAGAATCTTCTCATCGCGCCCGGGCCACACACGCCGGGCACGTACGTCATAGAGCAGTCGCTTCGCATCGTTCAACTTCGCCCGGTACTCGTCTTTGGTAAGTCCTAGTGCTCGGTCTAGACTAAATTTTCGGGTAGAGCCGCTTCAATTTCACCCTCGCTTTACCGACCGTGAATTGCCAATCGACGGCTCGTTGCTTCTCGTTGACGCGGGTGGACCAGGCGGCAATTTCCGATTGCAGTGA
>JBGSZR010000119.1:0-8041 GCA_041750275.1 Gemmataceae bacterium
GCCGCCGTCGCCCCGCCGCACCGGGCCGGCGAACCGCACGTCGGCCACGTCTTTGATCCGCACCGCCCGCTTGTCCCGCCACACCACTGGCGTCTCGGCGATTTCGTCAAGCGCGAGACTCTGCCCGCTGATGCGGATCAGGTGTTCTTCCTGTTTCCGCTCCATCACGCCGCCGCCGGCGATGACGTTGGCGTTCTCGGCGGCCTTCGTCAGTTGCTCCAGGGTGATGTCTTGTGCGGCCAAGCGACCCGGCGATGTGACCACTTGATATTGCCGCAACACGCCGCCCATCACGGTAACTTGCGATACCCCTTCGACCGCGAGCAGCCGGTTGCGGACGGTGAACTCGCCGAGGGTTCGCAACTGCATCGCGTTGTCGAGTTGCTGTTGCGGAGTGCCCCCCGGCTCGGTGGATCGGAGGCCGACGATCATTACCTCGCCCATGATGGACGAGATCGGGGCCATCGTGACCTTGGCGTCCGCCGGCAACCGTTCGCGGGCCAGTTGCAGTTTTTCGGAGACGATCTGCCGGTCTTGGTAGATGTCCGTGCCCCAATCGAACTCGACCCACACGACCGACAACCCGATACCGGACGCCGACCGTACCCGCCGCACTCCGGTCGCCCCGTTCAGTTGGTACTCTAATGGCCGCGTGACAAGAACCTCGACCTCTTCCGGCGCGAGGCCGGGAGCCTCGGTCAACACGGTAACGGTCGGACGGTTGAGGTCGGGGAACACGTCCACGGGGGTGTGCGCGAGCCGATAGATGCCGGCCACGACCAGCCCCAGGGCGGCCAGCAGTACCAGCCAGCGGTTCTTCAGCGAGAAGGCAATGACGCGGTCGAGCATGTGTTCCCTTTACCGAACCGACGCCCAGGCCGTGTTCAACTCGTCGGCGGCGGTCACGGCGACCGGCTCCTCCCCCGCCAGACCGAACCTCACCTCCACGAAGCGGTCGTCGGATCGGCCGAGCGTCACTTCGCGCCGGTCGAACGTGTCCCCGCTGCGGACGAAGACGAACGACCGTGTGCCATCGCGCACGATCGCCCCGAGGGGCACGGCCAGCGACGGCGGATGCAATTCGACGACCAGCGACAGCCGGGCCATCTGGTTTTGCCGCAAAGGGGTCGGCGGGTCGCCGTCGAGTTCGACCCAAGCGGAGAGCGTTCGGTGCGAGTCGCCGAACGTCCGCCCACTGCGGGCCACTTTGCCGGTAAGGACTACGCCTGGGTTGCTGACAAGCCGGACGCGGGCGGTTTGCCCGAGCCGGACGCGGGCCAGTTCTCGCTCGGACACGAACGCCTCGACCCACGGCCTGACGAGATCGTGAATCTCGAAAAGCGGCTCGTCCGCTCGCACCGACTGTCCGATGACCCGGTCGAACGAAACGACGGTGCCGGCGACGGCGGCCCGCACCGGTAGCGCCGGGACGACCACCCGCTTGGCCAGGAGTGCGTCTAATTGATCGGCGGCCAGCCCAACCAGTTCGAGCCGCCGCCGGACGCTGTCCCGCTTGTTCGTCGCCGAAGTGGACGCTGCTTCGGCCTCGACCAGGCGACGCTTGGGGACGGCTTCCTTCGCCGCCTTCAGCCGGGCCAGTTGCTGAGCGGCAAGATCGGCGGACAGGTGTTCCCGGAGCAGGTCGAGTTGGAGGTTCAGCAGATCGAGGCTGAACACTTCGGCCAGCACGTCACCCGCCTTCACCCGTTGCCCGCGATCCACATGAATCGCCGAGATCGCGCCGGGCAAACGAGCGGCGGCCACGCTCCGTCGGTCGGGCGGCAAGTAGACTGCCCCCGGCACCTCGACCACCGTCTCGATGATTCGGGGCGTGGCTGGCTCGACGGTCAAGCCGATGGTGCGGGCCGATTCGGGCGAGAGCCGCAGGACGCCGGGTGCGAAGAACGTTCCGAGTTCGTGCCCCCCGCGGGTCACCACCCGGTCGCCGGGAAACAAATCCGGGGATCGAATCTCGACGGTGTCCGGCGTCTCGCGGACGACGACCACGCTCTTCTTCCGGTATTCTGACACGCCCGCCGCGCTCGCCTCCTCCACCAGCACAAACCGATCCACGCCGTCGTTGACCAGGGCGGTGAACGGGACGGTCTTCGTTCCGGTTGCAGCGGGCAATTCGATCCGGGCCTCGCCGGACATGCCGGGCAAAAGGCGCGGCTCGGCCCCGGACGGGTTGCGAAATTCGACCCATACGTCGTTCAGGTGGGTGGCCGGGTCGAGGTACTGGCCGACGACCGCGACGGTGCTGCGGAAAGTCTCACCGGGGTACGCGGTGAGTCGAACCTCGACTGGCTGGCCGACGACGACGCGGGTGATGTCCTTCTCCAGCACCCCGACCTTGGCCCAGACGATGGACAGGTCGATCACCTCGAATAAGTGTTCACCAGGTTCGACCACCTTACCGACCGAAAGGTCGGCGTGGATGACCGTGCCGCCGACCGGCGAGAGGATTGGCAGCGCGGGTGTCGGCGTCGGCGACCCGCTCAGCAGCGATCTCAACCCTTCGGATGGCAAGCCTAGAGCGATCCACTTCACTTTTGCCAATTCGAGTGCGTTGCGGGTCTGCTGTAGTTGAACCTCTGCGTTGAGTATGTCCCGCTCGGGTATCGCTCCGGCCGATTCCTTCAAACTCGTCAACAACTGCTCGGCGAGCATCGCGTCGGTGCGTGTGGCCTGGACTTCCAACTGGAGCGTCTCCGACTCCTGGCTCTGCACCTCGGCCAGCACTTGTCCCGCCTCGACCCGGTCGCCGGGCTTGGCCTTGAGGGTCACAATGCGACCCGGCAGCCGGCTGACCGCGAACGCATGCCCCTTCCACGGCGAGACGAGAGTCGCGTAGGCGAGGATCGTATCCGACTTCGGGGCGGTGCCGATTTCTGTGGACTGCACATCCAGAGCGGCCCTGGCGTCCGGGCTCAAACGGATGAAGCCCTTGGCCACATCCACTTCCGCCCCCTTGGAGGGCAGCGGGGCATGGCCCTCGTGAGCCAAGAGTACGCCAACCGCCAACGTCAAAAGGCTGCCCGTGGCGAGAACGGCAGGGCGGCCTAATCGCGTGCGGAGTTGGAACGGTGTGTTTGGCATTACCGATTCTCGTGTAACGTTCGGATCGAACGGGGGCTGACCGTTAGCCGTACAGCCCCCTTCGCTCGGTTCACTTCTTGCAGCAGGTCGTGCAGCACTTCACGCACTCACGGCACATCTTGGCGCAGGAGGCGCAGGTCTTGTCGTCCGGGTGCTTCTCGCAAGCCTTCGCGCACATCTCGCAGGCTTTCGCGCACGCTTCGCAGCAGATGGCCATCATCGGCCCGCCCCGCCCGCAGATCGTCAGGCACTGTTTGCAGAACTCGGAACAGTCGAGGCACGCCTTCATGCACTCGGCGTACTCCTTCTTGCCCTGGGTCACCATCTCGGCGCAGTGCGAGTAGCACTTCAGGCACTCGGCCAGACACTTCGCGCAAGTCGTACCGCACTCGGTGCAGCACTCCTTCGCTTCCTTCGCCTTGTCGTCGGCGACAGCGGAACCGACACCGGTCAAGATCGCGGCTCCCGCTCCCAACCCGGCCAGTACTTCACGACGATTCATTGTGTTCTCCCAGTAAACGGACAACGGACGGAATCCCCCCGATGCGGAACGTCCGTAGGGGGCTACCAACTCAGGGGCCGATCCCCGCAGCGTCATGATCGCTCGCGGTTTTACGCCCCACCGACTTCAGGGATTCGGAGCCAACCATCCTGGATGGCAGCGTTGCCCGTCAGTGTCTCAATGCGGTCTATTTCCAGATCGTTAGCAGCGGGGGTATGCTCCGTCGCAACCAGTTGGAAAACGAGACAACGACCAGGAACGGCTGGCGTTCCGGGTCGAGCCGCCACTCCGACCGCTGGGGTCAGCGACCGGGGCAGCGAGTTGATCACTTCGTGGCCGTCATCTTCACCATCTCACGGCAGGACTTCGCACAGTCACGGCAGGACTTCGCACAGGCGGCCATGTGCTTGTCGTCGGGGAACTTCTCGCAGGCTGCGGCGCAGTCATCGCAGCACTTGGCGCAGCACTCGCATGCCGCCGGGCAATACGGGCTGGAGCGGGCACACAACGTGGCTGCCAGCTTGCAGCACTCGGCGCAGTCGGCGCACGTCTGAACCGTCTTGGCGTGTTCCTTCTTGCCCTCGGCCAGCAAGGTGGTGCAGTGCTTGAAGCACATGTCGCACTCCAACTGGCAGGCGGCGCACGCTTTGGCGCAGTCGGCGAAGTGTTTGGCGTGCTCGTGGTCGTCCGCCCGGACGGTGGCGGTCGAGGCGAAGGCGGCCATCGCCACGCCCAAAATCAGATTACGCATCACAAGTCTCCTAGATAGCAGGTGCGGACATTTGCAATGTGCATCTGTCCCGCAAGATTTTCAGTGCAAATACAGAGCCGGCAGCTATATTTACTTTTCACTCAAACTGCTTGCGCAACAGTGGTTACGACACCTGCGACGCGGGCATCCGAGTGGCACTAAACCATTCGACTTCGGCTCTGAGCAACTTCATTGCGGGAAGTTCACTGCTCACTATGCACAACGCCATCCGCATGTGACCTGACCGATCAGGATCGGATTGCCCCGACTCAGTCGATGCGAACCACGAACGGCACGACGCGCACCTGCCCGCCCCGCTTGAACTGGCCCCAGCCCTTGTAGATGCCCGGCGAGGGGAACGCGGCACCGAAGGTCACGACGTTCTTGGCCTCCGACTTCTCGTCCGGGTGGGCGTGGACGTACTGCTTGCCGTCGGCACTCACGACAACCAGGTGTCCCATTGCCCCCATGTACGGCTCCAGGTCGGTCGCGTGCTTGTCACCATCGAGTACCTCGAACCGCACCTTCGCCTCCGTCCCCGCCTTTGCCCCCTCGACGGAGACTTTGGCAGCGATCAATTCGCCGGCGAGCAAGCCGGGCACGTCGGCCGTTAACACGGCGGCGGGGGACGCGTCGCCGCCCACTTCGACGCGGGTGGTCGCAGTCATCGGCATCCCGCCCGGCTCCTGGTAGTCGGCGTAGAGGTGGTACACGCCGCCCTTCGGGAACGTGTACTCGGCGGACAGCACGCCCGTGGCCGGATCGACATCGGGGTGCAGGTGCGCGAACGTGTCCAGCCCCTGCCGGATTAGGATGAAGTGAACTTTGGCGTCATGGGCGACGGCGAACGCCTTGACCGGCTTCCCGCTGGCGTCGGGGACGGTGAATCGGAGTTTGGCTGCGGTTCCGTCTTTCAGCCCGTCGCGGGTTTGGAGGTCGAGGGCCGTCAGGGCCGCTTTGTGGCCGGCGTGTTCGTCGCCGCCGTGTTTGTGACCGTCCCCCCCGTCGTGCGATTTTTCGCCCTTGGCGTCGGGTTTGTGGTCATCGTGCTTCTGGCCGCAGCCGACAACGAGGGCTGCCAACAGGGCCGCAACAGTGATCCGCATGGTGATTCTCCTGAGTGTCATTTCCGAACCTTGGCCGCGTCCACGGCGGTCATCGCGCCGTACCCGTCCCGCCATTTGGCCACGAACTCGACCTGGCCGACGAAGTCGTCGTCGCCCAGCACGGCCCTCCAGTCCTTGGCCAGCTTGCCCCCGGCATCAAGGTAGACCTTTACGAGGTACTTGCCCTCGGGCAGCGCCGGCCTACCGGCCCGCCACGCCTTCGCGCGGTCAGAGTCTTTCGCGGCAAGGAGCGTCAGGTTGTGCTGCCATAACTTCCCTTTGCCGGACACTATCCGGTCGGACAGTGCGACAGGGACAGACTCCCATCCCTTGGCTTTCTCGTCCCAAGCGAACACGCGGGCCTGGAGGAACTTGTCACCCCACGCTGGCGGGCAGTTGGTCACCTTCAGCCAAATGTCGGTGCCGAATCGCGCAGGCCCTGCATCCGTGGGTGGTAGATCCTTCGCGGTGGCGTACTTGTTCCCTCGGATGGCAGCCACGTCCTCGATCCAAGTGCGGAACCCCTTGTAAGCGTCGTCGCCGACGACGAACTTCAGCCCGCCTTCGTGCTTTTCGCCAAGCGGCTTGCGGAGCAGCAGGCTCTGCTCCGGCTTGTCGGGGTCGATCAGCTTCGACGCGATCAGGTAGTCGAGGGTGGCGGAGGGGCCGTCCTTTTTCACCCACGCGACGCGGTCGCCGTACTCCTTGCGGTACTTGTCGTTCTGAGGCGTGCCCTCGGTGTGGCAATTCATGCACCGGAACCGCCACGTCCAGACGTTCGTCTCGAACGACGCCTGCACGCGATCCTTGCGGGCGTGCCGGATCACCTCGACCGGAAGGGCCGGCTCCGCCCGCTCCTTTTCTTCCAGCTTCGGCGAGGACTTCAGCTTCGGGTCGGCGGCACACGCCGCGATCCAAGCGATGAACCCCTCCCGCTCAGCCTTGCGGAGTTTAGCCGACACAGCGTTCGGCCCCTTGTCCCCGCCCATATCGATGAGTTTGACGATCTTCGACTTCTCAGGGGCTTCGAGGTCGATCAACCCTTGGTCACGGAGGCTGCGGAAGGTCTTCTCGGCGTCCGGAAGGATGTAGTCTTTCAAGTCCACCCCCGCGAGGTGGCACTGGGTGCAACTCGACGGATTCGGGGATTTGAAAATCGGGACGATCCGCTTCTCGAACACCTCGCCAGGCGTCGGTTCAGCGGCTGTAGTGCTGATCGGAACCGAGACCGCCGTGAGAACGGCCCACACGAAGACACGCATGACACTTCCTCGATTGGGAGGTTATTTCTTCGCTTCCCGCTCCGCTTTGGCCTTGGCTTTCAACTCTTCGACTTTCGCCAGCGTGCGATCCGGATTGTCTTCCGCTTTTTTCTTGCAGCCTTTGCAGCAGATGAAGACCGTCTTGCCTTTGATGTCGAGTTTCAACGGCGGCCCCATCGATCCGAGACGCTCATCGGTCGAGATTGCGCACCACTCCTGGGCCTCGACCAGGGCACGGTCGTCGGGCGACAGTTTGGCACGCTCGGTGGCTACTGCATCGGGTTTCGCCGACGCCTGCGAAGTATCGGACTGAGGCTTGTCTGCGTTTCGACTGCACCCAACAAGAACGCCGATTGACACGGCGAGCGCGATGGCTCGAAAGGACGTAAAGAACATGGTTGATTGACTCCTGGGATAAGCCCCGCCCGGTTCGTACCGGGTGGAACGGAAGTGCGGGTTACTTGGTCGGTTTTTTCTCGAATGTGCCCTCCGGGCTTTCGAGCTTTGTGGGTTTGTACTCGGCCTTTTCGATGGCCTCCCAAAGATCCTTGGGTGAGGGCTTTTTGTCGGCCTTCGGCGTCACTGTGGCGGTCTTCGCCTTAAGATCGATGACAACCGACTCTACACCCTCGACCCCCGTCAAAGCCTTCGTGACCGTCTTCGCGCATCCGGCGCATGTCATGCCGTCAACGGTGATCTGGGTTGCCTTGGGGTCAAGTTTGGCCGGTTGCTCGGCTTTTACGGGCTCGGCGTGGCCACACTTGCAGCCGGCCTTCGGTGGTTCGACATTCTTCGGCCCTTCCTGGCCACGGACGGACAACGTGCAGACACCGACGATTGCGATGAGAGCCGTGCAGAACTTCGCGGACATGATTCGTCTCCGGACGGGATCGTGAATAGGACGGCGTTCGTTCGATCCCAAGACGAACACCGTTTTTTCAGCACCGTCCGCGACCTGGCGGACGGTATTTGGGGCTATTTCTGGCGGTAAAACTCGGGCGGTTTGATCTCGTCCGGCTTCTCCTTGGCGAGGGTGACGAACTCGTCCACGCATGGCGGGCAGCAGAACTCGTAGGTCTTGCCGTCGATCACCCAGGAGAACTTCGGGTTGGCCTTGGTCATCGAAATGGGGCAAAGCTTGTCGCCGGCCTGCGGCATCGCGTCGTGCTGGGCTTTTAGCCCCAGCCCTCTCAACATTGACTGCTTTTCCGTAACATCCTGGTGTGTAAAGCAGATACTTGGTTCTTGTCTCGGAGGGATCACGGATGATCCTGCCACCCAAGCGCTCACTGTCCCTCAAACCGAAGCCCTTGAACCGTCT
>JBGSZR010000120.1:0-2875 GCA_041750275.1 Gemmataceae bacterium
AGACGGTTCAAGGGCTTCGGTTTGAGGGACAGTGAGCGCTTGGGTGGCAGGATCATCCGTGATCCCTCCGAGACAAGAACCAAGTATCTGCTTTACACACCAGGATGTTACGGAAAAGCAGTCAATGTTGAGAGGGCTGCCTGTGACGACCCAGCCGCCGAGCGGATGTGGCTCGGCGATGCGGTTCTTCTCTCTCTTCAAGCATGAGACGGCTCGTCTCAGCCAATCTGGTGAAGCGTCGGGCTGACATGCCTCGATGGCCTGATCCAACTTCGCTTCGAATTCCTCGTCATCGGCACCGAGGTCGAGATCGGTCAGGCGAAGGAACGCCTTGTCACGCGACTTCTGGAAGGCTTCCTCAGCGTAGTCGGCGGGGGGATCACCAGGCTCGCTCGAATCAAAGTCGCCCAGTGCAGAGGCGTCTGCTTCCTGGCAGCGGATTACGTAGGTCCGGTTCGGCACGATGTCCTTCGGGTCGGAAATCACCGCACTTTTCTCGACGCCACGCCAGCAGAGCGCGGAACGACCAGCGGCTTCCAACTTTTCCTTCTCATCGGTATCGACGGCCTCGCCTTCCACATCGCTGGATTGATCCTCGATCCGCTTGCCAGACAGCCATTTCTTGAAAGTGCCGATTGGCACCGCGACGGTTTCCGACGATGACGGCGGGCACAGGGCAACGATGTCGGGCCACAGTGTTTCATCGGTGCCGAGATCATTGCGGAAGACGACCTGCACGTCGGGTTGGCCGGGCTTGCTCGGGCCGTGGAGAAAGAACGCTGGGTCCGGATCGGGAACGGGCTTCGGGTACGTCTGCACCCAACAATCGAGGTGAGCTGGGAACAGCACGGGGGCATCAACCGCAGTGGCATTCAGCGGGGCAAGATCCTCACCTTCGATCGACGTGCGAACGGCGGCGATGCCAAAGTCGAATATGTCATTCGTCGCTTTCCCCTTGAGCCACTTCCAGGTGTTCGCCAGGCTCACGCCGTATACGGGATAATCTTCGGTGTTCTCGGACTGATCGCCGCGAACGACGATAACGGCTTTCGCGTCTGGGCGGTTGGCCACGCGGTTGAGGCGGCCGAATCGCTGACGCAAAGCGTCGAGACTGGCGCATTCCGAGACAAGCGCGTGGAAGTCGAAGTCGGCACCGACTTCGAGGCACTGCGTTCCGATCACGATCTTCGGTAGAGGGCCTTTGGCGTTAGATAGCAGCGGCTTCAACTTCTTCTCGAAGATGCGGTCGCGATCGAGCGGACGCATCCGGCCGGTGAGCAGCACGGCATCGTTACGGAACTTCGCTTTCAATTCGCGGGCCGTGCAGACACGGTTGACGATGATGCCAACGCACGATGCTTGCTGGGCGAGTTCGCGGGCCCGTGCTTCGAGAACCTTAACCAATTCGGGCGACCAGTTCTTCCCCTTCACTTTCTCCGCGACTACGAGCTTGGCCGGTTTGCTCGCTTCGATTCGCTTGCCGAGAACGGGGTTGCTCCGGTCCGCGTCATCGTCCCGCATCACATCGTCATCGCTCGTGGGTGTGGCCGTCATGGAGACGAAATGGAACGGCGTCCCCGAAGAATTCGATTCTTCACTCCACGTCCGGTAGCTCTTCACGGCCTGCATCGTCTGGTCGAATGGCTTCGCGCAGTGGGCCTCGTCCAGCAGGATGAGCGAATCGTTGCCGACGAGGCCGGCATGAACCGGCTTCATGGAGTCGGAGACGCCGTACCCACGGAAGAGGAGCCGCGAGCCAACTTGATCGACCGTGCTGGCGATGACCGTGGGTTGCAACGGCGATCGCGCCCACGCCGTTTCGCGATACATTCCGCCGCGAAGGGCGTAGACATCGAGCGGGCGGGCGTCTTCGGAGGAATCATCGGCCAGCTTCCGCAGCGAATCCGCCACGTCCTTCAAGATACCATCCTTTGCACCCTTCAACACTTTCGCCAAAGCGATGGCGTGGTCGAACGCCTGGTCCACGACGATGCGACGATCAACGATGAAGAAGATGCGGCGCGGCGCAATCGGAACGCGGCCTGCCAGCGCGAACACGGCGATGTCGATGCACGCGGTCTTGCCCGCGGCGGTGGGCAGGGCAATGCAGCGCGGCCAGCTTCCTTCGCACACTCGCTGTGCCAGGCGCTTCTGCCAGGGGAAGGGAGCATAACCGTGCACCGCTTCGTAGAATGCAGCGAACTGCTCGGGCTTTGGCGCGTTCATGTGCGGTCCTCCACGGGACGGCAAACGCCGTAGCCGGAGTAGCGCCCGGCACCGATCAGCACCGGGCCGCGGATGGGAACAGGAAACTCGATCGTGGCGTGTGTGAGCAGCCGCGGCGGACGGCCGTGTCGCGACTTCACATGAAACGAACGCGAGTGCGGCACGCCGGTGAGCATAGGTGAGAAACTGACTTGAACCGACAGCGGTTCGGGATAACCGGCATCGAGACAGGCTTGCGCGATCACGTCTTCGGAACTCAAGCCGCGACGCGGGAACTGCGGCAGCATCACGGGCGTGACCGTGGCCCAGCGATGCGAAGGTTCGATCCAGGTGAACGACTTCAGCGTGATCTGCCGACGACCTTCGGGTCGCTCCTCGAATTCGAGTTCCAACTCGCCGATGGTTCGATTTTCGAGATGGGGATTCGTCACCTTCATGGCGAGGAACGGCACGCCTGCCTCGATCTCGTGCGCGTTCTTGCCGTCGTGCTTTCCGAGCAACGTGAACAAATGTTCCGAATGCTCGAACTCGCGCGGCACGGCGACAGCGACGCCCAACAAGTGGCCGTCGGCGTGCTCGTGGCCCACGAAACCGAGAGGCAGGTAGGCGGGCCGCGGCTGCTTGCTCGGCGTGCCGTCCGCGGCGTGGC
>JBGSZR010000121.1:0-2203 GCA_041750275.1 Gemmataceae bacterium
CGACAGGCCGTCGGTCACGTAGGCGAAGTTGTTCCGCACGTCCCACCCGGCCGAGCGGGCGGTCAGGCTGTTCACCGCCGGGTTGCCGAACACCTGGAAGCTGAAGCTGTAGCTGGCCGGCCCCCACGTGCCACCGCCCACGCAGGCGTCCAGGGTGATGATGCCGTTCGACGGCAGGGTGGGGTCGGACGGGCACTGGTAAATGGGCAGCCGCGGCCGCTGGGCGGCGTACACGTACCCGTAGTCGTTCAGGTTCATGTTGCGGGCAATTTCGTGCAGGGCGGTCTGCTCGGTGTACGGCAGGATGTGGACGAACACGGTGCCGCGGCCGATGTTGCTGACCGGCGGGGTGCCGCCCACGTCGTAGTAGTAGCCGGCGGCGGGGGGCAGCTTCTGGTTGGTGTCGTGGGCGTTGTGGACGGCCAGGCCGATCTGTTTCAGGTTGTTCTGGCACTGGAGTCGGGCGGCGGCGGCGCGGACTTTTTGCACCGCGGGCAGGAGGAGGCCGATCAGGATGCCGATGATGGCAATAACGACGAGCAACTCGATCAGGGTAAACCCTGAATGACGGGTGGGTCCGGGCATTGGAGGTGACACCTTGTAGATAGAGGAAGAGAGACCGGCTGTCGCGCCTCGCGCCCGGACCGGGGGCGACAACGCCACCGCGGGGCAAACGACGATCGGCTCTCGAAAGGAAGGGCTACGGGTGACGGACCCGAACCTTTTCAACACATTGGACGCAACGCACACACGGAATATTCACCAGCCGCTCGCGATACCACCCGACCGCCAACCAGCGTCGTGGGGGTCGGGAACTCAGACCGAGGAGGCTGGAACCGAGACTCTCGTCTGCACGCCCCGACGGGCATCAGAAATCAACACCCCTATCGCAATTTTATCTAGTGTCGCGGTTTGGGAACTGAATTCCGTGAGATGGCTCACACTCGGACGGAATCGCCTAGCCTGTCACCGCCGGCTCCAGGCCAGCCACTTGTCGAACAGCCACTTCACGGTGGGCGTCAGCCGGGTGCGGTTGAAGGCGTCTCCGACCTTTTTGATAGCTTCGCCCTGCGTCGGGTACGGGTGGATGGTCTTGGCGATCATGCCCAGCCCGAGCTTCCCGACCATCGCCAGCGTAACTTCGGAAATCAGATCGCCGGCGTGCGCTGCGACGATGGTCGCACCGAGGATGGTGTCGTTCTTAAGGTGGACGAGTACTTTCACGAAGCCCTCGTCTTCTCCGTCCAGAATCGCGCGATCAACGCGGCTCAACTCCTGGGTGAACACGCGGTAGGCGATTCCCCGCTCTTTTGCCTCGTGCTCGTACAACCCGACGTGGGCGATTTCCGGGTCGGTGTAGGTACACCACGGGACCGTGAGGGCGCTGGCCTTTGACCATCCCTTGAAAAGTGCGTTCTGAATGACGACGCGCGCCATCGCGTCGGCCGCGTGCGTGAATTTGTACTTCGAGCAGACGTCTCCGGCGGCGTAGACGTGGGAATTCGTCGTCCGCAACCGGTCGTCCACGGTCACGCCGGTACGCGGGTCGAACGCCACGCCGATCCCTTCCAGGTTCAATCCGTCCACGTTGGGCACCCGGCCGGCCCCGACGAGTATCTCATCGACCGCGACTTCCTGGGGCACGCCGCCACACAGGAGGTGCAGCACCTTGTCCGCGCCCCGCCTCTCGACTCGCGTGACTTCGCACCCAAGAGTGAGGGTGATTCCGTCGTGGCGGAGCGACTTCTCAACCCGGTTGGCGGCATCGCGGTCTTCCTTCGGCAAGACCTGCGGGTGGTTGCCGATGATCGTGACCTGCGACCCGAACCGGGCGAACGCTTGCGCCAGTTCGCACCCGATGGGACCAGCCCCGATGACGGCGAGTCGTTGGGGTAATTCGGTCAGAGCGAAGACGGATTCGTTCGTCAGGAACCCGGCTTCCGCAAGCCCCGGCGTCGTCGGCCGAAACGCCCGCGCTCCCGTGGCGATCACCGCCCGGCGGTACCGGAGTGACTTGCCGCCGACCTCGACCACATCCGGCGCGGAGAACTTTCCCGCACCGAGGAACACGTCGATCCCGAGACCCTTGAACCGGGAGGCCGAGTCGTGGGGACTGAGGTCGGCACGCAGTCGCCGCATCCGTTCCATGACCGCGGGGAAATCCACCTGCCATCCGTCGGGCACCCGAACTCCGAACCGTCCG
>JBGSZR010000122.1:0-8085 GCA_041750275.1 Gemmataceae bacterium
TGGCTGCCTGACGGCGGCGGGCCAGTTCCACCTTGGCCCGGGCTTCCTCTTGCGGCGGTGCGAGCCCCTTCGACAGCCCCGCGGCCCGGTGCGCCAGTTCCTCGGCATGCGTCACGGCCAGCAGTGCTCCGGCGAGTTCACCCCGGGCCTGCTGCACATTGAAGTACGCCTCGGCGACTGCGAGTGAAACATCATTGATCGTGGCCTGCTGCCCCAATTGCCGGGCTTTCAATTCCTGACGTGTGGCGAGCGGTGCATAAATGGCATCGGAGAATTCGAAGACGAGCCGCGGGCCGACGCCGAGCATCAGCGTGTCGCGGTTCGATTTCACATTCACGCCCGCGAAGTTCTGCTGCAAGCCTGCGTGCCCGTAGTAATCGAGCCCGACCACGAAGTTCGGCACCCAGAGCAACTTGGCCCGGTCATAGACTGCAGCCGCAGCTTCCACCTGGCGGCCCGCAATCTGCACGTCGAGTGGGCGGGCCCCGGCGAGTTTCATCGCAGTGGCGAGATTGATGGGCAGTGGTGTGTCGGTATCGATCAGCGGAGGCGGAGCCAGACCGAGCGGTCCCTGGCCGTTTTCCAGCGACACGGGCGGCGGTGCGTAGGTTGTGGAGAACGACGTGCGCACCGGTTCCTGGCCGCGCACCTTGGGCGATGACGTGGATTCGGGAACGGTGGTGCAGCCCACAGTCGACACCAGCCCGGCCAACGTACTCAGCGCAAAGATGCGACGAAACGACTTCATCCGCCTACCCCCCGGTCGGCTGGCCAAACCCAACACTTGAGCATTTTCGCAAGGCTATAGCGGGAATGAACTGCGGGTGCAACCGCGACTTGTAAAGTGATGAACAGTGCTCGGACGAGCACCGCTCGCCTGCATTAAACTCATCCACTCATGCCTTCGCCGACTTCGCGGAGGTCGGCACGCTTGCCTTCGTAGGTCTCGGCGAAGGCCAACGCGGCGGGGTCGGGCGTTTGGTTCGCAGCGCGGCACGCTTGCTGATAGATGTTGGGCCACCAGTTGGCGTGCTGCGTGAGGCCCTGCTCCTTCACGGTAGCCCAGTTGCTCAGTACCTTCGACCAGGCCTGATCGCCGAACTCCAGAGCCTTTGCGAGAGTGCCGAATTGGGGCACATACCACTCCCGGCCAATCTGCGAGTGGAGCACTTCATCGGCCCAGTCGAAGTCCTGGATCGTGGCGATGAGCGGGATGCCGCTGGCCTGTCCCGTTTCGAATTCGTAGCGTTTGCCGGTGCGCGGCATCAGCCCTTGCTCGATGAAGTACAACACGCCATGCCGTTCCAGCGGCGTGCATTCGGTGTTCAGACGATGCGACCAGTTGAAGGTAATGGCGGCCTGCGTCCAGTCGACACCGAGCGCGACGAAGCCGACTTCGCCCATCATCGCGTGGCGGGCTTCGTCCCAGAGTTGCCGCGACATGTCGTGGTAATAGCCCCACGGCTTGCCGGGCGTCTGCGCAATGATCGACGCCATCATCTCGGGCACATCGATCTCGCGGAGCCGCTTGTAGAGCATCATCAGCACCTTGGCCCGCGCCGGGAGCTCCGGGTTGTAGAGGAACGACTCCGCGTTCACGCCCTGGTTCCACGGGTCGGTGAAGCGTGCATCGCGCTTGGGGATGGGGTCATAGTGGTAAGGCGTCTCGGAGAAGAGCCGTGGAATCACCTGGTCTTTCCGTGGTGGGGCCATGGCCGGGCCCGTGATCACACCGGCCGCGATCAGGTGATGATCGAGGACCGTGGTGAACCATTCTCGCATGACAGGTGGCGAGCCGAGTGCCGCGATACACGACATGCCGAATGGCTGCATCTCCTGGAGTTCCAGCAGAGCGAACCGGAGAATGCGGCGTGATGGTGCATCCGTGAGCGGATTGGTGGCGTTCTGATAGTTCTCAATATCGATGATGAGCGAGCCAATTGACTGAATGTAGATTCCAGCTAACAACTCCTCTGTGGTCGATGCACACATTATCTCATCGAAGAACACTTCTAATGCCGGGTGGGGCACGTCTTCCAATCCCAGCGGCGGTTCGCGCATCTCGCCGATGCGGGTGCGCAGTGCCGTGACGTGCTCGGCGCACAGGTAGGCGTGATGAGCGAAGCCCGTTTTGAGTTCGTAGATCGGTTCGGCGGTTATGCGGGCGGTGAGGATCTGATGCAGCCGTTTGAAGGCGTAGTGGAAGCGCTTCAGGCGACGGACGCACTCTTCAACAGAGAGTCCGGGCTTTGCGGCTTCCTCAACGGTGCACAACCCCGCGAGTGGCGGCAGGCCTTTATACGATGTGTAATTCTCAAGAGGACGGGGTGCGGACATCGCGGGACTCCGCTTTTGAAGTGGCGGCAGCGTCAGACCGTGTGCTTCACATCATAGGCGAGCGGTGCCCGTCAGGGCACTGTTGCTTGCACCCGAATGGAAAATGAACAGCGCCCTCACGGGCACCGCTCGCCTTGTGATGTTAGTTCCGGGCTATGCCCATGACGGTATCGAAGGCTTGCCGGAGTTCGGTGTAGTTCTGTGGGCGATCCTCGGGTGACTTCGAGAGCATCCACATGCACAGATCGGAGGCCAGCGGCGGCACGCCCGTGGCACGCTGAATCGGCGGCACCGGTTCGCTGTTCAGGTGCTGGAATATCACCTGCACACGGTTTCGCCCCTCGAAGGGTAACCGCCCGGTGAGTGCTTCGTAGAGTGTGATGCCGAGCGAATAGATGTCCGCCCGATGATCGACGATGCTGGCATCCTTCGCCTGTTCCGGCGCGAGGTAGGCCGCGGTGCCGGCCAGTTCGGGCCCGGTTTTTTCCTGGTTGGCCTGCAACGCCTCGGCCTTGGCGAGCCCGAAATCGATGAGCTTGCCGCTGCCGTTGGGGCTCACGAGAATGTTGTCCGGCTTGATATCACGGTGAACCACACCCGCACGCCAGACGGCACCAAGTGCATCGACCATCTGGCTGAGCAAGTACATGGTCCAGGCGGCGGGGAGGGCACCGCCATCGCGGAGCAACTCGCCGAGTGGCCGACCTTCGAAGAACTCGGTGACGAGAAAAGGCCAGCGCGGGTCGAAGCCGAAATCGATGAAGCGCACCACCTGCGGATGCTTCACCCGGGCCAGTGTGGCGGCCTCGTTCCGCATCTGCTTCATCGCCGCAGTGCGATCGAAGACGTTGGCCCAGTTCACGATCTTCAGCGCCACCGGGCAGGACCGGCGTTCGTCCCAGCCTCGGAAGACATGGCACGACACGCCTTCGCCGAGCTTTTCCAGTAGTTTGTAGACGCCGACATCCATTCCCACTTCGGGCGGTGCCGGCATCGGATCACACGGATCGTGGCCCTCACGCTGTGCCGCGTAACGCAGTGTATGCGTGTCCGCGGCCTTCATGGACACGGTGACCAGCACGTCAGGCGAAGATTTGGGTCGATCCGCGGAAGAATCGGTCGAGGAATGCGAGGCCATGGGGGAACGTCCGAATCGCCAGGTCAACGAAGGAGTGATCCGCGCGGGCGAGGCGGCAGATCAGTCCAGTTTGCACGTTGCGTGCCAGCCGCACAACCGGTACTCATGCGAGATAAGAGAGTCGGGCCAGGCAAAGGGTGCCGAGAATGACACCGACACCGGTTTTAACGCGGGGGAAGCAACCTGAAGCCTAGCACACGCCATAGAGCGGGCCGTACTTCTCGCCCAGATAGTCCAGAAAGGGCTGCGGGCTCAGTGGCTTTCCGGTGGCACGCTCGCAAAGTTCTCCCGCACGATATCGCTGGCCATGGCGATGGATGTTCTTCACGAGCCACTCCTTGAGTCGAGTGAACTCACCGCGGCGGAAGTCATCCTCGAGCGATTCCGTCCCCAATTCTTGCCGGGCCGCAACCATGAACTGGGCCGCGTACAGATTACCCAGTGTGTAGGTCGGGAAGTAGCCGATGCCGCCAAAGCTCCAGTGGATATCCTGCAGGCAACCCTGTGCATCGTTAGAAACTTTTAATCCGAGCAAGGCTTCGAATCGCTCGTTCCATGCGCCCGGAAGGTCGACAACCGTCAGGTCTCCGGACAGTAGTGCCAGTTCCAGTTCGAATCGCAGGGCGATGTGCAAGTTGTATGTGGCCTCATCCGACTCGACGCGGATGAGCGAGGGCCGGACGTCGTTGGCAGCGAAGAAGAAGCGTTCCAGCGAGACATCCGCAAGTGCTGAGGGGAACGCCTGCTGCAAGCGGGGGAAAAAGTGCTGCCAGAACGGGAGGCCGCGGCCCACCTGGTTCTCCCAGAGTCGCGACTGCGATTCGTGAATGCCGAGCGAGCAGGCAACGCCGAGTGGCGTGCCGTGATGCTCGGCCGGCAGGTGCTGCTCATACAGGGCATGCCCCGTCTCGTGCAGCACGCCGAAGAATGCCTCGCTGAAGAAGCGTGGGTTGTAACGCGTGGTGATGCGGCAATCGCCGGGCCCCATACCCGAACAGAACGGGTGCGAGGTCGTGTCCATCCGGCCCGCGCCAAAGTCGAAACCGAAGGCAACCGCGGCGGACTCGGCGAACAACCTTTGGCGGTCAACGGGGAACTCGCGTTCAAGCAACGCCCGTTCCGGTTTCTTCGGCGAGTCCGCAATGGCCGCCACGAGCGGGGCGAGTTCGCGGGTGAGCCCGGCGAAGAGTTCCTTCAACTCCGCCGCCGTGGTGCCGGGTTCATACTCCTCGATCAGGGCGTTGTAGCGGTGATCCTGATATCCGACGGCATCCGCCTCTTCCCGCTTCAGTTGAACCACCTTTTCCAGGAAGGGTTGGAACGAGGCGAAGTCGTTGGCCTTCTTGGCCTGCTCCCATGCCTGCTGGGCCTGGGTGGTCACACGCGCGAGTTCCGCGACGAGCGCCGCAGGCAGCTTCGTGGCCCGATCGAAGCTTCGCCGCAGTTCACGCACATTGGCACCGGCATCGCTGGCAGGGTCACGAACCAGCTCCGAACCCTCGATGGCCGCGAGCAACTCGCCGATCTTCGGATCGGTGAACTTCTGGTGCGAGAGCGAGGCGAGCAACGACATCTGTTCACCACGAAGCTCTGCTCCCTTCTTTGGCATGTACGTCTGCTGATCCCACGCCAGCACCCCGGCACAGGAGTTGAGGATGGCAAGCTCCCTGGAGCGGCGAACGAGTTCGGCGTAAGCATCGGGCGGAATCATAAATCAGTTCCTTCCAACAGATCGCGGAAACGGCATAAGATCGGTGTATCGACAATCAATCCCCCGAAGAACACCCGGGTGCAGAATGGCCACGCGACTGGTAACGATCGCTACGTTCGACATGTCACCTAAAGCGGAAATGGCACGAAACGCACTCACGACAGCGGGAATTCAATCGGTCCTCAGCGACGATAACTTGCTCGGCATGGACTGGCTACTCGGCAACGCCATCGGTTGGGTGAAGTTGCAAGTCCGCGAGGAGGACGCGGATCTAGCTGTTAGCGTACTTGACGAATCGCTGGGTAAAGGCGGTATGGAAGACTCGGAAACTGCCGACAATCTTGCGGATCAAGCAGACTCAGCCGAGCCGGTCGAAGAAGCGTCCTCGCTGGAAGAAAAAGCACGGACAGCAGTAACTTCCGCGAACACATTGGACGAAAGCGAACATGGGCCTACACCTGGCTCACGTGAGGATTACGCGCGTAGGCTTTTTGTTACCGCCTGGCTGGGTTTGGTGATACCTCCAATATGGTTTTATGCCCTATATCTGTTCTTGAACGCAGCCTTTTCCGAGGGAACTCTCACAGCCCGCGGCCGATTCAACTTGATGGTTGGTTCGGGTGTCTTGCTGCTCGGGCTTCCAATGACGTACCTGATCCTCGCCATGATCGGCACTGAGTTGCGACAATGATTCTGACAGGTACGGCCGCCACCCCTCACCCCGAAGACACCATCACGGCCGTTTCCTCTGCGGCTGGGCCCGGTGTGCGGGCCATCATTCGCATCAGCGGGCCGAACACGCGAAGTCTGATTGACACACTGTTTCGCAGCGACGCGGAACAACGCCCGCCACGCCATCTCATTCCGGGTTCGATTCGTCTCACCGGAGTGCATTCGCCGCTGCCCGCGGATCTCTACTTCTTCCCCGGTCCCCATTCGTACACGGGCCAGGATCTCGCCGAGTTTCATACCATCGGGTCGCCGCCGCTCGTGGAACGGCTCGTCGCCGACCTGCTCGCCGCCGGTGCCCGACCAGCCCAGGCCGGCGAGTTCACACTGCGTGCCTTTCTTGCGGGCAAGAAGGACCTCACCCAGGCAGAAGCAGTTCATGCCGTGATCGAAGCCCGCACGGACGACGACCTCCGGCACGCCCTCGCACAACTGGCCGGAGGCGTGTCCGTGCCGTTGCACACGCTTCGCGAGGATCTTCTGAACCTGCTCGCAGACCTCGAGGCCGCCCTGGATTTTGCAGACGAGGATATCGAATTCGTGGGCCAAGCCGACACTCTTGCACGGCTCGAATCCGCCATCGCACACCTGGATAACCTGCAACAACAACTTGACTCACGCACCATCTCGGGCCGACCCGTCCGCGTGGCCTTCGCCGGATTGCCCAATGCCGGAAAGAGCAGCCTCTTCAACGCACTCAGTGGTAGCACATCGGCAATGGTCAGTGCCGAGGCCGGAACCACCCGCGATTATCTGACAAAGTCCCTCACCCTGGATGGAGTCAACGTCGAACTGATCGACACGGCCGGCTGGCAGGACGCCAGCGATACCATCGCCGAACAGGCTCAGCAACTCGGTGGCGCACAAACCCACCATGCCGATGTGATTCTCTGGTGTGTCGAAGCCCGAAACGGTTTCGATGACGCGGATGCCTCTCGCCTCATCGGGCCGGGTGCCGAGCTGATCCGCGTTCACACCAAGTGTGACCAGCCCGAAGCCCGAGGCGATGGTGACGCCATTCGCACATCCATCGTCACGCTCAACGGCATAGATGAGTTGCGAAGCGTGTTAGCGCAACGGGTGCAAATCCTGGCACGCCCCGCGCTGGCACCGAGTCAAAGCCGTTGCCGTCATCATGTGATCGCGTGCATCGAGTTCCTTCGCAGTGCCCATCGGCACGTGACACATCACCAGCCGGTGGAGTTAACCGCCCTCGACCTTCGCTCCGCCCTCGATCAACTCGGCGAGCTGACCGGAGCCATCTTCACGAACGACCTTCTCGACCGCATCTTCAGCCGCTTCTGCATCGGAAAGTGACCGCCTTTGCATCGGCTAGTTGTTAGTCTCCGAAGCGGCAGGTGAAGCCGACTCAGCACGTGAGAGTTCGGTAAATAACCGTGCAAGACAAAGGGGATGTGGCATTGGCTCGGCGTGTGCCGTTCGTGAAGGGCACACGGACCTGAGCACGGAAATGGCACGGAATGCAGACCCGTCGTGCCTGCAGGCGATCCTACCACAAGGGGATTTGGGACGGCGACACAAGTTTAGTGCGATCGTCATGGTCGATGTCTTTGCCCGTTGCGTCGCGAAGTGAAGTACGGAGCGTCGGTTGCCCTGCTGTCCACCCTGTCTTGACTGCTCATCACGTTCGTGATCACAGCCGTTCACACCCGTCGGGGTCGGCCGCACACCGGAGTACCGTGGCAAAAAAGGTCGAGGCCCGCGAGATGAAACTGGCGATGCTCGCGATGCTGATCCACCCGCTGATGATTCTCGCCACAACTGGCTTCGTCTGTTCGGTGTTGTACCCGCTCTCCGTGCTGGTGGTCGGCCAGGGCCTGTTCCCATCAAGGGCATCCGGAGACATCGTCACTGGTCCGGACGGCAAGCCACTGGCGGGCCTCGTCGGCAGCGAGCCACAGGTCAACGTACTGGAGGTCAACTTGCAAGTCGCCCGGCGTCTGCGGTAGCGCGATCCAGACGGGCTGAAATTGCGAGCAAGGAGTTTGCACGGAAATGGGTACTCAGGGGCAGCCCTCTCAACATTGACTGCTTTTCCGTAACATCCTGGTGTGTAAAGCAGATACTTGGTTCTTGTCTCGGAGGGATCACGGATGATCCTGCCACCCAAGCGCTCACTGTCCCTCAAACCGAAGCCCTTGAACCGTCT